>JALOAT010000004.1 GCA_023228645.1 Gammaproteobacteria bacterium | reverse complement strand
CGTTAACTTCTTCCACTTGGGTCGCCTGAGTCATTTCTCTCTCCCGTTTGTGATGATTCGGTTGGGAGGGTACTCTGGCGGCCCTTCTTGCTCATAGTTTCTACGGCCGTTCGCAATTCCAGCGCAACTCGGAATCCATTCCAATGGCCCCCGGCCGGATCCCTTCCGTGGCAAGGACCGTTTCACCGGCGCAATCACGTATGATCCGCCCGATTCACCAGGGAGGATCCCATGGGCACACCCAGCCCCCGCACCATTCTCATTACCGGGTGTTCGAGCGGCATCGGCCTGTGCGTCGCGCAAGGCCTGGCGGCACGTGGCCACCGCGTATTCGCCACGGCACGCAAGCGCGAGGACGTGACGCGTCTGACGGAAATCGGTCTGGAGAGCCTGCCCCTCGATCTGGATGATTCCGCGTCCATTCGCAGCGCCCTCGCCGAGGTATTGCATCGTACGGGCGGCACCCTCGATGCCCTGTTCAACAACGCCGCCTACGGACAGCCCGGCGCCGTCGAAGACCTGCGCCGTGAGGTCTTGCGTGCGCAGTTGGAAACCAACCTGCTCGGTACGCACGAACTCACGGTGGAGGTGCTGAAGGTGATGCGCCGTCAGGGCCATGGCCGCATCATCCAAAACAGTTCGGTACTCGGCCTCATCGGCCTGCCCTTTCGCGGCGCCTACGTGGCCAGCAAGTTCGCCCTGGAAGGTCTCACCGATACTTTGCGCCTGGAACTGGCCGGCACCGGGATCCATGTGAGCCTGGTCGAACCGGGCCCCATCGTCAGCCGCTTCCGCGCCAACAGCCTGGCGCACCTGCATGCGCGCATCGACATGGCGGCCAGTCCGTTCCGCACGCGCTACGAAGCCACGCTGCAACGCCTACAAAAACCGGGACCGGCAGCGCCGTTCACCCTGCCACCCGAGGCCGTACTCGCTAAGGTGGTGCACGCGCTGGAGTCGGCAAGACCACGGCCGCGCTACTACGTGACCTTCCCCACCCATCTGTTCGCGACGCTCAAGCGCCTGTGTTCACACGACCTGCTCGACCGCGTGCTGCTGAAGGTGTCGGCGCGCGAGCACCGATAGGGCGGGCCATGCCCGCTGCAATGGCGGTGAACAAGAAGCAAGAAGCGGGCACGACCCGCCCGATGTCATTCATCGATCAGTAGAGCGCTCGACTTCCTCACCGGCACGCTCCACGGTCTCATCCACCGATTCGCCCGCCCGCTCCGCGGGTCCCTCGCGCTCGCAAGCCGTCAGGGCACCGCCAAGCAGCACCGCGAACCATGCAGCCGCTACTGCCCGTTGCCATTTCATAGGACGTACTCCCTGCCGTTTTGGCGCGCCCCGCAGCCGGGACGCGCCTCGACGACGGATTGCGATTACGGCTGGCCCATCCCGCCGCCGGAGGTCCCACCGGGCGGCGGTTGCTGGCCGGGGGTGGTGGCGTCGCCGCCGGCAGGCGGTGTGGGTGCGCGTTCGGCGGTGCCTTGATCGCCGGTCTGTCCGGTCTGTCCACCACCGCCATCGCAGCCTGCCATGCCAAGGCCGAGCAGGGCTGCGAACAAAAGCGTCATGAGCTTGTTCAATTGCATGCGTTTCTCCCTCGCTGGCGTGTCAAGTCGCTTTGAGCGTAGAACACGTATTCCGCACCGACTGCCAAGGGTTTGCTGATCGTGCTAGTGATTCCATGGAGCCGAACTCGCCAAAAACACCACGCGGTTCGCCATGGGGCGTCCCCGGTATACTCGCGACAGGAGGAAGACCCATGAAAACAGCACTGGTCACGGGCGGGGCACAGGGCATCGGCAAGGCCATCGCGCTGGCCTTCCTGCGCAGCGGATACAACGTCTGCATTGCCGATTCGGACGATGAGGCTGGCCGCGAGACGCTCGGCGAGTACCGTCACGAGGGGGCGCTCGCCTTCGTCACCGCCGACGTGAGCGTGGAGGCGCAGGTGCAGGCGTGCGTCGACGAGTGCGTACGACGCTTCGGGGGCATGGACGTGCTGGTGAACAACGCCGGCATCTTCACTACCACGCCGCTCACCGAACTCGGCTTCGAGACCTGGCAGCGCATCCTCGGTGTGAACCTCACCGGCGCCTTCCTGTGCACGCGGGCCGCAGCGCCACACCTGTGCAAGGCGCACGGCGTCATCATCAACATCACCTCGACGCGCGCGCACATGTCGGAACCGGATACCGAGGCTTATGCTGCCAGTAAGGGCGGCCTGCTCGCGCTGACCCACGCCCTTGCCGTAAGCCTCGGACCCGAAGTACGCGTCAATTGTGTGAGCCCCGGGTGGATCGACGTGAGTGCCTGGAAAAAGGTCAGCGCACGCCAGCCTGCGCAGCTGCGAGCGGAGGACCACGACCAACACCCGGCGGGACGCGTGGGTCGTCCCGAGGATGTGGCGGACATGGTGTTGTTCCTCGCCTCGGAGCAGGCCGGCTTCGTCACCGGTCAGGACTTCGTGGTGGACGGCGGCATGACCCGCAAGATGATCTATGTGGAGTGAGTACGCGGTGCTTCGCCGTGTGCGGCTTCCAGGTGATCCACCAGTTCGAAGGCCGCTGCCACATGGGCGCAGTTGATGGAGGCCTGGCGCCGCGAGCTGGGCGCGCCGAAGACGCTCGGGTCGTAATTGCCGCTCCAGTAGTCGTCGGCGGGCGCCAGCCTCACGTCCATCCACAGGCTGCCGTCCGCTGCCTGGCGCACCGCTTGCACCCGTTCCACGGCGATGATGGAGCCGTAGTCCATTACCAAACCGTACACCCAGTCCTCACGCATCATGCGTGGCACGAACCAGGCCGGTAGCAGCGCCTCTGCGGCGGCCACGTGTTCTTCCAGGGCAAGTTGGGTGTTTCTGGCATCCATCCGCTAACTCTAGTCGTGGTTGTTGCGCTTTTCTTCCACCGCCTTTATTCGCATCGCACTCCCCGGATTCCGCTGCGCTTCATCCGGGCTACGCCAGCAGGTTTGTTAGCTGCGCGGCCAGCGCATCCCAATCAACCTCTGGCAGCACCTCGCCGGCGCCGACCCCGATGCCGATGAGCACCAGGCGTGGCGGCAGATCGCCCAAGGCCTCCGCCAGGCCAAGGGCGTCGGCCACGCCGAAGCCGTGCACCGCCGTGCCGGCGTCCCGAGCCAGGTCGGACGGTTGCAGCACATGCAGGCTCCCCGCCGTCACACCGAGCAAGGCGTCGATGATCGCCACACACGGGCGCCCGCGCAGGAATGACAGCAGGTGCGCTCCCGGGCGATCGCAGCACTCGAACGCCAGTGCATCGCCGAACCGCGATTGCAGTGCCTCCACAGCACACCAGCCCACGCGGTCCGCCGCGAAGGGCGAACCGACGCCGAGCACCAGCGGTTTCATTGCCGTTCCAGATTGAGACGCAGGAAATGTGTGGAACAGGAGATGCAGGGATCGTAGTTGCGGATGACGGTTTCCGCCCGCAGGCGCAGCGCCTCTTCCGGCTGATCCAGACCGAAGGCCAACAGAGAGCGGTGCAGGTCCTCCTCGATGCGCGCTTGGTTTTGGGCCGTGGGCGGGACGATCTCCGTATTCACCACACGCCCCTGACCATCCATTTCGAAACGGTGCCACAGAAAACCGCGCGGCGCCTCCGTACAGCCGTAGCCGACGCCCGCACGCGGCGTGGGCGCGATGTGCGGTTGGGCGGGACGGTAGTTTTCCAGGATGCGGATCGCCTCCAGCAGCGCCAGGTGGATCTCCACCGCGCGCGCCAGGGCGCTGTGGAACATGTTGCTGCTCGGGAAACGGATGCCGGTGGCCGCGAGGTTTTTCGCCACCGCCGGCGGCAGCCGGTCCATGTTCAGGTTCAGGCGCGCCAGCGGCCCGACCAGATACGGCTTGCCGTCGAGCGTCGAATGCAGGGACGTGGAATGCGGCACATGGAATTCGCTGAAGCGTTCGCGATAGCTGCGGATGTCCATGTCGAGGCCGTGGTTCGACACCAGGCGGCCTTCGTTCATAGGATATTCGTTGGGATGACGCAGGCTCACACAGGTGAACGCCTGCACATCGTCGGGCATGGGCAGGGACGCCACCCAGTGCACCAGCGCCTCGGCATCGGCCACGGCCGCCTCGAGCCTGGCGAGCAAGTCGGCCGCCGCCTGGGGACTCGGCGCATGGGAAAAACCGCCGATGCGCGCGCCCACCGGGTGCACCGAACGTCCGCCCAGCAGACGCACGATGGCGTTGCCGAGTTCCTGCAATTGCAGGCCGCGGCGCACCTCCTCCGGGAATTTCTGCGCCATGGCAATGGCCGTGGGGAAGCCGAGGAAATCCGGCGCAGCGAGCAGGTGCACGTGCAGCGCATGGCTCTCCAGCCATTCGCCGCAATAGAACAGCCGGCGCATGTCGCGGACCCAAGGGCCCGGGTCCATGCCGAAGACCTGCTCGATGGCATGCGCCGCACTCATCTGATAGGCCACCGGACAAATGCCGCAGATGCGCGCCACCATGTCGGGCACGTCACGGAAACTGCGGCCTTCCAGGAATTTCTCGAACAAACGCGGCGGTTCGAAGATGCGCAGGCGCAGGTGGTCGATGCGATCCCCGCTGATGTGCAGGTCCAGTGCCCCCTCGCCCTCCACACGGGCGAGCACCGGGACATGGATGGCGATTTCGCGTTTGTTCATTGTTCTGCTCCCTGCCAGCGCAACCCTTCACTGTGGAACGGCTCGGCGCCGCTGTTGATGAACAGGAAGCGTTGCGCGACCTCCTCGGGCACGAAGCCGAGTCCGGCGAAGCGCCGGCCCAGCGCGCCGGTATTGGGATTCTCCGCCGGACCATAGCAGCCGAAACAGTCCCGCCCGACGCCGGGGCACAGAGCGCCGCAACCGGTGCGGGTGACCGGCCCCATGCACGGCTCGCCTTTGGCCACCAGCACGCAGACTTGGTTTCTGCGCTTGCACTCGAGACAGAGCTTGTCGTGATGGTCGCGCGGAAGGGCACCGAACAGCAGTGAGCGCACCGCCTCGATGACCTGGCGGCTGTTCACCGGGCAGCCCCAGAGTTCCAGATCGACGCGGATGTGATCGCGTACGGGCGTCGAGGTGGCCAGGATATCGATCACCTCGGGGCGGGCGTACACCCCGGCCACCCAGCGGTCCGCATCCGCCATGTTACGCAGCGCCTGGATACCACCGGCAGTCGCGCAGGCGCCGAGGGTCACCACCAAACGGCTATGCTCGCGCACCCGGAGGATACGTTCTGCTTCGTGGGGCGTGCTGATGCTTCCCTCCACGAAGGCGATGTCCACCGGTGCGTCTTCGTTCAGCAGTCCGGCCTCGGCGAAATGCACCATTTCCACCATGCTCGCGAGCGCGAGAAGCCCCTCCCCCAGGTTCAGGAAGGCGAGCTGACAACCGTCACAGGAACTGAACTTGTGAACCGCGACTCTCGGTTTCATTGTTTGTTCTCTTTATTTGTCCGCCAACGAACGCAAATGATCGAAGGCCCCATCGCGTAGGTCACGTTGCCGCGCAGCGGCTACGTGACCACCCCCAGCACGACTGAAAGTATCGCGGGCGAACCCTCAGCCCGGCGGTTATCCGAACCAGGTTCGCCGACGGTGTCGGCGCCTACAGACGCGCCGCGAGCAGGTGTTTGATCTCGTCATAGGAGAACACCGGCCCGTCCTTGCACACGAATTTTTCGCCCATCTGGCAATGGCCGCACACACCGTGGCCGCACTGCATGTTGCGCTCCATGGACAGCCACAGGTCACGTTCGTCGAAGCCACGGGACAACAGGTCGCGGGCCACCGCCTGCATCATGCCTTGCGGGCCGCACATCATGACGGTGCTGTTGTGCGGATCGAGCTGCGCGTCGCCCAGCAGCTCGGTGACGAGTCCCTCGCGGAACGGCCAGCCGGGGCCGGCCTTGTCCGCCGCGACGAACACCTGCGTGTCCGGCAGCGTTGCCCAGGCCTCGTAGCGCTCGCGCCAGATCAGGTCGTCGGCGTGCTTGACACCTTGGATGATCACCAGGCGCCGGAAGCGTTCACGCCGGCGCAGCACGTAGTTGATGACCGACATCACGGGTGCACAACCCAGGCCGCCCGTAACGATGACCACGTCGCGATCTTCCGCCTGCGCCATGGGCCAGCCACGGCCGAACGGGCCGCGCACGCCCAGACGCGCCCCCTGTTGCAGATTGGCCAGGGCCCGGGTCACACGCCCCACGCTGCGGATGGTGTGGTCGAAGAGGTGATCGTCCTCTGGATCAGAGACGATGGAGATGGGCACCTCGCCCACGCCGTAGAGATAAAGCATGTTGAACTGCCCGGGAGCGAAGCCATAGCCGGCGTGCACGGCCGGCTCGGTGAAGCGCAGTCGCAACGTGTAGATGCTCGGCGACTCCTGGATGCGCTCGACGATTTCCGCCTCGTGCGGGACCTGGAAGGGCTGGACGGCGCTCATGCATTCTCTCCCACGATGGCGGCGACTTCCTCGGTGAGGTCGATCCCCACCGGGCACCAGGTGATGCAACGCCCACAGCCCACGCAGCCTGAACGGCCGTATTGTGCGTGCCAGCTGCCGAGCTTGTGGGTGAGCCATTGGCGATAACGCTTGCGTGTGTCGTCGCGGATCACGATGCCGTGGATATAGCTATGGCCTTCCGTGAAGCATGAATCCCACACGCGCACGCGGCCCGCCTGCGTGCCATCGAGCGCGGCCTCGTCCAGTTGCGTGTTGCAAAAGCACGTGGGGCAGACCGATGTGCAATTACCGCAGGACAGGCAACGCACGGCGGTCTCGGTCCAGCGCGGGTGCTCCAGCTGCGCGAACAGACCCGCCTGGAGGTTACGCCCAGGCAGGCGGCGCTGCTGCCTGGCCGCCGCAGCGCGCTGCTGCCCGGCTGCGTTGCTGTGTTCGGCGGATGCGGCCGTCGTCGGCAACCGTGCGAGCAGTGCACGCCCGACCTCCGACCCGGCCTGCACGAGATAACCGTCGTCCAGTTCGTCGAGCATCCAATCATAACCGGCGCTCGCCACCGGCCCGTCGCCCGTGGAAGCACAGAAACAGGTCGCTGCCGGATGGCTGCAATTCACCGCGATCAACAATGCGCCTGCACGCCGGCGCGTGTAGTGGGCGTCATGGGCGAAGTGGGCATCGTGCAGGGCAAGGGCCGCGAGGTCGCATGCCCGCACACCGATGACCGCCAGACGCTCCCCGGTGGGTTTCAGGGCGGTGAAGGACAGGCGACCCTGATCGTGAGTACTCTCCCACAGTGGTTCATGGGCGGCGAAGAAGAGCGGCTTGAGGGCCTGCGGACCGTTGGCAAAGGAAAACCGTCGCGGGGAAGCCGACTCGGACAAGCGGTATTCGCCGGGCTTTTGTGCATCCCGTACCCCCGCCGGGAGTTCATCCGCGGAGGTCAGGGGCGCGAACACGATGGCATCGTCCTGACGCCGGGGCCCGACAATCGCGTAGCCCGCCTCGACGACTACGCGAAACAGTGCATCGAGGCGTTCGCGAACCAGGAATTTCTGCTCGTCCACGAGAGTCCCTTTCATTGATTGTTGTGACCCGGTTATACCACAAGTCCACGGGCGTCACGGGGTTTGCCAAGCTGTTCGCGAGACAGCTTGAAGAAGGCCATCGCCTGCGTCAGTTCCTGCGCCTGCACATTCACACCTTCTGCTGATGCCGCGAGCTGCTCCGACGCACTGGCGGTCTGTTGCGAGACATCGTCCAGTTGCCGCGCCGTGCTGGTGATCTGGCCAATCTCGCCGGTTTGTTCGTTGGAGGACTCGACAATCTTCTGCACCAACTCCGCCGTGTGCCGGATGCCGGGCACCACCTCGTCCAGAAGACGCGCCGCCTGTTCGGCCACCTGCACGCTCTCCCCGGCCCGTTGCCGGATTTCCTGCGCCGCGGTCTGACTTCGCGCGGCTAACGCGCGCACCTCGTCCGCCACGACAGCGAATCCCTTGCCGTGTTCGCCGGCGCGCGCGGCCTCGATGGCGGCATTCAACGCCAGCAGATTGGTCTTGTAGGCGATGTCCTCGACCAGCGAGATCTTATCCGTAATGCTGCGCATGGCGAGCACGGTCGCCTGCACGGCACGCCCGCCATCGGAAGCCTGTGAAGCCGCCGCTGCCGCGATGGCATCCGTCGCCCTCGCGTCATCGGTGTTTTGCTGGACCCTGGCGGTCATGCTCGCCAGCGACGTGCCGGTTTGCTCCACGCTGGCGGCGAGTTCGCTCGCCCCAGCGCTGAGCGACTGCGCCGTTCCGTTCACCTGGGCCGAGGTGCTCGACAAGGCGCAGGCGACGCTGTTCACCTCGCTGACCGCCGCGGACAGCGATTGCAGCATGCGCCGCAGCGCGAGCAGAAGCTGACCGGTCTCGTCGCCGGACCCGGCCGCCACACGTACGGACAGATCACCCTGGGCCAACCGATTGGCGACATCCACCGCGTGACCGAGCGGGCGCGTAACGCTGCGGGTCAGCACATAGGCAAGCGGTACGGCGATGAGACACGCAATCACCAGGGCGGCCGCCACCAGCAGGCGAGCCGTTCCGGCGAGGCGGTCCGCGTTCGCCACGGCGGCGTCGCGCTCGTGGGTCAGCGCCGCATCAAGCGCCCCCAAGCGGCTGCGCAGCTGGGCGAGCAGACGCAGGGTCTCGTCATGGTAGACGGCCATGGCGCGCTGACTTGCGCCCTCCCGGACCAACGCGACGATACGCTGCGCCGAGGCATGCAAGGCGCGATGCTCGTCCTCCACCGCATCGAAGACCTCGCGAAATTCCCGGCTCGCGTGCGCGTACGCCCCGCTGTCGCGGAAGGCGTAATACCACTGCCCGAAGTCGCAGCGCGTCCAGTCCAGCTGTCCAGTGAACTCCCGGCCAAGTAAAAAGCTGTTACTGAGCTGGTTCGTCCAGTCCAGGTGGTCCACTTCCTTTTTAACCTGGAAAATCGCCTGCTCCATTTTCTCGCGCGCTTCCTGATTGGCCACAATCACTCCCTGAAACAGGATGAGCGCTACGATACAGGCGACAATCAACGGAAGCAGAATGAGCGCTATGCCGCTACCGAGGCGTGTTCCGATCTTCATGTTCTTCATCACGATCACGATCCCTCCCGACCGATAGCCGAATTGCTTCACACGGCCGCACTTCGCACGCAGCCGATACAACGGAGCTCCCACGTTTCTGGGACACGCGATACCGGAACGCCCGGACATCGATGTCGTCGGCAATCCACACGTTGTTCACGTCACGTCCGCACCTCTGCACCGACCGCACCGAAGGGGCGCAGACGCCCGTTGCGGGGGGCCAATCACATCCGGCCGTGCCCGTGTCTCTCAGGGTGCGGGGCACTGGAGCGGTTCCCGATGGTGTCGGATACGCCACCCGGGGCACAGGTATGCACGGGCCACGGGCGTCAGAATCAAACTGCCACGGACGGTCGCCCCTGCTGTCCGATCATGGGACAGAGTTGCGCATTTCCACACCGGCCGTGTTCGAAACGGGTGTGAGTTTTCCGGCATAGTTGCCTCCCATCGCGGGCACAGCGACCGTGCCTGCAATTCCCGATAGAGCGCCCAAATAACTGTTCCGAGCCACGCCACACCTGGATTGACTCTCGCTACGACACGAAGATGCCAATGGCTGGAACAGACGCACGATTTTCCGCTACTCTCGCTCGGCCTCTCCTTTGCGATCTTCGCCTCGTTGCGAGATGGCATATGTTTCAGGGTGCGAACAGCTGTTAGGCACCCGAATCGGTGCACAGCCCGGCCAAGCCCGTGGCGTCCATGTGCCGTTGCGAAGCGACGCCCAATTCCCCCGGCCACCCAGCGCTACACAGGTTCAATCAAGCCGGCGAAGTCCGTCCCCCTGGCAAAACATTCCGAATCGTCACGACGCCGAAAACTGACGTCAACCTCGCCCCAATTCTCAGTTCCGTCAGCATGATTGCCTCCTTGGGCCGCAGCCCCTGTACGTGCCTGCCCCCGGAAACTGATGGGCCCACCCGCGGCAGCTGCATGCACCATTGGCAGGGATGCGTAATCTGCCGCCTCCGCTCCGCTCGTGCGTTCCACCGCGCGATGCTTGCAGTAGCATTCAAAGCCCTTGCGGATGGCGAACAACAGCAGTCCCGCGTGCCAGGGCTGGGAAAAGGCCGCCATGGCAGTGCCGTCCGACACGGCGCGACGTACGTTGGCAATACCAAGCGCTCGCGACAGCAGGTAGCGGGCCGCGAGCGGCCGCTTCGCCCGCACACAGCGCAGGAACTCCACCCCGGTCATGCCGGCCATACGAAAATCCGCCACCACCACCGCGACGTCATCGAGCATCCCGAGCGCCTCAGTGGGTGAATGGGCCAGCCGCACCGGGTAACCGCGCGCGTGTGTCATGCGCACCAGCGACTGGCGCGTCGACAGGTCATCCTCCACCAGCAGCAGCGCGGGCCTAGCCATTGACGACCGCCTTTGCAGCTGCACCAGCGCCGAACCGGACGATCTCCTGTGCGATGCCATCGAGGGGCATTACCGCATCGATGCCGCCGCGCTTGATGGCCTCTTTAGGCATGCCGAACACCACACACGTCTCCTCGTTCTGCGCCACGGTGTGCGCACCCGCCGCCCGCATCTGCCGGATGCCCTCCGCACCGTCGTCACCCATTCCCGTCATGATCACCCCGAGTGCATTGGCCCCCGCCGCCTTGGCCACCGAATGAAACAACACGTCCACCGACGGCCGGTGATGGTTAACCACAGGCCCGTCGCGCACTTCCACGTAATATTGGGCGCCGCTGCGCCGCATGAGCATGTGGCGCCCCCCGGGGGCGATGTAGGCCACACCGGGAATGATCCGGTCACGGTCCTTTGCCTCGCGCACTTCGATGTTGCACAGGCTGTCGAGCCGTCGCGCGAAGGCGGTGGTGAATTTTTCCGGCATATGCTGGACGACGACGATCCCGGGTACGACAGCGGGCAACGCCGACAACACCACCTCCAAGGCCTGAGTGCCTCCTGTGGAGGTACCGATGGCGACCACCCGATCGGTGGTTTCCGCCATCGCCATCGCCGGCCCCGCCGCCGGCGCCCGCCGCGCCACCACACGAGAGGCAAGCCGCTCGGTACGGATGCGCGCCGCCGATTTGACCAGCCGCGCCAGATTCACGCCCTCGGTTTCGAGGAAATCCTTCACGCCCAGCTTGGGCTTGGTGACGATCTCCACAGCGCCGGCGCTCATCGCCTCCATGGTGGTTTCTGCACCCTGCTCGGTCAGCGACGAACAAATAATCACCGGCGTCGGCCGCTCGGCCATGATCTTGCGCAGAAAGGTGATCCCGTCCATGCGGGGCATTTCCACATCCAGGATGAGTACATCGGGCCATCGCCGCTGCATGTGATTCATGGCGAAGATCGGATCGGATGCCGCACCCATCACCTCGATGTCCGGGTCCGCAGAGAGCACTTCCGTCAGTACCCGCCGAATGACGGCGGAATCGTCCACCACCAGCACGGAGGTGCATCGTCTGGTCATGGCACCTCACCGCAATTGGTAGATAGAGGGACGTATGCATGAGAACCCGCCATCCAGCACGGTCATGCTTTCGGCATGACCGACGATGAGGTAGCCACCAGGCAGCAATTGATTGCGCAGTCGTGCGACGAGTTTGCGCCGTGTCTCGGTATCGAAATAGATCATGACGTTTCTCAGAAATATCACGTGATACTTGTCAAGCTCCGGCCAGCTGCCATTGAGGTTGATGTGGAAGAATTCCGTCTTGCGCTTGAGGTTCTGCTCAATGGTGAAAGAGCCCTGCTGGCTGCGCACACCCTTCAGGCAAAAGCGCGATAGATAGCGATGGGGAATCTCGCTTGCAGACGCCATGGGGTAGACCGCCTTGTTCGCCACGTCCAGCACGCGACGGCTGATGTCGGATCCATGGACCTTCCAGTTTTCGTGGCCCGTGTGTTCAGACAAGGTCATGGCGAGGCTGTACACCTCCTCGCCGGTCGAGCAGGCGGCGCTCCATACCTTGATGTTTCCGGACCGCGGCAATGTGGGCAGGATGTGAGCCGAGAGATACTCGAAATGGCGCGGCTCCCTGAAGAAGTGCGTTTCGTTGGTGGTCAACAGATCCACCATGATCTGCCGCTCGTCGTCGTTCTCCTCGACCCGCTGGCAGTAATCACTAAAGCTCCGCATCTCCAGTTGCCGCAGGCGCGTTTCCAGGCGTGAGCTGACCAGCGCCTTCTTGGAGTCGTTCATGCTGATGCCGGCCCACTGGAACAGCAGGCCGCGCAACCGCCCGAACTCTTTCTCGTGCAGCGGGGGAGGAACCCACGCCGGATTCGGCGCGGGTTTCTTCTGCGTGATTAGATACATGGCACGGCCTCGGCCATCTCGTCGATGGACAGCACCGCCGGATGGTCGAGGATGATCACGAACTCCCCGTCCACTCGCGCCATGGACAGAATGAAATCGTCCCGGATACGGGCTCCGAAGCTCGGTGCCTGCTGCAAATCATTCGCCTCCACGGTGATGACCTGATTGACGGCATTGACCATCAGGCCCAGTTCAACCACCTCGTCTCCGTGCTTTACATCAAGCACGACCACGCAGGAACGCTTTCCCGCGGCCTCGCCGGGCAATTGCAAACGTTCCGCCAGATCGATGACCGGGACGATGCGCCCACGCAGGTTCAATACCCCGTTGACCTGCGCATTCACCATGGGCACGCGGGTGACACCACCGTATTCGATGATTTCCTTGACGTCCTGAATGCCGATGGCATAGGTCTCGTTCGCGACGGTGAAGGTGAGGACCTTGCCGCCGACGAACTCGACGCTGCCACCGACGTTCGAGAGAGTTGTCAGTTCATCCATGGGGTGTTCCTCCACTATCCAGGAGTGGCAGAGGCAGGGAAGACGTCAGGCTTTCGATCTCGGCCACCGCCACCAGCGCTTCGATCTTCAGCAACAGCACAAAGGCGCCCCGCACCTTGCCCATGCCCAGTGCGAAGTCCGTGCGAATCGAACCGTTCATGGTGGGTGCACGTTCGATATCGCCCGGCGCGAGATCGACGACCTCATTGACGGCATCAATCAACAGCCCGAAATCAAAGGCCCGGGTCTTGTCGCCGTGATCCACTTCCGCAATCACGATGCAGGTCCTCCGGCCGATGGTCATGGACGGAAGGCCAAAGCGCACCGCCAGGTCCACCACCGGGACGACCCGTCCGCGCAGGTTGATGGTACCCCGGACCGCCGCCGGGGCCATCGGCAGCGGTGTAATGGCGTCGCATTCGATAATCTCCTTGACGCGCGACACGGGTATGCCGAATCGCGCCTCGCCGAGGCTCACTGTGAGGTATTTGTCCGTCTGCCCCACCGAGCCTGTCACCCCCGTGCTGGACGGGGCAGTCACCGCCGTCCCGCCTGCCATCACGCGCCCTCCAGCCCGAACCGCTCGAAGTCACCGACCGCGTGCTCGTCGTGTTGACTGCCGGTCGCCTCAGCAGGCTTGCGCGCTTTGGAGGGCTTCTTCACAAGTGCCGGACCATTACCTTCAGCCAGCTTGAAGAACGACACGGTGGCGGCCAGTTGCTGCGCTTGGGAGCTCATTTCCTCGGCCGTGGACGCCAGCTCCTCGGAACTGGACGCGCTCTGCTGCGATACTTTGTCGAGCTGGGAGACGGCCGTGTTTACCTGCGCCACGCCGGTCGCCTGCTCCTCCGAGGCGGCGGTGATCTCCTGGACCAGTTCCGCGGTTTTCTTGATGTTGGGCACAATCTCTTCCAGCAGCTTGCCGGCGCGCTCGGCGATCTTGACGCTGTCGCCCGCCAGCCCCGAGATCTCCTGGGCAGACACCTGGCTGCGTTCGGCCAGTTTGCGCACTTCGTCGGCCACTACCGCGAAGCCCTTGCCGTGCTCACCGGCGCGCGCCGCCTCGATGGCCGCATTGAGCGCCAGCAGGTTGGTCTTGTAGGCGATGTCTTCGATGATGCCGATCTTGTCGGCGATCTGTTTCATGGCATCGACGGTTTCCTGCACCGCCTTGCCGCCTTCGTTGCCCTGCTGCGCCGAGGTGGTGGCGATGGAGTCGGTGACCTTGGCGTTTTCCGCGTTCTGCTTCACCGAGGCGCCCATCTGTTCAAGGGACGCGCTGGTCTCTTCCACGCTCGCCGCCTGCTCCGTGGCGCCCTGACTCAGGGACTGCGCAGTGGCCGCCACTTCCTCGGAAGCACTGGAGAGGGCTTCCGTGGCGCTGTTGATCTCGCCGATAATCTGCGACAGTTTACCGACCATTTGCGCCATGGCTTGCAACAGCTGCCCCGTCTCATCGCGCGATTTGCTTTCCACATGGATATCGAGATTTCCGCTGGCGATCTGCTCGGCCACGTGTACCGCGTCGTTGAGGGGACGGGTGATGCTTCGGGTCATCCAGAAGGCAATGCCACTGGCGAACACGACAGCCACGACGCCGATGGTAATCATCAGGGTCCGCGCTGCGAAATAGTTCTGTTCTGCACCCTTTGCGGACGCCTCCATCAGCCCGCCCTGGAACTCGATGACTTTTTCGATGTTGCCGATGAACGCGGCCTGTGTGGCTCGCATGCCACCCATGAGGAGCATGATGGCTTCTGCTTTGCGCCCTGAAGAGATCAGTTCGATCATCTTATCCTGATCGCCTACGTACGCCGCACGCGATACAGCCAGCGCATCCAACAGCCGCTTTCCCTCATCGGACCGAATCGTCTCCTGGAGCTTCTTGACTTGTTCGTCAACGACGCCTCGCGACGCGACTATGCGATCGAGTTCCTGCTTCGTCTGTGCAGGATCCTCCAGCAACACCGCATTGCGCACGGCACGTGCCGCCACATTCATGTTGTCGATCATAGTGTTCGCCCATACCGTCTTCGGATACCGGTCGTTGGCGAGCACTTCGATCTCATGATTCAAATCGGCCATCCGCAGCACGCCAATGACGGCCACCACCGCCAGCATCACCGTAAGCAGACCAAAACCAAGGCCAAGCCTCATTCCAATTCGCATATGACTGAACATCTTCATCTCCTCGCTTTCGATTACATGGCCACGACGTGGCGTTGGCTGTTCGCTGCGGCCTGGGTCGCCGTCTGGATGAGCTGCGGTACATCGAGGATGACAGCCACATCCCCACTGCCGAGAATCGTCGCTCCACTAAGGCCGTGCACGCCCCGAAACAGCCGACCCAACGGCTTTATCACGGTCTGGTATTCGCCAAGCAGTTCGTCCACCACAAGACCAGCCTTCTGTCCGGCATAAGACACCACCACAATGTTCTCGCGCCGTTCCCTGGAGGATTCGGCTTCCTGGAACAGTTCACGAAGGCGCAGGAATGGGAGTACTTCGCCGCGCAGGTTGATGTAGTGCGCCTGCCCCCGCTTGGCCTCGTTGCGCTCCTCGATTTCGATGCATTCGATGACGGTATCCAGCGGAATGACGTACGAACTGTTCGCTACGCCGACACGGAAACCGTCAATGATTGCGAGGGTCAGCGGCAGGCGAATAGAGACCCGTGTCCCATTGCCTTTCTCCGACTCCACATCCACTGTGCCGCGCAGGGCCTCGATGTTGCGCTTGACCACATCCAAACCCACACCGCGCCCCGAGAGATTGGTTACCTTGTTGGCCGTGCTGAGGCCCGGCTCGAAGGCCAGACGAAGGATCTCCTGATGGCTAGGCGTCTGAGTCGGCCCGACGACGCCCGCATCGCGAGCCTTGGCCAGCAATGTGTCCGGATCTATGCCGCCGCCATCGTCCGCCACCTGGATGACGATGCTGCCCGAGTCATGGAAAGCATTCAGGGATACGGTGCCTTTGCGCGGCTTGCCCGCGGCCTGCCGCTTGTCCGGCGACTCAATGCCGTGGTCCATGGCATTGCGCACCAGATGCATCAACGGGTCGCCGATCTTCTCGACCACGGTCTTGTCGAGCTCCGTTTCACCGCCCGAGATACTCAGGTCGATCTCCTTGCCGAGCTCCTGGCTGGTATCGCGCACCACACGCTGAAAGCGGGCAAAGGTCTCGGCGATCTGCACCATGCGCAGATTCAGGGCGGAATCGCGGATATCCTCCACCAGCCGCGTCATGGCCGAGTTGGCCTCGATGAGCTGCTCGTTGCCGAGCTGCGTCGCAAGCAAATGGCTGGTGGCGCCGGCGATCACCAGTTCACCCACCAGGTTGATGAGCTGATCCAGCTTCGCCGCATCCACGCGAATGGCCGTGGCCGGACTGAGGCGGGCGCGCGGCTTATCCTTGGGCGCCTCGATTGTCCCGCGTTCGACCCCACTGCGCTCGACTACGCCCTCGGTCGCGATTTCCATCATCGCAGACTTGAGCGCGGCCTCGGTCATCGCCTCCCCTTCCGCAACCGCACTGCCCGCCACCGCCTCGTCGGGGCTGATGACCAGTTCCGATTCATCGAGGAAGAATTCGAAGGCTTCTCGGACCGCCTCCGCGCTAAGGCTGGTGACATAATCGAAGCGAATTGACTGGTAGCACTTTTCGGGATTGAACTCCGAGAGCGCCGGAAAAGAGCCAATAAGCTGCGGCGCTTCGATACGGCCGTTGCTGCGCAGGTAACGCAGCAGAGAGAGCGGGTCCAGGCCATGTCCGAGCATGTCCGGACCGATGTTCCACTCGATATGCCAGCGCCGTTCACTCCCGGTATCGACTTCCACATGCGCTGCGGTTGCGACCGCAGACGGGCTGTGCCCTGCCAACCCTTCGAGCTGTGCAGTGATCGCCTCACCCCGGGCCAGCGTGTCCGCATCCGGATCGCGCCCCTCCGCGGCAAGCGCAACCAGTTCCGCCATGTGGTCCCGGGCGCGCAACAATTCGCCCACCAGCGCGCTGGTGACCTGCAAATGGCCGTTGCGCAAGGCATCCAGCACGCTTTCCACGCGGTGCGTGAAGCGGCCCACGTGTTCGAATCCGAACACGCCGCTGTTGCCCTTGATGGTGTGCGCGCCTCGAAACAGGCTGTTGATCTGTTCTCTCGGGTCCTCCTGTTGCTCAAGGTCCAGGAGCCCGTGTTCCATTTCCCCAAGGAGCTCATCCGCCTCGAGAAAATACGTCTTGCGCGCCTCGTCCAGGTTCATGACTCACCCGCCTCCTGCGGCGTCGCCACTGCCGGTTCCACACCCAGCAGCTCCAGGGCATCCTTCACCACCGGACTGGGCTCGCTCAGGTGCAGCGCGCCGTTGTTACTCTCGGCCTCATGCTTCGCTGCGAGCAGCACCTGAATGCCGACGAAGTCGATCTCGGTGATCTGCGAAAGATCCACCTCGGCATCACGATCGCTGACGATGTCGCGCATGGCGGCTTTCGCCTCGTTGGCGTTATAGATGTCGAGTTCACCACTGAGTGCGAAACGACCTTGCGAAGTTTTCGTGCAATTCAACGACATGACATTCCCTCAGGCTGTAATGATCCGGCTGATGGCGGTGAGCATTTCGTCAGGCTTGAACGGCTTTATCATCCAGGCTTTGGCGCCGGCCTGCCGGCCGCGCTCGATGGCTTCCGGCTGTGACTCGGTGGTCAACATCATCACCGGGGTAAACTTGTAGGCAGGGCGTTTTTTGACTTCCCGCACCAGGGTGATGCCGTCGATGCCCGGCATGTTCACGTCACTGATGATCAGGTTGACACGACGCCCGTCGAGAAACGCCAACGCCTCCTCACCGCTGCCCGCTTCGAACACCTCGAAGCTCGCGCTTTTCAGCGCGATCGACACCACTTGGCGCATTGATGCCGAGTCGTCCACTACGAGGATTGTCTTGGACATGGTTGTTACCTCAGAAGAATGTTATGGCCTGGTCGGTATCAACTTCCGTCTGCTGACCATGGTGGGCGTCACGCTGCTCCTGCATGGTGTACAGGTGCTGAATACGGTTGAGCAGTTCACTGAAGTGCTTCGGATCGTCGACACCGATCACCAGCGCCTGCGTGCACTCGTCCATGGACGCTTCGATGGCGGCGAGGATCTGATTGATACGGTCCTGGTACTGCAGCGAGACCAGAATCGAAGCGATCTCCGACTGGATGCCAAGGCTTACCGTGCGCATGGTCGACTCCGCCTCGCTGAGCCGTTGCATGGCCGTTCGCAGTCGCTGGAGCACCTCGGTGATGGTATCGAGAGCTCGACGCGAGGCGGAGGCGTCCTGGGCCTCAATGGCTTCGATGGCCGCAACGCTGATGCCGATGCTTTCTGTGGCACGACGGCTGCGGTCGGCGATGCGGCTGCCGGCGTCGGCTGAAGTGGTCGAGAGCTCACGCACCTGATCGGCTACCACTGCGAAACCGCGGCCGGCGTCGCCCGCACGCGCTGCCTCGATGGCGGCATTGAGCGCGAGCAGATTGGTCTGCGAGGCAACCCGACCCACCTCATCCGCCATGGAGGACATCTCCTCCACCAGAGAGTGCAGCTCACCCACCTTGGCGTAAGTCCGCCGTTTGGCATCCAGATCGCCGGTGATGATATCGACGACTTGCACCAGGGCATGCTCGCTGTCGCCGAACACCTGCTCCATGGAGGGCTGGTCACCGTCGGACCGGTCCACGGCCATGCCGCGATCGATCTGCGTCACCAGGTCGGCAAAACGTTGGGCCAGCGATTCCACGGCCTCTTGTGTTTGCCGCCGCACATTGGCGACGTGGTTGCGCCAGATACCGACCAGATCGGAAACCACGCGCAAGGCTTCGGACGGGCTCTCTCTCTCCGCGGCTGCCAAATCCTTTTCCAGATCGGCGATCCGTGCTTCGTAGATGCCGCGCAAGCGGAGGTTGCGACGCACGGCCTGGACAAGGGCAACAGCACTTGCCGCCAGGGCCAGCGCGCCTGCTATAGCCACGTCTTCCCGTGTGGGATGGGAAATCCACCAGACCACCGGCACGGTTATTCCTGCGCCGATCAGTGTCCACCACCGCCAGCGTTCACGAAGCGGCTTGACCTGCATCGCCGATGCATCCACGGACATCATCTCCTCAGGACACGGCCATCTGCGCGGCGGCTGCATGCCGCAAGGCGAGATTCTGTGCCCGGAGCACGCCCCACAGGCAGCGGTGCACGTCGTCTTCATCGACGACGTAGCGGTTTATGTAATCCCGCGCGCCGGCGCGCAGCGCTTCCGCCAATGCGGTCTGACCCCGATCGGGAGCCACGACGTAGCACACCGGACTGGATGCACGCTGGCGCAACGCCACTACGGCTTCCGAAAGATTCTCGTCGTCCGGTAGTTCCGAGACGAACACGACGTCCGACTCGTCGATCCAGTCGGTACCGAGTGCCGCCTGCATCGACGGAAACGTCTCGCAGCGTACGCGGGCGCTGGGCCACTCCTTGATAAGGCGGGATAAAACGGCGCTGCTGATGGGATCGTTCGAGACGATGGCAGCCTTGATGATCTGTTGCACGTCACACCTCCGTGGCGCACGCATTGGCGCTTTGAGTCAGCCCTCGGTTTTTCTTGGGCGGAGATTCAGGCTACGTAGCACACATATCACCCTCAATCGGTAACGGTCCTATTTGCCGCGTCTGTGCGCGAATCCACGATCACGACAACGGTTCATGGAGATCTCGCAATGCAGGCGCTCGGATACGCTTCCGTACTGGCCAACAGCGATTTGCGGCGTGCACGTAATGCGCGTGTTCTGGTTTGCGGCAGCGGTCGGGAATTACGTGAGGTGTGTGCACTGCTTAAACAGGAAGGCATCGCGGTGCGGAATCATCCCTATCCGAATGGCCCCGACTGGGTGTTCTCCGGCAGAAACTGCGATGTTGCGCTGTGTTACTCACCCCGCGGCGAACTGGCCGCGATCGATGCGCTTGCGCAAGGCTGCCGCGAACACGCGATGCCGTGCTGCGTGATGATTGCGAAAGACGACCCGCAGGAACGCTTGCATATCCACGCACTGGGCGTCACGGATGTGGTTTGCGCACACTGGTCGCCATTCGAAATCGCCGCACGCATGGTGCGGCTGTTGGCTGACCAGGTGCGCCTGACGCACGCCCGCTGCGTACATGCCACGTTGCGCAAGCGCATGTCCGACAAGAATCGCCAGCTCGACTGGACGCGCCTGGAAATGGTGCACCGTTTGGGGCGTGCCGCCGAATACCGCGACAACGAAACCGGGCAGCACGTGATACGCGTGGGCTTGTTTTGCGAAATCATCGGCCGTCGCCTGGCAATGCCTGTGCGCCAGGTGCAGTTGCTGCGGCACGCAAGCCCTCTGCACGACATCGGCAAGATCGGCGTGGCGGACGCGATCCTGCTCAAATCGGGTCCTTTATGCGACGAGGAATGGACCATCATGAAGCAGCACACGGTGATCGGCGCGGAGATACTCGCAGGCACCGACGACGAGCTGCTGGAAATGGCGCGCGTGATCGCGTTGACGCATCACGAGCGCTGGGATGGGCAAGGCTACCCGGCGGGTCTATCAGGCGAAGATATCCCAATGTGCGGACGCATCGCCTCGGTGTGCGACGTCTATGACGCCCTGACGTCCGATCGACCCTACAAGAAGCGCTGGTCACGCACCGACGCCCTGGCCTATCTGAAACGCGGCCGCGGCACGCAGTTCGATCCTGACGTGGTAAATGCTTTCGTAGCATCCCTGTCCAAGATCCGATCGGTGCAACATCGCCACAGCGACAACGGTGCGCCCAACAACGTCTACTGTGGCGCCAGCTTCCCGTCAGAGTCCACGACCGGGTGCAACGCCGACTGGATCGGTATGTAGCGGGTCAGGCCTCCACGTTGTCCTGCTGTGCAGCTGCGATGGCACGTTGCAGCTGTCGGGTGGTGGCCGGCTTGCCCAGCAACTCGCAATCGGTGTCCTGAATGGCCGCCCTCACGCCATCGAGGGGTTCACCCGTGAGGATGACGGCGGCCACCTGTCCGCGTGTCCGCTCGCGAATCGCCTGGATGACCTCCAATCCGGTGCCGTCGGGCAGGCGGTAGTCTGCGACCACCAACGAGGGAACGACTTTGCCTTCAATCCGCTGCAAGGCCTCTGTGCAACTACCGGCATCCACCACCTGATATCCCTGGCATTGCAGCAAGAGCGCCAGTCCCTCGCGGATCTCTGCATCATCTTCGAGCACCAGTGCGGTCGCTTTCTGAGCTGGGATCCATGGCTCCTCGGGCTGTCCCGCGGTGACCGGGGGCTGTTGCTCCTGCAACGGCACCCACAGGGTGAACACGGTCCCGTGATTGACCTCCGAATCCACCGCAATACGTACATCGAGCAGACGCGCGAGGTGTTCGACGATGGCCAGGCCGAGGCCGAGTCCCTCACGCTTGCGGCCGCTGGCACCCTGATGGAATTCCTTGAAAATGTGCGGCAGGTCGGTCTGGGAGATACCGACGCCCGTATCGGCGATCTCGATGGCGACCATCACACCCTCGGTGCGCACCCCTACCCGTACCTCACCCTCGTTGGTATAACGCATGGCGTTCGCAACCAGATTGCGGACGATGCGCGTGAGCAGATGCCGGTCGCTACGCACCCAGACCCGCGAGGTCTCCACCTCCAGGTGGAGGCCCTTGGACTCTGCGATGGGCCCGAACTCCTCCTTGATGACGCGCATCACACGCTCGAGGCTCACCGGCGCGATGTCGGGCACGACGAGCCCGGCATCGAGTTTGGTCAGGTCGAGCAGCGCACCGACCATGTCGCCCAGATTGCCCACCGCCTCCCGCAGGCGGGTGATGATCTCGCGGTTGTGGTCGTCCAGTCTGCGCTCGTCCAGCAGGTGGATGAGAATGCTCATGGCCTGCAGCGGCTGGCGAAGGTCATGGCTGGCCGAGGCGATGAAGCGGGACTTGTGTGCGTTCGCCTGTTCCAGCTCCTGCTGGTGACGTTGCCTGCCGAGTTCCGCCAAGTGGGTGTGGGTGACGTCGGTGGCCATCACGATGAAGAAGTCGACCTGCCCGGCATCGGTGCGCACGGCGCTCAGGGTCAGATCCACCCAGCGCAACTGCCGGTCTCCCGTGTGCAGGCGATGCCGGCCGGAGTAACCGTCACCCGTGGCCACTATCTGGGCAAGGGGCGGCGCGTCCGTGAAAAGGCCCTCCCAGGCGAGGTCGGGCAGGTGGTCGCCGTCATGGCAGCAAATGTCGGACATGGCGGCGTTCGCGTTCATGATGCGGCCGTCGGGGCTGATCATGGCGATACCGGTGCCGCCGTTGTCAAAGACGGCGCGCCAGCGCATTTCGCTGCGCTGCAACTGCTCCTCGGCCAGCTTGCGATCAGTGATGTCCCTGAGACTTGCCATGACGAGGCGCTGCTCGCCCGCGCGGAACGGCGCTGCAGCCACTTCCACGTGTCCGCAACTGCCGTCACGCCGCAGCAACGGAAACTCGAGCCGCACCGGGATGCCGTTACGCAGGTTGTGGAAGGCCGCGCGAACGCGCGGGTGGACATCCGAGTGCAGGTCGAACACTGTCATGCCGGTGAGCAGGTGCTGCGCATAGCCGGTCATTTTTTCCGCTGCGCCGTTCACCTGCGCG
The DNA here is from genome assembly GCA_023228645.1 of Gammaproteobacteria bacterium. Lineage (GTDB taxonomy): Bacteria > Pseudomonadota > Gammaproteobacteria > Thiohalomonadales > Thiohalomonadaceae > JALOAT01. The sequence goes on along the minus strand of JALOAT010000004.1, from coordinate 120,148 downwards.
ATGGCGCCATTCAGGTCGCAGACGATGATCGCGTCACTCACGTGCTCAAGAATCGCCCGCGAGCCCTCGCCCAAGCAACCCGCCAATACAGGTTGGCGCGCATTCGTATCCACTAGGCTGACGAGCAGATATTCGAAGGTGCCGTCTTCACCGGCCACGGGCTGGATGCTACCGCGCCAGGCGTAAGGAGACGCTGCGCCAGGGCTCGATGTGGTGGAGATGAGCAGCGTACGGGCCTGGCGTTCGGCAGCGCGGCAGCATGTCACCACGTCGATTCCCAGATCGAACTCGCCGATGAAACGACCGGGCAGTGTTTCGCATTCATGCCCTACGACCGTGGCGAAGGCGCGGTTCGCGCCATGGATGCGCAGCTGTGTATCCAGCAGCACCGAACAGGTTTCGTAGGTCAGCAAGTCTGCCAACGCGCGGGCATCCGCTCGGGACACGGTAGTACCCCCGCCCCGCGCGTGCAGGCCGACCGCCCGGAACAGGCCGGTCACGCACGCCGCATACCCGCCCGCACTCAACATGGCGGCAGTGGCGAAGGTCCATCCGGCGGCCTGCTCAGGGCGCAACATCAACAGCAGCAGCACCGACGTCAGTTGAAGTCCCGCACCCAAGACAAGCCAGCCGGCCTGGACTGGTCGACTTTGCTGACGGAGCAGGTGCAAACTGACGGCCAGGAGTAAGGCGGCGGTCGCCAGCGAAGCCAGCACTTGCAACTCTGGAGAAAACAGTTTCGGAAACAGGCTGGCCGCCAGGGCGCTGCCACCCAACGCCAACGGCCAGGCGATGGCCGGTCGCGGTGCCCGCGCCAGCCAAAGCCCGCTGGTGATCAGCAGCGCCTCGGTAAGCCTGACGCGCCCCCAGCGCGACAGATCGCACACCAGGTCGCCGGTGGCGCTCGCCTGTGCCGTGTACCACACCGCACACAGGCCCAGCAGGCCGTAAGCAAAGCCAAGGTAGGTCCACAGATTCGATAGGCCGAGGTGCATGGAACGCGCCGCAAGCACGGGCGGGAGCCAGCTCATCACCACCGCGGCGACGAGGATCACCGAAAGGGGGGCAGACGTGTCGCGAAGCCACAAGACGGCAAGTACCAAGGCGACCAGAAAGGGGAATAACCAGAGCAGAAAACGCACTTCATACTGTGAAGCGGGCGCAACACGCGAAGTCATCAAATGGTCACCCGTTCGCCTGATGATTGTTAGGGCCGCAGCGATTGTGAACCGGGGGGCGAAGCGAAACTCTCAGGATATTCCCTATTCATTTGAGTTTGGGTATTGATGCACAAGGGAGTAGCGGAGTTCTGACGTTGGTTTCCTTGACAGACATCGATTCACAACCCGCGGAATCGGCGATTCGATATGCAGCTTCAGGGAAATGGAAAAACAGGAGAGTAGGCAGTGAAAACGATAAGAACATTGGTAATCGAAGATCACGATGTGATGCGTTTCGGCCTGGTCACGCTGCCCAGCCGCGAACCGGACATTGCGGTGGTGGCCGAAGCAGGGGATGCCCACGCAGCGCTTTGTGCATTGGGAAAAATCGCCGTCGACGTAATTCTTCTCGACCTGACTTTGCCCGACGTGGACGGGCTGCAATTCATCAAACTCCTGACCGCTCGTTATCCCCAGGTGCCGGTGCTGGTCACCACCATGCACGACGAACTGCGCTACGGTGACCGCGCCATCGCCGCGGGGGCGCGGGGCTTCGTAATGAAGAGCGAGGCGCCGGATGTGTTGCTCGCTGGCATTCGCAAAGTGGCCGCCGGCGGCCACTACGCCTCCGATGAACTGCTCGCCCGCATGTCCAATGTGAGCGACCAGCCCCAGGCCGCCGCCACGCACCTGCCGTTGACCAACCGGGAAATCGAAGTGCTGCGTCTGCTCGGCCTCGGGTTGTCCTCGTCGGAAATCGCCCAGCGCCTGCACCGTTCGGTGAAGACCGTGGATGCCCATCGCGAAAACATCAAGAAGAAACTGGCGCTGAAAAACGCCAACGAGTTGATGCGCTACGCCGTGTGTTGGGTGGAAGAGGAGGCCACCTCGGTCAAACTGCGCTCCGACAACCTGTTACCGGAGGGGGTGGTGATCTCGCCGGTTCCCATCGACCTGGTCATGGTGACGGGCTGAAACGGCCTGCCTGGCGGGCTGGCAAAGCAGTGGACGCGCACGGCCGCCCTCGTGGCGGCCCCGCTTGGCAGCAAGCTCGGGAAGAAACAGAGGCCGATAGCGGGACGCTGTGCTTTCATCCTCCGGCGCAGCCGGAATCCATCCACGTTGAATCCGTGACAGGAACGCTCCACTGCGGCGTCGCTCCTGGGTTACAGTCAGGGCGAATCGGGGCGCACAGTTCGGCGGAGGTGGAATGGGGCAACACGGCTTTAAACCGGTTCTTATGGCGGTGCTGGCGCTGGCCGCCACGGGCGCCTGCGCACAGCCGCGCGATCCCTTCGGCGAGCCCGAACTTTCCTTTCGCGTCCTGCTGGGTTCGCTCGACGGCGAGGAAAGCCCCACGGGCCTGCGCAATGACAGCCCGCGCTTCACCGTCGGCCTGAGCGCCTCGTCGCCCGTCGCGCTGGATGGCTTGCTGGCCGCCAACCTGGAGCTCTGGCTCTCGGAGCGCTCCTACGACACCCCGGCCCTGCCGCCCACACTCGATACCGCCAGTAACACCACCGAACTCACGGTAGCGGCGATCACTTACGGCCTCCGGTTGCAGCCGCCGCGCGGCGCGCTGCGGCCCTACGCCATGGCCGCGGTGGGATTCCAGGGCAGTCGCTTGCGGACCAGCGGCACGGCCGGCGGCGTGCCGCGGACCGTGGAAGAAGAGACCGCCTCGCCCACCGCTCACCTCGGTGTCGGTGTGGAATGGATCGTCGGACGGGACTCGTTCGGCATCGACTACCGTCGCTGGTTCACCGAAGGCGAGTTCCGCGATTTCGGCATCGACGACACCGGTCTTGGCGGTGACTACCTGGGTCTGAGTCTCGGCACGCGCTGGTAAACGCCACCGCTGGACGGCCGTACAAACAACGGGGACTCATCGAAAAATCGCGTCAGGCCGCGCCTACCAGCGAGCGTTCACTTCCTGTTCCAGGAGCTCGATCTGCTCGAGCAGGGTGCGGGAAATCTCCACTAACTGCTGCAACTTGCCCATGGCGGCCTCAAGCTCGTTGCGTGCCACCAGGCCGTGTATCTGCTCGTAAATGCCGTGCAGCATCTCGTGCGGAGCCTGAATGTTCCGGAACACCTCCAGGTCGCTGAGCAAGCGGGTGCCTTCGCCGAAATACCACTGGCCGAAACGGCAGTCGGTGTGCCGGACCGGGGCCTTGTCGTCATCGACCGGGACACCGTTGACCAACCCCTGTGCATAGGAACGCCAGCGGATGTGGGATGACTTGGCGCGACGAATCAGCGCCAGGATTTCTGCCTTGTCTACCTGGGACATGGAAAAGCCTCCTTTCAGTTGCCGGAAACTCTGCACCAAACTACGGGTCCAGCCGGCCAGCGCGGACGGTAGCAGGGGTATGTGACAGACTCAAGGCCGCCCACCGCAGCAACACCGAAACCTGACTTGGTTCACGCTTTTTGCTGTGGTTCATGGGCTCGACGCAAAACGAACAAGTTGAGGACCCATGCTTGACAGGCGCCTGTCGGACGTTAGTAATTGGTAGACGCAGGGCAAACCAAAGGAGTGATGGCATGCGTGCAAACAGACAGGGCGAGGACCGCCCGGTCCCTTTTCGGTCCGGGCGTCTGTTCAGTGTCGGTGACAAGTGGTACTTCGCCACGCGGGAAGGGCTCGATCATGGGCCGTTCGACAGCAGGGCGGACGCCGAGGCGGAGCTGCGGCTTTTCCTGCGCGACATCGCCACCGCCGATCAGCGCCTCATCACCTGAACCCGCGGCCCGTGCCGGTCGCCCCCGGCCGGCGTTCAACCGCTCAGATGTTCTTCGAACAGGCGCGCGCGCAAGGCCTCGAGGCCCTCGTTCACGTCTTCCGCGGCGCTGCGGAGGATCTCCGGACAGAACGCCACTTCGATGAATTCCGCCATGACTTCCTCGTCGGCGTTGTAGTGTGTCACCCACCAAACGCCCGGGACGCCCGTCTCCACCACTTCGGTAGCGCCGAGCGCGGACACTTCCGCATGGACCTCGCCTTCACCCAGCACCTCATCCAGCAGGTCATAGTCCTCGCCGGAAAGCGGCAGCCGCGCGAGATCGATGCTGGCACTTTCACCGGTTTCGAGCAGGTGCTGGAGCAGGCGGGCGATTTCGTTCAGCAACGCCCGACCGTTGCCGTTGCCGTTCACCACACCCACGTGGATGTCATCGAGTCCCATGGTTCCGTTCCTGTAGCAAGTTCATGGCGAATTCGCGGGTTTCCCCAGGACCGGTGCAGCGCCCAAGTTCCATGTCCACCACGATCGCCGGGCGCCGGTCCAGAGACATCGATGACGCGAACCCACCGGTGTCGGCAGGAAACGGCTAAGGTGAAACCAGGGGTACCGCCTTCGATGCACTCCGCATGGGCGCCGCGCCTCCGCCAAGAGCGCATTGCCGATACCCGGCCCTTGACAGCCGAGCCAACGTAAACCGGTTACGGGGATCTTCGCAATAGTCTGAAGGCGTCATGACGAGAGAGGTGATGATGGCCCGGCGACGCAACCACGCATTGAGGGCGCTGCATGGATGGCTTAGTATGCCGCCAGCGTTTTGGCCCCGCTCGCCGCAACGGACATTGTCATGTGCCTCGGCATCCCCATGCAGGTGATCCAGCTCGACGGCCGTACGGCACGCTGCAACGCCGGGGGCATCGAGCGCGAAATCAGCCTGCCCATGTCACAGGGCGAGCCGGTCATCCCGGGCGACCATGGGCTCCAGAAGCTCGCCTCCGATGATGCGCGCGCCACTTGGGCACTGCCCGCCGAGATGCTCGCGGTGGACGTCGGCCATGCGTGAACTCCCAGTCTGCCAGGACCTGTTGCGCGAGGTCTTGGACATCGCCCGGGAGCATCATGCCGAGCGGGTCGAACAGGTAGTTCTGCGCGTCGGGCCGCTTTCCGGCATCGAACCGAACCTGCTGGCCGACGCCTTCCCCTTCGCCAGCGCCGGCACCCGCGCCGAGGGCGCCGAGCTGATCATCGAGAGTGCGGCAGTGCGCGTGCGCTGCCTGACCTGCGGCGCGGAAACCGACACCACCCCCAACCGTCTGCTGTGCGGCCATTGCAGCGGCATTCGCACCCAACTGATGAGCGGCGACGAGCTGCGGCTCGTTTCCGTGCAACTGTCGGGAACGCCGCAACTGGCGACCCACCACTGATCCCACATGAACGAATTTTTGATCTCGCCAAGACGCTAAGAGCGCGAGGGGAGAGAAGAATGATTCCCTGGCGTCCCGGCGTGTTGGCGGGAGAAAACGTCTGCTAACCCGAGGCGAGCCGGTGCGCCGCGCGGGTGGTTTCCGGGAGGCGATAGCGCGGCGTGCAGGCGAGGGTCCAGTGGATGGCCTCCTCCAGATCGAGGGCATGGCCGATGGAAACGAACAACGGGCGGGTGTTCGTGCGGGTGCGCAGTACCGCCCCTATGACCTCGCCCATGTCCATGAGCGGCACCCAGGCGCCCCGCTGCGGCGGCACCTCGGCGTGCTCGCCCAGCAGGCGTGATTTGGCGGCGCCGATGGTGGCTACGTCCAGGAGCACGCCCAGGTGACAAGCCAGCCCGAAGCGGCGCGGATGAGCCAGGCCCTGCCCGTCGCAGAGCACCAGGTCCGGTGTGCTTTCGAGAACGGCGAAGGCCTCGAGCACGGCCGGGATCTCACGAAACGACAATAATCCCGGCACATAAGGGAAATGCGTCGGCGCCCGCGCCACGACCTGCTCGCGCAGCCCGAGCCCGGGAAAATCCAGCACCGCCACCGCTGCCCGGGTCACGGCGCCGCCCTGTTCGTAACCCACGTCCACACCCGCCACGCAACGCACCGCATCGAGCCGCCCCGTTCGCTGCACGCGGGGAGCGAGCTCCCGTTGCAGGGCCACGGCCTCCCGGGGCGTCATATCCCAAGGATGTGAGAAGGTCGGATACAGAGGCATGGCGTGAGTGTACGGTCGCGAACCAGGCAACGCGCCTCTTGCCATCAGGGATAGCCCATCCGGGTAATTGCGCCGTGTCTGACCGCCCCCCACACTTGAGCAGCCTCTCAATCACATCGGTTTCATGAACAACACACTCATCTTCGAAGCCACCGTCGAGGATTTCGACGACAAGGTTCTCCAGGCATCCGCCGAAGTCCCCATGCTCGTGGATTTCTGGGCCGACTGGTGCGGTCCGTGCCTTTCGCTCGCCCCCATCCTGCACAAGGTCATGGAAGAGTATGCGGGCAGTGTGCGCCTGGCCAAGGTCGACGCGGACGAGAACATGAAGCTGTGCGGCCGCTACGGCCTGCGTGGATTCCCCACCGTGATCCTGTTCGTGGACGGCGAGGAAGTGGGCCGCTTCACCGGCAGCAGACCCGCCTCGTTCATCCGCGAATTCCTCGACCAGCACGTCCCGGCCTGAGACGTATCCCCGTCCCGCTCGTCACACAGAGCCGCGGAGCAGTACGCGCTATCAGGCGGCGAGCACCAGCCCCAAGGACAGCGTAACGCTGTGCAGCAGCATGGCGGCGATGGTGAGGCGGATGGCCGGCGCGAGCCGGGCGGGCGTCGCCGCGAAGCGCAGCACATCCGCGGCGGCACGCAGGCTCAGCGGCAGGGCGATGAGTCCGAGCAATGCAGGCACGGGTAAGGCGCCCACCAGCACCAACAGCGGCAACATGCCGTAGGCACCGAGCACCAGGGCCAGATAGCCCCAGCGTGCGCGCTGCGGTCCGAGCCGCACGACCCAGTGGTGCTTGCCTGCCGCCGCGTCGGCGAGGCGGTCGGGAAACTGGTTGATGTAGAGCAGGCCGGCCACCAGCAAGGCGTAGGGCGCGGCGGCAAGCAACGGCAGGGCGGCGAAGTCACCGCGCTGCACCATGTCGGTGCCGAGCGGGATTAAGAAGCCGAAGCCGAGGGCCACGGACAGTTCGCCAAAGCCGCGGCTGTTCAGCGCCAGCGGCGGTGCCGAATAGGCCCAGCCGATAAGCAGACCCACGAATCCCACCCCCACCAGACCAAAACCGGCGTATGGCAGCAGAACGAGGCCGATGACCGCACTCAAGGCGAACAGCAGGGTGCCGAATACGGCGGTCTCCCGCTCCGTAAGCACACCGTTTTGGATAAAACGACTACCGCCCGTGAAGGGATAGATGCGCTCCTGATTCATGGCATCCGTGCCATTGAGCGCATCGTAATAGTCGTTGAGCACGTTCACGCCCGCCTGCACCAGCATGGCGCCGAGCAGCGTGAGCAATGCCGTGAAGGCGATGAGGGTGACATTGTCGTGGTATGCCGCCGCCAGGCCGATGATCACCGGTGCCACGCTGGCGAGCAGAAACGGCGGCCGTGTGGCCGCCAGGTACTTGGCCACGGGTTGGGTTGCATAGCGTTCCACCGCCGGTTCGGCAATAGCCATGGGCATTCTCCTCGATGTTGATTCTTTTGACCGTCGTGTGATTACGGGGTGCCCATTGTCCGCACCTGCTGCATCAGGGCTTCCGCCTCGGGCAGGTTCATGTGCACATCGCGCTGCGGGAACGGGATGGTGATGCCGCACGCATCGAAGGCGCGCTTGATGGCCTCTTGAATACCGTTTTTCACCACGAGGAAGTTCTCCCGCTGTGCCCATACGGAGAACTGGATGTTCAGCGCCGATTCACCGAAGCCCAGAAAGATGAACAACGGCGACGGCTCGGCAAGGCACAGCGGTTCCTCTTCCGCCACCTGCATGAGAACCTCGCGCACACGGCCGATATCCTCGTGGCGTGCGACGCTTACCGCCACATCGATGCGCCGGATGGGAAACCGGCTGAAGTTGACGATCTCCGACTTGATCAGAGATTCGTTGGGTACGCGCACGTACACGTTGTCGAAGGTGCGCAGTTTCACGGAAAGCAGATCCACCGAGAGTACCTCGCCGGTGGTATCGCCCACCTTGATGGCGTCACCCACCACGAACGGACGTTCGGCAATGAGGAAAAGCCCGCTGATGAGATTGGAAGCCGAGGTCTGCGAAGCGAAGCCGACGGCGACGGTGAGGATGCCCGCCGCCCCCAGCAGCACACTCGCGTCGAAGCCCAGGTGTGCGAGCGCCGAGGCGATGGCGGCGGCCATGGCCAGCCAGAAGGCGGTGCGCCGGACGATCATCAGGCCCTGTGCCGCCAGGTACTTGCGGGCGACGTAAACAGCGGCGAGGCTGAGGCTCTTGCCCAGCACATAGCCGATGGCGAGCACCACACAGGCGTGAATCAATTTGGGCAGGTAATCGTTACTGAGCAGGCTGGTAATCGCGTCCCAGTCCATCGGCCTCTCCCCGGCGGTTCAGCGTGTGCGGTTCACTCGTAGAAAATGCGGCTGAGGGCCTGGAACAGCACGAAGCCGCGTTCCACCTGGCGGCGCGGCGTCGCGAGCAACACCCCCGCCCCCGCTTGCGGTGGGAGCCCGTTATCGAGCCTCAAGGTGGCCAGCGCATCTTCGTCGCCCTGGCGCGTGAGCGTCACGGCGTCGGTCCACAGTATGCCGTTGTCCGCACGGTAGAGAGCGAGAAAAGGCGCCGGCATGTTGATGCGCTCCAGGTGGAAGGCCGCGTCGGTCACGTTGCGGATGTGGACCGGCGTGACGGCACGCAGCGGATTGGGGCGAAGCGCCTGCACGTCGGTCTGGGCGCGCGTGCTCGCGGCATAACCAAGCCCGCCCTCCTTCACCGGCGGGCCGAACCAGGTATCCGACAGCCGGATCGCGGGCGTTTCATGGAGCAGGCGCGGTGGCTCGCCCACATGCACCGCGAGCCACAGGGGTGAACTCACGTACAGGGTGACGGCCTCGCCCGGCAGCACACGCAGCGGTTGCGACAGCCGGGCGACGACTTGCCGATCGGCGAGCAGCGGCAGCAATTGCACGCTGTTGCCGCTGTCGCCCGCACCGAAGCGCAGCACCTCTGCCTGCGGCGGAATACCGGCACATGTCTCCATGCCCGCGTGTTCGTCGGCGGCGACCGCGCGTTCCTGACCGATACGCCATTCCCGGCGGCGGTGTTCCACCCACAGGGTCAAGGTGCCTACGTGCCAGCACCCCACTTCGCCTTGCGCCAGGTGATACTCACCCCACCACGCAGTCATCGCGTCAACGGTCATGTGCGCATTGTGGCATCAAGCCCGTGGTGCCAACAGCCCACCGGGGCGTTTTGGCCGTCGCATCACTGTTTGCTGTCGAGGCCACACCGCCCCTTGTTGGAAGCTGTCTCTTGGTCACGTAGCCTGCCCTCTTACCCCCTTTCCCTCCGGGAGAAGGGACGAATCTTTTTGCGGCCGGCGGTTAATGCGTATTGCCTAGCCTCTGTCTCGCCTGCAGTGATGTGACTAAGCGACAGCGTTGGAAGGACGGAGCAGTGTGCGAGAAGGGAAGCCTCAGTGCGTGAAGACCAATTCCCCGTCGCGACGCTCCACCACGATACGATCGCCGGCGACGAAGCGTCCCTCCAGCATGGCCCGCGCGAGCGGGTTCTCCACCTGGCTCTGGATGGCGCGCTTGAGCGGACGGGCGCCGTACACCGGGTCGAAGCCTGCCTCGCCCAGTTTGTCGAGGGCGGCATCACTGAATTCCAGCCGGATGTCGCGCTCGGCAAGGCGTCGCTGTAGATAGCCGGTCTGGATGGCGGCGATGGCGCGGATCTGATCCTTCTGCAGCGGGTGGAACACCACCACCTCGTCCACGCGGTTGATGAACTCGGGGCGGAAGTACTGGCCCACGGTCTCCATGACCGCGGCCTTCATCTGGTCATAGTGTTCCTCGCCGGCGAGTTCCTGGATGACCTGGCTGCCCAGGTTCGAGGTCATCACCACCACCGCGTTGCGAAAATCGACGGTGCGGCCGTGCCCGTCGGTGAGGCGGCCGTCATCGAGCACCTGCAATAGGATGTTGAACACGTCCGGATGGGCCTTCTCCACCTCGTCGAGCAGGATCACCGAATAGGGGCGACGGCGCACCGCCTCGGTGAGGTAACCGCCCTCCTCGTAGCCCACGTAGCCCGGCGGGGCGCCGATGAGCCGCGCCACCGAGTGCTTTTCCATGAACTCGGACATGTCGACGCGCACCATGGCCTCATCGGTGTCGAACATGAACTCGGCGAGGGCCTTACACAGCTCGGTCTTGCCCACGCCGGTGGGGCCGAGGAACAGGAAGGAGCCGATGGGCCGGTTGGGATCGGACAGGCCCGCGCGCGAGCGGCGGATGGCGTCGGACACCACACGCACCGCCTCCGCCTGACCCACCACGCGCTTGTGCAGCGCCTCCTCCATACGCAGCAGCTTGTCGCGCTCGCCTTCAAGCATTTTCGACACGGGGATGCCGGTCCACTTCGACACTACCTCAGCGATCTCCTCGTCGGTTACCTTGTTGCGCAGCAACCGGGTGTCCTGCATCTCCGCCTGGGCGGCCATGTCGAGCTGTTTCTGCAATTCCGGAATGCGGCCATACTGCAACTCGGACATGCGTGCCAGGTCACCGGCGCGCCGCGCAGTTTCCAGATCCAGGCGCGCACGATCCAGTGCTTCCTTGATGTGCTGGGTCCCCTGCAGGGCGGCCTTTTCAGATTTCCAGATCTCCTCCAGGTCGGCGTAATCGCGTTCCAGCTTGCGGATCTCGTTTTCCAGATCGGCGAAGCGCTTGCGCGAGGCCTCGTCACTTTCCTTCTTCAGCGCCTCACGTTCGATCTTGAGCTGGATGAGGCGGCGGTCGAGGCGATCCATTTCCTCGGGCTTGGAGTCCATTTCCAGGCGGATGCGCGAGGCGGCTTCGTCCATCAGATCGATGGCCTTGTCGGGCAGCTGGCGGTCGGTGATGTAGCGGTGCGAAAGCGTGGTGGCCGCGACGATGGCCGGGTCGGTGATCTCGACGCCGTGGTGCACTTCGTACTTGGGCTTGAGGCCGCGCAGGATGGCGATGGTGTCCTCCACGCTCGGCTCGTCCACCAGCACCTTCTGGAAACGACGTTCCAGGGCCGCGTCCTTCTCGATGTACTGGCGGTATTCATCGAGCGTGGTGGCGCCGATGCAATGCAGTTCGCCGCGCGCCAACGCAGGCTTGAGCATGTTGCCCGCGTCCATGGCGCCCTCGGCCTTGCCGGCGCCCACCATGGTGTGGATTTCGTCGATGAACAGGATGATGTTGCCTTCCTGTTTGGCGATGTCGTTGAGCACCGCCTTGAGGCGTTCCTCGAACTCGCCGCGAAACTTGGCGCCGGCGATCAGCGCGGCCATGTCCAGGGCGAGCAGCCGCCGGCCCTTCAGAGATTCGGGCACTTCGCCGTTGACGATGCGCTGCGCGAGCCCTTCCACAATGGCGGTCTTGCCCACGCCCGGTTCGCCGATCACCACCGGGTTGTTCTTGGTGCGGCGCGCCAGTACCTGGGTGACACGGCGGATCTCGTCGTCGCGACCGATGACCGGGTCGAGCTTGCCCTGTTCGGCGCGCTCGGTGAGGTCGATGGTGTATTTCTCCAGTGCCTGGCGCTGTTCCTCGGCGTTCGGGTCGTCCACTTTCTGGCCGCCGCGGATGTTGTCGATGGCGCGCTCGATACCCGCTTTGCTGGCGCCACTCTTACGCAGCAGGTCGCCAAGCTGGCCCTTGTCCTCCACCGCCGCCAGCACGAACAGTTCCGAGGAGATGTACTGGTCCTTGCGCTGCTGCGCCAGCTTGTCGGTGAGATTGAGCAGGCGCCCGAGGTCGTTGGACAGGTGCACCTCGCCGGCATTGCCTTCCACCCGCGGCAGCCTGTCGAGTGCCTCGCCCAGCTGGGAGCGCAGGGCATTCACATTGGCGCCCGCCTGGCTGAGCAGGTAACGCACCGTACCGCCCTGCTGGTCGAGCAGGGCGGTCATCAGGTGCAGCGGTTCGATGAACTGGTGGTCGCGACCCACGGCCAGGCTTTGGGCCTCGGCCAGGGCCATCTGGAACTTGGTGGTCAACTTGTCCATTCGCATGCAGCGCAACCTCGGAGCAAAAACGTTTCGATTGGTGTGCTAGATGGGGGCGGCGGCGGCGGGTTCAAGACGCCGGATGGGCGCGGGCGGCGGATAAGGGGCCGAGCCCGCCGTACCGTTATGGATTTTTGTCGGCCACTTCGATGAGCCTTTGCAGGCGCGCGAGACAATCGTGACCGGAAAGTTGATGGCAGGGAACGGGAGCGAAGCCCGTGATGCGGGCGCGACTCGGCAGCAGCACCGAGGCGACCACCAGACCCTGGCCGCGTACGCCCTCGATGCGCGCGGCATGCACCGGCACGCCCGCCAAATGTGCGAGGCGCGCCACGCCGGGTTTGAGCGTGCGATGAGGATCGCTGTCGAGATGGATGGTGCCATGAGGGAACAGTGCCACCACGTCGCCGGCGCGCAGGGCCTTCAGGGCCTCACGGAAGGCGCGCTCGGGCCGGCCGGTGCGGTCCACGGGAATGCAACCGACCGCACGGAACAGCCACTCCAGGCCGAAGCGGTGGTACTGCTCGCTGGCGATGATGAAGCGCAGGGGGCGGCGGCTGGCGGCAATGAGCAGCAGCGGATCCAATCCCGAGACGTGATTTGCCGCCAGCACGGCGGGGCCGTCATCCGGCAGATCCAGATGCGCCGTCTCGAGGCCGTGCACATGACGGCAAAAGAGCCGGTTCAGCCCGTCCAGCCGGTTCAGCCAACGGTTTCCCCAATCCGCCTCACTGGCGCGTTCGAGAAAACGCAGCAACAGCCATGCGGCAATAAGAAGAAGAACAAACACCGGGAACACGGAGGACACAGGGAAGATCACTCGATGCTCTCAACCCGATACATCGCAGCACGCATCAGGGAATACACTTTCCCGTAGGCGTCGACACTGTCGGCGAAAGCGGTTTCGGGTAACCGCCGGCGGTAGGGAAAGGCACTCGCCCACGGTGTGGGCTCCTACGGCACACATGGATTTCCCCGTGCCCCCCGTGTTCACGCCTTTTTCTTCGCCTTGGGTTCCTGGTAAACCTTGCGCCGGAACAGGTCGTTGCGGCGGGAGACCAGGCGGTCGAGGAACAGCATGCCGTCGAGATGATCCATTTCGTGCTGCACGGCACGGGCCTCGAAGCCTTCGAATTCGAGTTCGAGTTGTTCGCCGTGCTGGTTTTGTGCGGCGAGGGTCAGGCCGGTCGCGCGGATGACATTGCCGGTATAATCGGGCACGGACATGCAGCCCTCGCGGCCCACTTCCATGCCTTCCCAGGTGAGTACTTCGGGATTGATGAGGATGAGCCTGCCGTGGTTGGGCACGGGCTTGCGCGTAACCGAGCAGTCCACGATGACGACGCGCTGAATGCGCCCCACCTGCGGCGCGGCGATACCGACACCACCGGGACCCGCGCGCATGGTCTCTTCCAGATCGGCGATGAAGGCGCGCAGCTCGTCGTCGAACACCTCGACCTGCTCGGAAACCCGCTTCAGCCGCTCGTCGGGATAGGTCAGTATTTCCAGGATCGCCATCAACGCTGTCCCACGACAGGAAAAATCCAACGCAGAGCCGCAGAGGCACAGAGGACGCAGAGAATCTGCAGACACGGCATTTCCTCTGTGTTCTCTGTGCCTCTGCGCCTCTGTGTTGGATGTGATTTCATTCGGTCACCCCATCAGCGTTTCGACGGTGCTGAGCTTGGCTTCGATGCCTTCGGCGGTAACCACGTCGAGGGCGGATTGCAGGGCGTCCACCCCTTCGCGCGCCACGCCTTCGATCTGCATGATGTAGATGGGCTTGGCCTCGCTGCCGGCGACGTCGGATTCCAGGTCGGTGATGTCCAGGCCGGCTTCTGCCAGCGCACCCGTCACCTTGGCCACGATGCCGGTGCGATCGGCGCCGTAGACGGTGATGCGCACGTCAGGCACGTGATGGCAGTGCAAGTGGCCGTCGATGTGATCCACGTGGTAATGCAGCCCGAGGGAGTCGGCCACTGGCTCGACGAGGTCGTGCAACTGCTTGACCGAGCCGTCGTAACGCACCATGAGCATGATGGAGAAATTGCCGCCCAGGCGCATCATGCTGGCCTCGCCCAGATCGCTGCCACCGTCGAACAGGGCCGCGCTCACCTTGGCGACGATGCCGGGCCTGTCCTTGCCGACCAGCGTCAACATGTACCACTTGCTCATGACTCGCTCCTCTACACCGCCTCAGTGCAGCGTGGAATGAGAAAAATAAATGATGATGACGCCCGCCGCGATCAAGGCCGCCTGCTGCACCGTCGCACCCACGTTGACGCGCCGATGCAAACCGGGAATGAGATCGGCGACGGCGATGTAGATGAAGCTGGAGGCCGCAATGGCGAGCACGTACGGCACCACGGACTGCACGTCGGAGAGCGCGAAATAGGCCAGCAGGCCGCCGACCACCGTGGACGCACTCGCCAGGACGTTGTACGCGAAGGCCTTGGCGCGGCTGAAGCCGCTTTGCAGCAGGATGGCGAAATCGCCGACTTCCTGGGGGATTTCGTGGGCCGCCACGGCGATGGCGGTAACGATACCCAGATGCACGTCGGTGAGGAAGGCGGCGGCGATGAGTACGCCGTCCACGAAGTTGTGGATGGCATCGCCGACGAGGATCAGCACACCGGGCACCGACTGGTGGTGTTCATGCCCGGGTTCGCACACGTCATGATGGCAGTGGCGCCACAACACGAGCTTCTCGAGCAGGAAAAAGGCCAGCAGCCCCAGCAGCACGGTGCCCAGCAGGTCATGGGTATCGACCCCGGGCGCCTCCAGGGCGTGCGGCAAGATGGCGAGAAACGCTGCGCCTAGCAGCGCACCGATGGCGAAGCTCACGAAGTGCGGCAAAGCCGGGGTACGCAGGCGCTCGGGCATGACCAGAAACGAGCCGGCAGCGATCACGCTGAGCACGCCGCCCAGCAGACAAAACGCCACCACCAGCACAAGCAGATTCATAGGGGGAACCGTGAGGAGATACGGAAAGACCGAATCATAACCGAAAGCGGCGCCTGGGGCGTTGCCTCTCCAACGAGCGGACAGGAGAAAGACCAATGGGGTCAGAGTAAATTGAAGTGGCACGTTGGGAGCTCCACGGGTGAGATCAATGGTGCCACTTCAATTTACTCTGACCCCATTGGTCCCAATTTACTCTGACCCCATTGGTCCTAGTCCGTGTTAACGGCTTCTTTCCCTTTTCGTGCGTTCGCGCTAGTCGAGCCAGACCAGACTGGCCATACGCCCGGTGACCCCGTCGCGGCGGTAGGAATAGAAGCGTGCGGCATCGCGGAAGGTGCACAGGCCGCCGCCGTGGATCGCCGCGACGCCAAGGCGTTGCAGGCGCAGGCGGGCAAGCGCGTACAGATCAGCGAGCCAGCGCCCATCCGCTGATGGACGGAACGCTCCGGCGGCGCGTGCATCATGGCGCAGGAATTCCGCACGCACCTCCTCGCCCACCTCGAAGGCATTGGGACCGATGGCGGGGCCAAGCCAGGCAAGCAGGTCGTCCGGCGGGGTGCCAAGGGCCTCCACGGTGCGTTCGAGCACACCCGCCGCAAGGCCGCGCCAGCCCGCGTGTGCCGCCGCTACGCGCGTGCCGTGGCGGTCACAAAACAGCACCGGCAAGCAGTCGGCCGTGAGCACCGCGCACACCACGCCGGGACCGGTAGCAAATCCGGCATCCGCCTCACGGCCGACGGCGAGTGCTGCATCCAGCACGCAGGTGCCGTGCACCTGCTTGAGCCAGCCAGGTTCGGCCGGTAGCGCCAGGACGCGCGCCAGCCGAGCACGATTCTCCGCCACCGCCGCCGGCTCATCCCCCACGTGATCGCTCAGGTTGAGCGAGGCATACGGCCCCACGCTCACCCCGCCCGAGCGAGTCGTCACCGCCGCCCGCACATTCGCTGGCGCCGGCCAGTCAGGAGAAATGAATTCCATGAGGATCAGCTCAAGTCAGCAAAAAGCATTAACCACGGGCGACACGGGGAAATCCATTTCTTGTGGGAGTTGACCGCACCGGCTGATCGGGCTCAGCCCGCGATTTGCCGATGGCGGGTGAAAACCATCGCGGCCTGAGGCCGCTCCTACACATCCCAGGATTTAACCCCGTGTCCCCCGTGGTTAATGCTTTTCTCTTCTCTTAGTTTGTCGGCGTTCATCCGCGGACGGTGTCCTGCCGCAGCAGTGCAAGCAACTGCCGCATGTCCTCGGGCAGGGGTGCGCTCCAATTCAGGGCCTCACCGGTGCGCGGGTGGTCGAGGCCGAGGCGGGCGGCGTGCAGGGCCTGGCGGGGGAACTGTTGCAGGAACTGGCGCAGTTCCTCGGTGACGCCGGCGGGCAGGCGCAGGCGGCCGCCGTAGACCGGGTCGCCCACCAGCGGGAAATTGATATGCGCCATGTGCACCCGGATCTGATGGGTGCGGCCCGTCTCCAGCTTGACGGTGATGTGGGTGTGGGCGCGGAAACGTTCGAGCACGCGGTAGTGGGTGATCGCCTCCCGCCCATGCGCCACCACGGCCATGCGCTTGCGATCCACGGGATGGCGATCGATGGGCGCATCCACGGTACCGCCGGCGGTCATCACGCGTACCGTCACGGCCTGGTATTCGCGGCTCACGCTGCGCGCCTGGAGTTGCTCGACCAGGGCGTTCTGGGCCTCGAGGGTGCGGGCCACGACCAGCAGGCCGCTGGTGTCCTTGTCCAGGCGATGCACGATGCCGGCGCGCGGTACGCCGGCCAGTTCAGGGGCGTGGTGCAGCAGCGCATTCAGCAGCGTGCCTTCCCAGTTGCCGGCCGCCGGATGGACCACCAGGCCGGCCGGCTTGTCGATGACGAGGAGTTCCGCGTCTTCATAAACGATTCGCAACGGAATGGGCTCGGCGGCGAAACGCCGGTCCTCCTCCACGACCACGTCCAGCACGATGGCCTCGCCGCCTGCCAGTTTGTCTTTCGGTCGCAACATGCCCCCGTCCACCTGCACATGGCCGTCCTCGATCCACTTCTTGAGACGTGACCGGGAATACTCGGGAAATAGTTCGCTGAGGGCTTGATCCAGACGCCGACCGGCCATTTCAGGCGGGACCTCGGCATGCAGGCGAAGGGGATCGGACATGGCTTTTGATTCGGTGGCAGTCGGGCGGGTTATACTTGCGGGGCTTTTCCGGGGGGCGAAGGTCCCGTTCAAAAGGTTAGGTTACTATGCGTTTCATCGGTTTCGCCGCGGGGCTGGTCTTTTTGCTTGGCGGCTGCGCAGGTCTCAACCAGGATCCGACCGCCAAATGGAGCGCAGCGGAATTCTACACCGAGGCCAAATCCGCCCTGGACGAAGGCAATTACCAGCGGGCCATCGAATTGTACGGCAAGCTCGAGGCGCGTTATCCCTACGGGCCTTATGCCGAGCAGGCGCAACTGGAAATCGCCTATGCCCATTACAAGGGCGAAGAGCCTGCCGCTGCGGTCGGCGCCGCCGAGCGCTTCATCAAGCTGCACCCGACGCATCCGAACGCCGATTATGCCTATTACCTGCGCGCCATCGCCAGTTTCGATCCACCGCCGGGGTTCCTGGAACGCTTCGCCCCGCAGGACCCGGCCGATCGCGACCCGAGCGCGGCCCGCACCGCATTCAACAACTTCAAGGAACTGACGGAACGCTTTCCAGACAGCAAGTACGCGCAGGATGCCGTCAAGCGCATGGTGCACTTGCGCAACCTGCTTGCGCGGCACGAGGTCAAGGCGGCGGACTTCTACATGCGGCGCGGGGCGTGGCTCGCCGCCGCCAACCGCGCCAAGTACGTGGTCGAAAACTATCAGCAGACGCCTGCGGTCGCGGACGCCGTCGCCATTCTCGTCACCGCCTATCGCGAGATGAAGATGACCGACCTCGCCCAGGACGCCGAAAAAGTGCTTCAGCTCAATTATCCTGACCGGACGCCATGGCGCCCGGGACAGGAATGATGAACGAATAGATTCCGGGTGACACCGTTCAGGCCCGGATTCGAAAAATCAACACCGAGGGGACTGAACATGTGGGATTTCTTCGAAACCGTCCGGCACCGGCATTCGGTTCGCCGCTACCTCACCGACCGGGAGGTCGAACCGCAGCAGCTCCACGCGATCCTGGAAATGGCGTGTGCCGCGCCCTCCGCAGGGGATCTGCAGTCCTACCGCATCGTGGTCGTGCAGGACGGGGCCATGCGAGACGCGTTGGCCCAGGCCGCCGACAACCAGACCTTCATCTCGGAGGCCCCCATCTGCCTGGTGTTCTGTGCCGACACCGAGCGCGCAGAGGTGCGCTTCGGTGAACGTGGGCGTTCGCTCTACGCGGTGCAGGACGCCACCATCGCCGCCGCCTATGCGCAACTGGCCGTGGTCGCCGCCAACCTCGGCTCCACCTGGGTGGGTTACTTCGACGAAGCCGAAATCGCCCGGCTGCTGAACCTGCCCGCCGGCATGGCACCCATCGCCCTGCTTAGCATCGGCTACCCCGCCGAACTCCCCGAACTCAGCCCCCGCCGCCCGCTGGGCGATGTGGTGGATTACCGCTAGCTGCGTGAACGTCAGCGGAGGAAGAGAAAAGCATTAACCACGGGGGACACGGGGAACACGGGGGAATCCTTCGATGGTTCTGCCCTGACCCGTGGGAGCGGCCTCAAACCGCGATCATGGTCGGATACCGTGCGATCGCGGCCTGAGGCCGCTCCTACAGGAACAAATAATTCCCCCGTGTTCCCCGTGTCCCCCGTGTTCGGGCTTTTTCTCAAATCGCCGAGGGGCCTTCCTCGCCGGTGCGGATGCGCAGCACGCGCTCGACGCTGGTGACGAAGATCTTGCCGTCGCCGATCTTGCCGGTGCGCGCCGCACTCATGATGGCCTCCAGGCAGGCGTCCACCTGATCGTCGTTGACCACCACTTCGATCTTCACCTTGGGCAGGAAATCCACCACATATTCCGCACCGCGATAGAGTTCGGTGTGGCCTTTCTGCCGGCCGAAACCCTTCACCTCGGTCGCCGTCATGCCCTGCACACCCTTCTCCGACAGCGCCTCGCGCACGTCGTCCAGCTTGAAAGGCTTGATGATGGCTTCAATCTTCTTCATGTCAGTTCCTCTCCGATCCCGTCGCAAACGTAACAGATTCAACACAGAGGCGCAGAGACACAGAGATCACGGAGGTGAACAATAGTCTCTGCGTTCTCTGTGTCTCTGTGCCTCTGTGTTGGATTTTGGTCTTCAGCCCTTGAAACCGTTGGTGATGGGGTAACGCCGGTCGCGGCCGAAGGCGCGGCGGGTGATGCGCGGGCCCGGGGGCGCCTGGCGGCGCTTGTATTCGTTGCGATCGACGAGGCGCGCCACGCGCTCCACGGTGGCGCGCTCGAAACCGGCGGCAACGATTTCATCGACGGACTGATCCTGTTCCACGTAGCGCTCGAGGATCCCATCGAGCACTTCATAAGGCGGCAGCGAGTCGGAGTCGCGCTGGCCCGCGGCGAGTTCCGCTGAAGGCGCACGCTCGATGACGCGCCGCGGAATCACCGGTGCGATGCGATTGCGGTATTCAGCCAGACGATAGACCAGGGTCTTGGGCACGTCCTTCAACACGTCGAAGCCACCCGCCATGTCGCCGTACAGCGTGGAATAGCCCACTGCGGTTTCGCTCTTGTTGCCGGTGGTGAGCACCATCTTGCGCTTTTTGTTGGACACGGCCATGAGCAGCACACCACGGCAACGTGCCTGGATATTTTCCTCGGTCACATCGGGCGGCAGGCCCGCGAACTCTTCTTTGAGACTGTCGATGAAGGCGTTGAAGGTGGGTTCGATGGGTATCACGCAGAACGGCACGCCCATTATCTCCGCTTGGAGGCGCGCGTCCTCAACGCTCATGTCTGCGGTATAACGCGACGGCATGGAGATGGCTTCGCAGCGCGCCGCGCCGATGGCGTCGACGGCAATGGCGAGCACCAGCGCCGAGTCGATGCCGCCGGACAGGCCAAGCACCACGCCGGGAAAGCCGTTCTTGCCGATGTAATCGCGCACGCCGAGCACCAGAGCGCGGTAAACGCTCTCTTCGTCACCCGTCATCGGCAAGGCGGTCTGCGGCACGGGCCAAACCGCTTCTCCCTCGCCGTGGAATTCCGCCGGATAAAGCCCTTCCTCGAAGCCGGGCGCGCGCTGGCTCACCTGGCCGACGGCGTCCATGACGAAGCTGTGACCGTCGAACACCAGCTCGTCCTGGCCGCCCACCTGGTTCACATAGACCACGGGTACACGCGCGGCCTCGATGCGCTGCTTGAGCACGCCTTCCCGTTCATCACCCTTGCCGAGGTGGAAGGGCGAGGCATTGATGTTCACCACCAGCTGCGCCCCGGCCGCCGCCGCTTCCTCCACCGGGCCGGGCAGCCAGATGTCCTCGCACACGGTAAGGCCCACGGGCACGCCCTTGACCTCCACCACGCAGGTCTCGCCGCCCGGCACGAAATAGCGCCGTTCGTCGAACACCCCGTAATTGGGCAGGTGAGCCTTGTGGTAGGTAGCAACAATCTGGCCGTCGCGCAGCAGCGAGGCCGCGTTGTAGAGCCCGCCGGTGGCGCAGCGCGGATAACCGAGGATCACGTCGATGCCGCGCACCTGACGCTTGATCTCCTCCAGTCCCGCCAGGGTGCGATCGAGAAACGCCGGGCGCAGCAGCAGGTCCTCAGGCGGATAACCCGTGAGCGCCAGCTCCGGAAACACCACCAGATCCGCCTTCAACTCGTCGCGCGCGCGCAGCGCCCAGGCGACGATCTTCGCCGCATTCCCATCAATGTCGCCCACCGTGGGATTCAACTGCGCGAGCGCGATGCGTAGGGTCGTCATGGAAAAAGATAAACGCAGAGACGCAGAGACACAGAGAACGCAGAGGATATGAAAGCAGTCACATTGACCCTGTGTTCTCTGCGTTTCTGTGTCTCTGTGTTGGATTTTTTCATCTTCGCCACGGCAAAGGGTTCATGGAAAAAGATGAACGCAGAGATGCAGAGGCACAGAGGACGCTGAGAGTCTGAAAGGAATTATGTTTCCTCTGTGCTCTCTGCGCCTCCGCGTCTCTGCGTTGGATTTTTTCATTTCAGCACGGCCGCCATGCGCGCGCCCATGTCGGCCGGGGAGCGCACCACGTGCACGCCGGCGGCTTCGAGGGCGGCGAATTTTTCCTCGGCGGTGCCCTTGCCGCCGGCGATGATGGCGCCGGCGTGGCCCATGCGCTTGCCCTTGGGTGCGGTGACGCCGGCGATGTAGGCCACCACGGGCTTGGTGACGTGGGCCTTGATGAAGGCGGCGGCCTCTTCCTCGGCCGTGCCGCCGATCTCGCCCACCATGATGACGCCCTCGGTCTGCGGGTCGGCCTGGAAGCGGGCCAGCACGTCCACGAAGCTCATGCCGTGGATGGGATCGCCGCCGATGCCCGCGCAGGTGCTCTGGCCCAGGCCCGCGCCGGTGGTCTGGTGCACGGCCTCATAGGTGAGCGTGCCCGAGCGCGACACGATGCCGATGCGGCCCGGCCGGTGGATGGCGCCGGGCATGATGCCGATCTTGCATTCGCCCGGGGTGATGAGTCCGGGGCAGTTGGGGCCGATGAGGTTCACGTCCGGATAGTGCGCCAGCGCGGCCTTCACCTTGAGCATGTCCAGCACCGGGATGCCCTCGGTGATGCAGGCGATGACCTTGATGCCCGCGTCGGCGGCCTCCAGGATGGCATCGGCCGCATAGGGCGCGGGCACGTAGATCATGGTGGCGTCGGCGCCGGTGGCGGCCACGGCATCGTGCACCGTGTCGAACACGGGCCGATCCAGGTGCCGCTGTCCGCCCTTGCCCGGGGTCACGCCGCCGACGAAATTGGTGCCGTAGGCGATGGTCTGTTCGGAATGGAAGGTGCCCTGCTTGCCGGTGAAGCCCTGGCAGATCACGCGGGTGCGTTTGTCGACGAGAATGGCCATTACTTTCCCTCCGCGGCGGCCACGGCCTTCTGCGCCGCGTCCGTGAGGCCCTGCACCGGGGTGATGGCGAGCCCGCTGTCGCGCAGCATGGCACGGCCCTGCTCCACGTTGGTGCCCTCCAGGCGGACCACCACGGGCACGGTGACGCCCACCTCCTTCACCGCCTTGATGACGCCCTCGGCGATGAGGTCGCAGCGCACGATGCCGCCGAAAATGTTCACCAGGATGGCCTTCACCTTGGGGTCGGAGAGGATCAGCTTGAAGGCCTCGGCCACCCTTTCTGCCGTCGTGCCGCCGCCCACATCCAGGAAGTTGGCGGGCTGGCCGCCGTGCAGCTGGATGAGGTCCATGGTGGCCATGGCCAGGCCCGCGCCGTTGACCATGCAGCCGATGTTGCCGTCCAGGGCCACGTAATTGAGGCTGTGCTGCTGGGCGTGGGTCTCGCGCTCGTCCTCCTGGGTGGGGTCGCGCAGATCAGCGAGCGCCTTCTGGCGATAGAGCGCGTTCTCGTCCAGGTTGAGCTTGGCGTCCAGGGCGAGCAGCTTGCCCTCCTTGGTGACCACCAGCGGGTTGATCTCCACCAGGCTCAGGTCGCGCTCGGTGAACAGGCGGTAAAGACCGAGCATGATGCGCGTGAGTTCGTTCACCTGCGCCACATCGAGCCCCAGGGCAAAACCGAGCCTGCGGCACTGGTAGCCCTGCAGTCCCGCCACGGGGTCCACGGCGGCGGTGAGGATCTTTGCGGGATGGCTGGCCGCCACCTCCTCGATGTCCATGCCGCCGGCGGCGGAGGCCATAAAGGTGACCTTGCGCGTGGCGCGGTCCACCACCGCGCCCAGGTACAGCTCGCGCGCAATGGCCGAGACGGCTTCCACCAGCACCTGATTGACGGGCTGTCCCTCGGGACCGGACTGATGGGTCACGAGCCGCGAGCCCAGCAGCTGGCCGGCGACGATCTCGGCCTGATCCGCGCTCTCCACCCGCTTCACGCCGCCGACCTTGCCGCGCCCGCCGGCGTGCACCTGGGCCTTGACCACCCAGCTCCCACCGCCGATGTCGTGGGCGGCCTGGCGCGCCTCGGCGGCGCTGGCGGCGGTGCGCCCCTCGGGCACGGGAATGCCGTAATCCG
The DNA here is from genome assembly GCA_023228645.1 of Gammaproteobacteria bacterium. GTDB lineage: Bacteria > Pseudomonadota > Gammaproteobacteria > Thiohalomonadales > Thiohalomonadaceae > JALOAT01. The sequence continues at coordinate 96,930 of JALOAT010000004.1, read as the reverse complement.
CGAACAGCCGCTTGGCCTGGTACTCGTGGAGGTTCATTGCTGCGACCCGCAGGTGGAAAGCGCGGTATTTTGGAGCAAAGCGAAGGGCTTCGCAAAAGCCGGGTGGCCCCCTGCAAGTCCAGCGATTTACAATCCGCGCATGAATCTGCTGCGCATCCTGCTTCTCATCGCCATCGGCTGGCTGGTTTACCAGGTACTGGTTCGACCGTGGCTAGGCAGTCGGCGCCTGCGGCAGCGCGCGCCGCGCCAGGTGCAGGCCGTGCGTTGCGCCCGCTGCGGCATCCACCTCCCGGCCGGTGATGCAGTCACGCGCGACGGGCAGGCCTATTGCAGCCAAGAGCATTCCCGCCTGGGACCCGATTGATGGAAACCGCCACACGCCTGCTCGGCGCACCCGCGGACACACGTGCCGGAGGCGTCGATGACGAGCACACCTGGAAACCGCTGCGCTTTCTGAACCTGTACCGGCTGACCCTGGGCGCGCTGTTTGCGGGCCTGTATCAGCTGGAATCCCTGCCGGCCCCGCTCGGGGCCACCGATCCGCAGCTGTTTTATGCGGTTTGCCTCGCCTACGTGGCCTTCGCCGTGCTGGTCAACGGCCCCATCATCTGGCGCAGCCCCCGCTTCGACGTGCAGGTATACGTTCACCTGAGTATCGACATCCTGGTCCTGACCATGCTCATGCATACCAGCGGCTCCATGGAGAGCGGCCTGGGCATGCTGCTGGTGGTCACCATTGCCGCCGCAGGCATGCTCACGGAGGGTCGCACCGCGGGGTTGTTCGCCGCCCTCGCCACCATTGCGGTGCTGCTTGAGCAGGTCTATTCGCACTGGTTCGGTCTGCATGGCTTCCTGAGCTATCCGCGCGCCGGCATGCTCGGCGCCACGTTCTTCGCCACGGCGGCGCTGGCGCGGGTACTCGCTACGCGGATCCGGGAAAGCCAGGCCCTCGCCGCGGAGCGCGGCAACGACTTGGCCGACATGTCGCGGCTTACGGAATACGTCATTCAGCAAATGGACGCCGGCGTCCTGGTGGTGGATGCCAAGAGCCACCTGAAGCTCATGAACGTGGCCGCGTGGCGCTTGCTCGGTTTTCCCCAGGCGGACCGGCAGAAGACGCTGGGGGATGTCGCGCCGGAACTGGCGGAACGACTGGCCGCCTGGCAACGGGACGCCGAGGACGCGTACGGCACCCTCGCCGCCGCGGACGGCACCGGCGAAGTCATGCCCCACTTTGCGCGCATCGGCAACGCGGGTTATCTCATCTTCCTGGACGACGCCACCGCCGCCGCCCAGCAGGCCCAGCAACTGAAGCTGGCTGCGCTCGGCCGCCTCACCGCGAGCATCGCCCACGAAGTGCGCAACCCGCTCGCCGCCATCGGTCATGCAGGCGAACTGCTGGGGGAGTCGGAACAGCTCACGGCCTCCGATCGGCGCCTCACCGAGATCATCGGCCAGCAGGTGCACCGCGTGAACGGCATCATCGAGAGCGTCCTCCAGCTCGGTCGGCGCGACGCCTCGCGACCCGAGACCGTGCTGCTCCAGCCCTGGCTCACGCGCTTCGTCGAGGAACTGGTACAGACCATGGATGTTCCGCCGGAATACATCGCCTGCAGCGTGGAGCCGGCCGATCTGGCCATCCGCTTCGATGCGAACCAGTTACGGCAGATCCTGGACAACCTGTGCCAGAATGGCCTGCACCACGCCCGCAACGCACAGGAGCTTCCCAAGGTGGCCATCCGCGCGCACGTGCAGCAGGGGCGCGCCTTCATCGATGTAACGGACGCCGGTCCGGGCGTCTCCGCCGAGGCCCAGGCGCACCTGTTCGAGCCCTTCTTCACCACGGAGAAGACCGGTACCGGGCTGGGTCTGTACATTTCCCGCGAACTGGCCCAGTGCAACCGCGCGCGCCTCGATTTCCTGCCCGCGGCGGGCGGCGCGGCCGCACGTTTCCGACTCTCCGTGGGCACACCGCTGAATCCCGCTTCAGAGCATGACGAATAACAAGAAACATTTAGCGCTCATCATCGACGACGAGCCGGACATCCGCGAACTGCTCGAACTGACTCTGTTGCGCATGGGTGTCGACACACGTTCCGCCGGCGACTTGGGCGAAGCGCACGTGCTGCTGGCCGAGCAGAATTTCGACATCTGCCTCACGGACATGCGCCTGCCGGACGGCAATGGCATCGACCTGGTGCGCCACGTGCAGAAACACCGTCCGGGCATGCCCATCGCCGTGATCACGGCCCACGGCAGCATGGAATCGGCCATCGAGGCGCTCAAGGCCGGCGCCTTTGACTTCGTCTCCAAACCCGTGGAATTGCAGGTGCTGCGCGAACTCGTGAAGACCGCGCTGCGCCTGGCCGAGAGCGGCCGCGCGCCCGGCGACGAGGAACCCAGCCTCACCCTGCTCGGCCGCTCGCCGGCCATGCAGGCCATCCGCACCACCATTGCCAAGCTGGCGCGCAGTCAGGCCCCGGTCTATATCAGCGGCGAATCGGGCACCGGCAAGGAGCTGGTGGCGCGCCTCATCCATGCCCAAGGCCCGCGCGCCGAGCACGCCTTCGTGCCCGTGAACTGCGGCGCCATTCCGACCGAGCTCATGGAAAGCGAGCTGTTCGGCCACAAGAAAGGCAGTTTCACCGGCGCCAATGCCGACAAGGACGGCCTGTTCCAGGCCGCCAACGGCGGCACGCTGTTCCTGGACGAGGTGGCCGACCTGCCCCTGCACATGCAGGTGAAGCTGCTGCGCGCCATCCAGGAAAAGGCCGTGCGCCCCATCGGCGCCCAACGCGAGACCCACGTGGACGTGCGCATCCTCTCGGCCACCCACAAGAACCTGGCGCAGCTGGTGCGCGAGGGCCGTTTCCGTGAAGACCTGTATTACCGCATCAACGTGATTGAGCTGCAGGTCCCGTCACTGCGCGAGCGGCCCGAGGATATCCCGGAACTGGTGGAGCACATTCTGGAGCGGCTCGGCCGTCAGCTCGGCGGCAGCGTCCCGCACCTGTCGGATGCGGCGCTCGATCGGCTGCTCGATTATCCCTTCCCCGGCAACGTGCGCGAGCTCGAGAACATCCTCGAGCGCGCCATCACCCTTTGCGAGGGCGATGTCATCACCCCCGCCGAGCTGGGACTGCCGGAGCCGCTGCCCGCCGAGGAGAATGAAGGGAACAACGGCGCAAACCTGGACGACTACGTCAACGAACGGGAAAAGGAAGCCATCCTCAAGGCCCTCGAACAGACCCGCCACAACAAGACCGCCGCCGCGCGCTTGCTCGGCATCTCCTTCCGCGCCCTGCGCTATCGCCTCAAGAAACTCGGCCTGGATTGAGGAGGGCGTTCAGCGGACTCGATGGAGGGAAACGCGGAGAACGCGGAGGCGCGGAGGACGCGGAGAAAAACTTAATTCGCTTCGATCACCTGACTCTTGGCTCGTGTCATGGTAAGCGCGAGGACCCACATCCGAAATCCCTCTGCGTCCTCCGCGTTTCGCCCAAACTCAAATTCTGCCCGCCCAAGTCACCCGGTAGCCGCCCTTGCCGTCGGGGCGGCCGAGCAGGGGGAGGCTTTGGGCGAGGGCGGGCTCGGCGTCGGCGCGGGCAGTGAGGGTGGCGTCGAGGCGGTAGCTGCCCTTGCCCAGGGTGAGGTCTCCGGCGATGCCGAGGGGGCCGCCGCCGTCGCTCAGTTTGCCTATCAGCGTACCGTTGGGTCCCGGCGCCAGCGCCACGCGGAGGTCGCCGAGGCGCACGGGCGTGGGGGAGACGATGGCGGCCTGGCGCCACAGCAGTGTGCCGGCGGCGGCCTCGAACTGCCCGACGCGCCAGTCCAGTTGCTCGATACGCAAGGTCACCTTGCCGTCCACCTCCACCGGCAGCGGCAGGCTGACGCCCTGCAACAGCACGCCGGCGGGCACGTCGCCTTCCAGGCCGGACAGCGCCACGTGGTCCGCGCCGAGGCGCGCGCGACCGCTGAGCGAGCCGCCGGCCGGGGCCAGGCGGAAATCCACACCCGCCTCGCCGAGCAGCAAACGCCAGGGGCTCAGTGACCATTCGCTCGCACCGAGGGACAGCCCGGCCACGCGGGCCTCGGCCAGGCGGCCCGACCACACGGTGCCGTCGATGCCGCTGGCGCTCACGGCGATGCCGCGCGCCTGCAACAGCGTGGCCGCACGCGGCAGGGCCTGGCTGGCCGGCAGGGTCACCACCAGGGCCACGGCGAAGGCGCCCACGCCACCCGCAATCCAACCCCATGGCAGTCTCATGCGCCGGCCTCCAGGGTGATGCGCGCGTCCACCTTGCCCGGTTCGGCGCCGCGTTCCACCACGAGGCCGGTGACCCGCAGCCCCTGGGCCGTGATGAGCTGGTCGAGCCAGCGCAGGCTCTGGTCGAAGGGCGCCTGTTTGAGCCATACGCGCACCGCGCGCTCGCCGTCCGGCTGCACGCGCTCCAGCGCCGTGCCGAGCCCCTGGGCGCGCGCCGTGCGATCGACCACCGCCATGAGCGACTGGCCGCTGTTGCGTTGCGGGGTACGGCTGCCGCGCAGGGCCTGCACCTCGCGGGCCGATTGTTCCATCCAGGCGAGCAGCGCACGCTGCTCGGTCACCTCGCCCTGCAGGCGCACACGGCCGTCCACCAGCGGCTCCCAGGCCAGCACGTACACGGCCAACACCAGCACGGCCGCGGCGCCGGCCGCCAGCACGCGGCGCTCGCGAGCCTGCAACTGGTCCCAATGAAGTCTCAGGCGCTCGATCATCGTGCCTCCCGGATTTGCAGGCGCGCTTCCACCTTGCCGCCGCGGGCGCTCGCGGTCTGGATGTCCACCCCGAGGCCCTGGCCGGTGAGGGCCTGCTTGAGCCTGTCGAGGGCTTGCAGATCGGACAGGTTCAGGTCCATGTCGAGCACGCCGTCCTTGTAGCGCAGGGCGGCGATTTCGGCGCCGCCGCCCCCGTGCACGACGGGCGCCGCCTTGGCGAGCAGGCCCGCGAACGCATCGCCCGAACCGCTCTTGAGCGCGGCCAGCCGGGTCTCCATCTGACGGCGCGGGTCGACCACGTTGCGCGCCTCCGGGAAGGTCTGGCGGTAGATCGCCTCGATGCGTTGCGACAGCTCATCGGCCTCGCGGCTGAGGCGCAGGTAGTCCCAGGTGGCAAGGCCGCCCTGGACCAGCAGAAGAATGCCCAGCAACACCGCCGCGCCGCGCCACGGCCGCCACAGCCTGCCGAGCTGCTCGCGGCGGCTGAACTCGCCCTGCAACAATTCGACGGGCGGCGTGCCGCCGAGCTGGCGGGCCAGCAGGCCCAGCTCCCCTTGTGGGCAGGCCTCGACCACCGCCGGCACTTGGCGGGCCTCGGCCGCCGCGACCGCCACCTGGGCGCTGCCATCGTCGCGGGCATCGAACACCCGCAGCCGCTCCGGTCGCGCCTCACCCGCCTGCTCGAAGGCGATATCGAGCAGCAGCGGCAGGGTCTCCCGGTCGAGGGCGTAGCCGCGGGCCGGGCCGGTGCGCAGCAGCGCGGTCTCGCGGCCGAGCAACAGGGTCCATTGCCCGGGCGTAAACGGCAGCGCCAGCACGTCGGGGACCAGCGAGCCAGCCTGTAAACCCGCCGTGGCCAGGTCATCGAGCCAGCCGCGCAGGCGCTCACGCGCCACCACCGCCACCGCCAGGCCGCTTTCGTCGCGCTGTGCGCCGAGAGCGAAGTGCAGCTCCTCCACGTCGGCGCTGAGCTGTTCCTCGATGGCATAGGGCACCGCCTGGCGCAGCTTGTTGCGGTTCTTGAGCGGCAGGTCGGTTTCGGTCAGCAGCAGGTGGGCGGCGGGCGCCAGCACCACCGTGCGCAGACCCGTCCCGGCGCGGCCGGCCTCGGCCAGGTCGCCGTGCTGCTCGCGCAGGAAACCGCCATCGGCCTCCTGGACCAGCCAGGCGGCGCCATGCTCGTCGAAGCGGACGTAGATCGTTCCTGCCATTTCAAAGGGTCCCTTGGGCGCGCCGCAGCACGCGGGTGCCGTCTGTGCCGCGCTGCAACAGGCTGTAGGTGGTGAAGACGGAGCGGCCGAACTGGACGTGCGACGTTATCACAAAGTAATCACTCTTCACGGCGAGTCCCTGCGCGGAAACCGTGCGGCCGGCAAAGGCCGCATGCTGCAAAAAATCCGACACCGATTCATGGCCCTGAGTGCCGCGATCGGCGAGCACCTGTTCGGCCTCGGCGCGCGCGACCTCCGCCAGCGCCATCACCAGTTCCGGTTTGTCCGGTGCGATGGTGTTCACGTTGAGCCCGGCCTCACGCGGCAGCGCCGCCACATAGGGCGAAAGCCGCACCATCACCTCGGGTGTGACGCCAAGCAACAGGGCAAGTTCGCTGGGACTGGCCAGCGGCCCGTTGCCGGCCCGGTAGGGCGCTTCCAGCCCCAGGTATTCCACGTCCTCGGCGCCGCCCAGGCGGGTCTCGTCGTCGGCATCCAGCCAGTCCGCCAGACGCTCGGCGATCTCCGGGTCGAGCTCCAGCGCCAGCAGCAGGCGGCGGAAGCGCTCCAGGGCCAGGGTTTCGATGCTGCCGTCCGCGGCGAGCAGCGCGTTGACGTTGAAACGCCCCTGCATGTCCTCGGCCGCGCCGGCCAGCTGCCCGCCGTCCACCGGGATGGGCGGGAGCTCGGTGGCCCAGTCCTCGTCCAGGCTGTCCACTTGGTTGTCCTCGGCGTCCTGGCGCAGGATCTGCCCGGCCCAGCCCTCGATGCCGGCCACATACAACATGGCCTGGTCGTATTCGAGCACGTTGGCGCTGCGGCGGATGTCCAGGTACTGGCGCGAAGTCATGGCCACCGCCACCGTGGTCGCCAGGGCCACGATGAGCAGCGCGGTGATGAGCGCCACGCCCTGTTGGGCGCTTGGTCGCGTGCGGCTAATGGTGGTGCGGTGCGGGCTCATGTCGGTTCGCGGTCACCCGGGCACGGGCAGCAGTCGCCGGATCTCGCCCAGATCTTCGAGCTCGATCTGCACTTCCACGGCCAGCAGCCGCGGCTGCACGGCCTGGGCGTTCTGGGTGGGCAGGACGCCCGGCGGCCAGTCGTCCAGCCACTGCCGGCCCTCGTCCATGAAACGCACCTGGAAGCGGCGCACGCCGGTGAGCACCTTGAGCGGATAGGCCGTGCTGTCCTGGGCGCGATCGAGCACGCGCCAGCTGTGGCGCACCAGCACCTCGTCCTCCACGGCGTAACCGACCCGCTGCAGGGTGCTGCGCGCGTGACCCACTCGGTTGCCCCAGCCGCCGCGGGTGAGTTCCAGGGGCAGCGGCGCGAGGGGCCCGCCGCGCAAGGCCGGCAGCACGTCGCCGTATTCGCTGCGCACGGCGCGGGGCGCCGCCTGGTTCAGGTCGCGGGCCAGCAGGGTCAGGGCCGACTGGAGCTCGGCCAGGCGCGCGGCCTGGCGCTCGGTCTCGGCGCGCGTCTGGAGGATGGCGTTGAGCCCGCCATAGGCAAGCGCGGCCAGGATGGCGAACACCGCCAGCGCGACCAGCAGCTCAAGCAGGGTGAAGCCGCGGCTGCGGCGCGGGTGGCCGGTCATGGCTTGGGCAAGAAGGCGGTCACCGCATCGAGGGGTGCGCTGCGCTCGTCATCGGCGGCGCGCACCTCCACGTCGAGACGGCGCACGTTCTTGTCGAAGGTCTCGGTGACCTTGGTGGTCCACTCCCATGGCTGCCCGGCCATCTCGACCTTGCCGCGGCGCGTGCCGGCGCCCGGCCAGTCGGCGCTAAGCTGGACCTCCGCCACCTGGTTCATGGCCACCCAGTGGGCGATGGTCTTGTCGCGCAGGTACACCGCGTTGGCGGTGTTGCTGGCACCGGTCTTGAGCAGCGCGCCGAGCGCGATGCCGAGGATGGCGAGCGCCACCAGCACCTCCAGCAGGGTGAAGCCGCGTGCACGCTTCATGGCGCCTCCGCGACACTCAGCTGCAGGTCACCGAGCATCGGCCCGGTGACCCGGTAGCGCGGTCCTTCCATCACGCCCAGCTCCACCTCGAAGGCAGTGCGTTCGCCGTCGGAAAGCAGGAACACCTGCGGCTCCGGCGGCTCCTTGGGTTTGCCCAGGTCCACGGGCAGACCGTCCACGGCCAGTTCGAGGGAAAACCCCGCCGGCAGGGCGCGCCGCCGGAACACTTCGTCGGCGAGGACGGCCCAGGTATGGTCATCGCGCCGCACCATGAACTGGTAACCGTCCGGGGCGAACAGCACGGCCATCTCCAACGACTTGAGCACCGCCTCGTCACTCGCCAGTTTCACAAGCGCGGCCAGGCGGCGCGCCTCCTGTTCCACTTCGCGCTCGCCGCTGCCACCCACGGACAAGGCGGCGAAACTCACGATGATGCCGATGAGCACCAGCACCACCAGTAGCTCGATGAGGGTGAAGCCGGCGTGGCGCACGGCCCGCATGGGACGTCAGTCGAGGTTCCAGCTGCCGATGTCGGCGGCCACGCCCTCGCCGCCCGGGCGGCCGTCGGCGCCCAGGGAAAAGATGTCGATCTCGCCGTGGGCCCCCGGGTTGAGGAACTGGTATTCGTTGCCCCAGGGGTCCTTGGGCACGCGGTCGAGGTAGCCGCCGGTCTTCCAGTTGCGCGCCTCGGGGCTGCCCGCCGGCCGCTCCACCAGTGCCATCAGGCCCTGGTCCGTGCTCGGATAGACGTAGTTGTCCAGGCGATACAGGTTCAGGGCGCTTTCCATGGCGCGGATGTCCTGCTTGGCCTTGGTGATGCGGGCCGTATCCGGGCGGTCCATGACCTTGGGTACCACGATGGCGGCAAGAATGCCGAGGATGACCACCACCACCATCACTTCAATGAGCGTGAAGCCGCGGCTCATGCGGCGCGTATGCAGTTTTCTCATGTGCGTCTTTCCGTTTAGCAATTTTTGCGCGTGTGACCGGCCGATCATTATGCCCCGTGCCCGGCGTTTTCCAGTGTTCCACGTCCCGCTTCCGCCTCATTTCACCAACTGGTTGAGGTCGAAGATGGGCAGCAGGATGGCGAGCACCACCACCAGCACGATGCCGCCCATGGCGAGGATGAGCAGCGGCTCGAACAGGCCCATGATGGCGGCGATGGTGGTCTCCAGTTCCCGTTCCTGGTTCTCGGCGGCGCGCTCCAGCATCTCCTCCAGCCGGCCGCTCGATTCGCCCGAGGCGATGAGGTGCAGGGTCATGGGCGGAAAATAGCCGCCGCGCTCCAGGGCCGTGAACAGGCTGCTGCCCTCGCGCACCCGTGCGGCGGCCTCCTCCACCGAGGCGCGCATGGGCAGGCTGGAGAGTACCTGCGCGGCGATGCGCAGCGCCTCCAGCACCGGCACGCCGCTGGCCGCCAGGATGCTGAGGGTGCGTGCGAAACGGGCGGTGTTGAGGCCGCGCATGAGCCGCGCGATGAGCGGCAGGTGATGGAGCAGCACGTGGAAGCGCCAGCGCTGCGCCGGCACGCGCAAGGCGCGTCGGAAGGCCATCACGCCGAGCACCGTGCCGAGCAACAGCCAGATGCCGTGCTCGCGCAGGAAGTCGCTCAGACCGATGAGCAGGCGCGTGAGCAGCGGCAGTTGCTGGCCGATGCCTTCGAACACGCGCACCACCTCGGGCACCACGTAGGTGAGCAGGCCGACCGTCACCACCAGCGCCATGAGCGTGAGCATGGCGGGATAGAACAGCGCCAGCTGGATCTTCTGGCGCAGCTGCTGGCGGCTTTCCGTGTAGTCGGCGAGACGTTCGAGCACCGCGTCGAGATGGCCGGACTGCTCACCGGCGGCCACGGTGGCGCGATACAGCTCGGGGAAGGCGCGCGGAAATTCGGCCAGGCCGAAGGCCAGCGGGTGGCCTTCCGTCACGCGCGAACGCACCGCCAGGATCATGCTCTTGATGCGCGCCTTTTCGGTCTGCCGCGCCACCGTGCGCAGGGACTCCTCCAGCGGCAGCCCGGAACGCACCAGGGTGGCGAGCTGGCGCGTCACCAGGGCGAGATCGGTGGCGCTGATGCCGCGCCGCGAACCCGTGCCGCCGCGCCGTCCCTCGCGTTCCACAACCGGCGCGACGGCGAGCGGCGTCAGCCCCTGCTCGCGCAGTTGCTGGCGCACCTGGCGGGCGTTGTCGCCCTCCATGACGCCCTTGCTCTGGCGGCCCCGGCTGTCCAGGGCACTGTATTCGAAGGCGCCCATGGCTAGAAGTGCCGCGTGAGAAGTGACGTGGGTGTCCGCACTGGCATGGTGTGCTTCAGTCGGGGCGACCTCATATCACCTCCCTCTCCCCAGCCCAGGGCAAGGATGAGGAGATCAATGAACCAACAGCCGCATCCAAATTGATCCCCTCTCCCCAGCCCTCGGCAATTGCTCCATGCATTGCTCTCGACCGCCTGCTCCCGGCGCGGTCTACCTCCCCCATCCATGGGGTCGTACCTCGCGCACCCATGCGCTCGTCTCCCGGAGGGAGAGGGGGCAAGAGGCATGCGGCCGGGATTGACGTTCCCTCTCCCCGGAGTGAGAAGGGGGTGAGAGGCGTCGCCTCTGACGCGCCTCCTCTCACCTCCAACACCTCACGTCTCATGTTCGACTCAGCTTTCATGAGTCACGCGCAGCACTTCGGCCAGGGTAGTGTGGCCGGCCAGCACCCGGCGCATGCCGTCCTTGCGGATGCCCGGCGCGATGGGGCGCACATAGGCCTCCATCTCCGCCTCGCCGGCGCCGTCGTGGATCATGCCGCGCAGGGTGTCGTCCAGCGGGAACAGCTCGTAGATGCCGGTGCGCCCGCGGTAGCCCAGGTTCTTGCAGTGCGGGCAACCCACCGGGTTGTAAATGGTCGGTGGCGCGTCGGCGGGCACGCCGAGCAGCGCGCAGTCGCTGGCCGAGGCCGTGTAGGGGCGCTTGCAGTGATCACACAGGATGCGCACCAGGCGCTGGGCCAGCACGCCGAGCAGGCTGGACGAGAGCAGGAACGGCTCCACACCCATGTCGCGCAGGCGGGTGATGGCGCCGATGGCGGTGTTGGTGTGCAGGGTGGAGAGCACCAGGTGGCCGGTGAGACTGGACTGCACGGCGATCTCCACGGTTTCCAGGTCGCGGATCTCGCCCACCATCACCACGTCCGGGTCCTGGCGCAGGATGGCGCGCAGGCCGCGCGCGAAGCTCATGTCCACCTTGGCGTTCACCTGGGTCTGGCCGACGCCGTCGAGGAAGTACTCGATGGGATCTTCGACGGTCATGATGTTGCGGCTGTGATCGTTCAGGCGCGACAGCACCGCATACAGCGTGGTGGTTTTGCCCGAGCCGGTGGGGCCGGTCACCAGGATGATGCCGTGGGGCTGGCCGATGAGGTGCTCCATGCGCTGGAGGGTCACCGGGTCCATACCCAGGTGCACCAGATCGAGGCGCCCCGCCTGCTTGTCGAGCAGACGCAGCACCACGCGCTCGCCGTGGCCCGACGGCAGGGTGGACACGCGTACGTCCACCGCCCGCCCGGCCACGCGCAGGGAAATGCGGCCGTCCTGGGGCAGGCGCTTCTCGGCAATGTCGAGCTTGGCCATGACCTTGATGCGCGAGGCCAGCAGCGGCGCCAGCCCCTTCTGCGGCTGCAAAACTTCGCGCAACACGCCGTCCACGCGGAAGCGCACCACCAGGCGGTCTTCGAAGGGTTCGATGTGGATGTCCGACGCGCCCTCCTTCACCGCCTCGGTGAGCAGGGCGTTGATGAGCCGGATGATGGGGGCGTCGTCCTCGCTCTCGAGCAGGTCCTCGGGCTCGGCGATGGACTGGGCGATGTGGGCCAGATCCAGGTCGTCGCCCAGGTCGCCCATCATCTGCATGGCGTCGCTGGAGGTGTTTTCGTAGCTCTGGCGCAGCAGGGCGTCGAAGCGTTCCGCCGGCACCTGCTCCAGCAGGGCGGCCCGTCCCAGGTGACGTCGTACCTCGGCCAGGGCCTCCAGGCTCACGCCGGGGCGATAGAACACCCGCGGGCCCTGCTCCGTCTCTCCGATGAACACCCCGTGACGCTTGGCGAACGGAAACCCGAGGCGCGGGGCGCCGCCGGTCTGTGCGTCCGCCGGCGGCGTCGGCGCGGCATCGAAGATTTCGGACAGGTTGGTCATTGCGTGGTTTCAGTCCCCTGGGCCGCGCCGCCCGCGAAATCGTCCTGGAACGGTGGCGGCAGCACCAGCATGTCGTTGAGTTCCGGCAGCACCGGCGAGACGCTATCGTTCATCAGGGCCACGCCCCGCTCGCGCACTTCCAGCTGGCGCGCGCGGATGTAGTTGTACTTTTCGCCGGACACCAAGGCGGTCTGCGTCTCGTCACGCAGGATCACCGGCCGCAGGAACACCATCAGGTTGCGCTTCACCTTGGTGGTGCGCTTGTGGCTGAACAGCCAGCCGAGCACCGGGATGTCGCCCAGGATGGGGACGCGCTGATCGCTTTCCTGCAAATCGTCGTCGATGAGGCCACCCAATACCACGACCTGGCCGTCGTCCACCATCACCGAGGTCTTTAACGAGCGCTTGTTTGTGATGATGTCCGCAGCACTGGTGGAACCCGTGCTCAGGCTGGACACCTCCTGGTTCACTTCCAGCTTGATGGCGTTGCCTTCGTTGATCTGCGGACGCACGCGCAGGGTCAGGCCCACGTCCTGGCGCTGGATGGTCTGGAACGGGCTGGTGGGTGTGGTACCGGCGCCGGTACTCGAATAGGAGCCGGTGATGAAGGGCACGTTCTGGCCGACGACGATCTCCGCCTCCTCGTTGTCCATGGTGACCACCGAGGGCGTGGACAGGATGTTGGTGTCGCCGTCGCCCGCCAGGGCGCGCACGAAGGCCGCGTAGCCGGTGGTGTCGTCGCCGTTCCGCTTGATGTTGCCCGCGCCCAGCAGGGCGCCGTCCGGCACGGCCGGCAAGTTGCCGCTGGCGATGCTCGCGGCGATGCTGCTGATGCTCACGCCGGCGCCGGCGCCGAAGTTGATGAAACCCACCGGGGCGCTGGCGTCCGGATTGAAGTAGGCCCATTGCACGCCCATTTCCTTGGACTGGGTGGACGAAATCTCCGCGATGACGCCTTCCACCAGCACCTGGGCGCGGCGCACGTCGAGCCGCCGGATCACCGCCTTGAGCGAGCGCATCACATCCGGCGCGGCACTGATGACGAGCGCGTTGGTGGCCTCGTCGGCCTGGATGAACGCGCCGTTGGCGCTGGCGGCCGCCGCGCCCGCCGCCGGCTTGCCGTCCTTCGCCACCAGCGCGCCGCTGACGCCGGTCAACACGTTCGCCAGCTCCTCGGCCTTGGCATAACGCAGGTAGATGACCTCGGTGTTGCCGCCCGTTTCGAGCGGCGTATCCAGCTGCGCGATGATGCCGCGCAGGCGCAGGCGCTGGGTGGGCCCGCCGCTGATAAGGATGCTGTTGGTGCGCTCGTCGGCGACGATGGTGGGCTGACCCACCGGCGGCTGGTCCTTCTCGGCGGCCTGTTGCAGCGACTGGAGGATGCGCACCACCTCGGGCGCCGAGGCGTGGGCCAGCGGGATGATCTCCATGTCCGCATCGCCGGTGATGTCGATGCTCTCGATGAGCTTGACGATGCGCTCCACCACCGCGGCCTCACCGGAGGCGATGAGCACGTTGCTGGGCGGATAGGCCGCCAGGTGCGCCTGCTGGGAGAGCAGCGGGCGCAGGATGGGCACCAGCTGCGGCACCGCCACGTTGTCCACCTGGATGACCCGCGTCACGTACTCGTCGCCTTTGCCGGGGCTCCGGGACGTGGCCGTCGGGATGGCATCCTGCTTGGCATTCACGATGGGGACGATCTTCGAAGCGGCCTTGCCGGGCACCACGGCGAAACCGTGCACGTTGAGCACCGACAGGAACACCTGATACACCTCGTCGGCGCTGAGCGGGCGCGCGGATACCACCGTGACCCGCCCCTTCACCCGCGGATCGACGATGAAGTTACGGCCGGTCAGTTCCGAGACCGTACTGATTACCGCGGCCAGGTCGGCCTCCTTCAGGTTGAGGGTGATACGTTCGTCGGCCTGGAGGCGCTTGGAGGGGGTGGCGGGCGCCTGTCCCGCACCCGGCGCGGGCGACGGCGCCGCATTGCCTGGACGGGGCGGCGGCGGAAGCTCGTCGGGCGCTTTCTGGGCGACCGCGGGGGTGCACAGCACACTGGCGGCGCAGAAGGCGATGCCGAGCCGCCAGGGCGCAGGGCGGTGGTGCCTGTTGAGCGGGAGATGCTGAAACATCCTGTTCCTTGTTGTTCTTGTTTCTACTGGCCGAGAGAAACGGTAACCGTCTCCTGACGACCGCCGCGGTCCAAGGTAAGGGTCAGTTCGCTCGAGTTCGTCAGCTGATTCAGCACCTGCCCGACCGTCGCCGGGTCATCGAGGGGGATTCCGTTCACGCTGGTGACCACGTCCCCTGGCCGGAGTCCGACCTGGCGGAACAGCTGTTTTTCCTTGTTGGGCGATAACTTGTAGCCCTTGAGTTTACCCCCTTCCATGACCGGCTGCACGCGGGCGAAGGAGAAGGCCTGGGTGGGATCGTCGAGGATGCGCTGGCGCACCTCGCGGACCTGCGCATCCAGGTCGGCGGGCGGCCCGGCCGAAGACATATCGCCACTCGAACGCTCGAAGGAGGACAGACTGCCGCCGCCCGACTCGGCGTCCTTCGGCAGAAACAGCGCCTCAAGGCGCCCGGCCCGTTGCAGAATCACCCGATCAGCCAGCACCTGATCGAGGGTGGCCCCGCCCGGCAGGGGGTCGCCCACCCGGTAGCTCAATTCGTTGCCACCGGCCGCGGCCACGATGGCGCGGGCGAACGGCGAACCCGTGGCAAGCACGCCACGCAGGGTCAGGTTGAGCCGGGTCTCGGGGGCATCCACCCCCCTGGCAGCCACCGCGGTGTCAGGCCTGCCGAACAAGGAGAGATCGGCGACCGGCGCCAGCCGCGGCGCCGCCGCGCGTGGCTGGCGCGGCACCCGGGTCGGCGCACTGTCGCCCACTACCGGGGCGGCGCCCGGCAGCAGCGTCCAGGTAAGTTCGGCGAGGCTCCAGGCCACGGCCAGCATCAGGAGCACCGAGACGCCGTGCGCCCAGTGTTCTACCGGGATCTTGCGGAACCACTCAGCAAGCACACCCTCACTCCCTATTAGTCGGCCCTGTTCAGCATAGGCCCAATTGCGGCTGGCCACCTTACTCCAAGCAAACCGGCTGCTTCAATCGCGAAATCCTGGCGTGCGCGTGATCGTTCTTGTGGCGCACATCCTGATGCGGATAGTGCCGCTGGAGCCTTCGCCCTGCCGGACTCGCGAGGCGCGCCAGCCCGCGCGCATACGTGCCGCGCATCACATTGGACTCTGGCGAGCGTTGCGCCGCGGCGCAGAAAGTCCGTAGACTTCCCGAGGCTTGCCAGACAGTTAGTAAAAATCGGTCAAGGCTATCGAGAGAGGCCTTGCGGAAGAACAAGGAACTCATGGCCACTCCAACCACAAAGGTTCCGCTCAGCGGCCTCGCCCGACGCCTGATTCGTGACGGTCTGCTGTCTGAACAGGATGCCGAAAAGGCACAGGAACTCTCCAGCAAGAAGAAGGTTCCGTTCGTCACCTGGCTGGTCGAAAACCAACTGAGCGCAGCGCGCGCCATCGCCAATGCCGCCGCCCAGGAATTCGGCGTCCCCCTGCTCGATATCGGCGCGTTCGATGTCGACCAGGAGGTCATCAAGCTGGTCGATGAAAAGCTCATGCGCGCCCATCATGCCCTGCCGCTGTACAAGCGTGGCAACCGGCTGTTCGTGGCCGTTTCCGATCCCACCAATCTGGCCGCCCTGGACGAGATAAAGTTCCATGTGGGCGCCAACACCGAAGCGGTGCTGGTGGAAGAGGACAAGCTCGCCCGGACCATCGAGAAGGCGCTCGAGAGCCAGGATGCGGCCATGAGCGCCTTCCAGGACTCGGATCTCGAAGACCTGGACATCAGCGCCGAGGACGAGGACGGCGCCGGTCCCGGGAACGATGCCGCCGAATCGGAAGTGGATGACACCCCCGTCGTCCGCTTCGTGAACAAGGTGTTGCTGGACGCCATCAACAAAGGCGCGTCCGATATCCATTTCGAACCGTATGAAAAAATGTACCGCGTGCGCTTCCGGCAGGACGGCATCCTGCGCGAAGTGGCGGCGCCGCCCGTGGCACTGGCGTTGAAGATCGCCGCACGCGTGAAGGTCATGTCGCGCCTCGACATCTCGGAACGGCGCGTGCCCCAGGACGGCCGTATCAAGCTTACCCTGTCCAAGAACAAGGCCATCGACTTTCGTGTCAGCACCTGCCCCACGTTGTACGGCGAAAAGATCGTACTGCGTATCCTCGATCCCACCAGCGCCAAGCTGGGCATCGACGTGCTGGGTTACGAGCCGGAGCAGAAGGCCCTCTACATGGAGGCGCTGGCTAGGCCCCACGGCATGATCCTGGTCACCGGCCCGACCGGTAGCGGTAAGACCGTGTCGCTGTACACGGGCCTGAACATCCTCAATACGCCCGAGCGCAACATCTCCACCGCGGAAGACCCGGCGGAAATCAACCTCCCCGGCGTGAATCAGGTCAACGTGAATCCCAAGGTGGGCCTCACCTTCGCCTCGGCGCTGAAGGCCTTTTTGCGCCAGGACCCGGATGTAATCATGGTAGGTGAGATCCGCGACCTGGAAACCGCCGAGATCGCCGTCAAGGCGGCCCAGACCGGTCACTTGGTGCTGTCCACACTGCATACCAACGACGCCCCGCAGACCATCGGTCGCCTGGTCAACATCGGTGTCGCGCCCTACAACATCGCCTCCGCCGTGGCGCTCATCATCGCCCAGCGCCTGGCGCGCCGACTGTGTCCGGCCTGCAAGGTTCCGGAAGACGTACCGCGCGAGGCATTGCTCAAGGAAGGCTTCAAGGAATCGGAGTTGAATGATCTGAAGATCTACAAGGCCGGCCCAGGCTGTGACAAGTGCAACGGTGGTTACAAGGGCCGCGTCGGTATCTATCAGGTAATGACGCTTTCGGAAGAGATGCAGCGCATCATCATGAAAGGCGGCAATGCCATAGACCTGGCCGACCAGGCCAAGCGCGAGGGCATCCCTGATTTGCGTGAATCCGGCCTCAAGAAGGTCAAGGACGGTTTCACGAGCCTCGAAGAGATCAATCGCGTCACGAAGGAATAGCCATGGCCGAGAAAGCAGCAGCGATGGAGCTGAAGGTCTTCTCCTGGGAGGGGACCGACAAGAAAGGCCAGCGTGTCAAAGGCGAGGCCAAGGCCACCAATGAGGCCATGGTCAAGATGGACCTGCGCCGGCAGGGCATCAATCCGCTGAAGGTCTCAAGGAAGGCCAAATCACGTGCGAGCGGAAAGAAGATCACGGCCAAGGACATCGCCATCTTCTCGCGCCAGCTCGCCACCATGATGTCCTCCGGTGTGCCTATCGTCCAGGCCTTCGAAATCATCGGCCGCGGCCACGAAAACCCCTCCATGCGCGACCTCGTCCTGACCGTCAAGTCGGACGTGGAAGCCGGCGGCACGATGGCCGATGCCATGCGCAAGCATCCGCTCTATTTCGATAACCTCACCTGCAACCTGATCCATGCCGGTGAGCAGGCCGGTATCCTCGAGAATCTGCTGGACAAGATTGCCACCTACAAGGAAAAAAGCGAGTCCATCAAGAGCAAGATCAAGAAGGCGATGTTCTATCCCACCGCGGTGGTGATCGTTTCCTTCATCATCACCGCCATCCTGCTCATTTTCGTCATCCCGCAGTTCGAATCCATGTTCTCGGGCATGGGCGCCGATCTGCCCGCACTCACCAAACTGGTCGTCAGTGCGTCGGAGGTCTTCCAGGCATGGTGGTGGGCGATTTTCGGCGGCGTGGGCGTGCTTGGCTGGGGTTTCGTGCAGTTGAAGCGGCGCTCACAGGCCTTCGCCGATGCCCTCGACCGGCTGTCGCTGAAAGTCCCGGTGATTGGCGCGATTCTGGTCAAGGCGGCCATCGCGCGTTTCGCGCGCACCCTCTCGACCATGTTCGCTGCCGGTGTTCCGCTGGTGGAAGCCATGGATTCGGTGGCCGGCGCAGTCGGCAACGTGGTGTATGCGACGGCCGTGTATCGCATGCGCGATCAAGTGGCGACAGGGCAATCGCTCACGTCGTCCATGATGGAGGCCACGCTGTTTCCCAATATGGTGGTGCAGATGGTCGCCATCGGTGAGGAGGCCGGCTCGCTCGACGGCATGCTCGGCAAGGTCGCTGATTTCTACGAGCAGGAAGTGGATGATGCCGTCGACGGCCTCAGTAGTCTGCTGGAGCCCCTCATCATGGCCTTCCTGGGCGTAGTGGTCGGCGGGCTGGTCATCGCCATGTACCTGCCCATCTTCAAGATGGGTTCGGCGATGATGTAAGCGCATGCCGGACGCCATCATTTTGCTCGCGGAAAATCCACCCGTCTTCGTGGCGGTCACCGCCCTGCTCGGTCTTCTGGTCGGCAGTTTCCTCAACGTGGTGATCTACCGCCTGCCCGTCATGCTCAACCGATCCTGGCAAGACCAGTGCGCCGAGCTGTCGGGCGGCGAAACCGCCATCGCCCAGGCACCGTTCAACCTGGTGACGCCCGGCTCTACCTGCCCGCGCTGCGGACACCGCATCCGTGCCTGGGAAAACATTCCGGTAGTCAGTTATTTGTTCCAACGCGGGCGCTGTACGGCCTGTGGCGGCGCCATCAGCGTGCGTTATCCCATCATCGAGGCACTGACCGCCGTGCTCACTGCGGCCGTCGCCTGGCACTTTGGTTTCGGCCTACAGGCCCTCGCCGCCATGCTCCTCACCTGGGCGCTCATCGCCCTCACCATGATCGATTTCGATCACCAGCTGCTGCCCGACGACATCACCCTGCCATTCCTGTGGCTCGGACTGTTGTTGAGCCTCCAAGGCGTTTTCGTGGATACCCCGACGGCCCTCATCGGCGCCATGGCCGGTTACCTGAGCCTGTGGTCTGTCTATCACGTGTTTCGCCTGCTGACCGGCAAGGAAGGCATGGGCTACGGCGACTTCAAGCTGCTGGCCCTGCTCGGTGCCTGGCTGGGCTGGCAGATGCTGCCGCTCATCATCTTGTTGTCCTCGCTGGTCGGTGCCGTGGTCGGCATCACGCTCATCGTGCTGCGTGGCCACGACCGCAACATCCCGATCCCCTTCGGACCCTATCTCGCCGCCGCAGGCTGGCTGACCTTGCTGTGGGGCGGCGAACTCACCGATCTGTATCTGGGCTGGATCGGTTAGGTGTTTCGGGTCGGTTTGACGGGGGGCATCGGCAGCGGGAAGTCCACTGCCAGCGGTCTTTTCGCGCAACAAGGCGTACCGGTCATCGATGCGGACGCCATCGCACGAGAGGTGGTGGCGCCCGGCCAGCCGGCCCTCGAGGCGATCCGCCAAGCCTTCGGAGCGGCGGCCATCGGTGCCGATGGGACGCTCGACCGCGCCTGGTTGCGTACACGGGTGTTTGCCGCACCCGACGAACGCCAACGGCTGGAGGAACTGCTCCATCCGCTCATTCGCGATGCCATCCGCGATCGTGTGCGGCGACTGACAGCGCCCTATGTCATCATCGCCATTCCCTTGCTGGTGGAAAAAGGCTGGCGGAGCGAGGTGGATCGCGTGCTGGTCATCGACGCGCCGGTGGAGCAACAAATCGCCCGCACCGCGTCACGCGACCAGATGCAAACGGAGGATGTGATGCGAATCCTCGCTGCACAGGGATCGCGCGAGGAGCGGCTGGCTGCCGCCGACGACGTACTCTGCAACGAGGGCGACCTGAATGCGCTACGCGAACGCGTTACACTATTGCACCAACGCTATTTACGCCTGGCCGGCCAGCGCTGAAGGAGAAGCGCAGGCGCCGGTCCTGGAGACTGCTCCGGTGCACCCATTCGTCGTCTACGAACATCCGCTCAACGAGCGCATGCGCAATCTCTTGCGCCTCGAATTCCTGTTCCGCCAGGCGCAGCATTGTCAGTCCGGCACCACGGCCTGGGACAGCCGGCTGTTCATCGTCACGCTGCTCGACATCCTGGCCATCCTCAGCCGTTCCGATCTGAAAACCGAACTCATCAAGGAACTGGAACGTCATCTGTCCACACTCGGCCGGCTGAACGAGAGTCCGGATGTCGATCAGCAGCAGCTTGCGACCATTCTCAAACATCTTGAGCAATTGCGCGGCGCCCTGCACGGCACCAATGGTCCGCTTGGGCAGGACCTGCGCAACAGCGAATTCCTCAACGGCGTGCGTCAACGCAGCACCATTCCTGGCGGCACCTGCGATTTCGATCTTCCCGCCTATCATTGCTGGCTGAACCGCCCCGCCGACACGCGCCGCGAAATCCAGCAGGCGTGGCTGGATTCATTACGCCTGACCCGTCAAGCGGTGGAACTGCTGCTCAAGCTGGTGCGCAACACGGCCGGCCCAAGCCACGAAGTGGCCACCGCGGGCGGCTTCCAGCGGAACCTCGACGCGGATCTGCCCTTCCAATTGATTCGTGTGGCCATCGACTCGGCGTTGCCGTACTACGCCGAGATCAGCGGCGGAAAGCACCGCTTCACCATCCGTTTCCTCAACCCCAACGAAGGCGGACGGCCCCAGCAGGCCACCGGCGATGTACCGTTCCGTCTATCCTGTTGCGCATTATGAAAGTGAAATGCCCCACCTGCGGGAAGTCCGTGGTTTGGACGCCTGAACAGCGTTGGCGCCCGTTTTGCAGCGAGCGCTGCAAGCTGATCGACCTGGGTGAGTGGGCCGCCGAACGGCACGCCATCCCGGGAGAACCCGCCCCTGTCCCTGATGCGCGCGACGACGAGCGGGATTGAGAAAAATCGCGAACACGGCGGACACGGGGTGGAGTAAGGATGGTGTATTCACCCCGGTCACGAGGTTATGACATCCTCCGAGGGTAGAGGAGGAGAGTTTCGCAGGACACGTAGGCGCTACGCACCAACGTGACCTATGGCTCCGCCAAGCAGATACCGTCAGCCAAGCAACCGCGCCGAAGGCTCACACCACCAGCCCCCGGTGTTCCCCGTGTTTGGCTATTTGCCTTCTACCCGCCCGTGCTGAAAGGAAACCGCGCACGGTAGCGCCCACCACGGGCGCTGAAGGTCACGTCGGCGTTCCAGTCGGCACGGTCCTGGATGCAGATGGGGAGCACGACGGTCGCGCGCCAGGCATCGTCCCCCTGCGCCAGCAGGCGATAGCGGTTGTCGCCCATGTCCATGCCGATCATGGACAGGTCGAGCACAGGTGCCTCGACACGCGCGCCGGCGGTGCGCACTTTCACCTCGATGGGCTTGAGGGCTACCGGAGCAGGCGGCAGCTGCAGCTCGATGCGCAGCCCGTCGTCGCCGGTGGCCACGCACGGCCCTGCGGTGATGTCGCAGGCGGGATCCGTGTGGAGCTCCGTGAAGTTGGCGCTTTCATTGCCACCGCCACAACCGGCGACGATCAGCAGCGTCAGCGCCGGTAGGACATATCTCATATCGTCACCTCATCCCCTTCCCACAGCCCGCGGATCGCGGCAATGCCTTGCGCGCCTTGACGCCGTGCCGTCATGAAATCCTCGAGCACCAGCCCACCCAAGGCGAACACCGGCAGGCGCGTGGTCTCGACGATGGCATGAAAGCCATCCCAGCCGAGCACCGGTGCACCCGGGTGACTGGCGGTGGGCTGCACCGGGGAGAGGACGACGAAATCCACGCCGATCCGTTCGGCCTGGACGAGATCCTCAACACCGTGGCAGGAGGCGGCAACCCAGCAATGCGTCGGTAGCGGCCGCGTCGCACAGGCGTGCAGGCGCGCCGCAGACAGGTGCGCGCCGTCGGCGCCGAGCTTCAGGGCCAGTTCGGGCTCGCTGTTGAGCAGTACGCGAGCACCGTGGGCGTGTGCCAGGCGGACCACGCGGCGCACCAAATCCTCGAAGGCTCGGCGGTCGAGGCGTTTGCTGCGTAATTGGAGCAGGCGCACGCCCGCGCGCAGGCGGCCTTCGAGGTGGTGCAGGACGGATTCCACATCCTGTGGTTCGGGGGTGACCAGATAGTGGCCGGGCAGCCGTGCGGCCGTCACGACGGGTGTGTTGGCGGCTGGAAAACGGAAATCTGTCAGCGATTCACCGTCTACCCAGCGAACCGGTTGACCCTCCCGGCCGTGCGGCTCGCCGGCGAACGCCGTGACTTCCCATACGTCCAGGAGCACGTTCCTGTCGGGGTAACGATGCCGCACGCGGATGAGCGGCGTGCACGCCTGCACCGCGATACCCAGTTCCTCATTGAGCTCCCGACCGAGCGCCACCTGCACGTCCTCGCCGGATTCCACCTTTCCGCCGGGGAACTCCCACAACCCGCCCTGGTGCAAATGCGCCGGCCGCTCGGCAATCAGCACGCGCCCGGCGCCATCGCGAATCACCGCTGCGGCCACGTGCAGCCAGCCTTGCTCATCGGTCAAGTCAGTCATAGTAATCAATGGGCCCAAAACGCGGAGGGCGCGGAGGCGCGGAGCACGCGGAGAAACCCGGAAGTACTCGCCATGGGCTGGATTACTACAGGCTTGCCAGAGGCAAATTGCACTTTCTCTCCGCGGTCCCCGCGCCTCCGCGCCTCCGCGCCCTCCGCGTTTCGCCCATGAAATCGAGCCAGACTCAGGTGCGGTATTCCGCGTTGATGCGCACATAGTCGTAGGAGAAGTCGCAGGTCCAGACCCGTTCGCGCACGCTGCCGCGGGCGAGGTCGATGCGAATGGTGATCTCCTCCTGCTTCATGACAGCCGCGCCGCGTGCCTCTTCGTAGTCTTCGGCGCGGCCACCGTTGCGCACGATGCAGACGTCTCCCAGGTGGATAGTCACCGCATTCAGATCCAGGTCGGCGATGCCCGCGCGGCCAACGGCTGCCAAAATGCGTCCCCAGTTGGGATCGCTGGCAAACGCCGCCGTCTTCACCAGCGGCGACTGGGCCACGGCATAGGCCGCATCGAGGCATTCGCCGCTGTCTCGGCCGCCGCTCACATCGACGGTGATGAACTTGGTGGCGCCCTCGCCATCGCGCACGATGGCCTGCGCAAGTTCCTCGCAGATCTCGGCGACGGCCTCTGCGAACGCAGACCATGCAGGGCCCTCGCCGATCTGCACGCCGCTTGCGCCGGTCGCCGCCAGGATGCATGAATCGTTGGTGGAGGTGTCGCCGTCTACGGTGATGCGGTTGAACGATCGGTTTACCGCCGACTCCAGGCATGCCTGCAACCGCTCCCGGGACACCGCTGCATCGGTGGCAACAAAGGCCAGCATGGTCGCCATATCGGGGCGGATCATGCCGGCGCCCTTGGCGATGCCGGTGATGGTCACGGTCTTGCCTTCGATGACCAGCTGGCGCGACGCCCCCTTGGGAACCGTATCCGTGGTCATGATGCCCTGCGCTGCGGCCTCCCACGCCTCCCCCGCCAGTGCGGCAACGGCGTCGGGAAGTGCAGCCATGATCTTCGCCACCGGCAACGGCTCACCGATGACGCCCGTGGAGAACGGCAGCACCTCTGCTGCGGTGCAGCCGGCTACCCGGGCCAGCGCGGCGCAGCACGCCTGCGCATCGGTCATGCCGCGCTCACCCGTGCCCGCATTGGCGTTGCCGGTGTTCACGAGCAGATAACGGGGGCGGGCCTTGCCCAGGTGCTCCCGTGAAAGCACCACCGGAGCGGCGCAGAAGGCGTTGCGCGTGAAGACGGCGGCACAGGTCGATTGCGGCGCCAGTTCCATGACCACGAGGTCACGACGGCCCGGCGTTTTCACACCTGCCGAAGCCACGCCGATGCGAAAGCCCGGCACCGGCGCCATCGAAGGAATTCCCTTGAATCCCACTGCCATGCATCGAACTCCCGGAAGCAAAATCGCGAAGGGCCCGTTCGGGCCCTTCGCAGGAAAATTCAGGCTAGCCGCCCGTGGCACTGTTTGAATTTCTTACCGGAACCACACGGGCACGGTTCGTTGCGACCGATCTTGCGTGCCTCGCGCACGAACGGCTGCGGCGCCTCGCCAACGGCTTCCGAAACGGGCTCGTCCTGCGGCGGGTTGAACGATGCCGCGGGTGCATGTTCGTACTGCACCGGCGCCGCCGCGCGACGCTGTTCCTCGACCGCCTCGACGTCCTCGGGTGCTCGGACCTGAACGCGCGACACCAAGGCGATCACGTCATGCTTGATACGCTCCAGGAGCTGCCCGAACAGCACGAACGCCTCACGCTTGTACTCCTGCTTTGGGTTCTTCTGCGCGTAACCGCGCAGATGAATACCCTGGCGCAGATAGTCCATGGCAGCAAGATGCTCTTTCCAGAGGCCGTCGAGCACCTGCAACATCACGGCCTTTTCGAAATGGCGCATCACCGCCGTACCGGCCATGTCCTCTTTCTGCTTTGCCACCTGCACCATCTCCTCCAGAACGCGCTCACGCAGCGTCTCCTCGTGCAGGTCGTGATCGGTATCGAGCCAGCCCTGGACATCCAGACGCAGACCGAATTCCCGATCCAGCGCCTCGGTGAGCCCGGCAATATCCCACTGCTCCTCCAGGCTCTGCCGCGGGATGTACTGGTCGATGAGGTCGTTCAGCACATCCTCGCGAATGGCAGCGATGGTTTCGGAGATATCCTCCGCGGCCATGAGCTCGTTGCGCTGCTCGTAGATGACCTTGCGCTGATCGTTCGCGACGTCGTCGTACTCGAGCAACTGCTTGCGGATGTCGAAGTTGTGGCCTTCCACCTTGCGCTGGGCGTTCTCGATGGCCCTGGTCACCCAGGGATGCTCAATGGCCTCGCCTTCCTGCATGCCCAGGCGCTGCATCAGACCTGCGACGCGATCGGAGGCGAAGATACGCATGAGGCTGTCTTCGAGCGACAGATAGAAACGGCTCGAACCCGGATCGCCCTGACGACCGGCACGGCCGCGCAGCTGATTGTCGACGCGGCGCGACTCGTGACGTTCGGTACCGATGATGTGCAAACCGCCTGCGGCGAGAACCTGATCGTGGCGCTGGCGCCACTCGTCACGAACCCCTTGCGCGGTGTCCGCATCCACGTCGCCCAGGGCGGCGATTTCCGCATCGGGATTGCCACCCAGGACGATGTCAGTGCCTCGGCCGGCCATGTTCGTCGCAATGGTCACGGCTCCGGGACGGCCAGCCTGGGCAACGATGTCTGCCTCGCGCTCATGCTGCTTGGCATTCAGCACCTCGTGCTTGATGCCCTCCTTCTTCAACAGCTTGGCAAGGTACTCGGAGATCTCGATGGACGTGGTGCCCACCAACACGGGCTGGCCGCGCTTTGTGCAATCCTTGATGTCTTCGATGACGGCATCGAACTTCTCGCGCGCCGTGAGGTACACGAGATCGCCCATGTCGTTGCGGATCATCGGCTTGTTGGTGGGAATCACCACCACTTCCAGGCCGTAGATCTGCTGGAATTCGAAGGCTTCCGTGTCCGCGGTACCGGTCATGCCGGCTAGCTTGTTATACAGGCGGAAATAGTTCTGGAAGGTGATCGAGGCGAGGGTCTGGTTCTCGCTCTGGATCTTTACGCCTTCCTTCGCCTCCACTGCCTGATGTAGTCCGTCGGACCAGCGCCGGCCAGGCATGGTGCGGCCCGTGAATTCGTCCACGATGACGATTTCATCGTTCCGTACGATGTACTCCACATCGCGGTGGTACAGCACGTGGGCGCGCAGCGCAGCATTCAAGTGGTGCATCAGGCCGATGTTGGCGGCATCGTACAGGCTCTCGCCTTCGCGCAGAATGCCGGTTTCCAGCAGCAGATCTTCCACATGCTGATGGCCTTGCTCGGTCAGGTATACCTGCTTGGCCTTCTCGTCGACCGTGTAGTCACCGGGCGTCTCTTCCGATTCCTGCTTCTGCAGATTCGGGATGAGCGTGTTGATGCGCTGATACAGATCCGAGCTGTCTTCCGCCGGGCCGGAAATGATGAGTGGCGTGCGCGCCTCATCGATAAGGATCGAGTCCACCTCGTCGATGATGGTGTAGTTGAGTTCGCGCTGGACCTTTTCGGCGAGCGTGAAGGCCATGTTGTCGCGCAGATAATCGAACCCGAACTCATTGTTCGTTCCGTAGGTGATGTCCGCGGCATAGGCTTCGCGCTTGGCGGCGGAATCCATCCCGGCCACTGCCACCCCAACCGTGAGGCCGAGGAAGTTGTACAGGCGCCCCATCCACTGGGAGTCTCGGCGTGCCAGGTAATCGTTCACGGTAATGACGTGTACGCCCTTACCGGGCAGCGCGTTTAGGTAGGCAGCGAGGGTGGCAACCAGCGTTTTGCCTTCGCCGGTGCGCATTTCAGCGATTTTTCCGCTGTTGAGGACCATGCCACCGATGAGCTGAACGTCGTAGTGACGCATGCCGAGCACGCGGCGACTGGCCTCGCGCACCACGGCAAAGGCCTCGGGCAGCAGCTCGTCGAGGGCGGTCCCGGCTGCCAGCCTGTCGCGGAATTCGACGGTCTTGGCGCCCAGGGCTTCGTCCGAAAGCGCCTGCATCGCCGGTTCGAGCGCATTGATTTGTGCGACCGTCTTGCCAAGCCGTTTTACGATCCGCTCGTTACGGCTGCCGAAAATCTTGTTCAGCAACAGACTTACCATGGAATCCTACGTGGTGGGCAAAAATTCAGGGAATGATACCGCACTCGGCCGGGTTACGGCGCGCCAGGAGCGCGCTTGCGGGTACTCGCGGGGAGCACACTGGAGGGCGACGCGCCCTTGAGATGCTGTGGATTGGCCGGTCTTAAACACTGACCGGCCCGCTGCGGATTGGTTCAGCGCGCCGCCTGGATATAGCTGAGCGGGTCCACGTGGACACCGTTACGCAGCACCTCGAAATGGATGTGCGGTCCGGTGGAGCGGCCGGTGGAGCCCATGGTGGCCACGGTTTGGCCCTTGCGGACCGGCTCGCCGAGCTGTACCACGATGTCCTTGTTGTGCCCGTAGCGGGTGACGTAGCCGTTACCGTGGGTGACCTCGACCAGGTTGCCGTAGCCGTAGCGCTCACCCGCCCAGGTCACCACCCCCGAGGCCACCGCAATCACCTCCGAACCTTCCTTGCCCGCCAGATCAATGCCGTTGTGACGGTGCGGGCGCCCGGTAAAAGGGTCGCTACGGATACCGAAATAGGACGAGATCCAGCCGCCCTTGGCGGGTCGACCGGCGGGAAACACCTCGGCCTGCATGTTGCGGTTGATGAGCATGGTCTCGAGGACGTCGAGCTGCTGGCCGCGGTCGTCAAGTTTCTGCGACAGGTCGCCGAGCTGCGCGATGAAGTCGGCGATCTCCAGCCGTTCTGGGCCGTCTGTGGTCACCGGACCGCCCTGGCCGGGGGGATTTTCGAAATCGAATTCGCCGTCTTCGAGATTGGCCATGCGGGTCAGACGCTGGCCCAGAGCGTCGAGGCGAATGACGTGCGCCTGCATCTGGCCAAGACGCAGCGCGAGTGCGTTCAGGTTTTCCTGGGCGACCCGCTGGGCCTCGTCGATGGCCGCGCGCTGTGCCTCCATTTCCTTGGCCCACGCCGCGGACAAGGCATGAGGCTCGGACGCCTGTATGCCGATGTGATAGCCGGCCAGGCCGCCCGCGAGCGGAAGAATGATGAAAATGGCGATGGCTGCCACGACGACACCATTCCTGCCCAGATTCAGACAGCGGGAACGCGTGTGGCACTTGGTCAAAAATAGAATGTTCATGACAGGGACCTTTACTTCCGAACCGGTCGCCCGGATCATTCGGATGGTTTTGTTACTTTTCTGGTGCCCCTCTTGAGCAAGCCTCGTCGTGCCGATCAACTGGGCCTTGCCGCCGGCCTGCAACATCTCATCAATCGGGCCCGCCGGTTGGCCCTCGTAAATCAACTGGTGGCGAGACACCTGCCGGCCACCCTTGCCCCGCACCTGCGTGTGGCGAATCTCCGGTCCGGTGTCCTCGTGCTCCAGGCGGACTCCCCCGCCTGGCGCATGCGCGCCCATTATCTCGCGCCTGAACTGACAGCCACCCTTCGCGCGCTTCCCGAACTGGCGGGATTGGTGTCCGTCCAGATCCGGGTGGCGCCGCCGACCGCCACGGTGCAGCCCCCGCCGCACCTGCAACCGCCGGCGCTTTCCGGCGAGGCCGGACGCTGCCTTGCCGATGCGGCCGAGTCGGTCTCCGACCCCAGGCTCCGTGCGTCCCTACGCCGGCTCGCCGCTCACCGCCGCGACTAACTGACGGCGACGGGCTGGATGTAGGAGATCGGCGCCTGCTGCGGATCGTCGAAGGTCACCTGTTCCCAGGCGGTCTCATCGGCGATGAGGGCGAGCAGCAAACGGTTGTTGAGCGCATGACCGGACTTGTAGCCGGTGAACGCGCCAATAAGGCTGCAGCCCAGCAGGTACAAGTCACCGATGGAATCAAGAATCTTGTGTTTGACGAATTCGTCCTCGTAGCGGAGGCCATCCTCGTTGAGGACACGGTACTCATCCACCACGATGGCGTTATCCAGGCTGCCCCCCAGGGCGAGGTTGCGTGAGCGCAGGGCCTCGATCTGGCTCATGAAGCCGAAGGTACGTGCCCGGCTCACCTCTTTCACGAAGGAGGTGGTCGAGAAATCGACTTCGGCGTGCTGGCTGCGACCGGAAAACGCCGGATGGTCGAACGCGATGCGGAAGGAAACCTTGAAACCCTCGAAGGGATCGAAGCGCGCCCACTTGTCGCCGTCCTCGACGAGGACGCTGCGCTTGATGCGGATGAAGCGCTTGGGCGCCTCCTGCTCCACGATACCGGCGGATTGCAGCAGGAACACGAAAGGCCCCGCGCTGCCATCCATGATGGGAACTTCCGGGGCGCTCACGTCCACGTAGGCGTTGTCGATGCCCATGCCGGCCATGGCCGACAGCAGGTGCTCTACCGTGGAAATCCGCACGTCGTCCTTGATCAGCGTGGTCGACAGGGTGGTGTCGCCCACGTTCTCAGCCTTGGCAGGAATCTCCACATCGCCTTCCAGATCGACGCGGCGGAACACGATACCCGCATTGACGGGTGCGGGACGCAGGGTCAGGTAGACCTTCTCGCCCGTATGGAGACCGACCCCGGTCGCCCGGATGATGTTCTTCAGTGTGCGCTGGCGAATCATGGATCGGCCTGTAAGCCTTTGATTTATCTTAATGTGACAAAAATCGTGAAGGATGGTAACACAGGGCCATATCTCTGCCTAGTGAACGAGTTCACACTCGGGCCCGTGCTCACCCCATTTATCGTCTCTTCCGTCCCCTGACTTGAATCAGCCCTCTCAGTCCGCCTGGCGCCGCAGGAAAGCCGGAATATCGAGCAGATCCAGGTTCGGGTCCTGGTCCCTCTCCCGTTCACGCAGGCGCTGGATGGTCGGCCGTTCCAGGTGCGTGTAGTCGATTTCGCCCGTGGTAGCGTTGCGTGTCGTTGCAACCACCCTGAGGTTCTGTTCGACCTGCTGCTGGGACTTTCGCCCGAGACCGGTCGCCACCACGGTCACGCGCAGCTCGTCACTCATTTCCGGATCGATGACCGTTCCCACCACCACGGTGGCGTTGTCGGCCGCGAATTCCTTCACCGCGACACCCACTTCCTCGAATTCACCGATGGACATATCGAGGCCCGCGGTGACGTTCACCAGGATCCCACGCGCACCGGACAGGTCGATATCTTCCAGCAAGGGGCTGGAAATGGCCATTTCCGCCGCCGCACGGGCACGGCCTTCGCCGCGCGCCACGCCGGAGCCCATCATAGCCATGCCCATCTCCGACATCACGGTGCGCACATCGGCAAAGTCCACGTTGATGAGGCCCGGGCGCGTGATCAGTTCCGCAATGCCCTGCACCGCACCCAGCAGCACGTTGTTGGCGGCCTTGAAGGCGTCGAGCAGGGTCATCTGCTTGCCAAGCACCGACAGGAGCTTCTCGTTGGGAATGGTGATGAGCGAATCCACGTACTGCTTGAGTTCCTCGATGCCCTTCTGGGCGATGTCCATGCGCTTCTTGCCCTCGAAGGGAAACGGCTTGGTGACCACCGCCACCGTGAGGATGCCCAGTTCCTTGGCAACCTGCGCCACGACCGGTGCGCCGCCGGTGCCGGTACCGCCGCCCATGCCAGCGGTGATGAACACCATGTCCGCACCCTCGAGCACTTCCTGGATGCGTTCACGATCCTCGATGGCGGCCTGTCTGCCGATGTCCGGATTGGCGCCGGCACCGAGGCCCTTGGTGATGGTGCTGCCCAGCTGCAGCACGGTGCGGGCCGAGGACTTCTTCAGTGCCTGGGCGTCGGTGTTGGCGCAGACGAAGTCCACGCCTTCGATGCTCGAGGCCACCATGTACTCCAGGGCGTTGCCGCCGCCGCCGCCCACGCCCACCACCTTGATCACGGCGCTTTGCGCCTGCGCATCCATCAGTTCGAACATTGTTATCTCCTCTTGATATTTTATTCGGCCCCGCGCCCGGCGGGGCTCAGAAATTCCCCTGGAACCAATGCTTCATGCGTTTCCATATGCCATTCACGCCCGCGCTCTGCAGCAGGTCGCGGGAGCCACCCCGGTTGTGCCTGCCATAGAGCAGCAGGCCGACGCCGGTGGAATAGATCGGATTGCGTACCACATCGACCAGGCCGGCAACGCCCTGCGGCACCCCCAGCCGCACCGGCATGTGGAAGATCTCTTCGGCGAGTTCGACCACACCTTCCATCTTCGCCGTGCCGCCGGTGATCACCACACCGGCCGCGCACAGGTCCTCGAAACCACTGCGACGCAACTCGGCCTGCACCAGCGTGAACAGTTCCTCGTAGCGGGGCTCGACCACCTCCGCCAGCGTCTGGCGGGCCAGACGACGCGCCGGGCGGTCACCTACACTCGGCACCTCAATGGTCTCTTCGGCACTGGCCAACTGCGTCAGCGCGCAGGCGTACTTGACCTTGATCTCCTCGGCGAACTGGGTCGGCGTGCGTAGCGCCACGGCAATGTCGTTGGTAACCTGATCGCCGGCGATGGGGATTACCGCCGTATGACGAATCGCCCCTTCGGTGAACACGGCCAGGTCGGTGGTGCCTCCGCCGATATCCACCAGGCAGACGCCCAATTCCTTCTCGTCATCGGACAGCGCCGCATACGCCGACGCGAGCTGTTCGAGCACGATGTCGTCCACCTCGAGACCGCAGCGGCGCACGCACTTGACGATGTTCTGCACCGCGCTCACCGCACCGGTGACCAGATGCACCTTGGCTTCGAGGCGCACCCCGGACATGCCCACGGGCTCCTTGATGCCCTCCTGGCTGTCGATGATGAACTCCTGGGCCAGGGTGTGGAGGATCTGCTGATCCGCCGGGATGGCCACCGCACGGGCCGCGTCGATCACACGTTCCACGTCGCCGACGGACACCTCCTTCTCACGGATCGCCACGATGCCGTGGGAGTTGAGGCTGCGGATGTGGCTGCCGGCGATGCCGGCGTACACCGAATGGATCTGACAGCCGGCCATCAGCTCGGCCTCTTCCACCGCGCGCTGAATGGACTGCACCGTGGACTCGATGTTCACCACCACACCCTTCTTCAGACCGCGCGACGGATGCGAGCCCAGGCCGACGATCTCAACCTCGTTGGCGGGCGTCACCTCTCCAACGATGCTCACCACCTTGGACGTGCCGATGTCGAGCGCGACGATGAGGTTCTTTTCAGTTTTCTTCGACATGTATTCCTTCCCCCGTCAGGCCGTGGGGTTCGGCTTTTTCCAGGCCACCGCAAAACCGTTTGTATAGCGCAGGTCCACTTGCGCGATGCCATCGGCGCGGCCCGCCAGCGCGGTCGGATACACGCGCACGAAGCGTTCGAGGCGGACCTGTGGATCGTCGCGTCCGAGCAGCACTACCAGGCCGTTGTCCAGACGCAGTTCCAGTGCGCGCCGCTCGCTCATGCGCAGCGCCGCCACGCCGAGGCCGAGTGGCGCGAGCATCTGGTGCAATTCCCGGTAGCGCTGCGCCACGCCGGGCGCGCTGTCCAGCGGCCCGGCCAGCACCGGCAAGCCTTGCGGCCATTCGCTGTCCGCAGGTGCAAACACATGGCCTTCCTCGCTCACCAGCGCCGCCTCGCCCCAGCGCGCCAGCGCCTGGTGCTCGCGCAACTCCACGGCGACCACATCCGGCCAGATACGCCGCACGGCCACTTCACGGACCCATGGCAGCGCATTGATCTCGCTCCGCATCGCATCCACGTCCAGGGCCAGGAAACCTCCGGCCGCATGGGCCCGTGCGATGGCGCGGACATGTTCGCTGCGGGTGTGCGTGACCTCACCGCCGAGCCGCAAGGTGCGCACGGGCAAGGCCGTCGGCTCGAGCAGGTGCTGCACACCGGCGCCGGTCGCGCCGACTACCGCGGCGAGGGCGAGCGTCAGCGCGGCCACGCGCAGGCGCATCGGCCATCGGGTCTGTCGATCGTGCGGACGGGCCTGGCGCCTCACGCACTTGCCTCCAGAGTGGCCGCCAGGATGCGCCAGACCAGTTCGTCAAAGCCGATGCCGGCCGCACGCGCGGCCATGGGCACCAGGCTGTGATCGGTCATGCCCGGCACGGTGTTCGCCTCCAGCAGGTAGGGTGCACCATCGCTTCCGACCAGGAAGTCGATGCGTGCCCAGCCGCGGCAGCCAAGCACGTCGAACCCGCGCTGTGCCAGCCGTTGCATCGCCTGCTCCTGCGCCGGCGGCAAGCCGCACGGGCACAGGTAACGCGTGTCGTCGCGAAAGTATTTGGCGTCGTAGTCGTAGAACTCGTTGACCGGCTCGATCTTGATCACCGGAAGCGCCTCGCCGTCGAGAATAGCCACGGTGTATTCGCCGCCGCCCACAAAGCGCTCCGCGAGCACCAGGCGATCGAACTTGTTCGCTTCGCACCAGGCGTCATGCAGCGCAGCCGCCGCCTTCACCTTGATGACGCCGACGCTCGAGCCTTCGTGCACCGGCTTCACGAACAAGGGCAGCCCGAGTTCCTCTGCCACCGCGTCGAAATCGCTGGCTTCATCCAGCAGCCGGTAGTCCGGCACGGGCAGACCGGCGGCCTGCCACACCAGCTTGCTGCGCCACTTGTCCATGCCCAGCGACGAGCCGAGTACACCGCTGCCCGTGTAGGGCAGACCGAGTGCCTCAAGCGCCCCCTGCATGACGCCGTCCTCGCCACCGCGGCCGTGCAGGGCGATGAACACGCGCTGGAAGCCGCCGCGTGCAAGCGCGTCCACGGCCTCGGCGCCGACGCGTACGTCGATGCCGTGCGCGTCCACACCGCGGCGCCTGAGCGCAGCGAGCACCGCATTGCCGCTCTTGAGCGAGACCTCGCGCTCTGCCGAGGTGCCGCCCATCAGCACCGCCACTTTTCCGAAATCCGCTGCCGTAATTGCCTGTTTCATGGTTCACCGACCACCCGAACCTCGGGTTCCAGTCGAATACCGTGTTGTACCTCGACGCGCTCCGCCACCTGGGCGATGAGGGCCTCGATGTCCGCGGCCTTTGCCGTCCCCGTGTTGACGATGAAATTGGCATGCCGTTCCGACACGCACGCACCACCGATACAAAAACCCTTCAATCCGCTGGCCTCAATGAGCCGCCCCGCGAAATCGCCTTTCGGATTGCGAAACACCGATCCCGCATTCGCCTGCTGCGTGGGCTGCGAGGCGCTGCGCCGGTCCAGCCACTCGCGCATGCGCGCCGCCAGTTCGCCGGGCTCGCCCGCGCCAAGGCGCAAGGTAGCCGCAACGAACCACTCGCCGGCCGGACCGCGCACGCGGCGATAACCCGTATCGAATTCCTCAGCTCGCCGCCGACGAATTTCACCGCTGCGATCGATGGTCTCCACTTCCGCTACCAAACGCCAGGTCTCGCCGCCGAAGCAGCCCGCATTCATGGCCAACGCCCCGCCGAAGGTGCCCGGGATGCCGACCAGGAACTCCGCGCCGGCGAGGCCTTCGCGCGCGCAAAAGCGCGCGAGTATGGCGCATGGCACGCCTGCCTCCACACGCACCGAATCCTCCCCTGTGCGTGTGAGTCCGTCGAGCGATTTGGCCATGGCGATCACCGTGCCGCGGACTCCGCCGTCGCGCACCAGCAGATTGCTACCGAGGCCCAGCCAGAACACCGGCTCATCGGCGGGCAAACTGCGAAGCAAATCCGCCAGGTCCTGTACGTCGGCCGGCATGTAGAAACAATCGGCCGGGCCACCCACGCGCCAGGTGGTATGCCGCGCCATGGGCTCGTCGCGCAGCAGCGTGCCACGCAGCGGCGACGGTTGCGCGAGTGCGCCGATCATGCGACATCCTCACGGGCCAGCGTCTCCGCAAGACGCGGCGCGGCATGACCGATGTCGCCGGCTCCCATGGTCACCACCACATCGCCGTCGCGAATGACGCCGAGCAGGGTGTTGTCGAGGTCCGCAGCGGTGGGCACGAACACCGGATCCACTTGGCCGCGGGCGCGAATGGCACGGCACAGCGTGCGGCCGTCCGCACCGGTGATGGGCTTCTCGCCGGCGGGATACACCTCCAGCAGCAGCAACGCGTCGACACTGGACAGCACCTCGGAAAAGTCCTCGAACAGGTCACGGGTGCGCGTGAAGCGGTGCGGCTGGAATGCCAGCACCAAGCGGCGCTCGGGCCACGCGGCGCGCGCCGCCTGCAAGGTGGCGGCAACTTCACGCGGGTGGTGCCCGTAATCGTCCACCAGGGTGATACGGCCCTGACGCGTGGCGATGTCGCCGTAGATCTGGAACCGCCGGCCGATGCCCTGGAAGGTGTCGAGGGCACGCTGGATCGCCCCGTCGTCCACGCCTACCTCCGTGGCCACCGTGATGGCGGCGAGGGCGTTCAGCACGTTATGCCGCCCCGGCAGGTTGAGGCTGACCGGCAGCGGCGCCAGGTCGGGGCGCAGCACGGTGAAATGATTGCGCAGGCCCTCCTGGCGGATGTCCACGGCACGCACGTCCGCCTCGGCGTCGAAGCCGTAAGTCAGCACCGGGCGGGTCACCTCCGGCACCATGGCACGGATCACCGGGTCTTCGTGGCACAGCACTGCGAGGCCGTAAAAGGGCAGATGATGCAGGAACTCGGCGAAGGTCTGTTGCAGGCGCGTGAAGTCGCCTTCGTAAGTGGCCATGTGGTCGGCATCGATGTTGGTCACGATGGCGATCATGGGCAGCAGGAACAGGAAGGACGCGTCGCTCTCGTCGGCCTCGGCGACCAGGTAGCGGCTCTCGCCCAGGCGCGCGTTGGTGCCGGCGCTGTTGAGCTTGCCGCCGATGACGAAGGTGGGATCGAGGCCACCCTCGGCCATGAGGCTCGCCACCAGGCTGGTGGTAGTGGTCTTACCGTGGGTGCCGGCCACCGCGATGCCGTAGCGAAAGCGCATCAGCTCGGCGAGCATTTCCGCGCGCGGGACCACCGGGATGTGGTGCGCGTGCGCCGCCTGCACCTCGGGATTGTCGTCGCCGATGGCGGACGAGATCACCACCGCGTCACAGCCGGCGATGTTTTCCGCGGTGTGGCCGATGAAGATGTGCGCGCCGAGGTCGCTGAGCCGCCGCGTCACGACGTTTTCACGCAAATCGGAGCCGGTCAGGCGATAGCCGAGATTGATCAACACCTCGGCGATGCCGCCCATGCCGGCGCCGCCGACGCCGACCATGTGGATGCAGCGGATGCGGCGCATGGGATTCTTGTCGGACGAGCGCTTGCTATTCATTTCGTGTGCGCCTCCGTCGCGCGCTTGAGGCAGAGATCGGCCACCGTGCGGGTGGCATCGGGGCGGGCCAGCCGGCGCGCGGCTTCCGCCATGGCCTGCAGACGTTCACGCCCCTGCTCGGGTTCCGCGCAGAAGTCGCGCAGGGCCTCGGCGAGGTTCGCCGGTGTGAGCGATTCCTGGGGTACCAGCACGCCGGCGCGCGCCTGCACCAGGAATTGCGCGTTGTAGGTCTGGTGGTCGTCCACCGCGAAGGGAAACGGCACCAGCAGCGCGGGCACACCCGCGGCGGCCAGTTCGCTCACGGTGAGGGCGCCGGCGCGGCAGATGAGCAGATCCGCCCAGGCGTAGGCCGCTGCCATATCGTCCACGAAGGGCAGCAATTCGGCCTCCACCTGCGCATCGCGATAGAACCGTCGCGCCGCCTCGATGTTGCGCTGGCCGCTCTGATGGCGCACTTCGGGGCGGATGGCCGGTTCGAGCAGGGCCAGCGCCTTGGGCACGTTCTCGTTGAGCGCCATGGCGCCGAGGCTGCCGCCGATCACCAGCAGGCGCAGACGGCCGGAACGCTTGGCATAGCGCGCCGCCGGTTCCGCCACCGAGGCGATCGCCTCGCGCACCGGATTGCCGGTGTGGACTGCCGAGGCGAAGGCGCCGGGAAAGGCCTCCATCACCGTGTCGGCGATGCGTGCCAGCAAGCGGTTGGTCAGGCCCGTGATGGCATTCTGTTCGTGTACCAGCAAGGGGATGCCCAGGAGCTTCGCCGCCACGCCGCCCGGGCCGGTGACGAAGCCGCCCATGCCGAGCACCGCGGCGGGGCGCACGCGGCGCAGTATGCGCAGCGCCTGCCACAGGGCGCGGGTGAGGCGGAACGGCGCCAGCAACCAGCCGAGCAGGCCTTTGCCGCGCAAGCCGGTCACGCTGATGGCCTCCATGGGGAAGCCGGCATCGGCCACCAGCTGCACTTCCATCCCGCCCGGTGTGCCGAGCCAGTGCACCCGCACGCCGCGGGCCGCCAGGTCGTGGGCCACGGCCAGGGCCGGGAACACGTGTCCACCGGTGCCGGCGGCCATGATGAGGACGCGCACGCTCATCGCCTGACACCTCCATCGAGGCGCCGGACTTCGTAGTCCACACGCAGCAGCAGCGCAATGGCGATGCACACCACCAGCAGGCTCGAACGCCCGTAGCTCATGAGCGGCAGCGTCAGCCCCTTGGTGGGCAGCGCCCCCATATTCACGCCGATGTTCACGAAGGCCTGGATGGCGAGCCACAGCGTGATGCCGAAGGCCAGATGCCCGCCGAAGGTCAGACCGGCGCGCGAGGCGCGTCGGCCGATGGCGAAGCCGCGCCAGGCCAAATAAGCGAACAGCAGGATCACCGCCATCACGCCGATCAGACCGAGTTCCTCCGCGAGCACCGCGAACAGAAAGTCCGTGTGCGCCTCGGGCATGTAGAACAGCTTCTGCACGCTGCCGCCCAGTCCCACACCGAACCACTCGCCGCGACCGAAGGCGATGAGCGCCTGGGTCAGCTGATAGCCGCTGTTGAAGGGATCGGCCCACGGGTTCGTGAACGTGGTCAGGCGTTCCATGCGATAGGGCGAGGACACCGCCAGAAACGCCAGCAAGCCGCCCGCCGCGACGACCAACGCACCGAACAGGGAGAGTCGCACACCGCCGAGAAACAGCATGCCCATCACCGTGGCGAGGATCACCACCGCGGCACCGAAATCGGGCTCCAGCAGCAACAGCAACATCGGCACCGCCATCAGCGCGAGCGGCTTGAGGAATCCTCCGAACGTGGAGCGTACCGCCTCCTCGTGACGGACCAGATAGCCGGCCACGTAAACCACGGCGGCCAGCTTGGCGAATTCGGAGACCTGGAAACTCAGCGGTCCGAGTGCCAGCCAGCGGGTGCTGCCGTTGGCGGTGCGACCGAGTCCGGGGATGAGCACGATGGCCAGCAAGGCCGTCGCCACGATGAGCATGGGCAGGCCGAGGCGCTGCCAGATTTCGAGCGGCATACGCAGGGCGACAAACCCGAGCAGGACGCCGATACCCAGGGTCATGAGCTGGCGCGTGAGATAAAAGAACGGCGTGCCCAACTGCCGATCGGCCATGGACACGGAGGCCGACCCGACCATCACCAGACCGAGCCCCAGCAGCACGAATACGACCAACAACAGCGGCCCGTCCCAGGCGGCCGGTGCGCGGCGCGCGGCGGTGTGCATGCCGAGGGCGGCGCTCATGCGGCAAGCCCCCGCACCGCGGCCGTGAACGTGTCGCCGCGGTGTTCGTAATTGCGGAACATGTCGAAGCTCGCACAGGCGGGCGAAAGCAACACCACGTCGCCGGGCCGCGCGCTCTGCTGCGCCAAGCGCACGGCCTCGTCCATGCTCGTCGCATGCAGCGCTGGCGCGGCGCCGGCGAGCGCCGCCTCAATGATGTGCGCATCGCGGCCGATGAGCACCACCGCCCGCGCCCGCGCCGCGACTGCGGCGGCGAGCGGCGTGAAGTCCTGATCCTTGCCCTCACCGCCGGCGATGAGCACAAGCTTCGTGCCGGGCATACCGGCGATGGCGGCCAGTGTGGAGCCCACGTTGGTACCCTTGGAATCGTTGTAGTAGCGCACGCCGTCGATCTCGGCCACGTACGCGCAGCGGTGGGGCAGGCCCGAAAACTCGCGCAGCGTCGCGAGCATGGCGTCCACGGGCAGCCCGATGGCGTCGCCGAGGGCGAGCGCCGCGAGCGCGTTGGTCAAGTTGTGGCGACCGGGGATGCGCACCTCGTCGGCGGGCATGAGCGCCCGCTCGCCGTGCACAAGCCACTCGCGGCCGTCCATGTCGCGCACGCCGAAGTCGTCGCCGTGGCGCGGCGCAGACAGCGTGAAGCGCACCACGCGACGGCGGGCGTCGGCCATGGCGGCGCACAGCGGATCATCGGCGTTCAACACCATCACCCCGCTGCCCTGGAACACCCGCTGCTTCACCGCCGCGTAGCCGAGCAAGGAGTGATGGCGATCCAGGTGGTCGTCGCTCAGGTTGAGCACCGCCGCGGCGGCGCAATCGAGCGAGGCGGTGGTCTCCAGCTGAAAGCTGGACAGTTCGAGCACGTACAGATCGGGGCGCCCGTGGTCGAGCAGATCCAGCGCGGGCGTGCCGAGATTGCCGCCCACGCGCACGTCCTTGCCGGCGCGGCGCGCCATCTCGCCCACCAAGGTGGTGGTGGTGCTCTTGCCGTTGGAGCCGGTGATGGCGATCACCGGTGCGTCCGCCGCCAGCGCAAACAGCTCGATGTCGCCCACCACCGGCACACCGGCCGCCCGGGCCGCGGCGACCGCGGGTGTTTCCGGCGCCAGGCCGGGACTCAGCACGATAGTGTGCGCCCGCGCGAAGAGGTCCAGCTCGAAGGCGCCCAGCTTGACCTCCACGCCCGGCAGTTCCCGGCGCAGCTCGTCGAGGCCGGGCGGTGCGGCGCGCGAATCCGCCACCGCGAAGGCGATGCCGCGCCGCGCCAGGAAGCGCGCCACCGACAACCCGGTCTTGCCCAGGCCGACGACCAGCCAGGGCGAATGGCCGGCGGAGGATTGCAGCGCGTGTGCGGTGGCGGTCGTCATCAGCGGATCTTCAGGGTAGCGAGGCCAATCAGGACCAGCACGACGGTGATGATCCAGAAGCGCACGATCACGCGCGGCTCCGGCCACCCCTTCAGTTCGAAGTGATGGTGCAGCGGCGCCATGCGGAAGATGCGCCGGCCGGTGAGCTTGTAGGAAGCCACCTGCAGGATCACCGACACGGTTTCCATCACGAACACACCGCCCATGATGAACAGCACCAGTTCCTGGCGCACCACCACGGCGATGGTGCCGAGCGCCGCGCCGAGCGCCAGCGCACCCACGTCGCCCATGAATACCTGCGCCGGATAGGCGTTGAACCAGAGGAAGCCGAGCCCCGCGCCCACCAGGGCGCTGCAGATGATCAGCACCTCGCCGGCGCCGGCCACGTAGGGGATGCCCAGGTAGCCCGCGAAATTCACATTGCCGGTCACGTAGGCGAACACGCCGAGCGCACCGGCCACCATAACCGTGGGCATGATGGCGAGGCCGTCCAGGCCATCGGTGAGGTTCACAGCATTGCTGGTACC
The DNA here is from genome assembly GCA_023228645.1 of Gammaproteobacteria bacterium. Classification (GTDB taxonomy): domain Bacteria; phylum Pseudomonadota; class Gammaproteobacteria; order Thiohalomonadales; family Thiohalomonadaceae; genus JALOAT01. The sequence continues at coordinate 56,986 of JALOAT010000004.1, read as the reverse complement.
CACGATGACGAAATAGGCGAGCAGCACAAAGCCGACGCCGAGCGGAATGGAGACGTTCTTGAAGAACGGCACGATGAGCTGCGTCTCCGCCGGCGTGGTGGCGCTCATGAACAGCACCAGTGCGGCGCCGAGGCCGAACAGCGATTGCAGGAAATATTTTTCCTTCGCGCGCAGACCCGTGGACTGTTTCTTGAAAATCTTGCGGTAATCGTCCACCCAGCCGATGGCGCCGAACAGCAGTGTCACGCTCAGCACGACCCAGACGTAGCGGTTGCTGAGGTCCGCCCACAACAGCGTGCCGGCGGCCACAGCGAACAGGATCAGTGCACCGCCCATGGTCGGCGTGCCCGCCTTGGACAAATGGCTCTGCGGGCCATCGTCGCGAACGTACTGGCCGATCTGGTGGAGGGTGAGCCTGCGGATCAGTACGGGCCCGAACCACAGCGAGATGAGCAACGCGGTGAGCGCGCCCACGATGGCGCGCAGGGTCAGGTACTGGAAGACGTTGAAGCCCGAGTAGTACTGCGTCAGGTATTCGGTCAGGTGATAGAGCATCGTCAGCCCTCGGTGCCGGTCAATGCGGCCACCACGTTTTCCATGCGGCGGCTGCGCGATCCCTTCACAAGCACCGTCACGTTTTCGCCCAGCAGCGGCAGCAGCGCGGCAATGAGACCGGTCTGGTCGGGGAAATGCCGCGCCCCCGTGCCGAAGGCCTCCACCGCGTGCCGGGACAACTCGCCGGTTGCGTACAGTCCATCCAGACCCAGTGCGCGCGCAGTCCTGCCCGCCCCCGCGTGCAGCGCCGCCGCGCTCTCACCCAGTTCGCCCATATCGCCGAGCACCAACAAGCGACGCCCGCCGCGGGCGGCGAGCACTTCCATACCGGCGCGCAGCGATGCGGGATTGGCGTTGTAGGTATCGTCGATGATCGTGGCGCCATGGTGGCCGCGAAGTTGTTCGAGCCGGCCGTGTACCGGGCGCATGGCGGCAAGCCCTGCCTGCACCATGGACGGCGTGGCGCCCATGGCCAGGCTCGCGGCCGTGGCGGCGAGCGCGTTCATGACATTGTGCCTGCCGGCCAGCGCCAGCTTCACTTCGAATTCGCCGCGCGCGTGACGCACCTGGATGAGGCTGCCGCCCGCCTGAGCCTGCCAGCGCCCGCACACGTCTGCGCGTTCATCCAGGCCAAAAGTGACCACGCGGTGGGGCGCCGCCATGGCGCGCCACCGCGCGGTGAATTCCGAGTCACCGTTGACCACGGCGATGCCGCCGTCGCGCAGGCCGGCGAAGATCTCGCCCTTGGCCTCAGCCACGCCGGCGACACTGCCGAAGCCTTCGAGGTGCGCGGGTCCGGCGTTGTTGAGCAGCGCCACGTCGGGGCGCGTAATGGCGGTGAGATAGGCGATTTCGCCGGGGTGATTGGCGCCCATCTCGATGACGCCGGCGCGGTGTTCCGGCGCGAGGCGCAACAGGGTGTAGGGCACACCCAGGTCGTTGTTGAGATTGCCGCGCGTGGCCAGCACCGGACCGGCGAGGCCGAGGATCGCGGCGATCATCTCCTTGGTGGTGGTCTTGCCGTTGCTGCCGGTGAGCGCCACCAGCGGCGTCCCGCGCACGGTGCGCCAGGCGCTCGCCAGCTGCGCCAGCGCGATGCGCGTGTCCGGCACGAGGATCTGGGCGATGGCCACGGGCACCCGGCGCTCCACCAGCGCGACGGCCGCACCGCGGCGGGCGGCGTCCAGCACGTGATCGTGGCCGTCGTGGCGCTCACCACGCACGGCGACGAACAGGTTGCCGGGCACGACCTGACGCGAATCACCGCAAACGCCGGCGAACTCGTGATCGCGACCCACCCAGTCGGCGCCCAGCCAGGCGGCCGCGCGCGCCAGCGTGCTGCGGATGCCTTCAGCCATGGAGTACCTCCTCCCCGAAAAAGCGGCTCACCTCGACGCGATCGCTGAAGAGCAGTTTGCGGTCGCCGATGTGCTGCTCGGTCTCGTGCCCCTTGCCGGCCACCAGCACCACGTCGTCGGGGCCGGCTTGCGCCAAGGCCGCATGAATGGCGCGCGCACGATCACGGATCAGCTGCGCCCGTTCCGGATGAGTCATGCCGCGTGTGATTTCTTCCACAATGAATTCGGGATCTTCGGACCGCGGATTGTCGTCGGTCACGACCACCTGGTCTGCGAGACGTTCAGCAACTTTGCCCATGATGGGGCGCTTGCCGCGATCCCGATCGCCGCCGCAACCGAACACACAGACGAGCCGGCCGCGGGTGTGGGCGCGTGCGGCCATGAGCACTTGTTCGAGCGCGTCGGGGGTGTGGGCATAGTCGACCACCGCCATGGGCCGGCCCGCACCGCCGCCGAAGCGCTCCATGCGTCCGGGCACAGCGCGCAGGCGCGACAGACGCTCTGCGGCGACGTCCGGCGCCATGCCGAGCAGCAGCAGCACCGACAGGGCGGCGAGCAGATTGCTCGCATTGAAGCGGCCGATGAGCGGGCTTTCGATGTGCGCGACGCCTGTCGGCGTCACGGCCTCGAAGGCGATACCCTCCGGTCCCAGGCGGAGGTCGCGGGCGGATACCTCGGGTGCGAACGAGGCGTCGAGGCCGAAGCCGAGCACGCGCAGCTTGCCGGCGAGCTGGGCATGCCACTCTCGACCCACCGCGTCGTCCAGGTTCAGCGCCGCCGCCCTGAGATCCGGCACCTGGAACAACAGCCGTTTCGCGGCCGCGTACGAGGCCATGTCGCCGTGGTAGTCCAGATGCTCGTGGGTGAGATTGGTGAATACCGCCACCTCGAACTGCACGCCGTTCACGCGTCCCTGATCGAGGCCGTGCGACGACACCTCCATAACCACCGCGCGCGCGCCGGCGGCGAGCAGGTCGGCGAGCGTCGCCTGCACGCTCACCGCATCGGGGGTGGTGTGGCCGGTGCTTTCCAGCTGAGAAACCAGGCCGTTGCCGAGCGTGCCAATCACACCGGCCGGTGCGTCGACCGCCAGGGCATGGGCGATGAACTGACTCACGGAGGTCTTGCCGTTGGTGCCGGTCACGCCGATGACCGGCATGTGCCGCGAGGGCTCGCCGTAGAAGCGCGCTCCGATGAGCCCGGCCTGGCGGCGCAGCTCCGGGATGCCCAGGACCGGGACTTCGCCCGCCGGCAGTTGAATGGCGTCGATGCGCGGCTGGCCTTCGGTTTCCACCACGATAGCGCGCGCGCCGCGGTGCACGGCCTCTTCGATAAAACTGGCGCCGTGGCTGCGGCTGCCAGCGCAGGCAAGGAACAACCCGCCGGGCTGCACGCGGCGGCTGTCCATGGTGATGCCGTCGATGGACCGTTCCAGGCGCTCGGGCACCACGACCAGGCCGTCCAGCAACTGACGCAGGCTCGCACTCACAGGAAACCTCCTGCCTGGGCGAGGCGCGCGCCGTCCTGCACGGGGAGGTCATCGGGCGGGATATCCAGCAGACGCATGGCGCCGGCCATCACGGCGCCGAACACGGGCGCCGCCACCTCGCCGCCGTAGTACTGGTCCGTGCTGGGCTCGTCCAGCACCACCACCATGGCCAGGCGCGGGCGCGTGGCCGGGGCCATGCCGGCGAAAACCGCGAAATAGCGGTCCTGGCTGTAGCCGCCTGCCTCGGCCTTGCGGGCCGTGCCGGTCTTGCCCGCCACGCGATAACCCGCCACGCGCGCTCGGGTACCGGTGCCGCCTTCGATGGTGACCGATTCGAGCATCTTGCGAACCTGCGTAACCGTCGTCCCGGAAATGACCGGCATGCCTTCCACGGGCTCGGTGCGCGCCAGGAAACTCACCGGCCGCAGACGGCCGTCGCCCGCCAGCACGGTATACGCCTGTGCCAGCTGCAAAGGCGTGACGGACAGTCCGTATCCATACGACAGCGTGGCGCGCTCCACGTCGCCGAAGCGGCCGGCGGCCAGCACGCCGGCCACCTCGCCCGGGAAACCGCTGCCCGTAGGGGCGCCGAAACCGACCCGTTGCAGCATGTTGCGTACCGCGTTCGGTTCGAGGGCGAGTGCCAGCAGGCTGGCGCCCACGTTGCTCGATTTCTGCAACACGGTGGTCACATCGATGGCGCCCAGGTTGCGGTGATCGCGCACCGTACTGCCGCCCACGCGCAGGAATCCCGGCGCCGTGTTCACGATGGTGTTCGGGCGGAATTTTCCGCTTTCCAGGGCCGCGGCCACCGTGAACGGCTTCACCGTGGAACCGGGCTCGAAGACGTCGGTGATGGCGCGGTTGCGCGCACGGGCGCTGGCGCGGTGGCGCAGGTTGTTGGGGTTGTAGGCGGGCTGGTTCACCATGGCGAGCACCTCGCCGGTGCGCGTATCCAGTACCACCGCCGAGCCGCCGCGGGCACGGTTTTTCAGCACCGCGGCCTTCAGTTCGCGGTAGGCGAGGTACTGGATGCGCCGGTCGATGCTGGTGCGCAGGTCGCGGCCGGGGCGCGGCTCGCTGATGCTCGCCACATTCTCGACGATGCGGCCGAGGCGGTCCTTGATGACGCGCTTGCTGCCGGGGATGCCCCTCAGCAGGTCGTCGTACATGAGTTCGATGCCTTCAATCCCGTGGTCGTCCACGTCGGTGAAACCGAGGACGTGGCCGGTCACTTCGCCGGTGGGGTAATAACGGCGGTATTCGCGCTGCAAGGCGACGCCCGGGATCTGCAAAGCGGCGACCTTTTGCGCCGTTTCGGGCGAGACATGGCGCTGCAGGTAGATAAACTCGCGGCTTTTGCGCTCGTCCACCAGGCGCTCGAGCGCCTTGCGATCGGTACCCAGGGCCTTGGCGAGCGGCGCCAGGCTCGCGCGGTGCTCGATGAACTCGCGCGGATTGGCCCACACCGAATCCACCGGCGTGCTGATAGCGAGCGGTTCGCCCTGGCGATCGGTGATCATGCCGCGATGCGCAGGCACAGGCACCACGCGCAGCGCGCGCGCATCGCCCTGCTGCTGAAGGAAACCGCGGTTGAGCACGTGCAGGTCCACCGCGCGCCACAGTAGCGCGGCCGTGGCAAGGCCGAAGAGGCCGACCACGAAGGCCAGCCGCCCCGGTTGTACGGACGCGGTACGCGAGCTCATGGCCGCACCACCTGTACCTGCCCGGGCGCCGGCAGGCGCATGGACAAGGTGTCGCGCGCCACGGCCTCCACGCGCCCGTGGGTGGCCCAGGTGCTCTGCTCCAGCTGCATGCGGCCCCACTCCACATCGAGCCCGTCGCGGATCTCCTGCAAGGCCTGGAGTTCGATGAACAGCTTGCGGGATTCGTGGCTCGCGTACACCACCGCCAGCGCAGAGCCGAAGCAGCCGAGACCGAGCACCACGACGAGGATACGCAGCATCAGGGCGTCCTCTCGGCCACACGCAGCACCGCGCTGCGCGCGCGCGGATTGGTATGCAGCTCGGCGTCGCCCGCGCGGATCGCCTTGCCCGCGCCGCGCAGGCGCGGCTGGTGCGCGGGCATCACGGGCAAGTGGCGCGGCAGTTCGGGGCCACGCTCTTCATCGCGGATGAAGCGCTTCACGCGACGATCCTCGAGGGAATGGAAACTGATGACGGCCAGCCGGCCCTGCGGCGCCAGCATGGCGAGGGTTTGCGGCAGAAAGGCGTCGAGGTCCTCGAGCTCACGGTTGATGAAGATGCGCAGGGCCTGGAAGCTGCGGGTGGCCGGGTCCTTGTGGCGTTCGTGGCTCGGGCTTGCCTTGGCGATGAGCTCCGCCAGTTCGCGGGTGGTGCGCACCGGTCCCTCGGCCTCGCGCCGGCGCACGATGGCACGTGCAATGCGCCGTGCGTGACGTTCCTCACCGTATTCGAACAGCACCCGGGCGATATCGCCTTCCTCGGCGTGGGCCAGCCAGTCGGCGACGCTCTCGCCGCTATCCGGGTCCATGCGCATGTCGAGGGGGCCTTCGGCACGGAAACTAAAACCGCGTTCGGCCTGGTCGAGCTGGGGCGACGAGACGCCCAGGTCGAGCAAAATGCCGTCGACCTTGCCGTTCCAGCCCCGTTCAGCCACCAGGTTTCCCAACATGGAGAAACTCCCCCGCACGATCTCGAAGCGCGCATCCCCGCGAAAGCGCTGCTGCGCCGCCGCCACCGCCGCGGGATCCTTGTCGGTGGCGAGCAGGCGGCCGTCCGGGCCGAGCCGGGCGAGGATTTCCCCCGCGTGGCCGCCCCGGCCAAAGGTGCCGTCCAGGTAGATCCCGTCGGCACGGATTCGAAGCGCCGTCAGCACTTCCGCCAACAGCACCGGTTTGTGTTCCTGGGCAGTCATCAGAGGACCAGATTCTGGAGTTCGGCCGACAGGGCGGCATCATCGATACCCTCCGCCAGCCAGGCGTCGCGACGCGAATTCCACAGCGCCTCGTCCCACAGCTCGAATTTCTTGCCCTGCCCGACCAGCACGACCTTGTGCTCCAGGCCGGCGTATTCGCGCAGCATCGGCGCCAGCAGCAGGCGCCCGGCCCCGTCCATTTCGGTGTCGGTCGCATAGCCCATGAGCAAACGGCGCAGGCGCGTGGCGGCGGCATTGAAGGCAGGGAGGGCGTCGAGCTTGGCCTGAATGGCGTCCCACTCCGGGAGCGGATAGAGCCACAGGCAGCGATCACTGGTATCGATGGTGATGACGAGCTGACCGCTACAGCGCTCCAGCAGGCGCTCGCGGTAGCGCGCGGGCATCGCCATGCGGCCCTTCGCATCGACACTGAGTGCGTTGACTCCCCTGAACACTGGCGCTCCCCGGGTGGCGGATTCCTTCCCACTTTGATCCACTTTCTACCACCTGGGCACCACTATAGGGACCGCACTGCGCGGGTGTCAAGGCGCGCCAAAGCAAAATGTCGCTTTATCAACAGTGACTTAGCGAAGGTGGACGGGAGTGGATCGGTTAGGAAATCCGCCTAAGAACGGGGTTATTCCGACGAATCAAACGGTTGGCGCAGAAAGCTCAGGGAGGACATGAAAAGAAAGGGGGAGTCGGCCTGTAAGCCGGGTTCTGTCGTGGACAGCCATTCATCTGGGACCCACGTCGCCGTGCGCCTCGAGCGACCTACCCGGGAACGGTGCGGGCCGCACCTGTGTTCCCCTATTTGGTCTTGCTCCGGGTGGGGTTTACCGTGCCGCGGCGTGTTGCCACCCGCGCGGTGCGCTCTTACCGCACCTTTTCACCCTTACCGGCCCCGAAGGGCTTAGGCGGTATGTTTTCTGTGGCACTTTCCGTGGGCTCGCGCCCCCCAGGCGTTACCTGGCACCCTGCCCTATGGAGCCCGGACTTTCCTCCATCCCCGAAGGGACAGCGGCTGCCCGGCCGACTCCCGCGCGAACGATACCGGCCCGCAGGGGCCGACTCAAGCTTGGAGCGCAAATGAAACACCGGGTTCAACGCGAAGGACGCGGAGACGCGGAGATCGCGGAGGGTAGAAATGCCGATTCCCGGAGCTTTCCCTCTAAATGACAGCCTAGGAATAACGCCCCCGACTACGTTTTCTCCGCGTCCTCTGCGTCTCCGCGTCCTCCGCGTTTCGTCTCGTCAGAAAGAGAAAGCAGTGCCTTGTAGAGCAGGTTCTTTTTCTTGCCGGTGATTTCCGCGGCGAGGGCGGCGGCTTGGCGGGGGGGGAGTTCGGCGGCGAGGAGTTTGAGTACACGCAGGGCCTCGGCGTCGAGTTCGCCTTCTGCCGCGGGTGCGCCGTGGACCACGAGCACCAGTTCGCCGCGGCGCTGGTTGGCATCTTCGCTCACCCAGGCCGCCAGTTCCGCGAGCGGCGCCCGGCGGATGGTCTCGAAGGTCTTGGTGAGTTCGCGCGCCATGGCCGCCTCGCGGTCGGCGCCGAAGATGGCGGCCTGATCGGCGAGGGTTTCGGCGATGCGGTGCGGGGCCTCGAAGAACACCAGGGTGCGCGGCTCGGCCGCCAATTCCTGCAGACGCTTGCGCCGTGCGCCTTCCTTTGAGGGCAGGAATCCTTCGAAAACGAAGCGGTCGGTGGGCACGCCCGCGGCGGCCAGCGCGGCCAGCACGGCGCTCGGACCGGGCACCGGCACCACGCGAATGTCCGCCTCCTGCGCCGCCCGCACCAGGTGAAAACCGGGGTCGCTGACCAATGGCGTGCCCGCATCCGAGACCTGCGCCACACTTTCGCCTGCGCGCAGCCGGCTCACCAAATCGTCGAGCACGCGGCGTTCGTTGTGCTCATGCAGCGAAACCAGCGGGCGCTCGATACCGAAGTGGCTCAGCAGGCCGCGCGTGTGGCGCGTGTCCTCGGCGGCGATCACATCGACACTGGCGAGCACGTCACGGGCGCGCGGACTCAGATCCGTCAGATTGCCGATCGGCGTGGCTACCACGTAAAGCGTGCCTTTTTCAATTGACACTACAAGCTCCCGGACAAGATACTTGGCAATTCCAAAACGGAAAGCTACCACACCCGCTTCGCCGCGTTCCCCGTCCGATGCGCCTGCTCCTACGTCTCGCTCCTCTCATTCTGCTGCTCGCTGGTTGCGCCACAGGCCCGACAGGACCGCGCGAGGGCGTCGCCCCCGACGCAGCCCCTGCCTACCGTGCACTGGATGCCGGCAACTATCAGCGCGCCGCCTCGTTGTTCGAGCGGCTCGCCGGCGAATCGCAGCCGCCCCAGCGCCAGGATTACCGCATCAGCGCCGTGGAGGCCCTGCTGCGGGCCGATCTGATCCCCCAGGCGGCACAGCTGCTGGCCCGCATCGACCCCGTGGGCATGGACGCGCGTGGCCACGCGCGCATGCAGTTGGCCGAGGCCCGCATCGCCTTGAAGCGCCGCGACGCCGAAGACGCCCTCGCCATCCTCGCCGGCCAGCACACACCGTCCAGCGAGCCGGAGCTGCTGGCGGACTATCACCAGCTGCGCGGTCTTGCCTATCAGCAATTGGGCAATCATCTGGAAGCGGCGCGCGAGTGGGTCATGCGCGAACCGTTCCTGGCCCGGACCGAGGCGGTGCTCGCCAACCAGCGCGCCATCTGGGACAGCCTCACCCAGCTCTCTGCACCCGTGTTGCTCGCGCTGCAGACCGCACCGCCCGATGTGCTGAGCGGCTGGATGGATCTGGTTCGCATCGGCAAGTCCCTGCACACCGCGCCGCAGCTGCAGGCGCAACTGGCCAATTGGCAGCGGCTGTTCCCGCAGCACCCCGTGCAGGACGTACTGCTTCAGGAACTGCGCTTGCGCAGTCAGGAAAGCATGGCGCCGCCCACCAAGATTGCCGTGCTGCTGCCCTTCACGGGTGACTTCGCCGGCGCCGCGGCCGCGGTGCGCGACGGCGTGCTCGCCGCCCACTATGCCGACCCGAACCGCGTCGGTATCGTGCTGCGCAGCTACGACACCGGCGGCAACGCTGGCCAGGCCAACGCCGCCTACGAGCAGGCCATGGCCGACGGCGCGGAGTTCATCATCGGCCCGCTCACCAAGGAGGCGGTGGATGCCATCGCCTCACGCTGGTCGTTGCCCATACCAACCATGGCGCTGAACGTGGGCGAGCGTCGCGGCCCGGATAATTTCTACCAATTCGGCCTGGTCCCCGAGGATGAGGCGGAACAGGTCGCGGAGCGGGCCTGGATCGACGGCATGACGCGCGCCGCCATCGTCGCCCCCACGGGTCCCTGGGGTAGCCGCCTCGCCGAGGCCTTTGAGTCACGTTGGCGCGAGTTCGGCGGTGAAGTGGTCGCCATGGCGAGCTACGACGCCCAGAAAAACGACTTCTCCGGGCCGCTGCGCCAGCTGCTTGCCGTCGACGCGAGCGACCGCCGCCACCGGCAACTCGCCGCCACATTGGGCCAGCGCCTGGAATTCACGCCGCGCCGCCGCCAGGACGTGGATTTCGTCTTCATGGCCGGTTTTCCGCGCCAGGTGCGCCTGCTCAAGCCCCAGCTGAATTTCCATCATGCCACCGACCTGCCGGTGTACAGCACCTCGCACCTGTTCTCGGGTACGGTCACGCCGCACCTGGACCGTGACATGGACGGCGTGGTGTTCGGTGACATGCCCTGGGTACTGGAAGGGCTGCAACCGGCGGCGCTCAAGCAACACGACGGCCAGATGCGCCGCCTGGTGGCGCTCGGCAGCGACGCCTACAAGGTGATCCCTTACCTGCGCCTGCTCAAGCGCTACCCCGAAGAACGCTTCGAAGGCGGCACGGGCACGCTGCGCATGGACGGCGACAACCGCCTGCGCCGCAGCATCGCCTGGGCACGCTTCAATGCGGGTCGGCCGCGCGCCCTGGTCGAGACCACGCCCGACTCCGCCGGGCGCTGAAGTGGCCAGCGCGTCCAGGACCTTGGGCGAACAGGCGGAAGATGCCGCGCTGCATCATTTGGAACGACACGGCCTGATGCAGGTAGCGCGCAATTTCCGCTGCCGCCAGGGCGAAATCGACCTGGTCATGCGGCATGGCGCCACGCACGTGTTCGTGGAGGTGCGCTACCGCAGTCAGGCGCGTTATGGCGGCGCTGCCGCGAGCGTCGACCACCGCAAGCAGCAACGCATCATCACGGCGGCGCAGTTTTTCCTTCAACGCCACCCCCAGGCCGCACGCGGTCCCTGCCGCTTCGATGTGGTCGCGGTGAGCCCGGGCCCGGCAGACGGATGGCGCATCGACTGGATCCAGAACGCTTTTGAGCTCGTGTAACGGGAAAATCATGCAGGAACGTATCAGACAGCTGTTCGAGCAAAGCATCGAAACCAAGCGCGTTTCTCTCGAACGCCTTACACCCGCCATTGAGATGGCGGCGGCCCGCATGGCGCAGTGCCTGCTCGCGGAGAAAAAGATCCTCAGCTGCGGCAACGGCGGTTCGGCCGGCGATGCCCAGCATTTTTCGTCGGAAATGCTGAACCGCTTCGAACGCGAACGCCCGGGCCTGCCCGCGGTGGCGCTCACCACCGACGCGTCCACGGTCACTTCCATCGCCAACGACTACCACTTCGACGAAATCTTTTCGAAGCAGGTGCGCGCCCTCGGCCAAGCCGACGACGTACTGCTCGCCATCACGACCAGCGGCAATTCGCCGAACGTGGTAAACGCGGTCAAGGCCGCCCACGCCAAGGGGATGCACGTGGTGGCGCTCACCGGCAAAGATGGCGGCCACATGGCGGAGCACCTGCGCGACGACGACGTGGAAATCCGCGTGCCGGCCTCGGCCACCGCGCGCATCCAGGAAGTGCATCTGCTGATCATCCACTGCCTGTGCGATCTCATCGACCTGCAGCTGTTCGGTGAACAGGTCTGATCTTGCGCGACGATTCCACGGAGCCGCTCCCGCGCGCCCTGCTCTCGCGCCTTGCCGAGGCCGTCGGTGACGGCGGCGCGCTGTTGACGGCAGCCGCCGATCGCTGGGCCTACGGTTACGACAACAGCCGCCGCCACGCACAACCCGGCGCCGTAGCACTACCCTCCGATCACGCGGCCGTCTGCGCGGTAGTGCGCGCCTGCCATGAGGCCGGCGTGCCGCTGGTGCCGCGCGGCCACGGCACGGGCACCGCTGGCGCGTCGGTGCCACTCCCGGGCGCGGTCGTGCTCGGCCTCGAACGCCTTGGGCGCATCGTGCGCGTGGACCCCGCCAACCGGCTGCTGGTCGCCGAACCCGGCGTGACCAACCAGGCCATCCAGCAGGCGGCGGCGGCGCACGGCTTTTTCTGGGCGCCCGATCCCACCAGCGCGGCGGTATGCACCCTGGGCGGCAATCTCGCCTGCAATGCCGCGGGACCGCGCGCCGTGAAATACGGCACGACCCGCGACAACGTGCTCGGCCTCCAGGCCGTGACCGGCACCGGCGCGCCCCTGCGCACCGGCGTACTCACCACCAAGGGCGTGGTCGGTTATGACTTGACACGGCTGCTCATCGGCTCCGAGGGCACGCTCGCGGTCATCACGGAAGCCACCCTCAAGCTCACACCGCTGCCCGAGGCCAAGGCGACCCTGCGCGCCGTCTACGCGGACATGGACGCGGCGGCGCGCGCAGTGACGCGCATCATGGCCCAGCCCGTGACGCCCTGCGCGCTTGAATTCATCGATGCCGCCGCCATCGAGATGGTGCGCCGTTATTCAAAGGCTGAACTGCCTACCGATGCCGGCGCGCTGCTGATGATCGAGGTGGACGGCTCCCGCGCCTGCCTGGATGCGATGGTGGCGGCGGTCGCCCAGGCCGCGAACGGCGACGGCTGCCTGGACGTGCGCTCGGCGCGGGACGCCGCGGAGGTGGTGCGACTTTGGGAGACGCGCAAGGCCCTCTCCCCTGCCCTGCGCAATGTGGCACCGAAAAAGATCAACGAGGACGTGGCCGTGCCGGTTTCACGCATGCCCGAGCTCATCAACGGGTTGGCCGCGCTGTCGGCCCACTACGGCGTGACCATTGTGAATTTCGGTCATGCGGGCAACGGCAACATCCACGTGAACCTGCTGGTGGATCCGGACGATGCCCTGCAAATGGAACGTGCGGAACCTTGCCTGTCCGACGTGTTCGATTTGGTGCTGCGCCTCGGCGGCACACTCTCAGGCGAACACGGCATCGGCACCGAAAAGCGCGATTTCGTCAGTCGTGAACTGGACCCGGTCGCCCTTCAACTCATGCACGCCATCAAGGCCCAGTTCGACCCCAGGGGCATCCTCAATCCTGGCAAGAAACTCCCACCGCTTTAAGGAACGGAAACCACCGAGAAGAGCGCTGGTTCAAAACGCGGAGGACGCGGAGAGCCACGGAAGGGATAAGTCCGCGAATGAACGCCTCTCCTCTTTGCGTTAATTGCGTTCAATGGCGGACGTTGAATCCTTCAATGAATGGTCCGATCGTTTTCTATTTGACGATGCGCAGCGACGGGCGCTTGGGTTTGGTGTCTTCGGGGGGCTGGTCGTCCGGGGGGGTGGGCTCGGTGCCCTCCTCGTCGGAGAAGATCATGCCGCGGCCGTTTTCGCGGGCGTAGACGGCGAGCACGGCGGCGACGGGCACGTAGACATGGCGGGGCGAGCCGCCAAAGCGCGCCTCGAATTCCACGGCGTCATTGCGCAGTTGTAACGCCTTGACCGCGCGCGGCGCGACGTTGAAGACGATCTTCCCGTCTTCAGCGAACTCCGTCGGCACCACGGTGCCGGGCGCGCCGGCATCCACCAGGATATGTGGTGTGAGGTCGTTGTCGACGATCCACTCGTGAAGGGCTCGAAGCAAATAGGGTCGGCTGGGCGTCATCGCTCACCAGGCATCGGGACGGAAAGCTCAGCTGCGAAGCTCTTTCTCGGCTTCGGTCAGACTGAAACGGAAAGACGGGCGCTTGAACAGCCTGTTTGCATAACCGGCAAGCGCTTTGGCCGTCGAAGGTAATTCTATCTTCATCTGGGGTAGACGCCACAGTAGGGGCGCCAGCATACAGTCGGCCAAGGTGAATTCATCGCTCATGAAGAAGGCCTTGTGCCGGAAAACCGGGTCGAGAACCTGCAAATCCTCGCTCAACGCCTTACGACCAGCCATCACGGCCTTGCCGTTGCCCGCAAGGATGCTGTCCATACGCCCGTAGAGTTCCTTCCCAAACCGCACCAGGCTCAGGCGCAGACGTGCCCGCGATACGGGATCGGCAGGCAGGAGCGGAGGATGGGGGAAGCGTTCATCCAGGTATTCCAGGATGACCGCCGGCTCGTACAACACGAGCTCGCGATCGACCAGCGTGGGTACCGCGGCGTCCGGGCTGACTTCGGCCAGTTCTTCGGGAATGCCGGAGGCCGTCAGTTGGATGATGTCGGCCTCGATGCCCTTCTCGGCGATGGCGAGGCGTACCTGGTGACTGTACGCATCGGAACGTGAAAACAGCGCCATCCCTGAGCGCCGACTGACAGAAAGGACCATGGAAGTCTCCTGTCGTTACGCGGACCAGGCGGCGCCTGATCTCGCACAGGGAAGGGAGCGGGGCCGCCGGCCCCGCTCCTCGCCCGTCAGTGGACGTCCTTCCAATACTCCTTCTTGAGGAGGTAGGCAACCACGAAGAACAGTGCCAGGAAGCCGAGCACCCACCAGCCCATGCGCTGGCGCTCAAGCTGTGCCGGCTCGCCCAGGTAAACCATGAAGTTCACCAGGTCGCGCACCGCCTCGTCATACTCGGCAGGCGTCAGCTTGCCCGGGGTCACCAGCTCGAAGCCGGCAAGCACCTGCTTGTCGGAGCCATCCGCGGCCTTCTCGGACTTGTACACGGCCTTCTGCACGCCCTGCAGTTCCCACAGCACGTGGGGCATGCCCACGTCCGCGAACACCGCATTGTTCATGCCGAAGGGGCGCTTCTCGTCCACGTAGAAGGTACGCAGGTAGGTGTACAGGTAGTCCGCACCACGGGCACGGGCCATCACCGACAGATCCGGCGGCGGGGCGCCGAACCAGGCCTTGCCGTCTGCCGCGGTCATGGCCACCGTCATGGTGTCGCCGATCTTGTCCGTCGTGAACATGAGGTTCTGCTGAACCTGTTCGTCGGTGAGCCCAAGATCGCGGCCCATGCGGTTGTAGCGCATGAACTGCGCCGAGTGGCAGCTCAGGCAGTAGTTGGTGAACAACTGCGCACCACGCTGCAACGAGGCCGTGTCGGACAGATCCACATTGGCCTTGTCCAGCTGGACACCACCGCCGGCCGCGAGCGAGAGACCCGGGAACGCGGCGAAAACAAATGCAATGATCAGCTTTCTCATTGGGTCACCCTTTCCGGAACCGGCTTGGTCTTCTCGAACTTCGGAATGAACACGAGCGCGATGAAGAACACGAAGTAGTAGATGGTGCCGAGCTGGGCTATCAGCGTGAACAGATCGGTGCTCGGCTTCATACCGAGGAAGCCCAGTAGGATGAAGTCGGCCGCAAACAGCGCGAGCAGGACCTTGAAGCACAGGCCGCGGTAACGAATGGACTTCACCGGGCTGCGATCCAGCCAGGGCAGGAAGAACAGGATCACCACGGCCGCACCCATCACCACCACGCCGGGGAACGCGGAGCCGGCAATGGACGGCACGGCGCGCAGCATGGCGTAGAAGGGCGTGAAGTACCACACCGGCGCGATGTGCTCGGGGGTCTTCATCGGGTCCGCGGGCTCGAAGTTGGGGTGCTCCAGGAAGAAGCCGTTCATCTCCGGCGCGAAGAACACCACCGCGGCGAAGAACATCAGGAACACCACCACACCAACGATGTCCTTCACCGTGTAGTACGGGTGGAAGGGGATGCCGTCGAGCGGGATGTGGGTGACCGGGTCCTTCTTCTTCTTGATTTCCACGCCGTCGGGGTTGTTGGAACCCACTTCGTGCAGGGCGAGGATGTGGGCCACCACCAGGCCGACCAGTACCAGGGGTACAGCGATCACGTGGAAGGCGAAGAAGCGGTTCAGGGTGGCGTCGGAAACCACGAAGTCACCACGAATCCACAGGGACAGATCCTCGCCGATGAACGGCACGGCGGAGAACAGGTTCACGATGACCTGCGCACCCCAGTAGGACATCTGACCCCAGGGGAGCAGGTAGCCGAAAAAGGCTTCCGCCATGAGCGCCAGGTAGATCAGGCAGCCGAAGATCCAGATCAGTTCGCGGGGCTTCTTGTAGGAGCCGTACATCAGGCCGCGGAACATGTGCAGGTAAACCACCACGAAGAACGCCGAGGCGCCGGTGGAGTGCATGTAGCGGATCAGCCAGCCGTAATCCACGTCACGCATGATGTACTCGACGGAGGCGAACGCCAGGGCGCCGTCCGGCTTGTAGTTCATGGTAAGAAAGATGCCGGTGACGATCTGGATGGCCAGCACCAGGATGGCCAGGGATCCGAAGAAGTACCAGAAGTTGAAGTTCTTCGGTGCGTAGTATTCGGAAAGGTGCTCTTTCCACATCTTGCTGAGCGGGAAACGGTCGTCCACCCAGCCGAGGACTTGGGTCATCATGTTGCTCATTACGCCGCTCCTTCGTCTACGCCGACCAGAATGCGGGTGTCGGCCAGGAACTTATACGGCGGCACCTCGAGGTTCTTGGGGGCAGGCACGCCCTTGTACACGCGGCCGGCCAGGTCGAACTTCGAACCGTGGCAGGGGCAGAAGAAGCCACCTTTCCAGTCGGCGCCCAGGTCCGCCGGCGCGATGTCGGGGCGGTAGGTGGGCGAGCAGCCCAGGTGGGTGCAGATGCCGACGATGACCGCGTAGTCAGGCTTGATCGAGCGGCCGGCGTTCTTGCAGTACTCCGGCTGCTGGGTGGCGTCGGACGCAGGATCGAGCAGTTCGCCTTCGAGGGACGACAGGTCCTTCAGGTTCTGCTCGGTACGGCGGACGATCCACACGGGCTTGCCACGCCACTCGACGGTCATCATCTGACCGGCTTCGAGCTTGCTGACGTCGGCTTCGACGGGGGCACCAGCGGCCTGTGCGCGAGCGCTCGGCTGCATGGACAGGATAAACGGAGCCAAGGCATACGCGGTTCCCACACCGCCCACCACAGTGGTGAGCGCGGTAAGAACGCGGCGCCGGCCCTTGTCAACGCCTTCTTTGCTCATCAAACCTCTCCCAATGACCCTAACTGAGGAAAAAGCGTGTACCCACCGCGATGCGAATGGTTCTGCTTTCGAAATTACAAATATAGTTATGAACTTCTATGGAATTAACCGCGGATTTTCGTACAAAGCGAGGAAGCAGGTCAAGAACGCTTCAGGCTGGATTTGCTTCGTCCACAAAAGTGTGAATCAGTCTAAAACGCTGTGCCAGCCGCTCGCCCAAGGCCTGCACACCGTAGCGTTCCGTGGCATGGTGGCCCGCGGCGAAGTAGTGGATACCCTGCTCGCGGGCGACATGGAAAGTGCGTTCGGAGATCTCACCGCTCACATAGGCATCGAGACCCAGGGCCGCGGCCTGCTCCAGATAGTCCTGTGCGGCGCCGCTGCACCAACCCACACGCTGGATGGGCCGCTCGGCAGCGATGTGCAGTGGGGCACGTCCCAGGTGACTCGTCAGACGCCGGGCAAATTCCTCACCGCTCGTGACGGATGAGACCTCACCGTACATCGCCACCTCCGCTGCGCCGAACCGGCCATGCACCGCCAGCTGCAGGTCCACCGCGAGACGGGCGTTGTTGCCGATCTCCGGGTGGGCATCCAGGGGAAGATGGTAAGCAAGCAGGCTGATCCGGTTGCCGAGCAAGGCCCCCAGGCGGCGGGCTTTCATGCCGATGATACGCGGGTCTTCGCCACGCCAGAAATAACCGTGGTGTACCAGGACGAGGTCGGCGTCCTGGGCGATGGCGGCGTCGATGAGCGCCTGGCTGGCAGTCACGCCTGAAACGATGCGCCGCACCTCGCCCCGCCCCTCCACCTGCAGGCCATTGGGGCAGTAATCCTGGAAACGGGCGCTCTCGAGGAATTCATCGCAGAACGCCACCAACTCGTGCAGATTCACCATGCCACAGTCCGATTCAGTTAAACTGGCCGCCTCGTCGACCGTAGGATAAACGATGGCCGTGTACCGCCGCCTCGCGTTTCTCTTCCAATCCATCACCGTCGGACTCGCCATCGCCTTCCTGCTGTTGCTGTGGAAGCCCGAGATCTTCGACCTCGGCACGCCCACGGTGCAGGTACTGGAGGCCCCGGCCGGGGCGCGCGAGCGTATCGGCGGCCTGTCGTTCGCCGACGCCGTGGGCGTGGCCGCCCCGGCGGTGGTCAATGTCAACACGCGCAAGATGGTGCAGGAGCGCGCCAATCCGCTGTTCGACGACCCGGTGTTCCGCCACTTCTTCGGCGACAGCCTGGGCCCGGCGCCGCGCCGGCGTCTGGAAACCAGCCTGGGCTCCGGTGTCATCATCAGCGCACAGGGCTACATCCTCACCAACAACCACGTGATCGACGGCGCCGAGGAGATCCAGGTTTCCCTGCGCGACGGGCGCACCGCGGCGGCCACCGTGGTGGGGACCGATCCCGAAGCGGACCTGGCGGTGCTCAAGGTGTCGCTCCCGGACCTGCCCACGGTGGTGCTGGGCCGTTCCGAAGACCTGCGCGAGGGCGACGTGGTGCTCGCCATCGGCAATCCCTTCGGCGTGGGCCAGACGGTCACCCAGGGCATCGTCAGCGCCACCGGGCGCACCCAGCTCGGCATCAGCACGTTCGAGAACTTCATCCAGACCGATGCGGCCATCAACCCGGGCAATTCGGGCGGCGCACTCATCAACGCCGCCGGCGAACTGGTGGGCATCAACACGGCCATTTTCACCCGCACCGGCGGCTCGCAGGGCATCGGCTTCGCCATTCCCGTGACCATCGCGCGGGACGTCATGGAACAGATCATCGAGACCGGCCACGTCAGCCGTGGCTGGCTCGGCATCGAGATCCAGGACCTCAGCCCCGAGCTGGCCGAGTCCTTCGGCATGAGCGGACAGCGCGGGGTGGTCGTTGCCGGTGTCCTGACCAAGGGTCCGGCCCACCAGGCGGGCATGCAGCCCGGTGACGTGATCCTCAGCATCGCCGGCAAATCCGTTCACAACGTCACTGCTGCGCTGGGCATCATTGCCCAGAACCGCCCAGGCAACCCGGTGGATATCGAAGTGATGCGTGAAGGGAACAGGCTGATGCTGCACGCGAAGGCCGGCGAACGCCCGGTCCAGCCACCCGCCTGAGCCACAGCGCCGTCTCCCGGGCGCCGCGGGCTATAGTTCGGGAAAGCTCTCGGGAGGCCTCGCCATGGGCAAGATACTCCTGGCGTCGACGTGCGCTCTGGTTTTCATCTTCGGCACGGCCGCGGCGCAGCCCCCTCTGGAACTCCAGCAATCCATCGCCCAGGCGCGCGGCATCACCCAGGACGTGGGCGCACTGCTGCTTGGCGAACGGCTTCAGGATCCCGTGTCGGTGCGCGATCTCGCCCAGGTAATGAACCTGCTCACCTTTGCCCTGCGTGACATGGCCGTGTACGCCGAGTACGGCGCCGTCACCGAAGCGCAACGCGATCAACTCTCGGCGACCCTCGACCAGGCCCGCCTGATGGTGGACGAGATGGAGGAGCGCATCCTCGAGCAGAAGTTGCAGCCGTGAGGGGCTCCGGATCTATTCGACCAGGGCCACGCTCTTTATCTGGGCGTAGACCCCCTGCCCCGGCGCGAGCGCGAGGGCACGCACCGAGCGCCGTGTGATACGCGCCAGCAGTGCGACGCCGCCCACCTGAAGCCGAACCATGCTCTGCCCCGAGTCGATGTCGTCGAACTCGAGCACGGTGGCGGGAAGGATGTTGAGGATGCTGGTCCCGCTGGGCCGGGTAAGCGACAGGCTTACGTCGCGGGCATGGATGCGCACGCGCACCGTGTTCCCCGGGGCCAGGTCGTGGCGCGGCAGCCAAAGCTCACCGCCGGTGAACGCCACGCGCGTCAGGTGATCCTGCTCGTCGTGTTCGACCACCGTGGCGGCCAGCAAGGACTCGCCGTCTTCCCGTTGGGCCAGCGACAGATCGGGACGATTCATCAGCTCAAGACACGGGCCACTGGCGAGCGCGCGGCCGTTCTCCATGAGCACCAGATGATCGGCCAGCCGCGCGACCTCGTCGGGCGAGTGGCTGACGTATAACACCGGGATCGACAACTCGTCGTGCAGCCGCTCCAGGTAAGGCAGGATTTCGTGCTTGCGCTTCAGGTCCAGCGCGGCGAGCGGTTCGTCCATCAACAGGAGCCGCGGATTCACGGCCAGGGCGCGGGCGATGGCCACCCGCTGGCGCTCGCCGCCGGAGAGACCATCGGGCATGCGCGCCAGCAGATGGCCGATCCCGAGCAGTTCCACCACCGATTCGAGCGCCTCGTCATCCATCGCCGCCTTGGCGCGTCTGCGGCCGTAATCCAGGTTGCCGCGCACGGAGAAATGGGGAAAAAGGCTGGCTTCCTGAAATACATAACCGAGCGGGCGCTTGTGCGCCGGAAGGAATCGGCTGCCGTCCTGCCACACCTCGCCGTTCACGCTGACGAAGCCGTCGTCCGCCCGTTCCAATCCGGCGATGAGCCGCAATGCCGTGGTCTTGCCCGAGCCCGACGGACCGAACAAGGCGGTTACGCCGCGACCGGGCAGGCGTAGATCCACGTCAACGGAAAAACCGCCATAGCCGTGGTGCAAGCGCACTTGAACATGGCCACTCACGGCATGATCCCTTGCGTGTTGTTGCGTCGTGTGGCGTAGAGCGCGAGCAGCACGAGGAAAGAAAAGACCACCATGCTGCCGGCGAGCCAGTGGGCCTCGGGGTATTCCATTGCCTCCACGTGGTCGTAGATCTGCACCGAAACGACCCGTGTCTCGCCCGGGATGTTGCCGCCGATCATGAGCACGACGCCGAACTCGCCGACGGTGTGGGCGAACCCGAGGATGGTCGCGGTCATGAAACCCGGCCGGGCCAGGGGCACCACCACCGTCCAGAAGCGATCCCACGGACCGGCGCGCAGCGTGGCGGCCACCTCCAGCGGTCGCCGGCCCAGTGACTCGATGGCGTTCTGGATCGGCTGCACCACGAAAGGCATGGAATAGAGGACCGACGCCACCACGAGTCCCCAGAAGGTGAACGGCAGGGTGCCGATGCTGAGCCACTGGGTGAACTGGCCCACCGGGCCGTTCGGTCCCATAGCCAACAACAGGTAAAAACCCAGCACGGTGGGCGGCAGCACCAACGGCAGTGCCACCACCGCACCGACCGGCCCCTTCCACAGCGAGCGCGTGTGCGCGAGCCACCAGGCGAGGGGGGTGCCGATGAGAAGCAGCAGGAAGGTGGTAAGACCCGCGAGGCGCAGGGTCAGCCAGATGGCTGCGAGATCCGCATCGGAGAAGCCCATGGTCTGTCCCGCCTCAGATCGCGTAGCCGTAGGCGCGGATGATGGCCGTGGCCTTGTCACCACGCAGATATTGCATCAGCGCCTCGGCCGCCGCGTTGCCCTTGCCGTGGGAGACAATCACGGCGTCCTGGCGAATGGGCGCATGCATCGTGCCCGGCACGATCCAGGCCGAACCGGAGGTGATTTTGCCGTCCTTCATCACTTGTGAAAGGGCCACGAAGCCCAGTTCGGCATTGCCCGTCGAGGCGAACTGGTAGGTCTGGGCGATGTTCTCGCCGAGTACGAACTTGGGCTCCACCGCGCCCATCAGACCCATGCCGGTCAACACCTCCACCGCGGCCTTGCCATAGGGGGCCAGCTTGGGATTGGCGACGGCGATTTTCTTGAACCGGTTGTTCTTCAACACCTCGCCGTCGGAATCGACGCCCCCTTCGCTCGCCGACCACAGCACCAGCGTGCCCACGGCATACGTGAAGCGTGAGCCCGCGATGGCAAGCCCCTCCTGTTCGAGCTTGGCGGGTGTTTTGTCGTCGGCCGCAAGGAACACCTGGAAAGGCGCGCCGTTCTTTATCTGGGCGTAGAACCCGCCCGTGGAGCCGAAGGAAAGCACGGCCTGGTGGCCCGTATCCTTCTCAAACTGGGCGGCGATGGCGTTCATGGGTGCCGTGAAGTTGGCCGCTACGGCAACGCTCACTTGTTCAGCCTGCGCCAGGGAAGCACCCGCCAGGACGGCAAGACCCAGGGCAATTTTCTTCAGCTTGGTTTCCATTGGCTTGTTCCAGATTTTTTGGTTAGAAGCCGCCTTGCTCGATATATCCGCTCGAATATACCGATGACCGCAACGCTCTCCCCAATGAGGTTGTGGAGTTCGGGCTCTGCCTTCGGAGAGCCCGTGATACTCGCTATATCCGCCCGAATATTACGCTGGGTAACTTTACATGCCGGCATGCGGGCAATCAATGCGGATTGTCGGGCGGGCGTTTGGCGAGCAGTTTGACCAGGTCGGCCATGTCGGCAGCCACGGCTTCCGCGGCACGCCTTTCCATCGACCGGTAGCGTTCCAGGATCTCGAGCCCCAGTTCGGTGACCGCCGCACCGCCACCGCCCTTGCCGCCCAGGGCGGTTTCCACCAACGGATCGCGGAAGCACTGGTTCATGGTCTCCACCAGGAGCCATGCACGCCGATAGGACATGCCCATCTTTCGGGCCGCCGCCGAAATGGAACCGGTCTCCATGACGGCCGTCAGCAGGTCGGCTTTACCGGGGCCCATGGCGATGGCGTCACCAAACAGAACACGCAAGCGGGGTACGTTCTTGGGAGGTTTCTGCTTCATCGTAGTCATCGGCCGATCATAGCTGCGCAGGGACGCCAAGCGCATCGACGTTGTCCGGCATCGGCGTTGTTACATCGATTCGCCAGACACGACACGCAGCTAACGGGTCGGGCGCTTGGATTCACGCGCCTCGAAGGCGCTGAATTCGCTGCGGCTCAACACGCCGTCGCCATCCTGGTCATAGATTCGAAAGCGATCGCGCAACGGACCCAGCGCATCGGCTTCGGCCGGCGTGAGCAGACCATCGGCGTTCACATCGAGGCTGGCGAAATCCACCACGCCCACGGTGGCGCGACGCTGGCGATAGTAGCGCTCCACGCGTGCCATCCAGCGCTTGTCACCGCGCTGCCATGCTTCGGTATCCAGGGTGGGCGCCTCCATCAAGGTCTCGCGGTTCATGGCAAGCACCATGTAATCCTTGCCGGCAGCGGGTCTGGCCATGTCCCAAGGCACGGCGGTGAGTCTGTCGCCCATGTGCAGGAAGCCGCCATAGGCGACGATGAGATAGCGCACGCGGCCGGAGGCCTCGATCACGATCTCGCGCACCTGCCCGAGCCGTTCGCCGTCCGGATTGCGCACTTCCTTGCCGAGGAGTTCGGTGGCCCGGTACGGCGCCGTCGTATCCGGCTCCTGCGGCTGTGCCATCGCCACACTCACTGCGAGCAGACTCAGAGCGAAGAACACAGCATGCCTGCGCATACCGCTCCCTCCTTCGAGGCCCGCTGCAATGGTTGACGATTTTCCTTGTCCACGCCTTCGCGGTACGCGTTAACTTCGCTCATGAAATCCCGCGCGGTACTCACCGTCTCCGCTTGCACGGATCTACACTGAGATCAGCCTGCCCGAGAGGATGGCCCATGCCCCGCGCCCTGCTCGTCGCCAACCCGCGTGCCCGTGCCGGCACGCGCGGAGTGGGCAGCGCCGTGAAGCGTCTGCTGGAACGGGGCTTTGCAGTGGACTCCATGGTGACCACCAAGCCGGACGAGGTGCCGAAGTTGATCGGCGCACACTGCGCTCCCGCCGACGTGGTCATCGTGGGCGGCGGCGACGGCACCCTCAACGTGGCGGCGACGGCCCTGATCGGTTGCGGGCGCCCCGTGGGTATCCTGCCGCTGGGCACGGCCAACGACCTGGCGCGCACACTGCTGATTCCGTTCGAGCCTGCCGCGGCCATGGAGGTGGTGGCGCAGGGCCGCACGCGGTGCATCGACCTGGGCCGCGTGAACGGGGTGTATTTTTTCAACGTGGCGAGCGTCGGCCTGAGCGTGCACGTGGCGCGGCGCGTCACGCCGGAACTCAAGCAGCGCTTCGGCGCCCTCGCCTATGCACGGGCGGCGCTAACCGAAATCACACGCCTGCGCCCGTTCCGTGCGCGCATCGACAGCGGCAACGAACACTTGGAAGTGGAGGCCGTGCAGATCGCCGTGGGTAACGGCCGCTATCACGGCGGCGGCACGCCCGTGGCGGCGGAGGCCGAGGTGGATGACCGGCAGTTGTTCCTGTACAGCATCCCGCCGCAGCGCCTTCTCAAACTGCTGCGGCTGGTCCCCGTGATCCGTCGCGGTGCGCACAGTGAAACGCCCCATGTGCTGCTGTTGCACGGCAGGGAGTTCATGTTGCATACCCCGCGCCCCATGCCCGTGGATACCGATGGCGAACTCACCACGCACACACCTGCGCACTTCGAGGTACTGCCCGCGGTGCTGCCTGTGTTCGTGCCCGAGGCGTATGTGATCGAGCGGGAACGCCGTGCTGCGCAGTGATGCCCAGGCGCTGCTGAACGAACTGCATGCAGCGCTGCTCGCCACGGCGCACTACCGAAACGCCATGGCGAGCCAGATACCCGGGAGCGCGGAGTCGCTGCGAACACAGGCCATCGAGCGCGAACGATGGGGCGAGCGCCTGGCCGAGATCATCCGCGCGACCTGTGATCTGCCCGATGCGCCGGACTCGGAACGCGAAATGGCGCGCGCACTGGCCCTGCGCCTGCGTGAAGTGCTGCTGGGGGATGCGGCCGCCCTCGAAGCGCTGGCGCGAGAGGACGAGCGACTGCGTGACCTGGTGCACCGCACGCGCGCAGAGGCACTGCCCGCGGATGCGCAAGCCTTGCTGGCGGAAGTGGAACAGGCGCTCGCCTGAGCGCCTTTCCCGTTACTCCTTCAGGCGGTACTCGGCGGATCGGGCGTGGGCGGTCAGCCCTTCGCCGCGCGCCAAGGTCGATGCGGTCTTGCCCAGCGCCGCGGCGCCCTCGGCCGAGCAGAAGATCAGGCTCGAACGCTTCTGGAAATCGTAAACGCCAAGCGGCGAGGAGAAGCGTGCCGTGCGCGAGGTGGGCAGCACGTGGTTGGGGCCGGCACAGTAGTCGCCCACCGCCTCGGCGGTGTAGCGGCCCATGAAGATGGCGCCGGCATGGCGGATGCGCGGGGCCATGGCCTGGGGGTCTTCCACGGAGAGTTCCAGGTGTTCGGGGGCAATGTAGTTGGCGACCGCCACCGCCTCGTCCAGATCCTTCACCTGGATGAGCGCACCACGCCCGCCCATGGACTTCTCGATGATCGCGCGGCGCTCCATGGTCGGCAGCAGCTTCTCGATGCTCGCGGCGACCTGATCGAGGAAGGCGCCGTCGGGGCTTACCAGGATGGACTGGGCATCCTCGTCGTGCTCGGCCTGGGAGAACAGGTCCATGGCGATCCAGTCCGGATCGGTTTTGCCGTCGCACACCACCAGGATCTCGGACGGGCCCGCGATCATGTCGATGCCCACAGTGCCGAACACCATGCCCTTGGCGGTGGCCACGAAGATGTTGCCGGGGCCGACGATCTTGTCCACCCGCGGGATGGTCGCGGTGCCGTAGGCGAGCGCCGCCACGGCCTGGGCGCCGCCTACCGCGAACACGCGGTCCACGCCACACACGTGCGCCGCGGCGAGCACCAGTTCGTTGACCTCACCGCCCGGGGTCGGCACCACCATGACCAGTTCGTTCACGCCGGCGACCTTGGCCGGCAGCGCGTTCATGAGCACGGATGACGGATAGGCCGCCTTACCGCCCGGCACGTACAGGCCCGCGCGTTCCAGCGGCGTGACCTGTTGGCCGAGCACGGTGCCGTCCGCCTCGGTGTAGCTCCAGGAGGATTGCTTCTGGTGTTCGTGATAGGCGCGTACACGCCGCGCGGAAAGCTCCAGCGCCTCGCGCTGGGCGGCGGGAATGGCCGCAAAGGCCTCGGCCAGGCGCGCCCTCGGGATCTCCAATTCCGCCACCGACGCCGCGTTCATGCGATCGAAGCGGTTGGTGTATTCGAGCACGGCCGCATCACCGCGGGTCTTCACCGCGTGCAGGATCTCGCGCACCGTGGCGTTCACCTTGTCGTCGGACACGCCCTCCCAGGCGAGCAACTGCTCGAGCTTGGTCCAGAAATCGGCGCTAAGCGAATCGAGTCGGGCGATCATCGGTACTCCTGAATGGAAAAAAGCACTAACCACGGGGAACACGGGGGACACGGGGAAAACCGGTTTCTTGGCCCCGTGTTCCCCGTGTCCCCCGTGGTTATCTCTTCTTCAGTCGTTCATCCCGCGCCGCTGCGCGACCGCTTCGGCGACGGCGTCGATGAAGGCTTTCACGCGCGCGTGCTTGATCTTCAACGAGGCGCGGTTGACCACCAGGCGCGAGCTGATGTCGGCGATGTGCTCCAACGGCTCGAGGCCATTGGCGCGCAGGGTATTGCCGGTGTCCACCAGATCGACGATGCGATCGGCGAGGCCCACCAGCGGCGCCAGTTCCATGGAGCCGTACAGTTTGATCACCTCCACCTGTTTGCCCTGCTCGGCGTAGTAACGCCGCGCGATGTTCACGAACTTGGTGGCGATGCGCAGCCGCCCGCGCGGTTCCGGGCCGGGCCGGCCCGCGACCATGAGGCGGCAGCGCGCGATGTGGAGGTCGAGGGGCTCGTACAGCCCTTCGCCGCCGTGCTCCATGAGCACGTCCTTGCCGGCCACGCCCAGGTCGGCGGCACCGTAGGCCACGTAGGTGGGCACGTCGGTGGCGCGGATGATCACCAACTTCACGTCGTCGCGATTGGTGTCGAGGATGAGCTTGCGGCTGGTCTCCGGGTCGTCCTTGGGCACGATGCCCGCATGGGCGAGCAGCGGCAGTGTTTCCTTGAAAATGCGGCCCTTGGACAGGGCGATGGTCAGGGTTTCCGTCATGGCATCACATCGCGCAGCGCGCGGCGTTTGAACAGGCGGTCGGGCACGCGCTGGATGTGCGCACCCAGCTGGCCCAGCTTCTCTTCGATGCTCTCGTAGCCGCGATCGATGTGATAAATGCGATCGACCACGGTCTCGCCGTCCGCCACCAGGCCCGCCAGCACCAGGCTCGCGGAGGCGCGCAGATCGGTGGCCATCACCGGCGCCCCTGTGAGCCGCGGCTTGCCGGTGACAATGGCCGTGTTGCCTTCGACGCGGATGTCCGCGCCCATGCGCTGCAGCTCCTGCACGTGCATGAAGCGGTTCTCGAACACGGTCTCGGTGACGGTGCCGGTACCCTCGGCGACTGCATTGAGGGCAGTGAACTGGGCCTGCATGTCCGTGGGAAAGGCCGGATAGGGCGCGGTGTGGACGCTCACCGCCTTGGGTCGGTGGCCCTTCATGTCCAGACTGATCCAGTCCGGGCCGGTTTCGACCTCCGCACCGGCCTCTCGCAGCTTGAGCAACACGGCCTCGAGCTGGGTCGGGTCGGTGTCCTTCACCTTCACACGGCCGCCGGTGATGGCGCCGGCCACCAGGTAGGTGCCGGTCTCGATGCGATCGGGCAGCACCGAGTAACGCCCGCCGGAGAGGCTTTCCACGCCCTCGATGGTGAGCGTGCCGGTGCCCGCGCCTTCGATGCGTGCGCCCAGGCTGTTCAGGCAGTTGGCCAGGTCCACCACCTCGGGTTCGCGGGCGGCGTTCTCGATAACCGTGGTGCCCTTGGCCAGGGTGGCCGCCATGAGCAGGTTTTCGGTGCCGGTCACCGAGACGATGTCCATGACGATGCGCGCACCGCGCAGGCGGTCTGCCCGGGCCTTCACGTAGCCGTTCTCGACCTTGATATCGGCGCCCATGGCCTGCAGCCCCTCGATATGCAGGTTCACCGGTCGCGTGCCGATGGCGCAGCCGCCGGGCAGCGAGACCTCGGCGCGACCGTAACGCGCGACAAGCGGGCCAAGCACCAGGATGGAGGCGCGCATGGTCTTGACCAGCTCGTAGGGGGCGACGAAGTCACGAATGGTGGCCGCGTTGACTTCGATGTTGAGCCTTTCGTCCACCACCAGGTACACGCCCATCTGGCCGAGCAATTCCATGGTGGTGGTGATGTCCTGCAGGTGCGGCACGTTGCACACGGTGACCGGCTGGTCGGCCAGCAGTGTCGCGGCCAGGATGGGGAGCGCCGCATTTTTTGCGCCCGAGATGCGGAGCTCGCCGTGCAGCGGCCCGCCCCCGGTGATGATCAATTTATCCATAAAACGATGGGCACCCCAAGTCCGTGCCGCAGGATACGGGCATGGAAGGAAAAATCAGGAGATCTTCAGTTTTCTGGCCTTTTCCCACTCGTCGGGGGTGTAGGCCTTTATGGAGAGCGCGTGGATCGCGCCGCTGGTGATGCGGTCGCCGAGTGTGCCGTAGACCGCCTGCTGGCGCTTGACGGCCGACATGCCGGTGAACAGCTCGCCGACGACGATGGCCTCGAAATGATTGCCGTCACCGCTGACCTGCGCGGTGACGCCGCCCAGTCCCTGCTCGATGAGATTCTGAACCTCGTTCGGCTCCATCGCATGCTCCGCGTGTCCTGAAGAGCCGCAAATCATACCCTCGGGCAGCGGATTTGTAACCCACGGCTCACCAGTACTGTGAGTTCGTACCGGGGAAAGCTTGTGGAGAAATAGCCTGAATCACGGAGGCCCGGCGTGAACCCAGTGGGCAACAACCCCCGAGTGCCCAACCACTGAGCAAGACCGTGGCCGCCTCCGTGGTTGCTTGTTCAACCCGGTGCTGTTTCTACCGGGAGAATGCCTTCGAGGTCGCTGACGCGGGCGATGGCGCGCAGTTGGTCGGGAATATGCCCAAAGACGATGGACTTGCCTCCGCCCCTGGCCTGGCGCAGCCATTCCACCAGCAGGGCGAGACCGGCGCTGTCCACACGTGTCACGCCGGAAAGATCGATTTCAAGGTCCTGGCCGGGCGCCGAAAAGGCGGCCTGGCTTGCCGCGAGCAGGCCGGTCACCGTGGCGAAGCCCATTTCGCCACCCACGCGGTAGCGACCCGCCGCCACCTGCTCGAACGAGGCCTCAGCCACCCTGCGCCCCCCGCTTGTTTCTGGACTCAAGCTTGGCGATCAGGTCGTCGATGCCGCCTGTCCGGATCTCGCTGGCGAAGGACGTGCGGTAATTGCTCACCAGACTGACCCCGTCCACGCTGATGTCGTAGACCTTCCAGCCGTCCTTGCGGTGGTACATGTTGTAGTTGATGGGAATGGGATAGGCGCTGCCCTGTTGCACGATCTGGGTGCGCACCACGACGCGATCGGTATTGTCCCCCGCCAGCAGCGGCAGGTATTCGATGGTCTGGTCGGTGTATTCCAGCAGGGCCTTGGCGTAGGTCCGCACCAGGAGGTCGCGGAATTCGTTGGTGAAGCGCTCGCGCTGGCCCGCGTCGGCGGCGCGCCAATGCTTGCCCAGCACCCATTGGGACATGCGGGCGAAGTCGAAATGGGGCAGGACGATGTCTTCGACCAGTGGATAGATGAGGTCAGGATTCGCCTTCAGGCGTTCCTGGTCCTGCTGGAGCCGGTCGAGCACCTTCTCGGCCGTCTGCTGCACCAGCTGCTGAGCCTCTTGCGGGTCCTGCGCCTGTGCCGGCGCCACGGCCAAGGCGAGGGCCAACAGGGCGCCCGTCCATAGTTTGCCCCACATCAGTTGTCTCCCTCCGCTGCCTTGTTGAACAGGAACTGGCCGATGAGCTGCTCCAGTACCAGAGACGACTGGGTGAGCTCGATCTCGTTGCCCGGCTTGAGCACCTCGTCGGAGCCGCCGGGCTCCATGCCGATGTACTTCTCGCCGAGCAGTCCGGCGGTGAAGATGGCCGCGCTGGTGTCCCGGGGCAGGTTGTCGAAGCGGTTGTCGATGCGCATGGTCACGATGGCCTGGTAGGTACGCGGGTCGAAACCAATCTTAGTCACCCGGCCGATATTTACCCCGGCCATGGTGACCGGCGAGCGTTCCTTCAGGCCGGAGATATTCTCGAAGCGCGCCGTGAGCACATAGCCGCCCTCGTTCAGCACCCCGCTCAGATTGCTCACCCGCATGGTGAGCATGAACAGGGCGGCGATGCCGGCTGCCACGAACACACCGACCCAGATCTCCAGGGTACGTGGGTTGGCCATTGCTTAGTCTCCAAACATCAGTGCAGTCAAAATGAAATCCAGGCCGAGGACGGCCAGCGAGGTATGCACCACCGTGCGGGTGGTGGCGCGGCTCACACCCTCCGAGGTGGGGATGGCGTCGTAGCCTTCGAACACCGCGATCCAGGTGGCAACCACACCGAACACCACGCTCTTGATGAAGCCGTTGGCAATGTCTTCGTAGATTTCCACCGAGGCCTGCATCTGCGACCAGTAGGCCCCTTCATCGACCCCCAGCAGGACCACGCCCACCATGTAGCCGCCCAGCACGCCCACGGCGCTGAAGATGGACGCCAGCAGCGGCATGCTGAGGACGCCGGCAAGGAAGCGCGGCGCCAGCACGCGGCTGATGGGGTCCACGGCCATCATTTCCATGCCCGAAAGCTGCTCGGTGGCCTTCATGAGGCCGATCTCGGCGGTGAGTGCGGAACCGGCGCGACCCGCGAACAGCAGCGCGGTCACCACCGGCCCGAGTTCGCGCACCAGGGTGAGCGAGACCACCGTGCCGAGGGATTCCTCGGCGCCGAAGTCCACCAGGATGTTGTAGCCCTGCAGGCCGAGCACCATGCCCACGAACAGGCCGGACACCACGATGATGAGCAGGGACAGCACGCCCACCGAGTAGATCTGCTGGATCACCAGCCAGAAGCGCGGCACGAGCCCGGCCTGACGCCACAGGATCGACAACAGCAGCAGGTGGCCGCGGCCCAGGCGCTCGAAGAAATCGAGGGCGCGGCGGCCCAGTTCGGCAAGGAGGTTGATCATCGTGCCTCGCCCCCTGCCAGCAGGTCTTCCAGATAGTCGGGCGCCGGGTAGTGGAACGGCACCGGGCCGTCCGGGTCACCATGCAGGAACTGCTGCGCCCATTGCGAGCGGGACTCACGCAGCTCCGCCGGCGTGCCGTGCGCCACCACGCGCCCCTCTGACAACAGATAGATGTAATCGGAAATGGCCGCGGTCTCGGCCACGTCGTGGGACACCACCACGCTGGTGAGGCCGAGGCTGTCGTTGAGGTGACGGATGAGCTTGAGCAGCACGCCCATGGAAATGGGGTCTTGTCCGGTGAAGGGCTCGTCGTACATGATCATCATCGGGTCGAGGGCAATGGCGCGGGCGAGCGCCACGCGCCTCGCCATGCCGCCGGAAAGCTCGCTGGGCATCAGCTGACGCGCGCCGCGCAGACCCACCGCCTCCAGCTTCATGAGCACCAGGTCGCGAAGCATGCTCTCCGGCAGGTCGGTGTGCTCGCGCAGCGGGAAGGCCACGTTCTCGAACACGCTGAGGTCGGTGAGCAGCGCGCCACTCTGGAACAGCATGCCCATGCGCTTGCGCAGCTCATAAAGGGGTTTGGTGCGCAGCCTCGGCACGTCCTGGCCGTCCACGCGGATGGTGCCGGCCTGCGGTTTCAGCTGGCCGCCAAGGAGTCGCAGCAGGGTGGTCTTGCCCGTGCCGCTCGGGCCCATGATGGCCGTAATCTGGCCGCGGCGGATGTCGAGATCCACGCCGTCGAAGATCACCCGTTTGCCGCGCGCAAAGCGCATGCCGCGGAGCTCCGCCAGCGTCCCATTGTTGTTAGGATTTTGCATGATGTGTTCTTTTGAAGACGCCACAGTGTCGGGAAGTTGACCGGCGGCGTCAACCGCCTATGCCGAGAAGCTGCCGGAGGGTACACGCCGCGCGCAGGGCCGCAAGATCGGGCGGTGTGCCCGTAAACAGCAGTAGCGCCGGGCGCCCTGCCGCCAGGGCCGTCATGCGCGCGCGTAACTGCCGCAGGTCGGGCGCGGCACCGTGCCAGATGCCGAAGCCCAGCGCCGCCGTGCCTGCGCAAGGCACCGGCAGGCGTTCACGCCACCAGGGCTGATCTGCCGGGGCGCCCAGCACGCCGGCGACGCGTTCCCCGAGCCGCTCCGCGGCAGCGAGAAACCTTTCGCGTGCGCCCTCGGCCGCGGGCAGTTCGAGAAAGAAGCGACGCCCGGGTGGGCTGTCCTCGCACCAGGCCGTCACATCCGGCGCGCCATCCCAGACCGAGGCAGGTACTGCCACGGCCTCGAATTCGTTAAAAAAATACGCGAGCCGCCAGGCAGGCGGCAGATCGTCCGGGTAGAATCCGGCGGCCCACTCCGGGTGGTCCCAGCCGTAGGGAGCAAGGTAAAGTGTCATGCCGTACGAGAATGGAAACGAACGCGAGGGCCGATGATAGCCCACGCCGCTACCAGGCCGATTCGCTGATGGGTGAAATCCTCCGCTTCAAACCCGCGCGTCCGCAGGCGCGCCATCAGGGCAAGACCCTGTGCCGCAGCGGCTTCCATAAGTGGGAAATCGTCAACGACCGCCCCTTCGACGTGAAGGCAGGCCGTCTCGTCACGGGCTATCGCTGCAAGCGCTGCGGCGCCACCCGCACGGAGGCGCGCTGATGCGCATCGCCATCATTGCCACAGCCGTCCTGCTGCTGTCGGGCTGCGCCACGCTGAATGCATCGCCCGAGGAGCACGACCCCTTCGAACGCGTCAACCGCTCGGTGTATCGCTTCAACGACGTGGTCGACCGCAACGTCCTCAAGCCGGTGGCCGAGGTGTACGACGACGTGGTGCCGAACGCCATCGACACCGGCATCACCAATTTCTTTTCCAATCTCGGTGACGTGCTGGTGCTGGTGAATAACATCCTCCAGGCCAAGCCCCGTCAGGCGCTGTCTGATTTCTCGCGCATCGTATGGAACACCACCGTGGGTCTGTTCGGGCTCATCGACGTGGCCACGCCGCTCGGCCTGCCCAAGCACAACGAGGATTTCGGCCAGACCCTGGGCTACTGGGGCGTGGAAACCGGGCCTTATCTGGTGCTGCCCTTCCTCGGCCCAAGCACGGTGCGCGACGGCGCCGGCTCAGTGGGCTCCTGGTACGTGGACCCGTTGTCGGAGGCGAGCCCCGATCACAACACGTACTACGGCGCCGTGGCGGTCAAGGCGGTGGATACACGTGCCGGCCTCCTCAAGGCCAGCAGCCTGCTCGAACAGGCCGCGCTCGACCCTTACGTGTTCATGCGCGAGGCCTACCTGCAACACCGCCTCAACCTGGTCCACGACGGCGCACCGCCCGCCCCCGAGTTCGACATCTTCGACGAGGAATTCGACGAGGAACTGGACGAGGAAGCGGCGCCGGAGACGCCTTGATAGCGGGAAATTCCAACGCAGAGGCGCAGAGACACAGAGATCACAGAGGACGGAAGGATCTAAGGCGGGCGGTCACAGGCACCCGGCCCGTGATCCAGTTAATCCTCTGTGTCCTCCGCGTCTCTGCGCCTCTGTGTTTGGGCTGTTATCGGCCGTTAAGCGAAAAACGGCTGCAAGGCGCAAAACCGCGTCCCGGTGCTGGCGCCGACCGGAGGCTTTCAGGACAATAGGCCGCCGGTGACGGCCGGGACCCTCGGCCGGCGCGCGTCATCTATCGTTTGTCATCGTGACCTGAGTGGGCGGCCAATGGAAACCGAAACCTTTACCGTGAAAAACATCAAGTGCGGCGGCTGTGTCGCCAATGTGCAGAAAGGTCTCAAGGAACTCGCGGGGGTAGAGGACGTGCAAGTCACCCTCCAGGGCGGTCAGGTCACCGTGATGGGACAGGGTCTTTCCCGTGCGCAGATCGCCGCACGCCTGAATGAACTCGGATACCCGGAAGCCTGATGCCCCGTACCATCGACACCCAACGGCTGTGTGACCTTGGTCGCGCGGTCATCGACACCGAAGCCAAGGCGGTGCTCGCCCTCGCCGAACGCATCGGCGACGGGTTTGCGAGCGCCTGTCGTTTCATGCTGGCCTGCGAAGGTCGCGTGGTGGTGACCGGCATGGGCAAGTCCGGCCACGTCGGCGGCAAGATCGCGGCGACCCTGGCGAGCACCGGCACGCCGGCCTTTTTCGTCCATCCCGGTGAGGCCAGCCACGGCGATCTGGGCATGATCACCGCCCGCGACGTGGTCATCGCCTTGTCCAATTCGGGCGAGACCGAGGAACTGCTCACCATCCTGCCCATCATCAAGCGCCTCGGCGTGCCGCTCATCGCCCTCACCGGGCAGGTCCGCTCGCGCCTTGGCCAGGCCGCCGACGTGGTGCTGGACGTGAGTGTGGCCAAGGAGGCCTGCCCGCTCGGCCTCGCCCCGACCTCCAGCACCACGGTGACGCTGGTCATGGGCGACGCCCTCGCCGTGGCCCTCCTGGAGGCGCGCGGCTTCACGGCGAAAGACTTCGCCCTCTCCCACCCGGCCGGCTCCCTGGGCCGCCGTCTGCTGCTGCGCATCGACGACATCATGCATACCGGCCAGGCCGTGCCGCAGGTGGATGAGGCCGCCCCGCTGTCCGCTGCACTGGCGGAGATGAGCCGCAAGGGCCTGGGCATGACCGTGGTGGTCGATGCCGATGAATGCGTGACAGGCATCTTCACCGACGGTGACCTGCGCCGCCTGCTCGACCACGGCGAGGTGAACATCCAGAATATGGTCGTCGGCGAGGTCATGAAGCGCGGCTGCCTCACGGCGCAGGCCGGGCTGCTCGCCGCCGAGGCCCTGCAGATCATGGACAGCCGCCGCATCAACGCCCTGCCGGTGGTGGACGCCGAAGGCCGCCTGCTCGGCGCCATCAACATGCACGACCTCCTGCGCGCGGGTGTGGTCTAAGCCCGAACATGGAAGGAAAAAGCTCAACCACGGGGACACGGGGAAACCGTTTTTTTTTCTGCAGGAGCGGCCTCAGGCCGCGATGACGTGATACCCGACGACAATCGCGGCCTGAGGTCGCTCCTACGGCAGGAATAACCATTGATGGATTTCCCCGTGTTCCCCGGTGTCCCTCGTGTCCCCCGTGGTTAATGCTTTTCGCCTTTATCCGCTTGCGGACTTTTCGGAAACAGGTTGGGATTAGCAGATGCAAGACCTCATGCAGAAAGCCGCCGCCATCCGCCTCGTCATCTTCGACGTGGACGGCGTGCTCACGGACGGCAGCCTGTTCATCGGCGACCATGGCGAGGAATACAAGGCGTTCCACTCCCGTGACGGTCATGGCATGAAGATGCTGCTGTCCACCGGCGTGGATATCGCCATCATCACCGGCCGCACCTCCGAGGTGGTCCGCCACCGCATGGAGAACCTGGGCATCCAGCACGTCTACCAGGGCTGCGTGGACAAGCTGCCGTTTTTCGAACAGCTCGTCGCCAAGCTGGGCCTTTCACCGCATCAGATCGCCTACGCGGGCGACGACGTGGTCGATGTGCCCGTGATGTCGCGCGTCGGCCTGGCGGTCGCCGTACAGGACGCCCATTACCTCGCCAAGCGCCACGCCCACTGGATCACCCCGAACGGCGGCGGGCGCGGCGCCGCCCGCGACCTGTGCGAGCTCATCATGGAAGCGCAGGGCACCCTGTCCGCGCAGCTGGCCAAATACCTGCAATGATCCGCCGCCTCCTGCCCGTGCTGCTCGCCGCGCTGGTGCTCGCGCTGGCCGCGACCCTGCTCACCCGCGAGACGGACCGGACGCCGCCTCCCCTCGCCGGCAGCGGCCCCGATTACTTCATCACCGGAATGGCGGCCACCGAGACAGGTCTCGACGGCAAGATTCTCCAGCGTCTGGAGGCCGAGCGGCTCACCCATTTCGCCAGCGACGACCGCGCCGTGCTCATCCGCCCGCACCTGGTCGTGTACGAGCAGCCCGCCCCCTGGCACGCCTATGCAGCGCGCGGCCAGGTCTACGCGGGTGGAGAACGCGTGGCGCTGGACGGCGGTGTGCGTCTTACCCGCTCAGTGGACGGCCTTGAGGAGATCACCACGGAGACCCTGCAGCTCTACCCCGAACAGCGTCTCGCCGAAACGGACGACCCGATCACCTACCAGGGAGCGGGACGCACGGTGCAGGCGGTCGGCATGGAGGCCTCCCTGGCGGGATCGCGCGTGCTGTTCAAGTCCGAGGTGCGGGGGACCTATGCGCCATAAGGCCTGCCTGTTGCTGCTCGCCGCAATCGCCCTACCGGCGGCCGCACTCGAGAGCGATCGCCAGCAGCCCATTCACATCCAGGCGGACCGGGTGCTGGTGGACGAGGCGCACAAAATCAGCACCTACACAGGTAACGTGGTACTCACCCAGGGCACCTTGCACGTGACTGCCGAGCGGGTGGAGGTGCACCGCGCCGAGAAGGGCATCCAGCAATTGATCGCCACGGGCGCGCCGGTCACCTTCCGGCAGCGCCCAGACGGCGCCGAGGACGACGTGCGCGGCAAGGCCAACCGCGTCGAGTACTACGCGGACAAGGCGCTCGTGGACCTCATCGGCGAGGCCCATCTGTGGCAGGGCCGCGATGAATTCTCCGGGCCGCGCATCAGCTACGAATCCGACAAGAACAGGGTGCGTGCGGCCGGCGACGGCCGGGTGCGCGCCATCATCCATCCGCAGAACGGCAAGGGCCAATGACTCCGGTACGACTGGCGGCGGAACACCTGGGCAAACGCTACGGCTCGCGTACGGTGGTGCGCGACGTCTCGCTGCACATCAACAGCGGCGAGGTGGTCGGGCTGCTCGGACCGAACGGCGCCGGCAAGACCACCTGCTTCTACATGGTCGTGGGCCTGGTGCCCGCGGACCAGGGCACCATCACCCTGGAGGGCCGCGACCTCACGCGCCTGCCCATGCACGAACGGGCCCGCCTCGGCATCGGCTATCTGCCGCAGGAGGCCTCGGTGTTCCGCAAACTCACCGTGGCCGATAACATCATGGCCATCCTGGAGACGCGCAAGGAACTGACCCCGCAGCAGCGCGAGCAGCGTCTGGACGGGTTGCTCGGCGAACTGCACATCCACCACATCCGCGACAGCCTCGGCATGGCGCTGTCCGGCGGCGAGCGCCGCCGCGTGGAGATCGCCCGCGCCCTGGCCATGGAGCCGCGTTTCATTCTGCTGGACGAACCCTTCGCCGGTGTCGACCCCATCTCGGTCATCGACATCCAGGGCATCGTCAATCACCTCACCGAGCTGGGCATCGGTGTGCTCATCACCGACCACAACGTGCGCGAGACCCTGCGCATCTGCGAACGCGCCTACATCCTCTCCGAGGGCGGCGTCATCGCCGAGGGGCGCCCCCAAACGCTCATGGAGAATCAGAAAGTCAAGGAAGTCTATCTTGGGCAGCACTTTCAGCTGTAATGGCCATCGCCTGCGCCAGCCGGCACGGAAAATGCGGTAGACTGGAGGCCCTGTCGGGTATGGGGGCTTGTGCCCAGGCCCGCTGAAAAGGTGCCATGAAACAGTCGCTGCAACTTCGCCTCGGCCAACATCTCACCATGACGCCCCAGCTGCAGCAGGCGATCCGCCTGTTGCAGCTGTCGACGCTCGAATTGCGTACCGAGGTTCAGCAGGCCCTTGAGAGCAATCCGATGCTCGAGATGGAAGAAGAGGCCGCCGACGAGCTGGAACCGCCCGCCGAACCGGAGCGCGCCCCCGCCGACGACGATTTCGGCGTCGCTGACGAGCGCGGCGACGGCGAGGCCGATCTGGAATTGGCACAGTCGGAGATCCCGGACGAACTTCCGGTCGACAGCGCCTGGGACGACGTGTTCGAGAACATCAGCACGGGCCCCATGGCCGGCGGCGACCAGGACGACCGCGATTACGACGTGGGCGACAGCGTCCCCGAGAGCCTGCGCTCCCACCTGCTGTGGCAGCTCGCCCTGGCGCCGATGTCCGACAAGGACCGTCTCATCGGCGAGGCCATCATCGATGCGGTGAACGAGGACGGGCTGCTCGGCCAGAGCCTGGAAGAGATCCACGAAGGCCTGCCCGCGGAACTGGAGGCAGAGCTCGACGAGGTCACCGCGGTGCTGCATGTGGTGCAGAACTTCGACCCGCCGGGCGTCGCCGCGCGCGACCTGCGCGAGAGCCTGCTCATCCAGCTCAAGCAGTTGCCCGCGGATACCCCGTGGCTGGCAGAGGCCCGCAGCACCCTCGCAGATTTCTTCGCACTGCTCGCCGCGCGCGACTACACCCAGCTCAAACGCCGCCTCAGGCTGGAAGACGGTCCCCTGTCCCAGGTGATTCGCCTCATTCAGTCCCTCAACCCGCGACCGGGCGGCCACATCAGCGACACCAAGCCCCAATACATCGTGCCCGACGTGATCGTGCACAAGCGCAACGGCCGCTGGCGCGTGGAACTCAACGCGGATGCGGCGCCGCGCCTGCGCATCAACGCCCAGTACGCCACCTTGGCCAAGCAGGTGCACAGCGCCAGCGACTCCGCGTATATGAAGAACCAACTGCAGGAGGCGCGCTGGTTCATAAAGAGTCTGCTCAGCCGCAACGAGACGCTGCTCAAGGTGGCCAGCACCATCGTCGAACGCCAGCGCGATTTCCTGGAGCACGGCGAGGTGGCCATGCGCGCGCTGGTGCTGCACGACATTGCCGAGAGCGTAGGCATGCACGAGTCCACGATTTCCCGCGTGACCACGCGTAAGTACATGCACACTCCGCGTGGCATTTTCGAGCTGAAGTACTTCTTCTCGAGTCACGTGTCCACGGCCAGCGGCGGTGAATGTTCGTCCACCGCCATCCGGGCCTTGATTAAGAAGCTGTTGGCGGAGGAGAATCCCGCCAAACCCTTGAGCGACAGCAAGATCGCGGAAATTCTCTCCGACCAGGGGATTAACGTGGCCCGCCGCACGGTCGCCAAGTACCGTGAAGCGATGGCCATTCCACCCTCCAATGAACGCAAACGCCTGGCCTAGGCGTCCAACCCTGAAGAAGGAAAGTCCGATGCAACTGAATATCACCGGTCATCACGTGGAGATCACCGACGCACTGCGCGCCTATGTGAGTGACAAGCTGGGCCGACTGGAGCGCCACTTCGACCATCTGACCAACGCCCACGTGGTGCTGTCGGTGGAAAAGCTGCGCCAGAAAGCCGAGGCTACCATTCACGTTGCCGGTAACGATCTATTCGCCGAATGCGTGGACGAGGACATGTACGCCGCCATTGATTCCATGGTGGACAAGCTCGACCGCCAGCTCATGAAGCACAAGGAGAAGCTCTCGGACCACCGCGGCGAGAGCGCCTTGAAGCAGGCGTTCGAATAAGTCGCAGGCCGCACATCATGCGCTTGCCCGATCTCATCACCCTCGAGCGCATAGAGTGCGACGTCGAGGCCGGCAGCAAGAAACGCGCGCTGGAACTGATCAGCGCGCTCATTGCACGCGGGGACGTCGGCCTCGGTGAGGCCGAGGTGTTCGAGAGCCTGCTGGCCCGTGAACGCCTCGGCAGCACCGGCCTGGGCCACGGTGTGGCCCTGCCGCACGGCCGCGTGAAGACCAGCGAGAAGACCGTCGGGGCGTTCGTGCGCCTGCGCAAGGGCGTCGAATTCGATGCCGTGGATCGCGAGCCTGTGGATATGCTATTTGCCATGCTGGTGCCGGAACACTCCACGGACGAGCATCTGGAGCTGCTTGCCCAACTGGCGGAAATGTTCAGCGACGCGGACATGCGCCGCAGGCTGCGCGAGACGGCCGATCCTGCGGCGATCAAGCGTCTCATCGACAGCTGGCAGCCCGAGGCGTACTGAGCATGAGCCCCCTCACGGTCACGATCGACAAGCTGCACGGCAGCTACGCGCGGCGCCTGGAGATGGAATGGCTGGCCGGGCACGGCAGCGGCGATCGGCCGTTGGTGCCACCCGACACCGAACCGGGGCGCATCTCCCTCATCGGGCACCTGAACTTTATCCACCCCCACCGAATTCAGGTACTCGGCCACTCGGAATTTGAGTACCTGTCGGGTCTGGCGCAGGGCGCCCTGGAGGATATCCTGGCCGCCCTGTTTTCCGAGGCGAGCGCCGCGGTGGTGATCACCGACGGCCAGCCGGTTTCCGCCGAGCTCATCGCCCGTGCAGAGGCCAGCGGCACCCCCCTGTTCGCCTCCAGGCTCGCCACCGACAAGTTCATCGACCACGTGAGCTATTACCTGTCCGCCATGCTCGCCGACAAGGTCATCCTGCACGGCGTGTTCATGGACGTCATGGGCATCGGCGTGCTGCTCACGGGTGAAAGCGCCGTGGGCAAGAGCGAGCTGGCGCTCGAACTCATCTCCCGCGGCCACCGGCTCATCGCCGACGATGCCCCGGAGTTCTCGCGTACCTCGCCCGACACCCTTTACGGCGCCTGTCCCGAGCTGCTGCGCGATTTTCTGGAAGTCCGCGGACTCGGCGTACTGAACATCCGCGCCATGTTTGGCGACAGCGCCATCAAAAAGGGCAAGAACCTGCGCCTGGTGGTAAATCTCACGCCCATCGTTCCCGAGGGCATGGAGCCCGATCGGCTGTACGGAACCCGTCACACCCGCGAGATCCTCGAGGTTGAAGTCGCCGAGATCCAGTTGCCGGTGGCCCCGGGGCGCAACCTCGCGGTGCTGGTCGAGGCCGCGGCGCGCAGCCAGATCCTGTTCCACAACGGCTACGATGCAACCGCCGATTTCATCGCACGCCAGCGGCAGATCATGAATTCGGAAGCTCCATGAGCAGGTTGCGCCGGGGCGTTGCAGGGCTGCGGGCAGCGATCCACGGAGGAACCGCATGAAGCTGTTCATCGTCAGCGGCATCTCCGGCGCGGGCAAGAGTACCGTGCTCTACGCCCTCGAGGACCTGGGGTTTTATTGCATCGATAACCTGCCGGTTGCGCTGCTGCCCGCCTTCGCGAACGAGTTGCTCGGCAGCCCCAAGCACTACAGCAATGCCGCCGTCGGCATCGACGCGCGCAACCTGTCGAACGACCTGAGCGTGTTCCCGGAACTGCTCGATCAACTCCACGCCGCCGGCGTCGAGACCCGCATCGTGTTCCTGGATGCGGATGACGGCGTGGTGATCACGCGTTTTTCCGAGACCCGGCGCATGCACCCGCTCACCCGCGGCAACACCCCGCTGGCCGAGGCCATCCGTCAGGAGCGGGCACTGCTGAGCCCCATTTCGTCACGCGCCGATCTCACCATCGACACCACCCGCACCAACATCCACCAGCTACGCGAGCTGGTGCGTGAGCGCCTCGGCCAGACACCCGGCGGGCGCATGTCCATCCTGTTCGAATCCTTCGGCTTCAAGCACGGCATCCCGGTGGATGCGGATTTCGTGTTTGACGTGCGCTGCCTGCCCAATCCCCATTGGGACCCGCAGCTGCGCTCGCTGACCGGCCGCTCACCCGAAGTGATCGAGTTCCTGACCCGCGATCCGCTGGTGGAAAAGATGTTCAACGACATCGCCGGCTTTCTGACCCGCTGGACCCCGCGCTTTGAGGCGGACAACCGCAGCTACATGACCGTCGCGGTGGGCTGCACCGGCGGCCAGCATCGCTCCGTATACTTTACAGAGCGGCTTTCGCAATACTTCCGGGCCCGTGACATGCGGGTTCTGACCAGACATCGGGAGCTGTCATGACGGTGGGACTTCTCATCATCGCCCACGACCAGCTCGGGCAGGTGCTGCTCGATACGGTCCTCGGCACCCTCGGCATCCTTCCCCTGCCGGCAAAGGCGTTGTCCGTGTCGCGCGACGTGGACCCGGACGAGCTGGTGCAGCGCGCCCGCGAACTCACCCGCCGCCTCGATACGGGCGATGGCGTGCTGGTGCTCACCGATATGTACGGTTCCACGCCCGGCAACATCGCCTGCCGGCTGCTCGATGAACACGTGCAGGTCATCGCCGGCGTGAACCTGCCCATGGTGTTCCGCGTGCTCAATTATCCCGACCTGGACCTCGGCGCCCTGGCGGAAAAGGCCGTGTCGGGCGGCACGGCCGGCGTGCTGCGCTGCGAACAACCGCAAGTACATTGAAGATTTGCATGCTCAGCAAGGAAATCACCATCATCAACAAGCTGGGCCTGCACGCGCGGGCCGCCGCCAAATTCGTCGGATTGGCGTCGCGCTTCAAGAGCGACATCCACCTGGCGCGGAACGGCCGGCGCGTCAACGGCAAGAGCATCATGGGCGTCATGATGCTCGCGGCGGCCCGCGGCACCACCGTGCTGCTGGACGTCGAGGGCGAAGACGAACAGCAGGCCCTCGAACAACTCGAGGAACTCATCCAGCAGCGCTTCGGCGAGGAAGCCTGAGAGGCTCTAGGATGGCTGTCGCGCTACTCGGGATCGGCGTCTCCAAGGGTACCGCCATCGGCCGTGCGCGCATCATCCAGCACGGCCAAGTCGAAGTGCTCGAGTATGCACTGCCCGCCCGCCTCATCGATGACGAGATAGCGCGCTTCCGTGCCGCAATGGAGGCCGCCAAGCAGCAGCTGCGCTCCATACGCGAACGCGTCCCGGCCGGCACGCCGCAAGACATCGCTTCCTTCATCGATACCCACCTGCTCATGCTCGAGGATCACACCCTCAGTGCAGGCACTGAAGAGATTATCCGCACCCGTCAGTGCAACGCCGAATGGGCCTTGAAGCTGCAGAAGGACGCGGTGGTGCGCGTGTTCGAATCCATGGACGACCCGTATCTCAGCAGCCGGCGGGACGACGTGGAACATGCGGTGAGCCGTGTGCTGCACATCCTGCTCGACCAGGATCGCCATCAACACCTGGAGGCTGGCGGTGAGGAAGGGCATATCATTCTCGCTGACGAACTCTCCCCTGCCGAACTGGTGCTGCTGCACCATCAGAACATTGCCGGCTTCGTCACCGAGCGTGGCGGTGCGGTCTCGCATACGGCCATTCTGGCGCGCAGCCTCGCCATTCCCGCTGCGGTCGGTGTGCCGCGCCCGGACCTGGGGGTGCACGAGGACGAGATGGTGGTGCTCGACGGCGCACAAGGCGTGCTGCTGGCGGGTCTTGGTGAGGCGGATCTCGCCTACTATCGTCGCCGGCAGCAGGCCGAACGCCGCCACCGCAACGAGTTGCGCAAGCTGCGCGATCTGCCGGCCGTCACCCGCGACGGTGTCACCATCGACCTGCATGCCAACGTGGAGCTGCCCGAGGACGTGGCGGCCATGCGCCGTGCGGGCGCCACGGGCGTGGGCCTGTTCCGGACCGAGTTCCTGTTCATGAACCGCAGCACGGCGCCGGACGAAGAAGAGCAGTTCGACGTCTATCGCCAGATGTTGCGCAAGACCCGCGGCGGTGCGCTCACCATCCGCACACTCGACCTCGGTGCGGACAAGCCGGTGGGCCTGTTCAGCGAATTCGCCGGCCCCAATCCGGCACTCGGCCTGCGCGGTGTGCGCCTGTGCCTGAAGGAAGCGGACCTGTTCACGCCCCAGCTGCGCGCCATCCTGCGCGCATCCGCGTTCGGGCCGGTGCGCGTGCTGGTGCCCATGCTGACCAACCTGGCTGAGGTCCAGCAGGTGCTGCAACTGGTGGACGAGACGAAGCAGGCCCTGGCGCGTGAAGGCCAGCGCTTCGATGCAAAGCTGCCCGTTGGCGCCATGATCGAGGTGCCCGCGGCGGCCCTGTGCGCCGACAGCTTCGCCGCCCGTCTCGACTTCTTTTCCATCGGCACCAACGACCTCATTCAGTACACCCTCGCCACGGACCGCATGGACGAAGAGGTCAATCACCTCTATGACCCGCTGCATCCGGCGGTGCTGCAACTCATCCAGCGCACCTTGCGGGCAGGTGCGCGAGCCCGCGTGCCCGTAGGCATGTGCGGCGAAATGGCGGGTGACACCCGCTATACGCGCCTGCTGCTGGGTCTTGGCCTGCGCGAGTTCTCCATGCCGCCCAGCGCCATCCTCGAGGTCAAGCGCGTCATCATGCAAAGCGACATCGGCGAGCTGCACCGCCACGTACGCCGCCTGCTGCGCTGCACCGACCCCGAACAACTCGCCCAACACCTCGACCAGCTCAACACCTGACTGAGGACGTGAAACGCGGAGGACGCGGAGGCGCGGAGGACGCGGAGGATCGGTCTCACGCCCGTTGTGTCGCCAGCCGTG
Organism: Gammaproteobacteria bacterium; assembly: GCA_023228645.1. Lineage (GTDB taxonomy): Bacteria > Pseudomonadota > Gammaproteobacteria > Thiohalomonadales > Thiohalomonadaceae > JALOAT01. Next base: position 13,467 of record JALOAT010000004.1, on the reverse strand, counting down.
TCACCTGCGCTCCCCACAATCACCCGTTCATCGATGCTTTTCTCCGCGTTCTCTGCGCCTCCGCGTTCTCTGCGTCAAACCCTTCGTCTGGGCGAGGGCTGTTAGAATCGCCTCATGACCGAGCCCGATCCGTTTGAAGAAATCAGTGAGCGCCTGTATGAGGCCTTGCGCGAGGACGATCTGCCGCGTGCGCGGCAACTGGTGAACAGCCTGCATCCGGCGGAGATCGGCTCGCTGCTGGAATCCCTACCGCAGGACGAGCGTCTGCGCGCCTGGGCGGAGGTGGATGCGGAGGTCGCCGGCGAGGTGCTCATCCACCTGCGTGAGGAAGTGCGCGCTGGCCTCATCCGCGACATGCCCGCTGCGGAATTGATCGCCGCCACGGAAGACCTGGACCCGGACGATCTGGCCGATCTCATCCCCGAACTGCCCGACACGATCATCGCCCAATTGCTGTCCACCATGGACGCCCAGGAGCGCGCGCGCCTGGAAGCGGTGCTGCCCTATCCGGAAGACACCGCCGGCGGCCTCATGAACGTGGATACCGTCAACGTGCGCGCCGCCCTCACCCTGGACGTGGTGCTGCGTTACCTGCGCCTGCTCGGGCGCCTGCCGGAGACCACCGACAGCCTGATGGTGGTCGACCGTGCCGGCCGCCTGTTGGGTGTGCTGCCGCTCACCAAAGTGCTCACGTGCGATCCCTCGCTCACCGTGGCGGAGGTGATGCACCACGAGGTGGAGGGCATTCCTGCGGATACACCGGCGCCGGATGTGGCCAAGCGCTTCGAATACCTCGATCTGGTAACGGCTCCCGTGGTCGACCAGGACGGACGGCTGCTGGGGCGCATCACCATTGACGACGTGGTGGACGTGATCCGCGACGAGGCCGAGCACTCCCTCATGCGCATGGGCGGCCTCAGCGAGGAAGAGGACATGTTCGCGCCGGTGCGCCAGAGCGCACGCCGCCGCGCCGTATGGCTCGGCATCAATCTGGCCGCCGCGCTGACGGCAGCCTGGGTCATCGGCCTGTTCAGCGCCACCATCGAAAAACTCGTCGCCTTGGCGGTGCTCATGCCGGTAGTCGCGAGCATGGGCGGCGTGGCCGGCAGCCAGACGCTCACGCTGGTCATTCGCGGCCTGTCGCTCGGCCAGGTGCGTTGGAGCAACGCACACCGCCTGCTGGCCAAGGAACTCACCGTCGGGCTGGTCAACGGCCTCACCTGGGCGGTGGTCATCGCGCTGCTGGCGGCCACGTGGTTCGACAACCTGTCGCTGGGTGTCGTCATCGGCGCCGCGGTGGTGGTCAATCTGCTCATCGCCGCCCTGGCGGGCGCCACCATTCCCCTGGTCTTGCGCCGCCTGGGCATTGATCCGGCGCTGGCCGGTACCGTGCTGCTCATCACCGTCACCGATGTGGTGGGCTTCTTCGTGTTTCTCGGCCTCGCCGCGATGTTCCTGGTTTGATGCCGTCATCACTCTGGGCAGTGTCGGACACACGTTGCAACGCGGCACGAACCGCAACGGAATGCAAAATCAAAAGGTGTCTAAGGAGCGCTGATTAATTCGGTTTTGGGAAAGCCCGCAGGAGCGGCCACCGGCCGCGATTCTTCACAGACCGCTCGCGGCCGGTGGCCGCTCCTACAAGGGTTCGAAGGCCGGGTACGAATGGCTATGAACGACATGAGCCGCAGTGCGCGCAAGCGCGAGAGTGAAGCCCTGCAGAAACTGGGCACCGAGTTGGTCAGGTTGCCCGAGACCGAACTCATGCGGATACCGCTGCCGGAGGAACTGGCCGAAGCCATCGTATTGGCGCGGCGCCTGCCGAAAGGTGGCGGCCTGCGCCGCCAGATGCAGCACATCGGCGCCCTTATGCGCCGCGTGGATGCCGCACCCATCCGCGATTCATTGGCGGAGCTGCACGCCGAACACGGCGCTGCCGCCGATGTCCAGCATCAGATCGAACGCTGGCGCGACCGCTTGCTTGCGGAAGGTAACGGCGCCGTCGATGCCCTGCTCGCAGACTACCCGCACGCCGATGGCACGCGCCTGCGCCAGCTCGTTGCCGAGGCCTTAGGCGAACGCAGCCGTTCAAAGCCGCCTCGCGCCGCCCGCGTGCTGTTCCGCTATCTGCGCGACGCGGTGCTGCGGTGAGCTCTGTTGACGCCCCCGGTGTTCCCCGTGTCCCCGTGGTTAAGCTTTTTGGCTCCTCCGCAGAATTTGTGGGTGGCCCTGAGCGCCCCGTTCCTTCCGGGAGAAACTGGTCACTTTTCCACATGCCCCCTCACAGAGCGCTCCTTTCCCTCCGGGCTGTCTCTCCCCGTCTATCCATCGTCAGACCTTTCGATAATTTCTCGCCCTCAGAAAGAAGATGCCCTTGTTGAGATCGGAAACCACAGCGCAATCATGCCGCTATGAACGTATGCCCCCAACGTGTACCCATAAATTCTGCGGAAGAGCCAGCTTTTTCTTTTCACTGTTTTCACGGAGAAATCATGTTTCTGTAGGGCTGCGCTGAGGCCACGTCTCGGCAAAGGCATTGGCCTGCTCCGCAGGATCAACGCGGGGGCTGTTTAAGTATCCAGAGCGCCGCCTCGATGCGCGAACGCAGGTTCAGTTTCTTCAGCAGGTGCTTGACGTGGACCTTCACCGTGCCCTCGCTGATATCCAGCTGCCTCGCGATCATTTTGTTGCTCTGCCCTTGGGCGATCAGCTGGAGGATTTCTTCCTCGCGTTCGGTGAGCCCGGCCTCCTCCGCGTTCTTCGGCCGCGCCTCCTCACGCAACGCCTGTGCCAGCAATTCCGTGACGCGTTCACCGATCACCGTCCGCCCCTCGGCCGCCAGGAGCAGCCGTTCCAGGATGTCCTCCGGTTCCATGTCCTTGAGCAGGTAGCCGTCCGCCCCGCCACGCAGGGCGGCGATGATGTTGTCCTCGCTGTCCGACACGGTCAGCATCACCACCCGCGCATCCAGGTCGGCGTCCTTGAGGGACTTCAACGTGGCTATGCCGTCCATGCCCGGCAGATTCATGTCGAGCAGGACGATATCGGGGTTGAGGCGTTTCGCAAGTTCCACGCCTTCAGCGCCCGACGCGGCCTCGCCGACGAGGCGCAGGCCCGGCGTCATGCCAAGGAGGTCCGCCACACCTTTGCGGAACAGCGGGTGATCGTCGATGGTGATGACGGTGTGGCAATCCTTCATCAGAAGATCCCTTCTCTCGAGGCCAGCCTGATGCTGGGTTGTGGTGTGAAACTGAGTTCCACGCGTGTGCCGCCCTGGGCGCGGGTCCCGTAGCGCAGGGTGCCGTTCAGTCCCTGGGCACGGTCTTGCATGATGGCGATGCCGTAGTGTCCCCTGCGTTCCGCCTCGTCGGGAATTCCCTGACCGTCGTCTTCGACGACAACCACAACTTTTCCGACGGCATCGCTGTGCAGCGACACCGCGGCGTGGCGGGCACGTGCGTGGCGCGCGACATTGGAAAGCGCCTCGCGAACGATTTGCAGCACATGTATTTCCTCATTGGCGGACAGCTGCCCCGACGGCAAGCGGTTTTCCAGCCGGAAGCCGATGTCGGGATGGCGCGTGGCGAATTCCGCTACCGTCTCCTCCAATGCCGCACCCAGTTCGCGACCGTCCATTTTGAGACGGAAGGTCGTCAGCAGTTCACGCAGTTGGCGATAGGCACTGGAAACGCCTTCGCGCAGTTCCTGGACGATATCACCAGCAAGCGCGGTGCCATCGGGCTGCTTCAGGGCAAGGCCGAGACGGCTCACCTGTATTTTCAGATAGGACAGCGACTGTGCAAGGGAATCATGCAACTCCCGGGCGATGACGTTGCGTTCCTCGAACAGTGCAATGCGGCGGCTTTCCGTGCCGCGCTGGGCTACCTGGATGGCAATGTCGATGTGATCTGCGACCGCTTCCAGCAACTGCACCTGCCAGTCCTCGGGACTGCGCCCCTCGGGGATGTCCATCAGCAGCACGCCGTAGCGGCGATTCTGGTCCTGGATAGGCACGGAAAGCGTTCGCGCGACTGCCCCACGGATATCCTCCACCTCAACGACGTGGGAGCCCGTGCCGCTGAAGCAGAGATGGCAGCGCGGCTCGGCGCAGAGATACGGCTGCCCGCGGGCCACATGCTGCGTCGATGCGACCTTGCAGGCTCCCGTGCGCCCCGGTTCGGCGAGGCAGATGGCGCCGCCGCCGAGGCCCAGCACGTCCTCCAACTCGTGCAGCAGTTCCTCGAAACTGTTCTCGTCCAGTGGCGCCTCGTTGAGGCGGCGCGCGGTGTTGTAGAGGAGTTGGAGCGTCCGGTTGGTCCGCTCCAGATCCAGGGTCTTGGTGCGCACACGCTCTTCAAGGTCGCCATACAGCCGCGAAAGATCATCGGCCATGATGTTGAAGGTGTGCGCCAGATGACCCAGTTCATCATCGCTGTGAAACCGCGTGCGGACTGAAAAGTCGCCATGCCGGGCCGCCCTGGCGCTCTGCATGAGATCGCGCAGGGGCACCAGCACCCGGTTATGGGTGAGATACATGGTGACGAACACCACACCCACCGTGAGAAACAGCGCCACGGATTGCATCACCCGGAGCAACTGAATGCGTGATTCAAGATCGAGTTCAAGGATATGGACCAGCTGATCGATGTCCTTCACGTAGTCGTCGATCGTCGACAGATATGCCCCCCGCAGCACTTCCGCCCGCCGCTCATTCACGATGGCGCTTCTGACATAGTCGCCAAGGAGAGGAAGGATCTCCATCCGCCAGCGGTACACGATTAGATCGTACGCTTGGCGCATCGGGTGTTCCTGCGCGAGGGGAATGACGCTGGTGATCCGCGGGCTCTTCAGACGCGCCTGATACTCATGCACCAACTCCCCGGTATTCCGCGCGCCCGCCACGATGTCCATATCCGCCCGCTGCACCAGGCTGGCGGCGATCCGGTACGACTGCATGCGCAGCGTACCCGCCTGGTTGATCGCCGCAGCCAGGCCTTCCATGGTTTCAGTGATGAAGAAGGAGCCAAGCATACTGATAAACGCCATACCGCAAATCGCGCTCATGGCGAGACCGAGACTTCTCAGTAGCGATTGTTTGGGCACCATAGGCGTCAGCGCGTCAGGACCAGGAGACGACGTCATTATGCCTCCCGGACCCATATTTGAAGGAATACCCCTTCGTTTCTGGTGACACGTGCGGTTCCTCCCGACGTTGCCGTCATACAAATCTACACCTTTTGCGATCAATCGGTTAATCGATTACCCCCACTACCACCTTGGTGGTAAACAGCTGCGTCGCCGGCATTTTCCCCGCTCTTTTCTTGCCACGTCAGGCGCATAGACTCGCCCTCAGTGCTCCCGTAGAGGGGCCATTTTTCACAGGGGTCGGTTGATGAGGGGCACGCTGCCATGGCCAGTTTGAAGACCAAACAAATTTCCATCGTCACCATGAGCACGCTCTCATTCACCGCGTGCTTCGCGGTGTGGGTGATGTTTTCCGTGATTGGCATCCCCATCAAAAATCAGCTGGGCCTTAGCCAGACGGAATTCGGCATTCTCGCCGCCATGCCCATCCTGAGCGGCTCACTGGTGCGCCTGCCCATCGGCGTGCTCACTGATCGCTACGGCGGCCGTCCGGTATTTTTCTGGCTGATGGTGTTGGTGATCCCGCCGGTGTACCTCGTCAGCCTGGCGAGCGAATACTGGCAGTTCCTCTTGCTCGGCCTTTACATGGGCATCGCGGGCGGCTCTTTCACCGTGGGCATTGCCTACACGGCTCGCTGGTTCGAACGTAGGAACCAGGGTTTCGCCATGGGTATCTTCGGCGCCGGCAATGCAGGCGCCGCGCTCACCAAGTTCGTCGCGCCCTCCATCGTGGTGGCCTGGGGATGGCAGGCCGTCCCACAGATCTACGCGCTGATGATGACCGTGACGGCAGTGCTGTTCTGGCTGTTCTCGTACACCGATGCCACCCACGAAGTGAAGGCCGAGGGAACGCTCAAGGAACAGCTGAAGATGCTGAAAGACCCGGCCATCTGGAAATACTGCCAGTATTACTCGCTGGTATTTGGCGGCTATGTCGGCGTTTCCCTCTGGATGACCCGCTACTACATGGGCGAATACGGCCATTCCATCCAGACCGCCGCACTGCTCGCTGCCATCTTCGTGTTGCCGTCGGGCGTCATTCGCGCCATCGGCGGCTGGCTCTCCGATCGGCTCGGTGCGCACACGGTCACCTGGTGGGTCATGTGGACCTCGCTGGTGTGCCTGTTTTTCATGTCCTATCCGCAGACCGATCTGGTGATCCATACGGTAACCGGCACGGAGATTCACATGCACGTCGGCGTCAACGAGTGGGTGTTCACCATCCTGTTGTTTATCGTCGGCATCGCCTGGGGCATCGGCAAGGCGTCGGTGTTCAAGTACATCAGCGACGAGTACGGCAAGGACATCGGTGTCGCCTCAGGCATCGTGGGGCTCATCGGCGGCCTGGGCGGCTTCCTGCTCCCCATCATGTTCGGCGCACTGCTCGACGTCACCGGCGTGAACAGTACCGCGTTCATGCTGCTGTTCGGCGTCACCCTGGTTTCCATTATGTGGATGCAGTATTCCGGCGAGCGCATCAAGGATCGCGAAATGCGCACGTTGGCTGCCGCCACCCATAGCAACGTCAACGACACCCGCAACGAAGGAGTCATGCCATGAGCACCCCCCCCCTTGATCCGATACTGTCGCCGAAGAGAAGACTGTCTTCGGCGTACATTGCCGAATGGGACGTGGAGAACAACGACTTCTGGGAGCGCGAAGGAAGGCGCATTGCCCAAAGCAATCTTTGGATTTCCATCCCAAGCCTGCTCATGGGATTCGCCGTGTGGCTCATGTGGGGCATCATCACTGTGCAGATGCTGAACCTCGGCTTTCCGTTCACCCCTGCAGAGCTGTTTACCCTCACGGCGATCTCGGGACTCACCGGCGCCACGCTGCGCATTCCCGCGTCGTTCATGATTCGCATCGCAGGCGGCCGCAACACCATTGTCCTGACCACCGCCATGCTGATGATTCCAACCCTCGGCACCGGCCTCGCGCTGCAGGACCCTAACACACCGCTATGGGTCTTCCAGTTGCTCGCGCTGCTTTCGGGCATCGGCGGCGGCAACTTCGCCTCCTCCATGAGCAACATCAGCGGCTTCTTCCCGAAACGCCAGCAAGGCCTGGCGCTCGGCCTGAACGCCGGGCTCGGCAACTTCGGCGTGACCACCATGCAGATCCTCATTCCGGCGGTCATGACCATCGGCCTGTTCGGCGCCCTGGGCGGTGAACCGATGACGCTCATGAAGGACAGCGGGTCGCTCATCGGCAAGATCTCGGCCGGCTCCGCCACCTACATCCAGAACAGCGGCTTCGTGTGGCTGCTGTTCCTGATCCCGCTCGCCTTCTTCGGCTGGCGGGGCATGCACAACCTGCTGCCGATCACGCCCAATCCCGGCCATCCGCTCGGCGCATTCGCCAAGGTCACCGGCCTTTATCTGATTGGCTTCGCCACCGCGGCGCTCGGCCTGTACCTGTACCTGCCCGCGCCCACCGGCCTCGGCGTGCTCAACATGTGGCACACCATGGCGTTGATCATTGTCGCAACGCTGTTCCTCATGCGCCTGATGCCGGGAAGCATCCGCACCAACATCACCCGGCAGTTCGCCATCTTCAGGGACAAGCACACCTGGTCCATGTCGGTCCTCTACGTCCTCACCTTCGGATCGTTCATCGGCTTTTCCATGGCACTGCCCCTCTCCATCACCGTCATCTTCGGCTTCAGCACCCTCCCCGATGCCGAGGGCGTGATGCAGCGCGTCGCCAATCCCAACGCACCCAGCGCTCTCACCTATGCATGGATGGGTCCGTTCATCGGCGCCCTCATCCGTCCGGTCGGCGGCTGGGTGGCGGACAAAGTGGGCGGTTCCATTGTCACGCAGGTGATCTCTGCGGTCATGGTCGTGGCGTCGGCAGCCGTTGGGTACGTAATGTTCCTGGCCTACAACTCGCCCGCGCCCGAGCAGTATTTCTTTGCCTTCCTGTCGCTGTTCATCGTGCTGTTCGCTGCCAGTGGCATGGGCAACGGCTCCACCTTCCGCACCATCGGCGTCATCTACGACCGCGACAAGGCCGGCCCGGTGCTGGGATGGACCTCGGCCATCGCCGCCTATGGCGCGTTCGTGGCGCCGATCGTCATCGGTGACCAGATCAAGGCCGGCACCCCGGAAGTGGCCATGTATGCGTTTTCCGTGTTCTACGCGGTTTGCATGGTGCTCAACTGGTGGTTTTACCTGCGCCGCAACGCCTACGTGAAGAACCCTTGAACCATCCCGATAGCACACGCCGCGACGCACCCGCGGCGTGATAACTGGAGAACAGCCATGAGTCACTTGCTGGAAAGACTGAAATTCTTCAAGGCACCGAAAGAGACGTTTTCCGACGGTCACGGCATCGTCACCGACGAACCGCGCCAGTGGGAGGACGGTTACCGCAACCGCTGGCGTTTCGACAAAATCGTGCGCTCCACGCACGGCGTCAACTGCACCGGCGGCTGCTCCTGGAAGATCCACGTGAAAAACGGCCTGGTGGCCTTCGAGATGCAACAAACGGATTATCCGCGCACGCGTCCCGACATGCCCAATCATGAGCCGCGCGGCTGCCAGCGCGGCGCCAGCTTCTCCTGGTATCTGTACAGCCCCCATCGGGTGAAATACCCGCTGGTGCGCGGGCGCCTGCTGGAACCTTATCGGGCCGAACGCGCCGCCGGCAAAGACCCTGTGGAGGCCTGGGCGAGTATTCAGGCCGATCCCGAGAAGCGGCGGAAATACACCGCGGTGCGCGGCCTCGGCGGTTTCGTCCGCGGCGACTGGAAGGAAGTGGTGGAGATCATCGCTGCCGCCAACGTTTACACCATCGACAAGTGGGGACCGGACCGGATCTTCGGTTTCTCGCCCATCCCCGCCATGTCCATGATCAGCTACGCCGCGGGCTCCCGCTATCTGTCGCTCATCGGTGGCGCCTGTGGTTCCTTCTATGACTGGTACTGCGATCTGCCACCGGCGTCGCCGCAAGTGTGGGGTGAACAGACCGACGTTCCGGAGGCGGCGGACTGGTACAACGCCGGTTACATCATCGTCTGCGGCGCCAACCTGCCCATGACCCGCACCCCCGATGCGCACTTCGCCATCGAGTCGCGCTACAAGGGCACCAAGGTCGTCTCCATGGCGCCGGACTACGCGGAGTACGTGAAGTTCGCCGACCTGTGGATGCCCGTGCGCCAGGGTACCGACGCTGCCGCGTTCATGGCCATGGGGCACGTGGCGCTCAAGGAATTCCTGGTCGACAAGCAAGACCCGTACTTCGCGGAATACAACAAGAAATACACCGACATGCCGGTGCAGGTGTTGCTGCGCAAACAGGACGGCCGCTATGTCACCGACCGCTTCCTGCGCGCCTCCGATTTCGACGGCAGTCTCGGCGAAAAGAACAATCCTGAGTGGAAAACCATCGTCTACGACGCCACGCGCAAGGCATTCGTCTGCCCGAACGGTTCCGTGGGATTCCGTTGGGGTGAAGAAGGCAAGTGGAACCTGTTGTCGCGTGATTCCGCGACGCAGGCGGAAATCGACCCGGCACTCAGCTGCATCGACGACCGCGACGACGTGGTGACGGTCGCCTTCCCGCACTTCGTGCCCGACGAACCTGAGGTGATGCTGCGCAACATCCCGGTGCGCAAGGTGAAGACCACCCAGGGCGAGGCCTACGTGGCCAGCGTGTTCGATCTCACCGTGGCGCAGTACGGCATCGATCGCGGCCTGGGCGATGACCTGGCGCGCTCCTATGACGATGACCGCGTCCCCTACACCCCGGCATGGGCCGAGGCCGCCACCGGCGTAAAGCGCGCCGACCTGGCGCGCACCGGCCGCGAGTTCGCCGAAAACGCCTCGCGCACGCGGGGCAAATCCATGGTGATCCTGGGCGCGGCAATCAACCATTGGTTCCACAACGACATGAACTACCGCGCCATCATGAACCTGCTGCACATCTGCGGGTGCGTGGGTCAGTCGGGCGGCGGTTGGGCGCATTACGTCGGCCAGGAAAAACTGCGTCCGCAAGCGGGTTGGGCCCCGGTGGCCTTCGCGCTGGACTGGCACCGTCCGCCCCGCCACATGAACAGCACTACTTACTTCTACTTCCATACCGACCAGTGGCGCTACGAAAAGGTGGATGGCGACACACTGCTGGCCCCCACCGCCAAGGCGAGGTATCGCGGCCACACCCTGGCCGACTACAACGTGGTCTCCCAGCGCCTCGGCTGGCTGCCCTCGGCGCCGCACTTCAACCGCAACCCGCTCGATCTCGTCGCGGAGGCGGAAGCTGACGGCGCCAAGGACGAGAAGGGCGTGGCCGACTATCTGGTGAAGAAACTCAAGAGCGGCGAAGTCGCCTTCGCCGCGGAGGACATCGACGCGCCGGAGAACTTCCCCCGCAACATGTTCGTCTGGCGCGGCAACCTGCTCGGCTGTTCCGCCAAGGGCCACGAGTACTTTCTCAAGCACCTGGTGGGGGCACAAAACGGCGTGTTGCAGGAGGGCGTGGACGGCAAGCGGAGTCAGGAAATCCGTTGGCGTGAACAGGCGCCGACAGCCAAGCTGGACCTGATGGTGGACATCAACTTCCGCCTCAACTCCACCGGCGCCTATTCCGACATCGTTCTGCCCACCGCCACCTGGTACGAAAAGTCGGACCTCAACACCACGGACATGCATCCGTTCGTCCACCCGCTCTCAGAAGCCGTGGATCCGGCTTGGGAATCCAAGTCCGACTGGCAAATCTTCAAGGAAATCGCCAGGCAATTCTCCGAACTGGCCGGCAAACACCTGGGTACGCGCAAGGACCTGGTAGCACTGCCCATGCAACACGACACGGCCATGGCGTTGGCGCAGCCGCTTGGCGAGGTACGCGACTGGAAGCGTGGCGAGTGCGAACCGGTACCCGGAAAAACCCTGCCGATGCTGAAGGTGGTGGAGCGCGACTACGCCAACACCTACAAGAAGTTCACCGCCCTCGGTCCGTTGATGACCAAACTCGGCAACAACATCAAAGGCATCGACTGGAACACCGAAGAGGAATACGGTCATCTCAAGGAACTGAACGGTGTGGTACTCGACGAGGGCATCAGCAAAGGTATGCCGCGCCTCGACAACGACATCGCGGTATGCGACACCGTGCTGGCCATGGCGCCGGAAACCAACGGCGAGGTCGCACACAAGTCCTGGCGGGCGCTCGGCAAGAAGACCGGCATCGACCACAACCACCTGTGCGATCCCCGCCGCGACGAACGGATCCTCTATCGCGACATCCAAGCGCAGCCGCGCAAGATCATCACCGCACCGACATGGTCCGGTATCGAGTCCGAACATGTCTCGTACAACGCCTGCTGGACCAACATCCACGAGCACATCCCCTTCCGTACGCTCACCGGACGTGCCCAGTTCTATCAGGACCACGAGTGGATGCTCGATTTCGGCGAGGGGTTGTGTGCCTACAAACCACCCGTCGATCTGAAGGCGCACGAGACCATCCCGGACAGCGTGCGCGCCAAACCTCACCTGGTATTGAACTGGATCACGCCCCATTCCAAGTGGGGAATCCACAGCACTTATAACGACAACCTGCGCATGCTGAGCCTGTTCCGCGGCGGCCCCACCATGTGGATTTCCGAGTTGGATGCCAAGAGCATCGGCCTCAAGGACAACGCCTGGGTGGAAGCGGTAAACGGCAACGGCGCCACCGTGGCGCGTCTGGTGGTGAGCCAGCGCGTTCCCCGCGGCATGGCGCTCATGTATCACGCCCAGGAGAAGATCGTGAACGTGCCGGGTTCCAACACCACCGGCAAGCGCGGCGGCATTCTCAACTCGGTCACACGCATCGTGCTCAAGCCGACGCACATGATCGGCGGCTATGCCCAGTATGCCTATGCGTTCAATTACTACGGCACGGTCGGTTCGCAGCGTGACGAGTTCGTGGTCATCCACAAGATCGAAGACCACGAGGTCGATTGGCTGGAGCGTCCGCTGACCCCCGAGCGCGAGGCACAACTCAATCCGCCCGGCATCGAGAACTGACATGAAAACACAAGATGCAACGATGCGCAGGCAGTCCGCATCGATCATGGAATCTGGTTTGAATACTTTGGGAGCGAAGCCATGAAAGTACGTGCGCAAATCGCAATGGTGCTGAACCTCGACAAATGCATCGGGTGTCACACCTGCTCGGTCACCTGCAAGAACGTCTGGACCAATCGCAAAGGTGTCGAATATGCGTGGTTCAACAACGTGGAATCCAAACCCGGCATCGGGTTCCCCAGGAACTGGGAGGACCAGAACAAGTGGCGCGGCGGCTGGACCCGCGTCAACGGCAAGTTGGAGCTGCGCGCCGGCGGCCGTGCCAAGAAACTGCTGAACATCTTTGCCAATCCCGACCTGCCGCAGATCGACGACTATTACGTGCCGTTCGATTACGACTACGGCCATCTGCAGAAGGCACGGCTTTCCGAGGCGGCGCCGACCGCCCGGCCGCGTTCGCAACTCGACGGCAGCCGGATGGAAAAGATCGAGTGGGGCCCGAATTGGGAAGACGATCTGGCAGGCGAGTTCGACAAGCGCAGCGCGGACGTGAATTTCGCGGGCGTTCAGAAGCAGATCTACGCGGAGTTCAAGAACACCTTCCATATGTACCTGCCGCGCCTTTGCAATCACTGCCTGAACCCGGCCTGTGTGGCGTCCTGCCCGGCCGGTTCCATCTACAAGCGCGAAGAGGATGGCATCGTGCTGGTGGACCAGGACAAGTGCCGCGGCTGGCGCATGTGCATCTCCGGATGTCCGTACAAGAAGGTCTATTACAACTGGGAGTCCGGCAAGTCGGAGAAGTGCATCGGCTGCTATCCGCGCATCGAGTCGGGCATGCCGACGGTATGTGCCGAGTCCTGCGTGGGGCGCATCCGCTACCAGGGGGTGATCCTGTACGACGCCGATCGCATCAGCGCGGTGGCGGGCACCGAAAAGGAGCGCGACCTCTATCGCGCCCACCTGGACATGTTCCTCGATCCCAATGACCCGGCCGTGATCGAGCAGGCGCGCGCCGACGGCATCCCGGAGAGCTGGATCACCGCCGCGCAGCGTTCCCCGGTGTGGAAGATGGCCATGGAATGGAAGATCGCCTTTCCGATCCATCCCGAATACCGCACCCTGCCGATGATGTGGTACGTGCCGCCGCTGTCGCCGGTGCAGAGCCAGCTCGACCAGGGCGCATTGCCCACCGAGAAGGATGGCGTCATCCCCAAGGCCGACGCGCTGCGTTTCCCGGTGCGCTACCTCGCCAACCTGCTCACGGCGGGCGACACCGCGCCCATCGAGAGCGCCCTCAACCGGCTGA
>JALOAT010000040.1 GCA_023228645.1 Gammaproteobacteria bacterium | reverse complement strand
AACAATCTCGCAACTGCTCGATTCTTGAATGCTTGTCCGTATCTGGCCACGTGCTCACCTCTCAGCCCCCATAGGTTACAGAGCTATCGAGGCGGCAACTATCTTGACGCGGGGGGCTGTCACGTAGGCGCTGTCGCGCCAACGTGACCTACTGTCGACCTTCCGCGTAGCTCCACCATAACAATGCGTCGAACAAACATAGGCGCGACGGAAAGTCCGCCTGCGACATACAAGCTGACGGCGGGTTTCCCGGATTGCGCTTCGCTCCATCCGGGCTACGGATTACCGTAGTCGCATTGCACTTAACACGAACGCCCCCACGCCCAAGGCGGCCATGGCGGCGAACTCGTCCAGGTGGCCGGCGAAGCTGCCGCCCTTGAGGAACAGGTCGCGGATGATGACCAGGTAGTAGCGCAGGGGGTCGAGCCAGGTGAGCCATTGCACCGGCACGGGCATGTTGTCGATGGGGAAGGCGAAGCCGGAGAGGATGATGGCCGGCATGATGAAGAACACGGCGAGCAGCATGGCCTGTTGCTGGGAGCTGGACCAGGTGGAGATGAGCAGCCCGAGCCCGAGGGTGCTCATGAGGAACAGGGCGCTGCCCGCAAACAGTGCGGACACGCTGCCGCGGAAGGGTACGTCGAACCAGCCGATGGCGAGGACGGCCACCAGGGCCACGTCGAACAGGCCCACGCAGGCCACCGGGATCATCTTGCCGAGCAGGAATTCGATGCGCCCGATGGGCGTGACCTCCAGGCGTTCCAGGGTGCCGAGTTCGCGTTCGCGCACCACGCTCATGGCGGTGAGCATGAGGGTGGTGATGAGCACCACGGTGGCGATGATGCCCGGTACGAAGAACAGCCGATCGTCCAGATTGGGGTTGAACCAGGCGCGTTCTTCCAGGCGCACGGGCGCGGCCGTGGTGGCGGTGGCCTGGCGGACGATCTGCGCCAGTTGCCCGAGCACCAGCTGCGCGCTGTTGGAGTCGCTGCCGTCGGCGATGAGCTGGATCTGCGGGGCGGCGGAGAACGCTGCCGGCAGGTGCACGATGGCGCGCACATCACCGCGGGTGATGGCATCGGCGGCCTGCGCCATGTCGGCGAAATGCACCAGTTGGTAGTGACCGCCGGCGACGATGGCGTCGAGCACTGCGCGGCTGGCGCTGGTGTGTGCACGGTCCACCACACCGACCTGGGCGGAGCGCACGTCGAAGGTTGCGGCGTAGCCGAACACAAGCATCTGCAACAGCGGCGGCACTACCACGAAAAAGCGCATGCGCGGGTCGCGCAGCAGCAGGCGGAACTCCTTGAGGAGCAGCGCACGCATGCGATAGGCCAGTTGCGCAAGGCCGCTCACGAGGCGAGCCCCAATCGCCGCGCCCGCGCGCGCAGGGCCAGCGCGAGCGCCACCAGCATGGTCGCCAGGGCGGCGACCTGGGTCCACAGCACCAGGGGCATGAGGCCCTTGAGGAACACCACCTTGGACAGCAGCACGTAATAGCGCGCCGGCACCAGGTAACTGATGAATTGCAGCGCCGCCGGCATGTTCTCGATGGCGAACACGAATCCGGAGAGCAGGAAGGCCGGCAGGAAGGTGCTGATGAGCGCCAACTGGCTGGCCAGCACCTGCTGGCCCGTGCTCACGGAAATGAGCGCGCCCTGGATCATCACCACCAGCAGGAACATGGCCGAGACCACCGCAAGGCCGATGAAGGGGCCGCGCAGGGGCACGTCGAACAGGTACACCGCGGCGAACACCGCCACCAGCAGGTCGACCATGCCGATGACGAAGTAGGGCACCAGCTTGCCGGTGAGGAATTCGCCGCGCGTGAGCGGCGTGGTGCGCAGCATGACGATATTGCCGAGCTCCATCTCGCGCGCCATGGTGAGCGAGGTCATGAGCGCGCCAATCACCGCCATGACGATGGCGATGACGCCCGGGATGATGGCGAACCGGCTCTCGCGGGTCTCGTTGAACCACACGCGGTCGTCGAGGCGCAGCGCGGGCATGGAATGCTCGCGGGCGATCTCGTCCATGAGCGCACGGGCGTAGTTGCGCACCAGGCGCGCGCTGTTGGCGTCCACGCCGTCGAGGATGAGTTGCAGGCGTGCCTCGCCACGGCGCAGGGCCACGGCGAAGTCGGCGGGGATCACCAGCGCGCCCCACACCTCGCCTGCCTGCACGCTCTCGCGCAGGGCATCGCGATCAGGAAATACCCGGATCACACGAAAGCCGTTGCTGGCATCGAACCGCGCCGCGAGCTCGCGGCTCTCAGCATCCAGCGACTCCACCAGCACACCGATGGGCGCCTCGGTCACGTCCAGCCGGATGGCATAGCCGAACAGGAACAACAGCATGGCCGGCATGAGCAGCATCAACGCCAGGCTGCGCCGATCCCGCAGCAGATGCCACCACTCCTTCCTCGCCATCGCCCGCACGTGCTGCCAGTTCATCGTGACACCCAAGGGAAAAAAGCCAAACCACGGGGGACACGGGGAGCACGGGGAAGGCGAAAAGAATTCTTGGAGCCGAGGATGGCAGATGCCGTCGGAAGCCGACCAAGGCGCAGCTCCGATACGCGAGCGTGGCCCTGGACCGTTGCCGCACGACTGTTAACCACGATCAATCCTCCGTTTTCCCCGTGTTCCCCGTGTTCCCCGTGGTTAATGCTTTTGCTTTCGCCGTATGCGTTCATTCGCCCGCAGCCCCCTCGAGGACGGCGACGAAGATGTCTTCCAGGTCGGGGCGTGCCGCTGCGGCGGAGTCCAGGTGCAGCCCCGCGGTTTTGGCCAGGTGCGCGAATTGGTCCAGGGCGGCGGCGGGCGAGCTGCCGGGGGCGAGGCGTACGCGCAGGCGGCCGGCGTGGGGGATGGCGTCGCGCACCGCGGCGTGTTCGGCCAGTTGGGTGGCGAGGGCGCGCACCTCGGGGCCGGCCAGTTCGACCATGGGCGTGGGCAGGGGGCGCGCCAGCATGTCCTCGGGCGTGCCTTCGGCGACGATGCGGCCCGCGTGCATGAGGGCGAGGCGGTCGCAGAATGCAGTCTCGTCCATGTAGTGGGTGGTGACCAGGATGCCGATGCCTTGGTCGGCGAGGTCGTAGATCACTTCCCAGAACTGCTGGCGTGCCGCCGGGTCGACGCCGCTGGTGGGTTCGTCCAGGAACAGCACTTCGGGGCGGTGCAGCAGCGCCGCGGCGAGGGACAGCCGGCGCTGGAAACCGAGCGGCAGGGTGCCGCTGGCGTGGCTGCGCAGCGGCGTGAGATCGAATTGCGCGAGCACCTCGGCGCTACGCCGGCGCGCCTCGCGCGGCGACAGACCGTACAGGCCCGCCTGCAACAGCAGGTTTTCCTCGGCGGTGAGTTCCGCATACAACGCGAAACCCTGCGCCACGTAGCCGAGCCGGGCGCGCGCCCGCCGCGGGTGACGCACGGTGTCAACGCCGGCCACGCGCACCTGGCCTTCGCTCACGGGCAGCAGGCCGCACAGCATGCGGATGGCGGTGGTCTTGCCGGCGCCGTTGGCGCCCAGCAGGCCGAACACCTCGCCGCGCGCCACGCGCAGGTCGATGTGGTCCACGGCGGTGAAGCGGCCGAAGCGCCGGGTCAGGCCGCGCGCCGCGATGGCCGCGTCGTTCATGGCGGAGACTCCTGCGCTGTGTCGCGCAGCGTGACGTCGTGCAGGGTGGGGCGCGCCGCCTGCACGCGAAGCCCTTCGTCCAGGGCCGCGAGCGCGGCGCGGAAGTCTGCCTCGTCCGCATCGGCCTGCAACCACACGTGCAGGCGCGCCCCCACCGGGAACACCTGCGCCACGCCGGGCAGCGTGCGCACCACACGGCGCAGGTGGCGCGCCCGCGGGCCGCTGATCACGCGCAGACCGGCCTCCGCGCCGGTGAGCGCCTCGGGCGTGCCGCGGCGGAACACGCGGCCTTCGCGCAGTACCACCACGCGGTCGCAGCGCTCCGCCTCGTCCATGTTGGCGGTGGCGTAGAGAATGGCGACGCGCTGCGAGCGCACCTGCTCCAGCAGACGCCAGAAGGCGCGGCGCGACAGCGGGTCCACGCCGGTGGTGGGCTCGTCCAGGAACATGGCGCGCGGCGCGCTGACCAGGGCGCAGGCGAGCGCCAGTTTTTGCATCATGCCGCCGGAGAGTTGCCCGGCGCGGCGGTGTTCGAAACCGGCGAGGCCGGTGCGGCTAAGCAGGTCCTGGATGCGCGCGTCGGCCTCGGCGACGGCGAGTCCGTGCAGGTCGGCGAAGAAGCGCAGGTTTTCCATCACGCCCAGGTCCGTGTACAGGCCGAAGCGCTGCGGCATGAAAGCGATGCGCGCGCGCAGCGCCACGTCCGCCGGGTTGCCGCCCAGCACCTGCACCGTGCCGCGCTGCGGCGCAAGCTGACCGACGCCGATGCGCATCAAGGTGCTCTTGCCGGCGCCGTCCGGGCCGACCAGGCCGACGATCTCGCCCGGCGCTACCTCCAGGCTGACGCGGTCCAGTACAGGCTCGGTACCGTAGGCGAAGGCGACGTCATCGATGCGGATGAGCGCGTCGCTCAAGGGGCGGTATCCAGATAGACATCGGCGGGCATGCCGCGCTTGAGGCGGCCCTGTGCGTCGCTCACGTCGATGGTGACGCGGTACACCAGGTCGGTGCGCAGTTCCTGGGTCTCCACGGTGCGCGGGGTGAATTCGGCCTCGGGGGAGATGAAGCTGAGGCGTCCCGGGAATACAGTGTCGGGCAGCCCGTCCACGCGCACTTCGGCGGCCTGCCCGAGGCGCACCCGCGACAGCCAGGTCTCCGGCAGGAAGGCGCGCACCCAGGGCGCATCCAGTGCGGCCACGCGCAGGATGGGCTGGCCCGCCTGGAGCATCTCGCCGGTCTCGGCGAGGCGCACGCTCACCACGCCGCCGACGGGCGAGACCAGGGTGGCGTCGTCCAGTTGCTGGGCAGCGAGTTCCACGGCCGCGACGCGCGCCCGCCATTCGGCCTCGGCGCCGGCGATGTCCTCCGCGCGCGGGCCTTCGCGCAGCAGCGCGAGGCGTTCGTCGGCCTCGTCCAGTTGGGCGCGTGCCACCTGCCGCTCCAGCCGTGCCCGCTCCAGGTCCTGTTGCGAGGCCAGGTTGCGCGCGGCGATGTCGGCGACGCGCGCCTCCTCGGCACGGGCGAAGGCCAGGCGTTGCTGCGCACTGCGCTGCGCCGCCTCGGCGGCGCGCAGTTCCTGGACCCGCGTGCCGGCGCGCAGCGCCGCCAGCCGCGCCTCGGCCGCCTGCGCCTCCGCGCGGGCCCGTTGCACGGCGAGCCGGTAGGGCTCCGGGTCGAGCCGCGCCACCACCGCACCGGCCTCTACGGGCTGGCCTTCGTCCACGCGCCGTTCCACCAGGCGCCCGCCCACGCGGAACGACAGGTCCACCTCGCGCACTTCCACCGTGCCCGAAAGCCGCAGCGGGTCTTCGTCGTTTTGCTGGGCGCAGGCGGTGACGAGCAGGGCGGCGAACAGTGCGAAGGCGACGTGGCGCATGGTTTTTCGTTCTCAATTATTCTCGGTCGAGCATGCACGAATTCGGGGGGATGGTGTAGTGCCGCGGGTCGTTGGCAACTTGCAGGGATGATTTTGGTTCCTTTCTCCCAGGTTCCGCGGCGAGTGCTCGCTGCGTCGCTCGAACTCGTGCATCTTTGTGCTTGTTTTCCGCAGGGAGATGAGGGTGAACTGGCGAGCGGCGTAGCGATCCGACGAACTCCAAAGAAAGGTCCCCTCTCCCTCCAGGGAGACGACTGCATGGATGCAGGAGGTACGACCCCATGGATGGGGGAGGTAGACCGCGCCGGGAGCAGGCGGTCGAGGGCAACGCATGGAGCGAATTGCCGAGGGACAGGGAGAGGGGGGTAATAACTGCACGAGCCCCGCCGTAGGGACGGCGCCCTCGGTATCCTGCATGCAAGTACATTCATTACCGGTAGCGACGCCGCGGCGATTGTTTTGAGCCCCTCTTCCTGTCCTTCTCCCGGAGGGAGAAGGGACGATCTGCCAAGCGGTGTAGCTATCTGGATGGAACCGGAAGAAGCATCCCCTCTCCGGGGGGCAAGGCGACGATCTGGAGCGATTCCGAGCGCCGGGGGTCGGTGGGACTTCCAGGCCGGACCCATTGAACAGGCTTTTTTCCCCGTGCCACACTTGCAAAAACGCCCTCCGGCGAGGTGCGCCCATGAAAGCATTCTGGCTTGTGCTGACATCGTTGATGCTGGCGGCGTGCGCCGCCGGGCCGCCGCCTGCGGGTGAGGCCATCGTGGGCAGTCCCAGTGTGCGTGAGGCCATTACGACGCCCGCCGAGACCCAGGGGGCGCAGGTGCGCTGGGGCGGCGTGATCGCCGGCGTGCAGAATCGCGCCGACAGTTCCTGGGTGGAGGTGATCGCCCGCGACCTGGAAGACAACGGCCGCCCCGTGGAGGACGCGCCGAGCCGCGGGCGCTTTCTGGCGCGCATCGAAGGTTTCGCCGATCCCGCCGACTACGGGCAGGGCAAGGAGATCACCGTGCGCGGTGTGGTGAGCGGCAGCGAGACGCGCCAGATTGGTGATTACAGCTATCGCTACCCGGTGGTGAACGTGGAGCGGGTGCACGTGTGGGCGCCCCGCCCGGTGGTTGCCGAGCCCGCGTACCCCTATTACTACGACCCGTGGTACCCGTGGCCCTACTACCGGCCGTTCGGCCCCTGGTATCCGTACTGGTAAGGAGGGCGCATGAGACGCGCAGGTGTGGTGGTGATGGCGATGTGGCTGGTGGCGGGCTGCGCCTCCGGCCCCCGGTTCCAGACCGAGGGCGTCGCCACAGGGCTCACGCCGCGCGAGGCCTCGACGCGCGGCGCCGACATCGGCGGTTCGCGGGTGTTGTGGGGCGGGGTGATCGTGGCGAGCACCAATGAGGAAAACACCACGCGGCTCGAAGTGCTGGGCTATCCGCTCGGCGGCAATCAGGACCCCGAGACCGATCGCAGTCCGAGCGGGCGCTTCCTCGTCATCGAGGAAGGCTATCTGGAGACCGCGGACTACGCGCCGGGCCGCCGCATCACCGTGGTCGGCCCCATCACCGAGCTGCGTGAGGGCCGGATCGGCCAGTCGCCCTACACCTATCCGCTGGTCAATCCCGAGCGCATGCACCTGTGGCCGCGCGACACCGCGCGCCGCACCAGCGAGCCGCGGGTGCATTTTGGCGTGGGCGTGATCTTCGGGCGCTGAGGATAAAGATCACAAGCACGGGCGATCCCACGAAGGCGACAGAGGGGAGCTTCTTTCTGTCCTCTGCGTCCCGCGCGATGGATTCTGGCTTTCGCCGGAATGACGAACGCCGTTGTGGGGCGGTCGTGTCGATTCTTTTTCACCCACCGCGCGGGTAAACTCCGCGCCCATGCTGAAATTTTTCGACCTCACCCTGCGCCGCGGCACCCGCGTGCTGGTGCGCGACGCCAGTTTCTCCATCCACGCGGGCCAGCGTGTCGGCGTCACGGGCGCGAACGGCGCTGGCAAGTCCAGCCTGTTTGCGCTCATCCGCGGCGAGCTGGCGCCGGATGCGGGGGAGTTTTCCTGTCCGGCCAACTGGGTAATCGCCCACGTGGCGCAGGAGACGCCCGCGGTGGACACGCCGGCCATCGACTACGTGATGGACGGCGACGCGGAACTGCGCGCCGTGGAAGCCGCCCTGGCGCAGGCGGAACGCAGCGGCGACGGCAGCGCGCTCGGCGAACTGCACGCGCGCCTCGACGCCATCGGTGGTTACGTCGCCCGTGCCCGCGCGGCGCGGCTCATGCACGGCCTCGGCTTCACCGGCGAGCAACAGACGCTCGCCGTGCGTTCGTTCTCGGGCGGCTGGCGCATGCGCCTGAATCTGGCGCGGGCGCTGATGTGCCGCTCCGATCTGCTGCTGCTCGACGAGCCCACCAATCACCTCGACCTGGACGCGGTGCTGTGGCTGGAGGACTGGCTGGCGGCCTATCCCGGTACCTTGCTGCTCATCTCCCACGACCGGGACTTTCTCGACCGTGTGGTCAACCACATCCTGCACCTGGAGCAGGAGCGCGCGGACTTGCAGACCGGCAACTACTCCGATTACGAACTGCACCGCGCCGAACGCATGGCGCAGCAGCAGGTGGCCTACGAGCGCCAGCGGCGCGAGGTGGCGCACATCCAGTCGTTCATCGACCGCTTTCGCGCCAAGGCCACCAAGGCACGCCAGGCGCAGAGCCGCCTCAAGGCGCTCGCGCGCATGGAACTGCTCGCCCCGGCCCATGTGGACTCGCCGTTCACCTTCCGCTTCCGCGCCCCGGAGAAGCTGCCTCATCCGCTGCTGGCCCTGGAAAAGGTGGCGGCCGGGTACGGCGAGCGCACGGTGATCGCGGGCGCCAGCGCCAGCTTCGCGCCGGGCGCGCGCATCGGTCTGCTCGGCCAGAACGGCGCGGGCAAATCCACCTTCGTGAAACTGCTTGCGGGCACCGTGTCGCCGAGCAGCGGCAAACGCGAGCCCGCACCGGACCTGCGCATCGGCTATTTCGCGCAGCACCAACTGGAGATGCTCGATCCAGAGGCCACGCCGCTGCTGCACCTGCAACGCCTGGACGGGCGCGCGACCGAGCAGGTGCTGCGTGATTTCCTCGGCAGTTTCGGTTTCGTCGGCGATCGCGCCCTGGAGCCGGTGGCGCCGTTCTCGGGCGGCGAGAAGGCACGCCTCGCGCTCGCGCTCATCGTCTACCAGCGTCCCAACCTGCTGTTGCTGGATGAGCCCACCAATCACCTGGACATCGACATGCGTCATGCCCTCACCGTGGCGTTGCAGGACTACGAAGGCGCGCTGGTGCTGGTGTCCCACGATCGCCATCTGCTGCGCAGCGTGGCCGATGAGTTCTGGCTGGTGGGCGACGGCCGGGTGCAGCCGTTCGATGGCGATCTGGAGGACTACCGTTCCTTTCTCGCGCAGCGCCTCGCGGCGCAGAACGCTGCCGGCGAGGACGAGGAAAAGACCGGGCACAGCGCTGCGGCGCGCAAGGATCGCCGCCGCGAGGAGGCGGAACGTCGCGAGCGCCTGCGTCCCCTGCGCAAGGACGTGGAGCGCTGTGAAAAACAGCTCGACGAGGCCGGCCGCGCCAAGGCGCGCGTCGACCAGCAACTGGCCGACCCGACGCTGTACGAGGAGGCGGGCAAGGAGCGCCTCAAGGAACTGCTGCGCGCCCAGGCGACGGCGGACCAGGCCCTCGCCAAGGCCGAGGACGCGTGGCTGGCCGCGGTGGAACGCCTGGAGGCGGCGGAGCGCGCGGATTAGACAGCGGTCATGCTGACGCAGCAGCGGTGAAAATCCTCGCGCCCTCAGGCCACTCCCACTGGGCAAAAATCGCGGTGATGTCGGCATGACGGGCGGGGATCCAATCGGCGCGCGGCTGATTGTGATCCCCACCCGCACACGGCTCCTGATGCTTAGCGCTGCACGTCCTCCTGCTGCTGCGTATCCGCGGGCGCGAAGGCCGCGAATTCCACTTCTGAGCGGCGGTTCGGTTGCAGGCACTCGATCAGGGTGTCACCGCTCATGCCCTCGCACTGCACGATGGGGTTGCTCTCGCCCAATGCCGCCACGGAGATGCTTTCCTCGGGGATGCCCTCGGACACCAGATACTCCTTCACCGCCTCGGCGCGCCGCCGGGACAGATCCTGGTTGTACTCCTCAGGACCGATGCGGTCGGTGTGGCCGGCCACTTGCACCTGCATGCGTTCGGCATCGCGGCTCGCATCGACGATCTCGTCGAGTTTCTGCTTGCCCTGAACGGTCAGGTCAGCCGAGTCGAACGCGAAGGTGGTGTCCGTATCGAGGGCGATGCGGCTCATGGGCGCCTGCGCCTCTTCGATGGGTTCGAGCTGAACCGGTGCGAAGCTGGTGGTGATGTCCGGATCGCACTGGATGGTCGCATCGAGCGGCGTCCACTGGCTGCTGCGCACACACTCGCCCGTGCCGCTGCGGGCCACGTCACCGCGATCGGAAATCACATAGCCGGGCGCGGCGGCGAAGGCGAAACCCGACATGGTCATCGCGCCGGCAATCAGTGAGACGCGGAACGGCTTCATCGTCATGGCTCTGTCCTCCCGGTGCTTGGATTGCGTCGCCCCGCGAAGGGGCGCAGCGCTTATCCAAAAGCTAGCCGTCCATCAGCTGTTCCCGCGTCGCGCAAAACGTTTCTATAAGCCCGTTATTACCGCGGGGCGGCCAAAAGAAAATCGTGATGGGTCGTGGATAAGGTGAGGTGAGAGCCACGAACGTGACCCATGACAGGTGCTTTGGGGATGGATTCAACGCGGAGACGATTCCATGCCTCTACGGACTCTGTGTCTCTGCATCTCTGCGTTGGGCTGTTCTCCCCGAGCGTGCTTCCGCGTCAGGGATTGATGCCGCGCAGGTCCGCGCCCTGGCGGAGCAGCTCCACCTGCACGTCGCCCACCGGGATCTCTCGCGGAGTGCGGCGGCGCAGGGCGGCCAGGGCCGCGCACACGCCGGCGGCCTGGCCGGTGGCCATGGCGGCCGGCATGATGCGGTAGGACGAATGGGCCTCGTGGGTGCCCGATATGCAGCGCCCGGCCACCAGCAGGCCCTCGACCTTCTGCGGTACGAGGGCGCGCAGGGGGATGTCGTAGGCCTCACCCGGGGGGAGACGCTTGAGCACGGTGCCCTTACCCTTGGGGTTGTGCATGTCGATGGGGTAGCTGCAACGGGCGATCACATCGTCGAACTTGCGTGCGGATAGCACGTCGGCTTCGGTGAGTTGGTAATCGCCCAGGAAGCGCCGGGTCTCGCGCACGCCCACGCCGGCACCGCTCTGGTCCAGGTAGGCCTTTTCGAAACCCGGCACGTAACGGCGCAGGAACGCGGAGATCTGGCGCATCTGGCGCCGGCTCTCCCATTCCGCATAGCTCAGATCCCATACGTCGGTGCCGAGCACCGGTACGGAGCGGGTGACACGGGTGCTGTTCACGGCCAGCTCACGTTCGCGAGGCGTAGCAAAGAACAGGATGTCCTCGCGCGGGAGCGTGAGCTCGCCGGTGGCGGTGGCGCTGCGCACCAGGCTCCATAGACCGTGCACGCCGCGCCATTCGTCCGGGTGCGCGCGCGCATACGCCTGAAACGCAGTGCGCTCGAACTCGGCCATGCGAAACAGCAGGGTCATCGGCTGCACCATGCCGTCGTTGTCACCCACCTCGTAGGGCGCGCCTGCCTGCGCCGCCATATCGCCGTCACCGGTGCAATCGATGACGGTGCGCGCACGCACTACCAGCGGCCCCGACTTGGTCTCGAACACCACTCCTTCCACGCGCCCGTCACCCACCACGCCGCTGGCGAAGGCATGCAACAAAAAATGCACGCCCGCATCGTCGGCCATCTCCAACGCCACATGCTTGAACAGTTCCGGATCGAAAGGCACGGTGTAGCCGGTGTCCAGGTTTGGCACCATGGCGCCGCCTTCATCGATGAGCCGGGTGACGAAACGCTGCAGCACGCCGGCGATGACCGGTTCACCTGGGCCGTGGTCGGTGGGCAATAGATATTTGGTCCCGGCTCGCTGTGGCCGCGGGGTTTCGGTGAAGTACGACATGAACGGCATCACCAGAGAGGCCGTGGCATTGCCGCCGAAAAATCCATAGCGTTCGGCGAGAATCACGTCGGCACCGGCGTCCGCGGCGCCGAGGGCGGCACCCAGTCCGGCCGGTCCGCCGCCCACCACCAGCACGTCGGTGTCGGCGGCGACGATGGCGCGCCGTGGCGGTAGCTCGAGGGTCTCTTTGCGATGCGGGCGGGCCAGAGCGGGCATGGTCAGTGTTGGGTGATGGGAAGTCGTGAGAGCAATTCGGCGGCCAGCCGGTTGGTCTCGCGGGCCGCCGCTTTTTGTTCGGGCAGTCGCTGTGCCATGAGCTGCTTGTTGGCGCGCCGGTTGTCCCAGGCCTCGTCAATGTGGGCGATCAACCGCCCGGCGTTCACCTGGCCGATGGGCGGGGGCATGGCGATGCCAAGTTGATTGAGAAAGCCGCTCACCTTGGGCGCATAAGGCAGCGCCACGAACGGCACGTTGCGCAGTGCTGCGAACAACAGGAAATGCAGGCGCATGCCCACGGCAAACTCGAAATGGCCGAGCAGTGACAGTAACTGACCCGCGGTGTACTCGCCCTTGAGGACACTCGCGTGCTGGGCGAGCAGCATTTGCGCAATCACCGCATGGGATTGCTGGAGATCGTGGTGGCGCCGTTCCATGGGGATGAACACCACCTCGGCCTTGAGGCGATCCACCATGTAATCTGCGGCACTGGCCACCAGGGCATGATAGGCATGCTGGCCGAGATCCGGGGCGGCCACGCCGGGCTCGCGCACGGAAATGGCGATGCGCCGGCGGCGGCCTTCCATGCCCTCGCGCCGGAGCGCGCCCGAAGGCAGCGGCTCGGGTTCGAGCAGCAGTGCCGGGTCTGCGGTGACCAGGATGGGCCGCTGCACGCCGATGTCCTCCAGCAGGTGCAGCGCCCCTTCCTCGCGTACGGTGATGAGGGCCGCGTCGTTGAGTGCGTTACGCACCAGTTCGCGTGCCGTGGAGTACTCCAGGGGGCCGACCCCGACGGCGTAGAACATGACCGGCACGCCGAGTTCCTGCGCCAGGCTCGCCTCACGCAGATAGATGCGCGCCTCCGCGTCGAACAAAATGCCGCCGCCGCCGATGATGAGCAGATCGAGGCTGCGCAGCACGGGCACGATGTCGCTGCGGCCCAGCTTGCGCACCGCCACCGCGTGCTCCACGTCATGGCGTTGCAGCGTATCTTCGGCGTTGCGCGAAAACACGGTGATTTCCACAGGAAGCGTGTTGCGCAATTGGCAGATGATGCTCTGAAGGATGGCCTCGTCGCCCAGGTTGAGGCCACCGTACGAGCCCGAAATCCCCACGCGAAACACGCGGTTCTGCTTGTCCATCAAACGCTCCCGCAGGAGGGACAAACACAGTGGAAAGAATCTTATGCAGATCATAGACGCCACGCTGGTACGCCATGGCGCGGGCATGGCATGAAAAAATGCAAATAACCACGGGGGACACGGGGAACACGGGGAACACGGGGGATTCGAGGTGAAGAGGCGGTAGGTCACGTTGGCGCGAAGCGGCTACGTGACCGCGGCGGTATGAAGGACGTCACGTAGCTTCGCAACGTGACCTACGGCGGAGCAGGGCAGAAGTCACACAGCACCGCGACGGGACCCACAGGCGCACCTTTGAATTTCCATTTTCCCCGTGTTCCCCGTGGTTAATGGCTTTTTCTTCTTCCCCCTCAGTAGGTCACGTTGGCGCGAAGCGGCTACGCGACAGCGGCGGTATGAAGAATGTCACGTAGCTTCGCAACGTGACCTACGGCGGAGCAGGGTAGAAGTCACACAGCACCGCGACGGGACCCACAGGCGCACCTTTGAATTTCCATTTTCCCCGTGTTCCCCGTGTTCCCCGTGTCCCCCGTGGTTAATGGCTTTTTCTTCTTCCCTCAGCCATTCCTGCAACGCAGGATCTTCCAGTAGCCGAACAGGTTGGTGCCGCGGATCTCGTCCACGTGCAGGCCGGTGTTGGCGAGGAACTCGCTCATGTCGAGGTTGGGGCGGAAGCCGGCCAGGCGCGAGCAGGGCGCGAGCAGGGTCTCCATGCGGCCAAGCACGGGATTGCGCGAGGAGAAATGGTTGACGATGACGATGTCGCCGCCCGGCTTGCAGACGCGGCGCATCTCCGCCACCAGCTTCTTGGGATCGGGCACCACCGACACCACGTACATGGCCACCACCTTGTCGAAGCGCGCGTCGGGGAACGACATGGCCTGCGCGTCCATCTCCAGGATGGCCTCCACCTGCGGCAACAGCTCGCGGACGACGCGCCGCCTTGCGATGTCGAGCATCTCGCGCGAAACGTCGATGCCGGTCACGCGCACGCCGTGGGAGTACAGCGGCAGCGACAGGCCGGTGCCCACGCCCACTTCGAGGATGTTGTCGCCGGGCCGGCAGCTCAGGGCATCGACGATGCGCTTGCGCCCCGGGTGCATGATGGGCCCGAACAGCACGTCGTAAATCCCGGCATAACGACGATAGGCGCTGATGACCGAATCCAGGCTCATGACCTGGAGTTTGCTATTGGTTTCCATACACTCTCCTTGGCTGCCGGAAAAAGATAGAACCTGCGCCGCCTTTCCGCCCCTTGCGGCGGTCTGGCGCTTCACGCCCGGTCGAGCAAGTCGAGCAGACCGCGCACCGGCACGCCGACCCATTCGGGGCGATGAGCCAGTTCATAGCGGACCTCGTACAGCGCCTTTTCCAGAATGAACAGGTCCAGCAATCGGCGCGCATCGTCCGGATCGGCGGGATAGAAGGGCTGGCCCTCGGCCGCCGCCACGTAGCCGAGCAGGAAGGCCTCGGTGACCATGCGTTCCCACTGCCGCGCGAAGGGCGAAAGTGCTGACCGAAGGGTGGGGTTTTCGGTGCTGGCGCGCTGCAAGGCCGCGTGCGCCGCATAGCTGAACGAGCGCAGCATGCCGGCCACGTCGCGCAGGGGAGAATGCTTGGCGGCGCGATCGGCATAGGGGCGTGCCGGTTCGCCCTCGAAGTCGATGATGATGAAATCGGTCTCCGCCACGAGCACCTGGCCGAGATGCAGGTCGCCGTGATAACGGCTTTTGAACACCTGCAAGGTATCCAGGCGCAAGGCATCGATGCGCGCGAGGAGGTGTTCGCGTGCATCGAGCAACCGGCCGGCCGTTTCCTGCATCGCCGCAGGCAGTGTGGCGTCCGACAGCATTGCGAGGGTGGTGAGCGCCTCGTCCCCTACCCGGGCGTGCCAGCTCGCCCGTTCCGTCGCCGGCACCGGCTCGGGCAGGAACGCCGGGTTGCCCGTATCGCGCGCGAGCGCCACGTGCAACTCGCCGGTGCGGCGCCCGAGGGTGTGCATCATCATCAACTCGGTGGCGTGCACCTCGGCGGCTGCCGGGGCGCCCGCTTCGCCGCCGTCGGCCGCCTGCGCCATCTGGCACTGCGCCAGGTAGCGTTCCAGATAGCCCTGGGTGTAGGCCCAGCCGTCCCCCTGGTTTTCCACGTAGGCCTGCAACACCGCCAGGGTGACCGGCGCGCCGCCGTCCGGGGCGAACACGATCCAGCCCGCCACCGGAATGACGTTCGGGAAGGCCGACTCCTCGGTGAGGAAGCGCCCCACCTCCACTTCGATGCTGGTGCCTTCGGCGAGACGCCGGTAGCCTTTCAGGAACAGGCGTTCGCCGACCACTACGGCGCTGTTGCTGGATTCGTGACCGGGCCGACGCACGGTGACGGGATCCACCTGTTCGGCAGGCCACAGCCGCGCGAAGGCGGAGGTGCGATGGAACTGCAGCTGGCCGCCCGGCACCGGCACGGCCTCGCCTGCCGCCGTCGCCTCCACCAGGGCGCGACAGAAGTGCTCGTCCGTGTAGGCATCGGCGAGCACGCCCACACGCGCGTGCTGGCGCACCTTGGCGAGGGCGTTGACCAGGTGGGCGCGGTATTCCTCGTAGTCGGCCTCCCAGTGCATGGAAAGTGGCAGGAAATAGTTTTCGTGTGCCCCGTCGCAGGCTACGCCTATCCAGGCAAGCAGCCAGCGACGGCGTTGCCATTGCCATTCGAACAGGCGCGCGAGCGTGGACGACGCGATACAACCGTGCGTCGCGAACCAGCGCTGGCCCGGCAGCCAGGCGGGCAGCACCTCCAGCTCGAACTGACTGCGCAACTCCAGCGCACGCTTCTCGCGGCGACTGTCGTGCTGGGCGAAGCTGAAGCTGTGCCAGCCGTCGAACAGCACCAAAACGGGCAACTCGATGGCGGGAAGGTTTTCCTGATGCCAGGACGGCACATCCGCCTGGGTGGCGAGCCGGAACCAATACACGCCATAGCCCGAGAGCGTGAGCAGATAGGGCAGTTCGCCGATGGGCGGAAACGGGATGCGGCCCATCATCTCCACCGGCACGCGCCCGCGCCAGCGCGCCAGGTTCAGTTCCACGGGTTGCGCCGTGCGCGACAGGTTCACCACGCAGAGGATGGTATCCTCGCCGTGGGCGCGCACGTAGGCGAGGATCTTACGATTGCCCGGGTGGAGGAATTCCAGGCTGCCGCGGCTGAAGGCCTGGTAGGCCTTGCGCACTTCGAGCACACGGCGCGTCCAGTTGAGCAGCGACGACGGGTCGCGCGCCTGTGCCTCCACGTTCACCGCCTGGTAGCCGTACACCGGGTCCATGATGGGCGGCAGGTAGAGGCGCTGCGGGTCCGCGCGCGAGAAGCCGGCGTTGCGATCGGGGCTCCACTGCATGGGCGTGCGCACGCCGTTGCGATCGCCCAGGTAGATGTTGTCGCCCATGGCGATCTCGTCGCCGTAATAGATGATGGGTGATCCTGGCATGGACAGCAGCAGGGAGTTCATCAACTTGATCTTGTCCGGATCGTTGTCCATGAGCGGCGCGAGCCGGCGGCGGATACCCACGTTGACGCGCATGCGCCGGTCCGTGGCATACACCTCGTACATGTAATCGCGCTCGCGATCGGTCACCATTTCGAGCGTCAGTTCGTCGTGGTTGCGCAGGAAAATCGCCCACTGGCAGGTCGCGGGAATGGGCGGGGTCTGGCGCATGATCTCCACGATGGGATGGCGGTCTTCCTGGGCGACGGCCATGTAGATGCGCGGCATCAGCGGGAAGTGATAGGCCATGTGGCATTCGTCGCCTTCGCCGAAATACTCGAGCACGTCCTCGGGCCATTGGTTGGCCTCGGCCAGGAACATGCGGCCCGCGT
This sequence comes from Gammaproteobacteria bacterium, assembly GCA_023228645.1. Classification (GTDB taxonomy): domain Bacteria; phylum Pseudomonadota; class Gammaproteobacteria; order Thiohalomonadales; family Thiohalomonadaceae; genus JALOAT01. The sequence continues at coordinate 22,963 of JALOAT010000040.1, read as the reverse complement.
AATGGGCGTCGACCACCGCGCGCATGCGCCGCAACACTGCATGGGTCTCGGGGAGATTTTCGTTGTTGGTGCCGCTGCGCACGCACAGATACGGAATGGCGTCCAGGCGCAGACCGTCCACGCCCATGTCGAGCCAGAAGCGCATCACCCGGATGACCGCCTCCACTACCCGCGGGTTGTTGTGATTCAGGTCCGGTTGGTGGGAGAAAAAGCGGTGCCAGTAATAGGCCTGCGCCGAGTCGTCCCAGGCCCAGTTGGAGGTCTCCGTATCGGTGAAGATGATGCGGGTCTCCGGGAACTTCATCTTGGTCTTGCTCCACACGTAGAAATTGCGCCGGGCGGAGCCGGGCGGTGCGGCGCGGGCAGCCTGGAACCAGGGATGCTGGTCAGACGTGTGGTTGATGACCAGTTCGGTGATGATCTTCAGACCGCGCCGATGGGCCTCGCGCACGAAGCGCTTGAAGTCGGCCAGGGTGCCGAAGGCGGGGTGCACGTTGCGGTAATCGGAGATGTCGTAGCCGTCATCGCGCATGGGCGACGGATAAAACGGCAGCAGCCAGACGGTATTGACCCCCAGGTCCTGGATGTAATCGAGCTTCTCCGCCAGCCCGCGAAAATCCCCCGTACCGTCGCCGCTCGAATCGTAGAACGCCTTCACATGCACCTGATAAATGATGGCGTCCTGGTACCACAGCGGATCGTCCTGCCAGGCGGTCATGGGTGAGTTGTAACGCGGCGGGCGCGGAGGCGCGGAGGGCGCGGAGAAAGCAAAAGCAGCTTATGTTGCGTGCGTGCCACCTCGGACAGCCAACGCAGTTGTATTCCCTCCGCGTTCTCCGCGCCTCCGCGCCCTCCGCGTTGTGACCTCGCTTCGTGGTCCATCACATGAAATATTCGAAGTCGCGCTCGCTGCGCACGTGGCGGCGCAGGCGGAAGATGGCGGCTGGGGTTTGGGCGGGGTCGAGCCGGACGAAGTTGCGCTCGCCCTGCCACAGGTAGCGGGCGTCGGTGAGCAGGTCGTGGACCTGGTAGCCGTGGCGCGGATCGATATCGAACGGTTCCAGGGGCAGGGTCAGCCAGCCCGATTGCACGTAGTCGGGGTCCAGGTTCACGACCACCAGCACCACGTTGTCCGGATCATGGGTGGACTTGCTGTAGGCAATGAGTCGCTCGTTGGCCACCTCGTGGAAGCGCAGATTGCGGTTTTGATGCAGCGCCGGATTGTCGCGGCGGATGCGATTGAGCCGGGCGATGAAATCGCGCAGTGAGTCCGGACGGTGCAGGTCCCAGCGGCGGATCTCGTATTTTTCTGAATCCCGGTACTCCTCGCTGCCGGGCGCGTGCGGTTCGGCCTGCAGTAGTTCGAAGGCGGGGCCGTATACGCCGTAGCTGGCGCTGAGGGTGCCGGCCAGCACCAGCCGCGCCATGAAGGCCGGGCGGCCGCCGAATTGCAGGTACTCCGGCAGGATGTCCGGCGTGTTCGGCCAGAAATTGGGCCGGAAATACTCGGCCGCCGGGCCGCGGGTGAGTTCGGTGAGATACTCCGTGAGCTCCTGCTTGGTATTACGCCAAGTGAAGTAGGTATAGGACTGGGAAAAGCCGAGCTTGGCCAGGCGCTGCATGATCCGCGGCCGCGAAAAGGCCTCGGCGAGGAACAGCACCTCCGGGTGCTCGCGCTTGATCTCGCCGATGAGCCACTCCCAGAACGGGAACGGCTTGGTATGCGGGTTGTCGACGCGGAAAATGTGCACGCCCTGACCGATCCAGAACCGCACCACGTCGTGCAGCTCGTCCCACAGTGGCCGCCAGGCATCGCACTCGAAGTCAAAGGGGTAGATGTCCTGATATTTCTTGGGCGGGTTCTCCGCGTATTGCACCGACCCGTCCGGGCGATGGCGAAACCACTCCGGATGTTCGCTCACGTAGGGGTGATCGGGAGAACACTGAAAGGCGATGTCGATGGCCACTTCGAGGCCCAGCGCGGCGGCCTGGTCTACGAAATGCCGGAAGTCCTCCAGCGTCCCCAGTTGCGGATGTACGGTCTTGTGCCCGCCCTCGACGGCGCCGATGGCCCACGGACTGCCCGGATCGTCCGGCGCGGCCACCAGCAGGTTGTTGCGCCCCTTGCGACGGGTGCGGCCGATGGGGTGGATGGGCGGCAGGTAGAGCACGTCGAAGCCCATGGCCGCGACGTATTCGAGCTGCGCCTCGCAGCCGCGGAAGCTGCCGTGGCCCTGCTCGGCGCAGGAGCGCGGGAACAGTTCATACCAGGCGGAGAAGCAGGCCTTTTCGCGGTCCACCCACACCGCGAGGGCGGGGTCCTGTGCGGTGGCGAGGGAGCGATCGGGCCAGCGATCCATCAGACGCGCGAGGCCCTCGTCAAGCGCGTTGCGACTCCGTTCGTCGAGGGGGGAATTGTCCACCATGCGGGCGGCGAAGAGCTGCAACTGATCGCGCTCCGCATCCGCGGCGCGTCCCGCCGCGGCCTCCACCAGCTCCGCGCCCATGATCAGGGCGACAGCGATGTCGGCAGGATCGTCACGGCGGGCGAAGTCGTGACGCCAGGTGCGAAAGTGATCCACCCAGGCGAGCAGACGGTAGTAGTGCAGACCTTCGCGCGTGACGTGGAAGCGCCCGCGCCAGTGGTCGTTCACCAGATACTCGAGTGGTGTCTCCTGCCAAGCGGCGTCGGAGGCATGGCGGTATTGCACCACCGCCATGGGTTGATCGTGCCCGTCGCAGAACACGTCGGCCTCGACCACCACCTCCGCGCCCACGCAGCGCTTCACGGGAAAACGCCCACCATCGATCTGCGGGCGCACGCCCTCGATTACCGCCCGTCGCCGACCGTCGGTGATGGTCATGTCATCACGCTCCCTCCCATGAAACGTAGCAGGAGGAAAGGGGGTGGGGCAGGCGCGGGGGTGTGGGAACGAGCTTCCGCTCGCGATTCCTGCCACTAGAGAAATCGCGAGCGGAAGATCGCCCCCACAGTCCCGTAGCCGGACGAAGCGCAACGGAATCCGGGGCTATGCCGCGCTTTCCCGGATTTCGCTGCGCGTCATCCGGGCTTCGAAACCCGGGCTACGGGACCACGGCTGTCAAACCGGCTTGAAGTACATCACCGACAGCGGCGGCAGCGTGAGCGAAAGGGAGTGATAACGGCCCTGAGCCGATACCGGCGCCGCCTCAACGCCGCCCATGTTGCCCATGCCGCTGCCCCAATAAATGGTGGCGTCGCTGTTCAGCAATTCGCGCCAGTAGCCGCCGCGCGGCACACCCACCATGTAGTTGTGGCGCGGCACCGGGGTCAGATTGCAGACGACGAGCATCATGTCGTCCGGGTTCTTGCCGCGGCGCAGGAAAGTGATGACGCTGGATTCCCAGTCGTGGAAGTCCACCCATTCGAAACCATGGTTATCGAAATCGACCTGGTACAGGGACGGTTCGTTGCGATAGACCGCGTTCAGGTCCTTGAGCCAGCGCTGCACGCCCTGATGGGGCGGCCACTCGTTGAGGTGCCACTGCACGCTCGCATCGTGGTTCCACTCGTCCCACTGGCCGATGTCGCCGCCCATGAACAGCAGCTTCTTGCCAGGGTGCGCCCACATGTAGCCGAACAGCGCGCGCAGATTGGCGAACTTCTGCCAGTCGTCACCGGGCATGCGCCGGATCAGCGAGCCCTTGCCATGCACCACCTCGTCGTGGGAGAGCGGCAAAACGAAATTTTCGTGGAAGGCATACCAGATGCTGAAGGTGAGCTGATCGTGATGGTACTTGCGATGAATGGGCTCATGGGCGAAGTAGTCCAGGGTGTCGTGCATCCAGCCCATGTTCCACTTCATGCCGAAGCCGAGGCCGCCGGCGTAGGCGGGCCGCGACACCATGGGCCAGGCGGTGGATTCCTCGGCGATGGTCTGCACGTCCGGGTGCTCGCCGTACACCGATTCGTTCAGCTTGCGCATGAAGCCGATGGCCTCGATGTCTTCCTTGCCGCCGTATTGGTTGGGGATCCACTCGCCTTCCTTGCGCGCATAGTCCAGGTACAGCATGGAAGCCACCGCGTCCACGCGCAGGCCGTCGACGTGGAACTGCTCCAGCCAGAACATGGCCGAAGAGAGCAGGAACGAGCGCACCTCGTGGCGGCCGAAGTTGAAGATGTAGCTCTTCCACTCCGGATGATAGCCGCGCTTCGGGTCCATGTGCTCGAACATGTAGGTGCCATCGAAATAGGCGAGGCCGTGGGCGTCGCTGGGGAAGTGCGACGGCACCCAGTCGAGGATCACCCCGATGCCTTCCTGGTGCAGACGGTCCACCAGCAGCTTCATCTCTTCCGGCGTGCCGTGGCGCGAGGTCGGCGCGAAGTAGCCGAGCGTCTGGTAGCCCCACGAACCGCCGAATGGATGTTCCATGACGGGCAGGAATTCCACATGGGTGAAGCCCATCCATTTCACGTACGACACGAGCTGATCAGCAAGCTCCACGTACGACAGCGAGCGATGACCTTCTTCGGGCACACGGCGCCAGGAACTGAGATGCACCTCGTACACGGACATGGGTGCATCAAGGGAATTCTTTTCCTTGCGGGACAGCATCCAGGCGCCGTCCTGCCACGCGTAGTCGCGGTCCCATACCATGGAGGCGGAGCGCGGCGGCACCTCATACAGGCGCGCGAAGGGGTCGATCTTCTCCACCTCGTAGCCGTTGTGGTTGGACACGATGTGGTACTTGTAAAGGTCACCGGGATTCAGACCGGCGATGAAACCTTCCCAGATCCCCGAGCTGTCCCAGCGCGGCGCCAGATGGTGGATGTGCTTGTTCCAACCGTTGAAGTCGCCGATGACCGACACGTGGCGCGCGTTCGGCGCCCACACGGCGAACAGCACCCCGGCGACGCCGTCGACATTCATGACGTGAGCGCCGAGTTTTTCATAGAGCCGGTAATGATTGCCCTCTTTGAACAAATAGACATCCTGCTCCGTGAGCAGACTCACGTCGTGTCGAACCGGTTCCGTGCTGATTACCGCCTGCCTGTTCATCCGTGCTCCCTTGCGATATTTGACGAAAGCTGCGCCCGCAACGCGCCTTGGGGCGCGGTGTGTAATGGGGTATGCGGGCTGAATTGAACGAATCCCTTCGGGTCTCCTGGGTGACTCGAACGACCCCCCGGCCCGTCGTGTGCACTTAGCATAGTAGACGAGACCGCTACTGCAATGCGGGTTTGTTAGGCCGCTGCGTCCCCCGAGGCGCATGCTCACGGCGCCTCTGAAGGATCGTCCCCGCCGCGGATTAGGCGGCGTAATTCAACTCGTAGACCGCAAAGTACTGCGTGACTCCGGCGGCCGTGGCGGCGGCGTCCAGATAACCGGACACGAGTCGCGCGCGGACCGGCGGCTCCAGCAGCGGGCCGCGCAGCAAGGGGACGAAATCGTTTCCGCCAAGCAGCGCGAGCGCATGGGTCACGTAGAGGCGGTGCAACACGCGTGCGGCACACAGGGCATGCAGTATTCGCGGCCCGGCGATGGAATAGACCACGCGGTGGCCGGCTTCGCCGAGCGCCGCCAACAAAGCGGCGCCGTCGAGCCCCGCTCCCGGCAGGCGGCGCACTGTCGCGCCGCGCGAGACCAGCGCCCGTTCGCGCGCGTGGGGTGCGGCGGAGCTCGTTACCACCAGCAAGGACGCGGGTAGGTTATCAAGGGCTGCACTAGGAAAATCCAGGGTTTCACTGACCGCGGCCACGGCCGGGCCCGGCGGCAGGCCGCGCGCCAGGCGCCAGGCTCGCAACTCGGGCTCGGCCGCCACGGCAAGCAGATCCGTGTGCCGGTTCGCCGCGAGCGCGCGCAAATGGCGAGCAGTGGTGAGGAGTACGTCGGCCTGCGCGGCGATCTCCAGGTACAGGCGCCAGTCGCGCGGATTGGCGATGACCGGCGGGACCTGCTGCAATCCGCTATGCGGGTCGGGCAGGGCAATGCGCCCATCCAGCGAGACGATGAAATTGCTGCACACGTAAGGCCCTGGCGTGCGCGCACGCAGGTCGTGGGCGAGGTACAGCCCGGCGAGCGGAACCCGCGCGCCGGGACGGGGATACATTTCCAGCAGGTCGGTGGCCACGGAGCGGTCCTCCGTGAAAACGTAGCCGACGGCGGTTCAGCGGCGCCAGAATCCCGGTGTGAGCAGCACCAGCAGGGTGAAGATCTCCAGGCGGCCGAGCAGCATGGCGAAAGACATGAGCCACAGGCCGGCGTCGGGCATGCCGGTAAAGTTGCTGCTGACCGCACCGAGCCCGGGCCCCAGGTTGTTGAGTGTTGCGGCCACCGCGCCGAAGGCCGTGATCTGGTCGAGCCCGAGCATCATCAGCGACAGCATGAATACGGCGAAGGCGGCCATATAGGCAGCGAAAAAACCCCACACCGCCTGGACCACGCGCTGCGGCACCACACGGTTTTCGATTTTCAGCGGGCGCACCAGATTGGGATGGATGAGATTGCTGATCTCCAGGATGCCCTGCTTGAACAGCACGACGAAGCGGATGGTTTTCATGCCGCCCGAGGTGGAGCCGGCGCAGCCGCCCATGAAAGCGGCGAAGATGAGCAACACCGGCAGCATGGCCGGCCAGGCCGAGAAGTCCTCGATGCTGAAGCCCGTGGTGGTGATCACCGATACCACCTCGAAGACGGCAAAGCGCGCAGCGGTGAGCACATCCGGGCGGGTGCCCTCGCTCACCAGCACCACGGTGGCGATGACGCTCAGCACCAGGGCGACGCCGAGAAACACACGCAACTCGGCGTTGTGCAGGAAAATCCGCGGCGAGTAGTTATGCCAGGCGGTGAAGTGCAGGGCGAAACTGATGGAGCCGAGCAGCATGAACACCACGGCAATCGCTTCGATGAGCGGGCTGTCGAAATAAGCCAGGCTGGCGTCGTGGGTGGAGAAGCCGGCGGTGGAGACGGTGGAGAAGCTGTGCGCGATGGCGTCGAACAGGTCCATGCCGGCGAGCCAATAGGCCAGCGCACAGGCCAGGGTGAGCACGCCGTAGATCTTCCACAGCGCCTTGGCGGTGTTGTTGATGCGCGGGGTAAGCTTCTCTTCCTTCATGGGGCCGGTGGCCTCGGCCCGCACCAGCTGCATGCCGCCCACGCCCATCATGGGCAGTAGCGCCACGGCGGTAACCACCACGCCGATGCCGCCCAGCCATTGCAGTTGCTGGCGATAGAACAGAATGGACTTGGGCAGTTCGTCGAGGCCGACGATCACGGTGGCACCGGTGGTGGTGAACGCGGAAATGGCCTCGAACACGGCCCAGGCGGGCGACATGCCCAGGCCGACCAGAAAGGGCACCGCGGAGATCAGGCCGATGACCAGCCAGAACATGCCTACGATCACGAAACCGTCGCGGTTGCGCAGCGCGCGTTGGCCTGTGCGAAACGGCAGCCACAAAATGAGGCCCGCCACCAGCGAGGCCCACAGGATGGTCGCGAAATGGAACAGTTCGCCATCATCGTAAATGGCGGAAACCAGCACCGGCGGGAGCAGGCTCACGCTGAACAGCATGAGCAGGATGCCGAAAGTGCGGAGGACGATGGTCAGTTGCATGAACGATGAACGCCCGGCGGGTGGATGGGGCGCCTATTTTCCCTGCATGCATCGCCCTTTGCACCCCCCGTGGGAAGAAATCCGCCCAAATCGCCCCGGCGCTCGACACCTGAGGCGGCGTTGAATAAAGCCATCCTGGCTTTCTCAGCGCACGGCGAGCAAAACGCGCGGTTGCTCGCCTTCACAACATCCGCTTGTGTGGAAGAAAATGGCGGCACATCCATGTGCTGCGGGAAACGCCCATAAATCAGTGTTGCCCTCGGGCTTCTTTGGCACGCCGGACACTGGTATAAGGTCGCCGCCATGTCGCACCGCCATCGACCTGCGCACCCTCATCGAGGCGGCCTGTGCGCGGCTGTCGATGCCGCTGAGCGGGTTGACGCTGGCACTCGAAATGGAAGAACTGCCGCCGGCCCATGTGCATGCGGCCCTGGTCGAACAGGTGCTGGTGAACGTGCTCGACAATGCCATCCGCTTCTCCCCGCGGGGCGGGACCATCGGCGTGCGCCTGCACGGCGGCATGGATGAGGCGGTTATCGAGGTCGCCGTTCAGGGGCCGGGCACGGCCGTCGAACTGGCCTCGGCGGAGGGCCCGCGCGGCCTCGGCCTCACCATCGCCCGCGCCCTGGTCGGGGCCCACGGCGGCGACATCGTGATCGCGCCTGGCCCGGACGGCCGCGGCAGTGGTACGCATCACGCTGCCGCTGAACCAGGCCTGACGCGCCCGTTGCACGGCATCCGCCACGCTTCTTTGAACCCACAAGTTCTGCGGAGACGCCGTAATTCAACACGGAGCCACGGAGGGCACAGAGAACACGGAGATGGAATGCGTCATCACGGAAGGCGCGTCCACGGCAATTCCATCCGCGCGTTCCTCTGCGAACGCTGCGCCTCTGCGTTGGGCCGTTTCTTCTGCTGCCCCCCCTCACGTGCCGTCTTCGCGCAGGATCTCTTCGCGGCCGACGCTGTCGACGGTATACAGCACCACCGGCCGGCGCCAGAGTTTCTGGATGTATTCCATGACCCGTTGGGCGCGCGGCAGGTCGAGCCCCCGCTGATCGATCTCGTGGTGATGGCGCAGTTTCAGCGTGCCGTCGGTCTTCACCTCGTCCACGCTGATGCGCGGTGTGCCGAAGTTGAACTTCGGGGCGAGGATGGCTTCATGCAGGGCGTGGATGTCGAAGTCGTCCACCAGCACCTCGCCGTCGCGACGGGCGTGATAGCGGAACAGGCTCAGTTCGTGCGCGAGGTCTTCGGTGAGGTAGTTGCGGATGAAGCCGAAGTCGTCTTCTTCCTCCATGATCCGCCGCGCTACCTCCACTCCCCTCTCCTTGATGATGTGTTCCCAAATGGAAAAGCCGAGATGATAGGGGTTCAGCGATAGCGCTACTTGATCACTGCCCGCGTAAGGGCGAACCACGTCGGAATGGGTCTTGGCCGCTTCGAGATAGAGGTCAGGCGGCAGGAACTCCGCGTCCCGTAACAGCCGTGCATGCCAGTAGGACGCCCAGCCTTCATTCATGATCTGACAGGCAAACACCGGGTAGAAATAGAACGACTCCTCGCGCACCGCCAGCAGGATGTCACGCTCCCAGCCATCCAGTTCAGGTGCGTAAGTGGCGATGAACCACAGCAGATCGAATTCTTCATGGGGCGGCAGGGGCAGGCGGCGGCGCTGCAGCGGAGCAGGGATGCCACTGCCCGTGAGCGCGTCATAGCGCTGGTGGAACTCGTCGGGATCTTCCGTGGCGTGCGGCTTGTCGAACTCCGGATAACGCTCGCGACGCAATCCTTGGTGCATGTCGATGTTCTGTTCCAGTGAGAGCGCCGCGTCCAGTACGGCCTCCACGCGCCGCTGGCCGTATTCCTCGATGGCGCCGGTGATCTGCTTGGCATGGGAGGCGGCCTGCTCGACGATGTGATAGCCAACCTCGTCCTGGCTGCGACGGAACAGCAGATTGTTCTTGGAAAAGTCGGCATGGCCAAGGACGTGCGCCACCACCAAGGTGTTTTCGTCGACGGTGTTGTCCGCCGACAGGTAGGCGCGGCCCGGATTGCCGGGAAACACCACTTCGAAGATGCGCGAATGACCCATGCGGTGTTGCACGAGCTGATAGATGTAGCGCACGCCGAACGACCAGTGGGGCATGCGTACGGGCAGTCCGTAGACGGCAATCTCCATCATGAAGGCTGGAGGAACCAGCTCGAATTCCACCGGGAAATAGTCCAGTCCCCGTTCCCGCGCCAGGTTTTCCAGGCGACCGATGTAATCGCGCAGTCTTTCGCTCATAGTCCTAAGAAAGTAGAAGAAGTCCGCGAATGAACGCCAATAAACGCAAATAATCCTGGATCTGTTGTGACCAGATATGCGTCTTTTGTCGTGATCGTGATGCCCTCATCCCGTCCTTCGGCGATCGCTCCTCGCATTACCTACCTCCTGCATCCTTGCCGTCGTCTCCCGGAAAGGAGACGGGACGATCCAGCGATAGCTGAATACATGTGGGGTCTTTCACTCCGCAATACGGCCCTGCACACGTGGAAGCGCATCCCCTCGCCCTTCCGGGAGAGGGGCGGGGAGAGGGGGGGATAAACATCACGCCTGAGCTGATGCACGCCTGGAATGCTTACGAATGAATCCCGCAGGGCGGCAGCGACGTTCCGCACGACCTAATGGTGTGCATCAACGTTCATTTGCGGATTTCATCCTCTTCGTTTTGGCGGCGGAAGAAGTGGCGGATGGCCGCCCAGATGTCCTCTTCCTTGCCAAGTGAGTAGGTGGCTACGGGGAAGCCCTTCTTTTCCAACCGGTAGAACAGCAGCGCCGTCTCGGTTTCGTCGATGGACTGGATGGTACGCCCGGTCTCCAGATAGCCGATGAAACTGGTGCGTGGACCGATCTCGTCGAGTGCCTCGCTGGCCGCGCTGCGATCGTCAGTGAAGTTCTCGCCATCCGAGGCGTAGAACATGTACACGTTGTAGCGGGTCGGATCGTAGCGGCTGTCGATTACTTCGAGCGTTTTGTTGAAGGCCGTGGAAGCGACCGTGCCGCCGCTGGCGCGCACCTGAAAGAACTGTTCCTCAGGGAACTCCCAGGCGTTCACGGTGTGAGCGATGAACACCGTCTCAATGTGTTGGTATTGCCGCCGCAGCCCCTGCAAGGCCCAGAAGAAGAAGGTCTTCGCCAGACGGCGCTCCGCCTCGGTGACGCTGGACGACACGTCGAGCGCGAAAATCACCACGGCGTGGGTGGCGGGCTTCTGGCGGCGCACCAATTGTCGAAAGCGCAGGTCTTCGTTGGTGAACGCGGGCCCGTCGGGCTGTACTGCGCGGCGCTTGATGGCTTCCTTGAGCGAGCGGCGCCGATCCAGCCGGGTGCGGGCGCCGCGCCGATCCCAGCCTTCGCGTACGTATTCGTCATCGTGCGTGGTGCCGCTCTTGGGCTCCAGGTTGGGCAGTTCCAGTTCTTCCCATAGCCATTCGACGATCTCATCCACTTTGAATTCCAGGACGAACTCGAGGCCACCTTCGCCGCTGCCGCCGGCGCCTTTGCCTTGGGCGTTCCTCGGCTGCGGCTGACGCAGCACGTCGCCTGCCTCGACCTGCTCGCCCTGGCCCACGCCGTTGCGCTGATCGGTATCGCCGAGCTTGAAGCGGTAGTGCTCCAAAAAGCGCACCGGCACCTGCACGTTGCGGTTGCCACCGGTGCCGGTCAGCACGTCGGCGCCGGCGGCCACGTCCATAATGCGGTCTTTGACCGCCTCGCGGACTTTCTCATTGTGCCGGAGCCAGTCGCGACTGCCGCGGGAAAACAGGTCGTACCAGCGATTCCCTTGGGTACTGCTCTCGTGACTTGTATTCATGTCCACCTCGCCGGCGGGTTCATTCCTGCGATAGCAGCGTAGTCACGTAGTTCAGGGCCTCCTGCGCGGAATGCTGATCGTAGCCGTATTCGTCGATGAGCCGCTGTTGCACGGCGGAAATCTTTTGCTGTGCATCCGCATCCGGACGCGTGGTGGAGGTCACCAACCGCAGCACATCGCGCCGCTCCTCGAACAGGTATTGTTTGATGGCCTCGTGCAGGCGCGCGTGGCTGTCCAAGGTGAACTTCTCGCCGCGCTTGAACGAGACCATGGCCTTGCGAACCACCTCCTGCCGGAACGATGTCTTGCCGGAATCGGACACCTTGATTTTCTCCTCGACCGAACGCATGAACCGTTCGTCCGGTGCGCGCGACTCGCTGGTGATGGGGTCCTCTATCTGGCGTTGATCGAGAGCGGCCTCGACCTCATCGAGGTATTTTTCCAGCAGGTTCTGCGCCTCGCCCTCGAAGGATGTGAACAGCGCCTTGTGCACGTCTTCCTTGACCCAGCGGTTGTAGAAATCCTTGCGCGTGAGCACGAGAAAGTCGATCCACTGGCGTTTCTGCTTGGCGTCCATGCGCGCATCCGCCTCGATGGCGTCCTTGAGCGCCAGCAGAACCTCCATGGTGGTGAGGCTGTGTACTTCGGAGCGCGTAATGGCATTGGATATGGCATTGATGACGAAGCGAGGTGATACGCCGGTCAATCCTTCGTCCGGGGTCTCCTTGCGCACCCGTTCCACTTCCGTTTCGGACATGCCCTCGATGGCTTCGCCAGCATACAGGCGCAGCTTCTTGGTCATGTCGAGGTCCTGGCGTTCGCCCTTCTTCAGGCGCGTGAGGATGGCGAACACCGCGACGGTGCGTAACGCGTGCGGATCGAGATGCACAGCTCGGAACGCCGAGGCATGGGAAATGAGCTTGGCATAGATGCGTGACTCCTCGACGTAGTGCAAGGTGTATGGCACCTGCACGATGACCATGCGGTCGAGCAAGGCCTCGTTTTCCTTTTCCTGGACGAACTTGTTGAACTCGGCCAGGTTGGTGTGTGCGACGATAGTTTCGTCCAGGTAGATAAGTGGGAACCGCGCCACCTTGACGTTTTTTTCCTGGGTCAGCGTGAGCAGCAGATACAGGAACTCACGCTTCACTTTGAGGATTTCAATCATCTCCAGCAGACCACGGCTGGCCGCATACACCGCGCCCGACCATGACCAGGCGCGGGGGTCGCCCTCATCTCCGAATTCCGCGACCTTAGAGAGATCCACAGAGCCGACCAAGTCGGCGATGTCTGCTGTGGTGGGGTCGTGGGGCGCGTAGGTGCCGACACCCAGACGCGAGGCCTCCGACAAAAAGATGCGCTCAACGGGGAAACGCATGAAGTCACCGTCGTATTCTTCATGCAGACGCGTCTGGCAATGCGGACAGACCTGGCCTTGGATATCCACGCCGTAGTTCTCGCGGAAATCGCCACGCAATGTGTGCGGCACGAGGTGCAGGGGTGATTCGTGCACCGGGCAGCCGGCCAGCGCATACAGCGCGCCCTCGTCTGTCTGGCTGTATTCCTCGAGTCCCCGCTTGAGCAGAATGACCAACGTGGACTTGCCGCCTGACGGTGGGCCGAGCAGCAGGAGCATGCGCCGCCCCACTTCGGAGCCGGCGCTCGCGGCCTTGAAATAATCGACCACGCGCGCGAGCGCATCGTCGATGCCGAACAGTTCGTTGGCGAACAGCCGCGTTGGCCGTTCGTTCGAGGTGTCGCGCGATTCCTTGACCTGATACCAACGCAACATGTCCCAGATGTACTGGTGGCTGGTGCGCGCGTAGGCGCCAGGTTGCGCCGGCATGACCTCCTCGAGAAACGCCCTCAGCGTACCTTCCCAAGCGCGGGCCTTGTGTTCGCGGCTGAAGGTCGCCAGTGACTCGAGGAAGCGGTTGCGATCGTTGTCGTTATCCCTGGTCATGTGTCTCGCCCGTTGCCTGGATGAAGTTTAGTCAAGCTAAGCCAGCCCGCTATTTACCCTTGAAGAAGTCAGGCAGTGCGCTGCACATATTTCCTTCAACCGAGCGATGCCGTAACGCCCGGTTCATGCTGCGCACAACACCCCGTGGTCCGGGTTGGCCTCTTAAGGATAGAACGGCCTACGTGCGCGTCTTGCAGAAGTCATGGCAGCGTATGCGTGTAATTGCGAGGGCAGAAAACAACGACCCCGCCTTGCGGCGGGGCTTTCCGTTGGGCGTGCGATTCGCAAACGTTTCAGCGCGCGGGCATGACGTTTGAAGCCTGAAGCCCTTTGGGACCGCGTTGCAGATCGAAGGTCACCATCTGGCCTTCCGTCAGGGTGCGGAAGCCGCTTCCGACGATCGCCGAATAGTGTACGAACACGTCCTCGCCACCTTCCTCCGGTGCGATGAATCCGAAGCCCTTCGCGTCGTTGAACCACTTCACTGTGCCTTTGGTCATGCCAATACCTCGTGATTGAATGCTGAGCGGTACCGCCGAGGCATCTGGCCGATGCCATCGGCGGTCAGAGTATAGACGCCGCTCAACGACGCAATGTCGTGCTCAGAACGTGCGATAGTGGCGTTCGTCCGAGTGATCGCCGAGTGTGCGATCACTGGTGGCGCGCACACCCATCAGGCCACCCCATACACCGACGATGAGCGAGAGCACAATGGCTGCGAACAGCCACCAGGAGGCGGCGCTCAGGGCATTAACGGCGGTTTGTGCCGCACCGCCTGCGCCTTGGCCGCCAGGGCCGACGACGGGCATCAGGTTGTCGACCACGGTCGTGGCGCGCTGTTCGGTGAAGCCCATCTGGTTCACCATGTAATCCACAGCGCCGTTGCGATCGCCCGCCTGCAAGCGCGACTGAATGGCAGACATATCTTCGCCGCTGATCTCGCCGCCTTCCGTGCCGGTGATGATCGACTGCAGCTGCTGCGTGATGCCGCCACCCTGCTGCGCGGCCTGCGCCCCTTGGGCGACGAGTCCGAAAGCGCCGCCGAGCAGATTGCCGATGGTGGTGGTGGCGAGCCAGGCAAACAGCACCGTGACCGTGGCCCAGGCCACGAAGCCGTGCAGCAGGCCGTCGGCGCGGCGCGCGAGCCCGGACATGCGCGCGGCCACATAGCCGCCTACGAACGCGGCAATGAGCATGCTGAGGCTGCTCCAGATCGCTGTGGCGATGGGAATGGCGCCAGCGCCTTCGCCTGCGGCTTGATCGGCTGCCGTGAGTCCCACGGCGATGCCGAGCAGCGTGAGCAGCATGTAGGTGGCAAGACCGGCGACGGCACCGGCGAAGATGGCGCTCCAGCGTATCGCCGGAACGGTGATGCGCCGGGCGGCCATCGTGGTTGAGATGGGCGATTCGATAGCGTGCGCTTCCATAGGATTGTTCCTCTTCACGCTGGTCACGGGCGACGTGCCCGCTGATGGTTTTCCTCGCCCTCAGTCAAGTTCACAGGTTGACGCTTTGCAATTGCGAATCTAAACAGCGGCCCCGGCCACACGCCGGTTGGATCGAATTCTCGCCAAGAGCCAAGAACGCCAATGGAATGGATAAGGACTACGGAGACGAGGGACCGGTTTACCCGCTGCCAACGAACTCCGCTGAGTAGCCTCGATTGTCTTCCCTTCGGTTCTGTTGACGATCCAGGTGTCCTGGCGAGAGGGCACTCACCATGTGCCGCGCTTATGCGCGCGGATGTGGGGCAGAGGGGCGCTGATGGAGGGCTCAGCGGGGAATCGGCTGGTAGGATACGTCGAGGACGATGTAGTGATCGACGCCGCCGGGCCGCTCTACATGGACTTCGTCATCCAGCGCCTTGCGCAGCAGCGCACGTGCCATGGGTGAATCCATGCTGATCCAGCCCTTGGCAGGATCGAATTCGTCAGGCCCCACGATGCGGTAGACGTGCTCGGCGCCGTGCGCATCCTCGAGGCGTACCCAGGCGCCAAAATAGATGCGCGAGGTATCGTCCGGGCGCCGGTCCACCACCTGCAGGACCTCAAGGCGTTTGCGCAAAAAGCGCACGCGCCGATCGATCTCTCTCAACTGTTTCTTGCCGTAGATGTATTCGGCGTTCTCTGAGCGATCGCCGAGTGCGGCCGCATCGGATACCGCCTGGGTGACTTGGGGTCGTTTCACCCGCCACAGATGATTGAGTTCCTGTTCGAGGCGCTGGCGGCCTTCGGGGGTGATGTAACAGGAGGAGGGCGGTTGCGGGGGACGATAACGGGCCATGGTCATTTCTTCCAGTACGCCGACATTCTATGCGATCAGATCATCAATGCCGTGAGGAGCGACTTCGGATTGCGTGATGGCTGCGCCGTCGCAGGGTGTCTTTCCCGGCGACGACTATATTAGGTGCACGCCCGGGCCGGGCACGGAAAAGAGGGAGAGAGGCATGATGGACCGCATGCTCGCCGTCACACTATTGATACTGATGTCCGATGTCCAGGCCCAGCAGGACACAACCCAGGCGCCGCCCGCGGCGACCATAGCGCCGGCGCCCGATATCGCAGGCACGCCCGGCGGCGCGCAGGGCATCAATCCGGCGTTGGCGGAAATGACGGTGGGTGAGCTGGCCGGTCGCACCCTGGTCAATCCGGCGGGTGACGAATTGGGCGAGGTGCAGGAGATCGCCCGGCGCTCGGCCGACGGCGAGTTGAACGCCATCGTGGGCGTGAGCGGGTTCCTGGGCTTCGGCGACCGCCGGGTGGCCGTACCGCTGTCGGAGATCAGCTTCGAGGACGATCGGCTGGTTACCAGCATCGCTGACAGCCGCGGTGACCTGCGGCGACGTGGGGACCCGTTCGATCAGACCGCCTTCCAGACCCTCACGGACCAGACCCGCATCGCCGACGCGGCGGCTGGCCCCGGCCCGGCAGGCGCGGGCGGACAGGCCGCGTCGGATTTCCGCTTCGAGCAACTCGACGCGGACCGTGATGGCTACATCACGCCCCAGGAGGCGCAGCAGCACCCGGGCTTGCAGAACCGCTGGGGCGACCTCGACCGCAACCAGGATGACCGGCTTGACCGCGCTGAGTTTGCGGCCTTCGAACCGCCGGGCGCCGGCCAGGCGCGCCCGCGCGAGCCGATCCGCGATCAGGAGCAGATGCGCCAGCGCTCGCCCATGCGCAGCCCGGATCAAATGCGCCAGCGCGATCCGGCCACGCGCTGAACTCCCCGCCGCCTGGGACCGCCAAGGTGACGTGCGCGCCGTGGTTGCGTGCGCGCACGTTCTGGTTTAACCTTGCGCGCTCTTTCGGGGACCCCACGGTCCGCGAAAGCTCCCGGAGAGGTGTCCGAGCGGTTGAAGGAGCACGCCTGGAAAGTGTGTGTACGCCAAAAACGTACCGAGGGTTCGAATCCCTCCCTCTCCGCCATTTATTGGCAATGCCGCTTTCTGTAGCCGGCCTCTGCCGGCGCATTCCCGAGTCGATGGCGGCCCGTGCCGGTTCCCTCGCGACGATAGGCTGTGAACCCCGCCAGGCCCGGAAGGGAGCAACGGTAACAGCCGATTCGGGCGCCGGGGTGTGGCCGGTACGGGTTCGCCTCCCATCCCCGCAGCAAACCTGACCGCCCGCAACCCCGCGGGTATAATCGCCCGAATTTCCCTTCGAGAGTTGCGATGAGCTATCAGGTCCTCGCCCGCAAGTGGCGCCCCCGTGCCTTTCCCGAGATGGTCGGCCAGGAGCACGTGTTGCGCGCCCTCATCAATGCGCTCGACAACGACCGGCTGCATCACGCCTTTCTGTTCACGGGCACGCGCGGCGTGGGCAAGACCACGGTGGCGCGCATCCTCGCCAAGTCCATCAACTGCGAACAGGGCATGAGCTCGCGCCCCTGCGGCGAGTGCGCCAGCTGCCGGGAGATCGACGAGGGCCGCTTCGTGGACCTCATCGAGGTGGACGCCGCCTCGCGCACCAAGGTGGAAGACACCCGCGACCTGCTCGACAACGTGCAGTACGCACCCACCCGCGGCCGCTTCAAGGTGTACCTCATCGACGAGGTGCACATGCTCTCCAACCACAGCTTCAACGCCTTGCTGAAGACCCTGGAGGAACCGCCGCCGCATGTGAAGTTCCTGCTGGCGACCACCGATCCCCAGAAGCTGCCGGTCACCATCCTGTCGCGCTGCCTGCAGTTCAACCTCAAGCGCATCACGCCGGAACTCATCGCCGGCCATCTCGCCAGCGTGCTCACCCAGGAAGGCATCGAGGCCGAACTGGCGGCGCTGCACGAGCTGGCGCGCGCCGCCGACGGCAGCATGCGCGACGCCCTCAGTCTGCTCGACCAGGCCATCGCCTTCGGCGGTGGGCGCGTGGACGCGCGCGAGGTGCGCGACATGCTCGGCAGTATCGATCGCGGCCGGGTGTTCGCCTTGCTGGAGGCGCTGGCCGCCAATGACGCGAAGGCCCTGCTGGCCGAGTGCCGCGCCCTGGAAGAACAGGCGCCGGATTACGTCGGTGTGCTGGCGGAGCTGGTTTCCTTGCTGCACCGCGTCGCCCTGGCCCAGGTGCTGCCCGAGGCCGTGGACGACGGCCTGGGCGAAGGCGAGGTGGTGCGCACCCTGGCGGCGCGCCTCGCCCCCGAGGACGTGCAGCTTTATTACCAGATTGCCCTCACGGGGCGGCGCGACCTGCCCCTGGCGCCCGAGGCCCGCGCCGGCTTCGAGATGGTCATGCTGCGCATGCTGGCCTTCCGGCCGGACGATGGCGCGCCGCCCGGCGAGCGCCCGATGACGGAGCGACCCGCAACGGCTCCGGCGGCGGCTCCCAAGGCGGTGCCGCGCCCGGCCGTGACCGCACCAGCTGTCGCATCACGGGCGGCAGAGCCCGCACCGGTGCCGAACCCGGCGCCGCCAGCCGCGGTCGAAACGCCCAACCACCAAGTGGCGGAGCCCGCGCCGGTTCCGAGTGCGCCGACGGCACCGGCAGCACCGGCAGTGGAAACAGCCCCTGCGCCAACCTCCGTCGCTGCGCCCGTCACCGATAGCGAGGAATGGGCCAGCCTGGTGGCACAGCTGCCGCTCACCCCCATGATGCGCCAGTTCGCCCAGCAGTGTTCCTTGCTGCGTCGCGACGGCGACCGCTTCGATCTGGCGCTCGAACCGGCCCATGTGCACTTCCGCAATGAAAAACGCGAAGAAACACTGCGCAAGAGCCTCGAAGATTTCGTCGGTCGGCCGGTGAAGCTCCACATTACTGTGGGCAGCGGCGGCGTCACCCCGGCCATGGTGCGCGACCGTGATAATGCGGAGCGCCAGCGCCAGGCCGAGGAGGCCATCCACGCCGACCCCACCGTGCGCAGCCTGCTGGATCACTTCGACGGACACATCCCACCGGGCTCCATCCGGCCGGTGGACGAGTAAATGGTTAAACGTTAAGCGTTAAGCGTGAGGTGGCCTGGCTTCGGCACATCACGCATCACGGTATGTTTGATGAACGGGAGGCGCGGCCTCCCCAGCGAGGAAAGTGAAATGATGAAGGGCGGAATCGGCAACCTGATGAAGCAGGCCCAGAAGATGCAGGCCGACATGCAGAAGGCGCAGGAAGAAGTGGCGCGCATGGAGGTCACGGGCCAGTCGGGCGGCGGCCTGGTGAGCGTGGTCATGACCGGCCGGCATGACGTGAAGCGCGTCGCCATCGACCAGACCCTGATGGACGATAAGGAAATGCTCGAAGACCTTATCGCCGCCGCCGTTAACGACGCGGTGCGCACCCTGGAGCAGCAGACCCAGGAACGCATGGCCGCCGTGACCGCGGGCATGAACCTGCCAGCCGGCTTCAAGATGCCCTTCTGATCGAATGGGCCACACCCCGCTCATTCAGGAGCTCATCGACGCCTTGCGCCGCCTGCCCGGCGTCGGCCCCAAGTCGGCGCAGCGCATGGCCTATCACATGCTGGAACGCGACCGCGACGGCGCGCGCCGCATCGCCCGCGCCCTCGACGAGGCCGCGGAAAAGGTGGGCCACTGCCGGCTGTGCCGCAGCCTCAGCGAAGGCGAGCTGTGTCCCATCTGCACCAGCAGCAAGCGCGATCGCTCGCTGCTGTGCGTGGTGGAATCGCCCACCGACGTGCAGGCCATCGAACAGTCCACCGGTTTCCAGGGGCTGTATTTCGTGCTCATGGGCCGGCTTTCGCCCCTGGACGGCATCGGCCCCGCCGAACTGGGGCTCGATCGCCTCGCCATGCGCCTGGATGAAGGGGAAGTAAAGGAAGTGATCCTCGCCACCAATCCCACCGTGGAGGGCGAGGCCACCGCGCACTACATCGGCGAAATGGTGCACGCCCGCCGCATCCGCGTCACCCGCATCGCCCACGGCGTGCCGCTGGGCGGCGAACTGGAATACGTGGACGGCGGCACGCTCTCCCACGCCTTTCACGGCCGGCGGGAGATGTGATGGGCTGCGAAGCCAGCGGACGCGTCATTCGGATGGTGCATTGGCCACGAGTTCTGTTCTTGTGACACGCTCAAATCGTATTCGACCGGGGTAGACCAGCTGTCCACGCCCGGTACGAGCGAGACCGTTCGGTTTCCGTTGCACCTCGGTAAGAATCGCACGCGGGTATGGGCCGCGACTCGTGATCCGTGTTCTGCAAGTCACCGGAAGCAAACTTCCAAAGGGACAAAATCGAATCGGCCACGCGGCAGGTAGCAAGCTGCTTGCCCCGGGTGCTTCACTCGGTTCCATTCCCGCGGCGAGTAGATACGCGTTGGCGCGATAGCGGCTACGTGGCAGGGCGTGGCGCCGAACCAAAGCATGTCACGTAGCTACCGCAACGTGACCTACGACAGGTGGACTGTGGATTCTGTTGCCATCAGTATCAGAGCATTGCCTAGCTCCTGCATCCATGCAGTCGTCTCCCGGGAGAGAGAAGGGACGTCCTTCCACGCGTATTCAGGTGGGCAGGATCGTCCCTTCTCCCTCCGGGAGAAGGACAGGATGAGGGGATCAGCCAGGAGTGTTACGTAATGCGTGTGATGCAGGGAAGATCGGCTGCGGTGTTCATCTGGGCGATGCTCATCGCAGGTGCGCATACGAGCTGAGCGGGTGAAGCTGTTAGGTCACGATGCCTCCACGGACACGCATCTGGCGCCCCTGTCGGGTGTACTGCGCGGGCCGTCGTCTCTTCCGGCGGCTCGTTGAGTGCTGCCTACGACAGCGACTTTGCCATGGCCTTCGCGGCCGCGAGGGCGAGTTGTTTGAACTGGTGGTAGGCCTCGGCATCGAGGGCGCGGGCGGCGCCGTAGCGGTCGGCGTAGAACAACCCGAGTGGCTGGCCGCCAATAAAGGCGGAGACGGCGCAGAACTCATCGGTGCCGGTAAGCCGGTGGAAGTCCGGCGGCAGCAGCGGTGCGAAGCGCGTGCGGTTGGTGGGCGAGATCCAGATGGCCTGCGGCCGTGCCATGAGTTTGCCGAACAGATTGTCATCGGCCAGTGCGATCCTGAATTGGCGGAAGGCCGTGTCGCCCTCGTCTCCCAGGGCATGGCTGGCGTGCAGGTGATGATGGTCCTTGCTCAGGGCTGCGAACACCACGCGGGTAAGGCCGATGCCCTGCTGCATGGCCTCCAGGGTGAGGGCCAGGAGGCTGGTCGGGTCCAGCCCCGGGCGGCGTTCCAGGTCCAGGAGGGCCTGCCGGTACAGGGCCGGGTCGCCGCCATGGCTCTGGTCCGGCGCATGTTCCGGCAGGGCCTCCGGCGTGGCAGGATGCAGCAACAGCGCAGCCGCCTGTGGCGCCTGCATGGCGGCGCCGGCATGGGCCGCGGCCACGGCGGTACGGTGCACGCGCGCCACCGCATCCGGGAACTCCAGGCGCAAGTAGGCGGCGATGCGTTCCAGCAGGTCGGTGACCCCGGCGCTGTACCAGCCGCTCTCCGCGGCGCACGCCAGTTGCCAAGCCAGTTCGATGCCCATCACCCGCGGGTTGCCGGCGTTTTCCGGTGACAGGCTGTCGGACAGCAGTTCCGGCAGACCCCAGCGGCGGGCCAGTGCCGCCGTCAGTTCGTCGAAGGCGAAGCCGAATACGGCCCGCTCCGCCGGCTCACGTTCCGGCTTGCCGGCTGAGCGGGCCTCCACCTCCTGCATCTGCGCGGGTGCCTTGAGCCACAACAGCAGCTCGGCGAGTCCGCGCAGCTGGGTGGCGAGCTGCACTTCATCGGGTTCGATGTCGAGGCGCAGCCCGGCCCAGTCGTAGGCCTGCACCGCGGCGTGATTGGCGCGCGCATAAAGGGAGAACAGGCGTGCGCGCAGGGCGGGGTCGTCCACGTACACATCCAGCACCGGCACCTCCGCGGCGATTTCACGGGCGTAGGTGAGGCCGAGCAGCATCAGCGCATGGGCGACCGTGGTGACCCGGCTTTCCAAGCGGCGTTCCTTGAGGGTGTGGGTGCGCCGCAGCAGGGCCAGGGCGAGGCCGGGATCCTTTTCCACCACGGAGGCCAGTGCGGGGATCCCGGCGGTATCGCGCTTGGCCAGGAGAGCGAGCCGTTCGGCGCTATGGGCAAGCGCCGGTAGCGGGGCGTCGTCCAGCCTGTCGAGCCAACTCTGCAGGTTCGCGTGCATGGCGCGCAGTTTGCCGCGCCATGGGGGCCATTCGCAATCGCTACCGTGTCGCTTGCGCCGGTGAATTCGGAATGCGACCATCCGGGCGTTACGGCTCAAGCGAAGCCTTCTGGCTGTCGATAGCCAAATTTGGCGTTCAACGGTAAAGCGCATCGGATGAAGCTCATCCTCGGATTCTTGATTGTGTTCGGCAGCGTGATCGGCGGATACGTGCTATCCAACGGCCAGCTGCTCGCCCTTTGGCAGCCCTACGAACTCTTGATCATCAGTGGTGCCGCGATTGGCTCCTTCGTGGTCGCCAATCCGCCCAAGCTGATTCGCCAGATCGCCAAGGGTGTGCCCTTGCTGCTTGGCGGCTCCCGGTACGACAAGGCCATGTACATGGATTTGCTGGCCTTGCTGTATGACATCTTTGCCAAGGCCCGCAAGGAAGGGCTCATGGCCCTGGAAAATGACGTGGAGGAGCCGGAGCAGAGCGAGATCTTCCGGCGCTACCCACGCATCCTCAACAACCACCACGCGCTGGCCTTCATCTGCGACTACCTGCGCCTGATGGTGGGCGGCAGCATGAATCCGTTCGAAATCGAGAGCCTCATGGACATGGAGCTCGAAACCCATCACACGGAAGCCAATCTGGCGAGCGCGGCGATGAACACGGTGGCCGACGCCTTACCGGGCCTCGGTATCGTGGCCGCGGTCATGGGCGTGGTCATCACCATGGGCTCGCTGGGCGAACCGCCAGAAATCCTCGGCGCGCACATCGCTGCGGCGCTGGTGGGCACTTTCCTCGGTGTGCTCCTCGCCTATGGCTTTGCCCAGCCCATCGCCATCGCGCTCAGTCACCACGCGCGCGAGGAGGCCAAGTTCCTGGAGTGCATCAAGGTCTGTATCCTCGCCACGCTGAACGGCTACACGCCGCAGATCGCCGTGGAGT
>JALOAT010000039.1 GCA_023228645.1 Gammaproteobacteria bacterium | reverse complement strand
GCCCTTGCCCTCGTGCGGTGCGCCGAGGCGCGTGGCCGATTCGTAGAGGGTGGCGGCGATGTGATGCCGGTCTGCGTGCATCTCCTCGGCGAGCGGACGGGGCAGCTGGCGCTCCGCCTCCTCACGCAATGCCGCAATGCGCGGCTGCAGTTCCGGAAAGTGCTGCGCCATTTCCTCGACGAAATAGCCTTCGCCCGCGGCGATCTGTTGCAGCAGGAAGCGGTGCGGCACACCAAAGGCCTGCTGGATGTCGGGCCGGCCGAGTAGCTGGCCGAGCGGCCGCAGGCTCTCCTGGATATGCCGGCTGCTCGGTTGCGGAATGGGACAGGCCTGCTGGCGGACCGCATCCACCGCGCGCGCGAAGACCTCGGCAATGCCGTGGCCCATAAGGGCCACCGTGGGCACCACGGGCATGCCGAGGGCGCGGCTCAGGGTCCGCGCGCTGATGTGCAGGCCCTTGCGGCTGGCGCTGTCCATCATATTGAGGGCCAGCACCACCGGCCGGCCCAGTTGGCTCAGTTCGAGGGTGAGTTCAAGGTCACGCTCCAGGGCGGTGGCATCCACCACTTGGATGATCACGTCGGGCGGTGAGAAGGGGGCCCGCTCGCCTTCATGGGCGGCGATGGGCGGCGGCTCGTCGCCCCACAGCAGATATTTCAGTGCGAGCTGCTCGTCCGGGCCGTCCAGGTGCAGGGAGCGGATGCTGGGCAGCTCGACCACGCGCGCCTCATCCAGACCGATCTGCACCGCGCACTCGCGATAGGGGCGTGTACCAACCGAGAGCTCGGCCTTGGCGATGAAGGTACTGGCGACCGCATCGAACAGGGTGCGCTTGCCGCCGTTGGGCAGGCCGATGAGGGCGATGCGGAGACGGTGGGCGCCACGGAACAGGGTACGAGGGACGGGAACGATGGCTTCACGGGAGGCGGGTTTCATCGCGCACAGTTTCCCGGATCGACCGCGCGCCAGCAAGACCGCGGTTTTCACTACAGCAAGATCATGGATTTACCGGCGTACGGCGGTACGGGTAACACCTGGTCATTGGTGGGGTGAGGCATTTCACGCGAAAGTGCGGCGTTTGCCACGGCCGGCGGCCGCGCTGCACGCGTAGGGTCGAGGTTGCGCGGGCCTTTTGCAGTTGGCCCGATCCGTGCTCTGTGAGTACCATCCATGACCATGTCCAGATCCCACGCGCATCGCCCGGCCGATACGCTGCTCATGCTCTCGCTCCAGCGCGAATACGGCACCCGGCCTGCCGCCAACTCACTCCTGAAACTGCCCGAATGAACAGACACCTGCGTTTGTCATGGCCGCTATTGCTCATTGCCTTGCTGGCCGGTTGTGACGCGCCGGCCCCGCGCCTCCAGGCGGGCGACCCTGCCCCGGGATTTGCCCTGGCAACACCTCAAGGCAACGTCATGCGGCTCGGAGACCTGGGCGGGCAGGTGGTTGCGGTGCGCTTCTGGGCCGATTGGTGTGCCTACTGCGAGAGCGAGATGAAGGCGCTCGAACCGGTGTACCGGCAACTGCACCCGCAGGGATTGGAAATTCTCGCCATCAACGTGGCGCAAGACCGGGACACCGTGTTGCGTTTCACCAAGCGCCTGGATTTTTCCTACCCGGCACTGCTCGACAACGAATCCGAGGTGGCGCGGCGCTACGGAGTCATCGGTCTGCCCATGACTGTCTTCGTCGATCGGAGGGGCAGAGTGCGCGGAAAGATCCTCGGTGAGTCCGACCCCGGGACCTTCGAGGCTATGACACGGGCATTGCTTGATGAAGAAGCGACTGGCCCGAAGGAGGGTCCGTAGGTGGGGACCGCAACCCTCGGCATGGCCTTTCTGGCCGGGCTGCTCGGCAGCGGTCATTGTATCGGCATGTGCGGCGGTCTCGTATGTGCCTTCTTCCTGCGCATGCAGGAAGGCGCGCGCCAGCCGCTCACCTATGCTGCTTATCATGGAGCGCGTGTCTCGGTATACGTGCTGGTGGGCGTGTTGGCGGGGCTGCTGGGCCTCGTGCTTACCTCCACCGGTATTGTCGGCAAGGCGCAAGCCCTGTTGCAGATCCTCGCCGGCGCCGTGGTCATTCTGCTCGGTCTCGACATCCTCGGTGTCGGTCCTTGGCGCATGAGACTGAACCTGTTACCCACCGCCTGGCTCCATGGCGCCGTGAATCTCGCCGCCAGGCGTCCCGTGGCCGGCGCAGCCGCCGGCGGGATCGTCAATGGCCTGATGCCTTGTTCGCTGACCCTTGCCATGGCGGTAAAGGCAACGACCGTGGAGGGCCCCTTCGCCGGTGGTTTGCTGATGCTGGCATTCGGCCTCGGAACGCTGCCTTCCATGCTGCTGGTGAGCGTGCTGCTGGCGCGCCTTGGTGCCACGCGCCGTGCCCAACTTCTCAAGCTTGCTGCGTTGTTCGTCATCGCGCTCGGTGTCGCCACGGTGTGGCAGGGGGCCACGTACTTCAGTGTCATGAAGAGCTTGGCCAATTGGTGATGCGGCGTGCACGCCGCATATGATAAGAGGCTGCTGCCAGGAGAAAACCATGAAAAGACGGGATTTGTTGAAGGGTGCCGTAGGCACAGTGGTGCTCGGCGTGGGTGTGGCGCCGCAGGTGTTCGCGCAGGCCAAGACCGACGGGACGCCGCTGCAGTTCATACCCAAAACACCGAAGGACCCGAATCCGCTCGAAAACGAACTTCAGAAATACCCCAAGTGCCCGTATTGCGGCATGGACCGCACCGAGTGGAATCATAGTCGCCATCTGGTGCATTACGAGGATGACCTGGTTGACGGGACCTGTTCGCTGCATTGTGCAGCGCTGAGCCTCAGCCTGAACATCGATCGCGGACCCAAGGCCATCTACGCGGCCGACTATGGCAGCGCAGAGAAGATCAAACCGCTGGTCAATGTGGACAAGGCGTACTACGTCATCGGCAGCAAACTCAAAGGCACCATGACCGCGCGCAGCAAGGTGGCCTTTGCCAACGAGAATGCGGCCAAGAACGCACGCCGCGAACACGGGGGCAAGCTCGGCCGCTTCGACGAGGCGCTTGCTGCCGCGCACGAGGACATGGCCAAGGACACGACCATGATCCGCAAGCGGCGCGCGGAAAAGCGCGCGAAACAACAGAAGGCCGGATAATTCTTAGATGTCCAACGGAGGGGCGGCCTTGCCGCCCCTCGCTTTTGCGGGATTTGCCATGTTGCGACGTTTCTTGTTTCTCGTCTGTCTGTTCCTCTCCACATCGGTATGGGCACTGCCGCCGCTGCCAGCGCCTGCCGCCACGGACACCTGTCCCGTGTGCGGCATGTTCGTGGCCAAATACCCCGAGTGGGTCGCGACCGTGCTGTACCCAGACGGCCATGCCCATCACTTCGACGGCGCCAAGGACATGTTCAAGTACCTGCACGACCTGGAACGCTGGGCGCCGGGCCATCGCGCCGAGGATATTCTCACCATCGGGGTCACCGAGTATTACGGCGTGCAGCGCATCGACGCGCGTGAGGCATTTTATGTCATTGGCTCCGACACGCTCGGTCCCATGGGGCACGAATTGGTGCCGCTGGCCAGCGAGGCCGAGGCGCAGGAATTCGTCGCGGATCACGGCGGCGTCCGCGTGGTGCGCTTCGATGAAGTGGACGAGGCGCTGCTGAAGGCGCTCGATGCTGGCGAATTCGCCCGGTAAAGAAAACCCTTCCGTCGCCTTCCACGAACACCACGCGCTCTCATGATGGCCCTGTTGCGCAATTCGCCAAACCTTTGATGGCGCTGTTGCCGAGGACTCGTAGTCTTTCAATAGATACGGGTTTTCGACGGAGGTGAGTTATGGCCAGCGTTAAAGAAACCATCGACGTGAACGTACCTGCGGCATTGGCTTACAGCTACTGGCTGAAGTTCGAGGATTTTCCGAAGTTCATGGATGATGTGGAAGAGATCCGCAAGATCGACGACAAGCGCATGCACTGGCGTGCGAAAGTGGCAGGGAAGAAAGAAGAATGGGATGCGGAATTGACCGATACCATTCCGGAACGCCGCATCGCCTGGCGCAGCATCTCGGGCATCAAGAACAATGGCGCGGTTGAATTCGAGCCCATTTCGAGCGACATCACCCGCGTGGCGCTGATGCTCGACTATGAGCCGAAGGGGATAGTCGAAAAGGCTGGAGAAAAATTGGGCCTCGACAAGCGCGCCGTGCACAAGGATCTCGAGAATTTCAAAAAAATGGTGGAAGAAAAGCGCATCTGACGCGCGACTGAAGAAGATGGGCGCGCCCGATTGCGGGCGCGCTTTTGCTCGCTCCCACACGGAGCCCAGCACCCGCCGCTCCCAGCAAGAATCGGCAAGTTTGTCGCGGGTCCTATGCGAACGGCAGATGAAGGCGGACGCGCAGACCGCCGCCAGGGACGTTCTCCGCGTCGATGCGTCCACCGTGGGCCTCCATGGCCTGGCGGCTGATGGCGAGGCCCAGGCCAAAGCCGCCGCGGCTGCGCTCGCGCGCCTCGCCGACCCGGGTAAAAGGTTGAAAGATGCGCGTCAGTTCGGCTTCGGGCACGCCTTCGCCATGGTCGCGCACCGTGATCTCCGCGCCGTCGCCGGCGATGGCGAGGCGGACGAGCACGCTCGAGCCCTGCGGGGTGTGGCGCACCGCATTACGCAGGACGTTCTCGATGGCCGAGCGCAGCAGTACCGGGTCGGCTTCGACGCTCGCATCGTCGGCACGCTCGAATTCCACGCCCTTGCCGCTGGCGGCGGCCTCGTACGCGGCATCCTGGATCACGGCCGCGAGCCACTCGGCCAGTTGCACCGGCTGACGGTTGAGCCGCGTCTTGCCCGCCTCGAGCCGGGCCAGTGACAGCACGTCGGAGACCAGATGCTCAAGCCGATCGGCCTCGCGTTCGATGCGCTCCAGTTCCAGGCCGGCGGCGCCTTTGCGGCGCGACAGTTCGAGCGCGATGCGCAGCCGCGCCAGCGGTGAGCGCAGCTCGTGGGAGACGTCACGCAGCAGCCGGCGCTGGGCTTCCAGCAGGTCGCGCACGCGATCGGCCATGGCATCGAAATCGCGCGCGAGCGCGGCGATTTCGTCACGACCCGCATAACCGGCCCGGGCGTCGAGATCACCGCCGGCGATGGCCTGGGCGGCAGCACGCAGCCGCCGCAGCGGGCGGGTGAGCAGAGCCGCCAGACCGAAGGACACGAGACCGCTCACGCCGATCGCGATGGTGAGCCGAGCCATGAAAGGCAGTCGATGCACGTTGCTGACCCGGACCACGGCGGCGAGCAGAAGCGGCGGCTCGATGGGGACCGGCCGCACCACGGCGTAGACGTCGGGTGCCAGGCGATGGGTTCCCAAAACCAATCCATTCTGGAGATGCTCGCGCAGGCGCCGGGCGAAAGGTTGATTGGCCAACGGCTGTCCGTTGGCATCGAGCAATAGCAGCCGCGTGCGTTCGCCGTGCGCCATGCCCGCCAGCCAGCGCCGTACCGCCGGCATGCCTTCGTCGGCGAGCAGCGCGGCCACGGTTTCCGCATGGGCATCGGTCCGCTCCACCGCCTGGCCGAGCTGGTCATCGCCGAGGGTGCGTTCCGTGGTGAACACGGCAGCACCGAGCAGCAGCACGGCCAGCCAGAACGACAGGAAAATTTTGGTGAACAGGCCCATCAGCGCAGCACGTATTGGTAACCGGCGCCGCGCACGGTCTCGATGCGGGACGCGCCGTCGGGGAACGGGCCCAGCTTGCGGCGGATCTGGGTCATGTGGGTCTCGATGCGCCGGTCGAATGCCTGCAGGCCGCGCCCGAGGGCCTCCGAAGCGAGGGTCTCCTTGGGTACCACATGCCCGGCGTCGCGCAGCAGCAGGGCCAGCAGGTTGAATTCAGCGCCGGTGAGGCCGACCGGTCGGCCCGCCACGGTCACGCGGCGTGCGGCCGGATCCAGTTCCACGTCGCCCACGTGCAGCAGGCCCTGGCCACCGTCGGTTTTGCGCCGCAGCAAGGCGCGCAGGCGGGCCACCAGCACGCGCGGGTTGGCGGGTTTGGCCACGTAGTCGTCGGCACCCAGTTCGAGGCCGACCACGGTGTCGGTATCCTCGCCGCGTGCGGTGAGCATCAGCACCGGTGCCTCGCAGGCGGGCTTTATGTGCTTCAACACATCGAAACCGTTCATACCGGGCAGCATGACGTCGAGGATCACCGCGTCCCAGCCCGGTTCGAGCGCACGTTGCACGGCGCTGCGGCCGTCGTGTACGGACACCACGTCGAAGCCTTCGCCCGACAGATAGTCCGTCAGCAGTTCGCAAAGCTCAATGTCGTCGTCGACCAGCAGGATGCGCGGCATGGGTCACCTCTGTTCCATTGTCACGCCATCATCGGGCGGCGGGAAGGGGCCGGTGAGCGAACTTGCACTTCTTTGCACATTGTCGGAGCGGGCAAGCGGCTGCCTATACTCGTAACCGTCAGGCAAGGAGGCCAGTGATGGGGCGTCAGCGTCTTCCCGAGCACGTGGGTTTCATCCCGGACGGCAATCGGCGCTGGGCGGTGGCGCACGGTCTTTCCAAGGAACAGGGCTATACCCATGGCGTGGCCCCCGGCATCGCGCTGTTCGAGGAATGCCGACGGCGCGGTATCCCCGAGATGTCCATCTACGGCTTCACCCAGGACAACACCCGCCGCGCCGCGGCCCAAAGGGCCGGTTTCAGCGACGCGTGTACCGCGTTCGCGCACGCTGTGGCGGAGTGCGGCGCGGCGCTTCTGGTGGTGGGCGACGGGGGTTCGCGCCACTTTCCCAATCCATTGCGGCCGTTTCGCCGTCGTTGTGCCGGCGACATACGGGTCAACCTGCTGGTGAATTACGACTGGGACTGGGACTTGGCCGGCCTGTGCGAAGAGGGTGCGCTGCGCTCGCGCGAGGTCCGACGCCTGGACCTCATCGTGCGCTGGGGCGGCGGGCGGCGCCTGAGCGGCTTTCTGCCGGTCCAGTCGGTGTATGCGGATTTCTTCGTGGTGGATGCCTACTGGCCCGATTTCGAACTCGCCCATTTCGAGGCCGCCCTGGCCTGGTTCGCCCAGCAGGATCGGACGCTGGGCGGTTGAGCGATTTATGCCATAGTTGAGGCAATCATCCCGAGCCGGATGGCTCATGCGCTTGCGTTTGGCGAATTCCGCGCGCGATCCTGGCCTTGCTCGCTCCGGTGGCCTGCGCCGATTTTCTCGCTGGTCCCGAGTTCGTGCTGGCCATCTTCTACCTGATCCCCATCGGCTTCGCCGCATGGCGCATGATGCGCCGTGAAAGCGGACTGGTTACCGTGCTGTGCTGGACGCTCGGGCTTTACAACTCCGGTGTGTTCGGTCTGCACTTGCGCGAACATCCCGCCGCTGGGTTTTTTCGTGCTCGCTGCGGCACTGATCACCTACCTGCGGGTGAAGCAGGCGGAACTGCAGGCGGTCATCGACACTGATCTGGTGACAGGCGCCACGAGCGCGCGGGGCTTTTATCGGCATGCGGAGCGTGAGATCTACCGTTCGCACCGCTATGGCCATCCGCTCACGGTGGCCTATCTCGATTTGGACAATTTCAAACAGGTCAATGACACCTATGGGCATCAGGAGGGCGACCGGCTGCTGCGCATCGTGGCGCAGACCATCAAGACGCACATCCGTGCGGCGGACCGGGTGGCCCGCCTGGGCGGCGACGAATTCGTTATTCTGTTTTCCGAAACCGATGCGCCCTCGGCCCGTCACGCCGTGGAAAAGATCCGCGCGCAGCTGCTGGCGAGGATGCAAATGGAATACTGGCCGGTCACTTTCAGCCTTGGTGTGCTGACCTGCGGTCCCAACTGCCCCGGCCTCGAAGACGTACTGCGCGAGGCGGATCACCTGATGTATTCGGTAAAGAAAGCCGGCAAGAATGCCGTGGCCTCCGGGGCCACGGGCCAGGAAGGATACGGCGCCTTATGAAACCCTTGCTGCCCGCGTGGACGGTGATGCTGTTGGCGTTGGTTTTTTCCGCAGCGGATGGTCACCGCCGGTGACATGGCGATATGTATCGAGACACGCGATGGCCGCCGCAACGCACTGCGGGTGGAGGTGGCCGCTACGCTGGAACGGCGCATGCGCGGTCTCATGGACCGCGACACACTGGCCGCCGATGCCGGCATGCTGTTTCTGTATGCGGTCCCACAACCGGGAGATGCCGGTTTCTGGATGTATCGCACCCGCCTGCCGCTCGACATCGCTTTTCTCGATGCAGATGGCCGTGTCCGAGCGGTGCGGACCATGCCGCCGTGCCCGAGCCATGTGAGTTATCGCTGCCCGGCCTATCAGCCTGATGTGCCGTACAGTGCCGCACTCGAAGTGAACGCGGGTTATCTGGCGAACCGCGGAATCGGGCCCGGTGCTCGCGTGATGTTCCAGCCGTGCAAGGAGGAGGACGCGTGAAAGACATGGGTGAGGGTGCGCGCAGCGGTCTGCACTTCGGCCTTACCTCCGGCGTTATCACCACGCTCGGGTTGGTCGTTGGGCTGCATGCAGGTACGGATTCGTTGCAGGCCGTGGCCGGCGGCATTATCACCATCGCCGTGGCGGATGCCATGGCCGACGCCCTGGGCATCCACATCTCCAAGGAATCGGAACGAAACATATCCGTGCGTGAGGTATGGCATGCGACCGGCGCGACGTTTCTGGCGAAATTCTTCATGGCCGTGACCTTTCTGGTACCCATCCTGCTGCTGCCGTTGAGTGCCGCGGTGATCGTCAGTGTGTTGTGGGGCGTTTTCGTGGTGGCGTGGCTCAGCTATCGGATGGCGCGGGCACACGGCGAGCCGGTGTCGCCAGTAGTGGGTGAACACGTGGGTATCGCGGTGCTGGTGGTCGTCATTACGCACTATTTGGGTGTCTTCATCGCCTATGCATTCGCGTGAGTGGCCCGCGGGTCACGCCGCGGGTGATCGGTGCTGTTTCATTGCCGCGAACGCCGCTTCGGTTGGCCGGTGCCCCGGCGAGGGTGAGCGGTGAAAAAGTCACCGGCGTGGCAATAGGTAATGCCCGCGCGGTGTGCTGCGGCAGCGTCGCTGGGCGCATTGCCAATGAACAAGGCCGCCGCCGCATTGACCTGGAAGTGGGCAAGGGCGCGTAGCAGCAGGCCCGGGGCGGGCTTGCGGCAGGCGCAGCGGTCCTCTGCGGGGTGGGGGCAGAATCCGATGTAGGGGGCTGGGCGCGTAGGCCCGGCGGCGGCCAGGGCCAGGTCCAGGAGCAGGCGGTGGGCGACGGCAGCCGGGAGCAGGCCGTAGCCCACATGGTCCTGGTTGGAGGCGAGGGCGAGGAACGGACCCCGCGGTCCCCATGGGATTTGTACCAGGCGTTCCCGGACGCCGGGCAGCAAGGCCCATTCGTCAGGTCCATGCGGGCAAGGCTGGTGCGCGACCGTGGTGGTGCGCAGCGTGTCGTCCGCGTCGAAGATGAACAGGCGCGGCATCATCGGGTGAGCGCCGCGCACAGGCGGGCGCGGTAGTGTCGCGTCAGGGCGTGGAAGCGGTGGCCGTCGGGCGTGTCGCCGAGGGTCTGTGCCGCCAGTTTGGCGTAACCGAGGCGGTGTGCCAGGTAGGCGGCGCGCTGGAAGGGCAGGCGTGCCCGCACGTGCCCATCGCCCGACAGCTGCGCATAGCGTGTCAGCAGCACCTCGCGAGCCTCCCGGGACAGGTGGAATTCCTCGCTCACCGCCGCCAAGTCCCAGGCGATGTCGTTGCAGCCCGGAAAGAAGTGGTCGGCATGGTGGTCGAGCGCATCGAGCTTGCGAAAGCCCTGCGGCGTGTCCAGCCACTCATGGGGCGACATGCGCCCGTCCAGGGCCACGGCCGGCGCATCCGCGGCGGCGGTGCCGCGGGCCAGTGCCGTGGCACGCTCGACCCAGCGTTCACCCAGCAACTCGCCGGTGTTCGCCTGCAGCATGGTCGCGGTGGAATGGTGGGGAGCAGCATGGGTCAAGGCGAAACGGCGCCTGAGGAAGGCCAGGTAGTGCGCGACCGTATCCAGGAAGGCTCGCGTCGCCTCGCCGGCGCGCAACGGCTGGCCGGTGAGGCAGGCCTGGTCCAGATACCCTTCGCGCAGGGCGCCGGGCGTCGGTCCGAAGCCGGCCTCGGCCAGCACGGCGCTGCGCTCCAGTTTGGTCGCGCCATAGTGGGCGAGCCCGGCGAAGCGGTAGATCCGCGTGCCTTCATCGGTCTGCAGGCGATACTTGCGGCGCTCGTGCTGGGGCTGGACCGCCGGTGGTTCACCGTCGGCAGGAAACAGCACGGTGCGCCACGCGCCCGCCGACAGGTCTTCGCCGTGGGCGAGGAAGCCGGGGGGCTGCCAGTGGGCGACGAGCTTGCGTTGACGTAGCCAGCGCGCGCGGGCGGCCGGTGAGAGCAGACGATCGGCCTGGGCGTCCCAACTCGGAAACAGCACGATGCGCTGGTCGGCGACGCCCAGGGCATTCAGCGCATCCGCCGTTCCGCACATCGAGGAGCCGCTCACGCCCGGGCGCTCGTCAACCACCAGGAACGGGCCCACCTCCCGGCGCCAGGCCTCGGCCAGCTGCGGTCCGAGCACGGGTCGGCGAGCGAAGGGGTGCCCGCGAGGGCGGAGGGTGTGGAGCACCACCGTCCAGCCCTGTTCCACGAGGGCTGCACCCACCATGGCGGACAGGCTGGTGCCGATGCTGCGCAGACCGATGCATACGGCCCGGCCCGGCGCGCCCCGCGCGAAGCGTTCAGCCGCCTCGACGTAGGCGAGGGGATGGAGACCATAAAAGGCATAGCCTTCCGGCGTACTGACAGGCACGCTGCGCGGCAAGTGCCGCGCGGCCACGGCCGCATGGGCGCGCCGGGCGGCCTCGAGGGCCGCCCCGGCATCCGGACCCCGGCGCACGGCGCGCAGATAGGCGCAGGCGAGGGCGAGCGCCGCCACGCGCAGGCTCGCGGTGAGTGGGTTGAGCTCGTCGATGGTGGGCGAGGCAGCGTCCGTGAGGCCGGTTTCGAGCTCGCTGAACCGGAGGAAGGCGGCGAGCAGGGTGTCCGCATCGGGTCGGCCGTCCAAGCATCGCCTCTGCTTGGCCAGGGCGGCCTGTACGTCGACCTCCAGGTGTTCGGAACGATAGACGATCATTAGTGCGAACCATGGCAGATGGCGCGGCCACGAGCACTAAAGTGGCTCATAGCGCGCGGTCACGGGATTGCTGACCGAATCGCGCCAAGGCCGCGCACCGCTACGGGCCGCCGCGGACGAGCGACCCGGTCACGGAGATCGTGTATAAAGCAGCCCTCGAACCGGTATGACGAGTCTCATGAAGCTGTTTCATTCCCCCTTTTCCCCCTTTGTACGCAAGGTGATGGTCTTCGTCATGGAGACCGGCCTCGACACGCGCATCGAGCGTGTGACCGTGAACCCTTGGGAGCCGCACGCCGAACTCGGCGAGGCCAACCCGCTCGGCAAGGTGCCGACCCTCATCACCGATGATGGCATGAACCTCTATGATTCTGCGGTGATCTGCGAATACCTGGACGTGCTGCACAACGGCCCCGACCTCATTCCGCACGCCGGTCCCGAGCGCCTCAAGGCCCTGCGCCTGGAGGCCCTGGCAGACGGCATGGCCGAGGCGGCGGTGCTGCGGCGCATGGAGAGCGTGCGTCCTGTTGCGCTCCAGTCCGAGGACTGGATGGGCCTCCAGGCGCGGACGGTGGGGCGCGCCCTGGACGCCCTGGAGCAGGAGGTCGAGTCCTGGGGCCAGTTATTCGGCATCGGCCAGATCAGCGTGGCCTGCGCCCTCGGCTACCTGGATTTCCGCTTTTCCCATGAACCCTGGGGCAGTTCGCGCCCCGGATTGGCCGCCTGGTATGCGCGCATCGCGCAGCGCCCGGCGATGATCGCCACCGAACCGAAGGGGTGACCCATGCTGCGCGGCGTACGTTGGCTCGGGCTTGTAGGGATGCTGCTGGCGAGCAACATCACGCTGGCGCAGGAGGCCGCGAACGTGTCGCGCATCAGCGTCACGGGCCGCGGCGAGGTGGCAGCCACACCGGACAGCGCGGTGCTCACGTTTGCCGTTCTGGCGCGTCACGAGAACGCCGCGGAGGCCCAGGCACAGGTCAACCGCGCCCTGTCCCGGGTCAAGGCGGCGGTGCGCAAGCTCGGCATTCCGGCTGAACAGCTCACCACCACGGGTATCACGCTGACGCCGGTCTATGCCGATCGCCGCGCCGAGCCCGCCGCGCAGGCCCGCATCATCGCCTATCACGCCAGCAACCGGATCGAGGTGCGCCTGCAGGGCACTGAACAGGTCGGCGCGGTGATCGATGCTGCCGTCAAAGCGGGCGCCAATGGCATCGACGGCATCGCCTTCACCCTGAGCGACGATGCCGCCCAGCGGCAGGAGGCCCTGCGTCAGGCCGTACTCGATGCCCGCGCCAAGGCCGACGCCATCGCCGCCGCCATGGGCGTGCGCCTGGAGAGCCTGGAACACGTGGTCGAGCAGGGCGTCGGCGTGTTCGTGCCCTCGCTGTCGCGGGCCATGGTCGCCGAAGCCGCCGCGACGCCGGTGTCACCGGGGCAGGTGCGGGTGGAAGCGAATGTGCAGGTGGTGTATCGGATTGCGCAGGGGTTGTGAGAGGTGTCGGACAGTTTGCGAAGTTACTTTTGCAGGGATGCGCTGGGCGCGAAAATTGATTTCCCCTGAGCGGGTGACTTTTCTCGGAGGTAGGTCACGTTGGCGCGCAGCGCCTACGTGACAATCCGCGGTAATCGAAGGAAGCGCTTCGCGCGAAGCGCTTCCTCAGATAACCCAGGCCAAACGCAGCCACTTATCCCGGGTTCCGCTTTGCTTCACCCGGGCTACGCGCCGCCCAGGAACTCACGCGGCGCAGCGCGTCATTCAAAAAAGCCAAGACGTCACCTAGCTTCGCAACGTGACTACGGCAATTTTTTCAAAAACTTCCAGCGAACACGTTACAGCGAACCCAACAACCGCTCCGCCTCCTTCGCATACGCACCCCGACGAAACAGCAGCCCCATTCGACTGCCGCCGGACTGGTGCCACAACACCGCCGAGCGGATGCCGGCGAGCAGCAGGGCGCGCACGCGGTTGGCGTTTTCGGCGTGGCTCAGGTGCCCGTGTTCGCCGGCGACCATGATGCGCGGGGTGAGGGTGCTCACGGTGTTCACGTAAATATCCGCGAGCGCCGCGACGACGTTGTCGTGGGTCAGGGAAAAGAGCTGGACCTTCTTCTGCGTGAGGGCGATGCCGTTGCCGATGGCGTCCAGCAGCTCGCGGCGGCGAGCGAGCCGGCGTTCGAGGTGAAGCAGCGAAATGGTATAGCGCATCTGTTCGAGATCGCGGGTCTGCGGCTTGGCGCGAATGTTCGCCAGCAGCGCCCGCAGGCCCGGGCGCAGGTTGGCGCGGCCGCCGTACACGTCGTCGGTGTCCGTGGCGTCGATCTTGAAAAGGCTCTGCACGGCGGTCTGGAAGGCTTCAGGTTCGACGCGCCCGCGGCGCGCCACGCTCTGCACCTGTTCGGCGGCGAGGAAGACGCCCGCGAGGGCGAGCGTTCGATCGGTGATGGTCTTGCTCATGTCCTGTCCGAAACGGCTTCGATTGTCGGCGCGGCGTGTTCGATCACGCCGCCGCCGAGGCATTCTTCGCCCTGGTAGAAAACGATGGATTGTCCCGGTGTCACGGCCCACTGCGGCGCATCGAAGCGCACCGTGGCGCGGCCGTCGGCGATGGCGCGGATGGTGCAGGCGGCATCCTGCTGGCGATAGCGGGTCTTGGCGGTACAGCGTAACGGCAGCGCCGGCGGCGTGTCCGCCACCCAGTGCAACTGCACGGCAGTCAGGGTATCGCTCAACAACCGCGGGTGATCGTGGTCCTGGGCAGCGTAAAGCACGTTGCGCGTCATGTCCTTGCCGACCACGTACCAGGGCTCCTCGCGCGCACCGGCGCGGCCGCCGATGCCGAGGCCCTGGCGCTGGCCGAGGGTGTAGTACATGAGGCCCTCGTGACGGCCGAGGCGATCGCCCTCGGGCGTGAGGATGTCGCCCGGCTGGGCCGGCAGATACTGCTTGAGAAAGTCGCGGAAGTTGCGCTCGCCGATGAAGCAGATTCCGGTGCTGTCCTTTTTCTGTGCCGTGACGAAGCCATGCTCTGCGGCCAGGCGGCGCACCTCGGCCTTGGGCAGATGACCCACGGGAAACAGGCTGCGAGCCAGCTGCCGTTGCCCGAGCGTGTACAGGAAATAGGTCTGGTCCTTGCCGGTATCGACGCCACGCAACAGGCGATGCCGATCGGCGAGCGTGTCGCGGCGTGCGTAGTGGCCCGTGGCGATGTAATCGGCGCCGAGGTCGAGCGCATGCTCAAGGAAAGCACGGAACTTGATCTCCTTGTTGCAAAGCACATCAGGATTGGGCGTGCGTCCTGCACGGTATTCATCAAGGAAATGGCTGAACACCCGATCCCAGTACTCGGTGGCGAAATTGACCGTGTGCAGGCGAATGCCGAGTGCATCGGCGACTGCCTGCGCATCAGCGAGATCGGCGGCGGCCGAGCAATGGCCGGGCGTGTCGTCCTCTTCCCAGTTCTTCATGAACAGGCCTTCGACGTGATAGCCCTGTTCGCGCAGGAGGAGGGCGGCCACCGAGGAATCCACGCCGCCGGACAGACCGACAATGACGTTCTTCATGGGAGATCGACGAGCAGGGAGAGGGGATGCCGGGCGCCTGCCAGATAATCATCCATGCAGCGCAACACCATGGGCGCACGCAGCTTGAGGCGCGCCGCCTGCTCGCGCGTGAACCAGCGTGCAGCCAATACGCCTTCGTCGAGGGTGCGGTCGGGTTCGGGCTCGGAGCAGGTACCCGTCAGCGCGATGCGCAGAAATGTGACGCCCGAATGGGGGTTGCGCCAGCGATACACGCCCACCACGGCCTCGGGCGTGAAGTGGCGGGCAGTTTCCTCCAGCACTTCGCGCACCGTTGCGGCAATGAGGCTTTCGCCTTCTTCCAGGTGGCCGGCGGGCTGGTTATAGATGATCTCGCCGTTGATGGCCTCCTCGACGAGCAGGAAGCGGCCGTCACGTTCGATGACGGCGGCCACGGTGGCGTGTGGTTTCCAGATTCGGTTTGCGCTCATGTTGGCTCGGTTTCATCCTTCGGTTCGGGCGCTCCGGCAGCAGCGCCCGCCACTCGCTCTCCGCGACTTCGCGCCAGTTCCCCGGTGCCAGACCGTCCAGTGTCCACGGGCCGATGGCGTAGCGCACCAGGCGCAGCGTGGGCAGTCCGACCGCCGCGGTCATGCGCCGCACCTGGCGATTGCGCCCTTCGCGGATGCGCAGTTCGAGCCAGGCGGTCGGGATCGCGGCACGGTAGCGGATGGGCGGGTCGCGTGGCCAGAGGGCCGGCTCGGCGATGCGCCGCACGTGTGCCGGCAGTGTGGGCCCATCGCGCAGCACCACACCCGCACGCAAGCGGGCGAGGGCCGCGTCGTCCGGTTCACCTTCCACCTGCACCCAGTAGGTCTTTTCCACCTTGTGGCGCGGCTCGGCCAGTCGCGCCTGCAAGGCGCCCACGTCGGTCAGGACCAGCAGGCCTTCGCTGTCCATGTCGAGACGACCGGCAGGGCGCACGCCGGGCACGTCCACGAAGGCCTTGAGGGTGGTTCTGCCCTCGGCGTCGGTGAACTGCGTAAGGACGCCATAGGGCTTGTTGAACAGGAGGACCTTGGGCATGGCGCCAACCCACGGGCGGGTTCGGCTTTCTATGTTAGACTCGGTGCAGTATAAAGAATTTATGCCGCAGCCCGTAATCGGCAGGAAAACACAATCGTTATGACCCTGGGGCTAGGAAGCCTGCGAGGGCGCATCGTCATTCTGTCGATCGTGCTCTTTTTCGGCTTGCTCACTGCGGCCGTGTACCTCAATGGGCTTGTGAAGTCCTCCCTGGCGCGCTCTCAGCAGACAAGCGAAGGCCATGCTGAACTGGGGCAGATTCTCGCCGAGCTCAGGATTGCCCTCTATGATGCCGAGGGCAGCCTGTACCAATACGCGGTGCTCATGGACGATGGTCAGCGCCTGACCGCCGAGGCAGCACTCGAGCGGGCGCGAATTGGCGCTGAAACACTGCACATGCTGGCCGGGGTACGCAGCGATGCGGAACTGCTCGGCCAGGTGCAACGCCTGCGCGACGCCATCGCCGCCATCGATAGGGACGCCCGCGAACTGCTCGTCCTGTTGTCACGGGTGGAGACGCGCTATCCGGTTTCCCGCATCATCTCCACGCGCCTGCATCCGAACCATCTGCGCTTCATTGGCATCGCGGATGCGCTTATCGCCGAACTGGACCACGCGCCCGAAGCGCAGCCCGAGATCATGCGGCTGTTCCAGGACGCACGCTATTTCTGGTTGCAGCAGATCGCCGTGGTGCGCATGTATTTTGCCACACGCTCCGGCGTATTCGGTCAGCCCCAGGACGTGTTGCGCCAGCAGTTGGAAAACCGTGACAAGTACATGGCGGCGCTGGACAAGACTCTTGCGCGGCTCACGGCGTTAGAAGCCGCGGGCAAGCTCGGACTTGCGGAGACCGACGCCATGGAGCACATGCGCCGCGTGCGCAGCGATTTCGGGCGGGACTTCCGCGATGTGGTGGCTTTGTACGAGTCCAATCGCTGGCGCACCGATGTGCCGTTCCTCCGCGAACGTCTCAAGCCGCATTTTGCAGACGTCTGGGCGCACATTGGCGCTGTGGATGCCCGCCTCGCGACGCTCACCGAAAGCGCCGTGCAGGAGTCCCTTGATGTCACCGGCGTCATGTCCGGGTTTGTCTGGCTGGTGACGGCGCTGGTCGCTGGTTTCATTCTGCTCACCAACCTGTCCTATGAATTCTTGATCCGCCGTCCCATGGGGCAACTGACCAATGCGTTGCGCGCCCTGGAGCAGGGTGCGTCCTACACACCGCTGCTGCGCACCGCCGCGCACGAAATCGATACCGTGCTCGCGGCGTTCCGCGACATGCAGCGGCAGGTGTACGCGAGGGAGACACGGCTTGCCGCCATCCTGGACAATGTCGGTGAAGGCATCATCACCGTCGACCAGCAAGGTTGTATCGGCACTTTCAACAACGCCGCGGAACAGCTGTTCCAGTATCGCGCGGAAGAGGTGATCGGGCGGAACGTGTCCATGCTCATGCCCCACCCCGTCCGTGCAGAGCACGACGGCTACATCCAGCGCTATCTCGAGGCCGGTACGGGGCGGATCCTCGGTACCGAGGTGAACGTGACGGCCCAGCGCAGGGACGGCGCCCTGTTCCCCATGTCCATCAAGGTGACTGAACTCGTGCTGGACGGGCGGCGACACTTCACGGCCATCGTTTCCGACATTAGCGAGCGCAAGGCCATGCTGGACCACCTGCGCCAGCTCGCCGAACACGATTCCCTCACCGGCCTGTACAACCGTCAGTATTTCCTCGACGAGTTGGAACGGGTCGTTGAGCGCGCCCGTCGCCAGGGGGGGCTCGATTGCGCCTTGCTTTATATCGATCTGGACAACTTCAAATTCGTGAACGATACGCTGGGGCACCTGGCCGGCGACAGGTTGCTCATCGAGGTGGCAGGGATCCTGCAAAAACGCTCCCGGCGCGGTGACATCCTGGCGCGACTCGGCGGCGATGAATTCGCGGTACTTCTGTTCGATGTGAACGAAGACACGGCGCGCGGCGTCGCCGATTCCTACCGCCAGACCATGGCCGACTACACCTTTCGGGAGGACGGACGGCTCATCGACATCGGCTGCTCGATTGGCGTGGCCATGTTGGTGACCGAGATCCGCACCAAGGAAGACCTGATGGCGCGCGCAGACCTGTCCTGCCACATGGCTAAGCGCGCGGGACGCAATTGCGTGCACGTATACCGGCTTGACGACAATCAGAGCCTCGTCGACATGAGCGCCGACATGAGTTGGGCGCGCACCATCAAGCAAAGCATCGAGGCGAACCGGTTCGACTTTGCGCTACAGCCTATCGTGGATGTACAGAGCGGGCGGGTGGTCAGCCATGAGGTGCTGCTGCGCATGCTGGATCCGGACGGCAGCATCATCATGCCATCGGGTTTCATTCCTGCGGCGGAGCGCTTTGGTCTCATCGTGGATATCGACGGCTGGGTGGTGGAGCATGCCATTGCCCTGCTTGCCAAGCGCGGGGGTGAGGAGCATTTCAGTCTCAACCTGTCGGGCATGACCATGGGCGATCCGGGGTTCGTCGAGCACCTCACCGCGGCGCTCGACCGTCACCGCGTCGCACCCGAACGGCTCACCTTCGAAATCACGGAAACCAGCGCCATTGCCGACCTCGCCGCAGCCAGCGTCCTGCTTGAGCGACTGCGCGCACTGGGTTGCCGCACCGCGCTGGACGACTTTGGTGCGGGCTACAGCTCCTTCGCCTACCTGAAAGACCTGCCGGTGGATTTCGTGAAGATCGACGGTTCGTTCGTGCGCAATATCGACCAGGATCCCTTGCACCTTGCCATGGTGCGCTCCATGAACGAGATCGCCCATGCCATGGGCAAGTGGACGGTCGCCGAATTCGTGGGTAGCGCCAGGGCGCTCGAGGTCATTCGAGAACTCAGTGTCGATTTCGCCCAGGGCTACTACACAGGGGTGCCCGAACTGGCAGGCTACCCTGCCATCCTCGCGGGTTCCCGCTGTGCGGCCGCGCGGGTAGAATGAACGGCTTTCCGCACAGCCCCGGAGTCTCCATGGCCTACGAACGTATTCAGGTGCCGGCCGACGGCCAGAAAATCACCACCAATACCGATTTCTCGCTGAACGTCCCCGAGCGTCCCATCATTCCCTACATCGAGGGCGATGGCACCGGCGTGGACATCACTCCCGTGATGAAGAAGGTGGTGGATGCCGCCGTGCAGAAGGCCTATGGTGGCAAACGCTCCATCGCCTGGATGGAAGTGTACGCGGGCGAGAAGGCCAATGCCGTCTACGGCCGCGACCTGTGGCTGCCCGAAGAGACCCTGCAGGCGGTGAAGGAGTTCGTGGTGTCCATCAAGGGCCCGCTGACCACGCCGGTGGGCGGCGGTATCCGTTCCCTGAACGTGACCCTGCGCCAGGAGCTGGATCTTTACGTGTGCCTGCGTCCGGTGCGTTATTACGACGGCACGCCGAGCCCGGTGAAGGAACCGGAGAAAACCGACATGGTCATTTTCCGCGAGAACACCGAGGACATCTACGCCGGCATCGAGTGGGCGGCGGAGACGCCTGAAGCACGCAAGCTCATCGAATTCCTGACCACGGAATTGAAGGCGGGCAAGAAGATCCGCTTCCCCGAGACCTCCGGTATCGGCATCAAGCCCGTGTCCCGCGAGGGCACCGAGCGCCTGGTGCGCAAGGCCATCCGTTATGCCATCGACAACGATCGTCCCTCGGTGACCCTGGTGCACAAGGGCAACATCATGAAATTCACGGAAGGCGGCTTCCGTGATTGGGGTTACGCACTGGCGCGCCGCGAGTTCGGCGCCGAGCTCATCGACAAGGGCC
Organism: Gammaproteobacteria bacterium; assembly: GCA_023228645.1. Taxonomy (GTDB): domain Bacteria; phylum Pseudomonadota; class Gammaproteobacteria; order Thiohalomonadales; family Thiohalomonadaceae; genus JALOAT01. The sequence continues at coordinate 20,541 of JALOAT010000039.1, read as the reverse complement.
CGTGGTGCCGCTTCAAGAACCCGAAGACCGGCCGCGAGATCGTGGTGAAGGACGCCATCGCCGACGCTTTCCTGCAGCAGATCCTGCTGCGCCCGGAGGAATACGACGTTATCGCCACCCTGAACCTGAACGGCGACTATATTTCTGATGCCCTGGCGGCGCAGGTGGGCGGCATCGGTATCGCACCGGGCGCCAACCTGTCCGATACCGTGGCCATGTTCGAGGCGACCCACGGCACAGCGCCCAAGTACGCCGGCCAGGACAAGGTGAACCCCGGTTCGATCATACTTTCGGCTGAGATGATGTTGCGCCACCTGGGCTGGACCGAGGCGGCGGACCTCATCGTCAAGGGCATGTCGGGGGCCATTCTGGCGAAGACCGTTACCTACGACTTCGCGCGCCTCATGCCAGGCGCCACCGAGCTGTCCTGCTCCGCCTTCGGCGAGGCCATGATCGCCCAGATGTGACCTGCTTCACTGCGAAGGACGGCCGCAACGGCCGTCCTTCTTCCCCTTGAATTTTCCGGCGCACAAGCTCTCTAACCTCTGACGGGGAGCAAGCTTGTCGAAAGCCGCGGATTCCTGAATACTCAAACCAACCCGTCATCGAACGGCGGGAACCTTCGGATTTCTTGCCGCGCGCCGATACCTTTACTGCGCCTCCGCGTGCATTTCGTGCAATGAGCGAACATCAACCTGACAAAACCGGTGGATTGGCCGTCGAAGAGAGCAAGCCCAAGCTTCAGCGGCCGCCCATGTACAAGGTGTTACTGTTAAACGACGACTACACTCCCATGGAGTTCGTCGTCCATGTTCTTGAGGCGTTCTTCGGCATGGACCGGCCGAAGGCGACCCGGATCATGCTGACCGTCCATACCCAGGGCAAGGCGGTCTGCGGCGTCTTCACGCGGGAGGTGGCGGAGACAAAAGTGGCCCAGGTCAACGACTACTCGCGCCAGAACCAGCATCCTTTGATGTGTACCATGGAGGCGGGTTAGTCCGGAGCATCGACATGTTGAGCAAAGAGCTTGAATTCACCCTGAACAGCGCCTTCAAACGGGCCAGGGAACGGCGCCACGAATTCATGACTGTGGAGCACCTGCTGCTTGCCCTGCTCGACAATCCGTCGGCAGCGCCGGTGCTGCGCGCCTGCGGGGTGGATATGGACAAGCTGCGTGGCGAACTGGAGGCCTTCATCGACCAGACTGTGCCGCTGCTGCCGGTCAACACCGACCGCGACATCCAGCCGACGCTCGGCTTCCAGCGCGTGCTCCAGCGCGCGGTGTTTCACGTGCAGTCCTCCGAGAAGAAGGAAACCAATGGCGCCAATGTGCTGGTGGCCATCTTTTCCGAGAAGGAATCCCAGGCGGTCTACTTCCTCAACAAGCACAACGTGTCGCGCCTGGACGTCATCAACTACATCTCCCATGGGATTTCCAAGAGCGAGGACGAGGACAGCGGCGAATCCGTCGGCGGCGAGGGCGAGGAGGAGGCGGGTACCGAAAGCAATCGCAGCCCGCTGGAGTCCTATGCCGTCAACCTGAACCAGCTGGCGCGCCAGGGCAAGATCGACCCGCTCATTGGCCGCAAGGACGAAGTGGAGCGCACCATCCAGGTGCTGTGCCGCCGCCGCAAGAACAACCCGCTGTTCGTGGGCGAGGCCGGCGTGGGCAAGACCGCTATCGCCGAGGGCCTGGCCAAGAAGATTGTCGACGGCGACGTGCCCGAGGTGCTCGGCAAGAGCACCATCTACGCCCTCGATCTGGGTGCGCTGCTCGCCGGCACCAAGTACCGCGGCGACTTCGAAAAGCGCCTGAAGGCCGTGCTTGCCCAACTCAAGAAAGAGAAGGGCGCGATCCTGTTCATTGATGAGATCCACACCATCATCGGTGCGGGTGCCGCCTCGGGCGGGGCCATGGACGCCTCTAACCTCATCAAGCCCGTGCTGGCTTCGGGTGACATGAAGTGCATCGGCTCCACCACGTATCAGGAATACCGTGGCATTTTCGAGAAGGACCGCGCCCTGGCGCGTCGTTTTCAGAAGATCGACGTGAGCGAGCCTTCCGTGGAAGAGACGGTGCAAATCCTCCACGGGCTCAAGACCCGCTTCGAGGAGCACCACGACGTCAAGTACACCCGCCAGGCCCTGCGCCATGCGGCGGAACTGGCGGGCCGCTACATCAGCGACCGGCACCTGCCGGATAAGGCCATCGACGTCATTGACGAGGCCGGCGCCAGCCAGCGTCTGCAACCGCCGTCCCGGCGCAAGCGCACCATCGGCACCCGCGAGATCGAATCGGTGGTGGCCAAGATGGCGCGCGTCCCCCCGAAGACGGTGTCCACCTCGGATCGCGATGCGCTCAAGAAATTGGAACGGGATCTGAAATTGATGATCTACGGGCAGGATCAGGCCATTGACGCGCTCGCCTCGGCCATCAAGATGGCCCGTTCCGGGCTCGGCACCGAGGACAAGCCCATCGCTTCGTTCCTGTTCGCCGGCCCCACCGGTGTCGGCAAGACCGAGGTGACGCGTCAGCTCGCCCGTATCCTGGGCATCGAGCTGGTGCGCTTCGACATGTCGGAGTACATGGAGCGCCACACGGTCTCGCGCCTCATCGGTGCGCCGCCGGGTTACGTGGGCTTCGACCAGGGCGGTCTGCTCACCGAGGCCATCACCAAGCACCCCCATGCGGTGCTGCTGCTGGACGAAATTGAGAAGGCGCACCCGGAAGTGTTCAACCTGCTGCTACAGGTCATGGACCACGGCACGCTCACGGACAACAACGGGCGTAAGGCGGATTTCCGCAACGTGATCATCGTCATGACCACCAATGCGGGCGCCGAGCAGATGGCCAAGCGCTCCATCGGCTTCACGGAGCAGGAGACGGTGACAGACGGCGTGGAGGCCATCAAGCGGCTGTTCACGCCGGAGTTCCGCAATCGTCTCGATGCCATCATCCATTTCAATTCGCTGGATCAGAAGACCATCAAGAGCGTGGTGGACAAGTTCCTGCTGGAACTGGAAAGCCAACTGGAGCAGAAGGGTGTCAGCATCGATGTGGACGAGGCCGCCCGCGACTGGCTGGCCGAACGCGGTTACGACAGGGCCATGGGCGCCCGCCCGATGGCGCGCGTCATCAAGGAAACCATCAAGAAACCCCTCGCCGAGGAACTGCTGTTCGGCAAACTGGAGCGCGGCGGCCACGTGACCGTGACCGTCAAGGAGGGCGAGCTCCACTTCGAAATGGAGCCCAAGGCGGAGCATCAGGCCGAGGCGGAGCCGGTGTAAGAGAAAAGAAACAGCCCAACACAGAGGCGCAGAGACACAGAGGAAAACCGAGGATCACGGGCGTACTGGAGAGCTTCCGCATCTGCATCGGAAACGACCTGCACGCATGGGTGTTTTCCTTTCGTGCAGACCGATTTCGTCTCTGTGGCCTCTGTGTCTCTGCGCCTCTGTGTTGGATCTTATTCTTCCCAAGCGCGACAAAAAAACACCCGGGCTTGGCTGGGCGTTTTTGCGTGGGGTGGGTCAGCGGGCGCGGAAGGTGATGCGGCCTTTGGTCAGGTCATAGGGCGTGAGCTGCACGGTGACCTTGTCGCCCGTGAGGATGCGGATGTAGTGCTTGCGCATCTTGCCCGAGATATGAGCGGTGACCACGTGACCGTTTTCCAGTTCGACGCGGAACATGGTGTTGGGCAGGGTCTCGACGACCGTGCCTTCCATTTCAATGCCTTCTTCTTTCGCCATGCGGACCTGTGTAGCTCCCGAGAACCGTGTAAAGCGGCGAATGATGCACTATCCGCCGGATTTAATAAAGCAGTGTAACGGCCATGGGCTGCGCCCGGCGCAAGGTATAGCTCAAGGAAGCCGCCGCCACGAGCCTTGAACAAAGCCTTCCAAGGGGTGATAGCGGAGCTTATAAGACATCTTGGGGCACGCCTCGATGAGATACCCCAGATAAACCCAGGGCAATTCCAGACGCCGCGCCTCGGCGATCTGCCAAAGCACCGCCAGCACGCCAAGGCCGCGACGGGTCTCGTCGGGGTCGTAGAACGTGTACATGGCGGACAAGCCGTCGTCCAGGCAGTCGACCACCGCGACGGCCAGTAGCCGGCCGTCCTTGCGGAATTCCACGAAGCGGGTATCCGACCAGGTGCTGAGCAGGAATTGCCGGTACTGGGTCGGGCTGTCCGAATCCATGCCGCCGCCGGGGTGGCGGCCACGGGTGTAGCGCTTGTAGAGCTCGAAGTGTTCCTCGTCGAATACGGCGCCACGTACCGTCAACTGCAGGTCGCGGTTGCGCTCCCAGGTGCGGCGCTGACTACGGTCGGGCCGGAATTCGCCCACCGGGATGCGCACAGCGATGCAGTCCTCGCAGCCTTCGCAGCGTGGCCGGTACACGTAAGCGCCGCTGCGCCGGAAACCGAAGCGCGCCAGTTCGCTGTAGACCGCGTTGTTCATGGGCGTGTGCGGGTCGGCGAACAGCGTGACCGCGTGACGTTCCGGCAAATAGCTGCACTCGTGCACGGGAGTGGCATAAAACGCCAGACGCTTGGCAGGGGAGTGGGCCGCGGTCATGGCGTGGCCTTGGCGGTGAGACGCCACGGTATCGGCACCCCAGGCTCGTCCGCGTACAGGTCGAGCAGGCCCTCGAACTGTTCCCGGGGGATGGGACGGGCACCCAGGCTTTCCAGGTGCGCGGTGCTCACCTGGCAGTCGATGAGCCCGAAGCCCCAGCGGGCCAGTTGCCGCACCAGATGCACGAACGCCACCTTGGAGGCGTCGGTGCGATGGGTGAACATGGATTCACCGAAGAACACGCGGCCCATGGCGATGCCGTAGAGCCCGCCCACCAGCTCGCCGTCGGCCCAGCTTTCCACCGAGTGGGCATAGCCGAGGCCGTGCAGCGTGGTGTAGGCCCGATGCATCTCCGGGGTGATCCAAGTGCCGAGGCCATCGTCGCGCGGCTGGGCGCAGGCGGAGACGACCTGGGAGAAGGCGTGGTCCACGGTCACCTGGAAGGCGCCGCGGCGCACGGCCTTGGCCAGGCTGCGCGACACGCGCAGTTCGCTGGGAAACAGCACGGCGCGCGGGCTCGGGGTCCACCAGAGGATGGGCTGGTCGTCGCTGAACCACGGGAAGATGCCCTGGCGATAGGCCGTCAGCAACCGTCCGGGCGACAGGTCGCCGCCCACCGCGAGCAGTCCGTTCGGATCGCGCAGGGCATGGCGCGTGGGCGGGAACGCGAAGCCGGGATCGTCCGGATCCAGCCAATAGGGGCCACGACGGGTCATGTCTTCTTGAACGGCAAGTGATCGGCGAGCTCGCGCATGTACTCCTCGGTGGCCTCCTGCTCGTGGGCCAGGTACTTGGCCACCGCTTCGCTGAAGCCGCGATGGGCCAGCCAGTGGGCCGACCAGGTCGGGACCGGCTCGAAGCCGCGGGCCACCTTGTGCTCGCCCTGGGCACCCGGCTCAAAACGTTGCAGGCCGTGCTCGATGCAGTAGTCGAGGCCCGCATAGTAGCAGGCTTCGAAGTGCAAACTGTTGAACTCGGCCTCACAACCCCAATGGCGGCCGTAAAGGGCATCGTGACTGCGGAAACTGAGGGCCCCGGCCACGTAACGCCCGCCGTGGCGCGCCAGCACCAGCACGACCTGGTCCGGCATGTCCCGGCCGAGGGACTGGAAGAAGGCCTCGGTGAGCGTGGCGTAGCCGCCTCGTTTGTCGAAGGTGGCCGCGTAGAAACGGTGAAAGGCGGCCCAGTGCCTCTCGTCGATGGCACGCCCCTCCAGCACCTCCAGGGTGACGCCTTGCTCGACGACACGGCGCCGTTCGCGCCGGAGTTTCTTGCGCTTCTCCGCGGTGAAGCGGTCGAGGAAATCATCGAAGTCCCGGTAGCCCCGGTTGAACCAGTGGAACTGCGTGCCGGTGCGGCGCAGCAGGCCGGCGCCCTGGAGGGTGCGGCACTGGGTCTCGTCCGGGAACAGCACATGCAGGGAGGAGCAGCCGAGGGTCCGGGTCTGTTCGAGTGCTTCCTCGATGAGCCGGCCGGGCAGGTCTGCGGGGGCGTCGGACGCCAGCAGCAGGCGCGGCCCGCCGGCCGGGGTATAGGGCACCGCCGATACCAGCTTGGGGTAGTAGGCGAGGCCGGCGCGCTGGTAGGCGTCGGCCCAGGACCAGTCGAACACCAGCTCTCCGTAGGAGTTGTCCTTCAGGTACAGGGGCAGCGCGCCCCGCAGGCGATCGCCATCCCAGGCCAACAGGTGCCGGGGCAGCCAGCCCCAGCGCTCGCCCACGCAGCCGTGGTGCTCCAGACCGGCCAAAAAGGTGTGGCGCAGGAAAGGGTTGTGATCCGGTCCCTGCAAGGCATCCCACTGGGCCGCGGGTACGCCCGCCAGGCTGTCCACCGTGCTGATGCGCATGTGCGGCCCGGGAGTGAGAAGAGTCAGGGGAGATTAGGTCCGCGGCGTACCCGGTGCCAGCCCAGGGCGCGGAGCGCGTCGTACTGGCGGCCGACTTCCGCCAGTGCCGGTGCCTCGCCGGGACGGGCGATGCCGGGCAGGCCGAACACCGTGCCGGGCTGGTTCCACGGGGCGATCAGGTCTTCGCCGATCACGAAGCGGTCGCCGAAGCCGTAGCTCGGCGCGGGCTTGGTGAACAGGTCACGGCCGAAGGCGGCATAAGGAAAACCAGCCGGCGCGCTCAGCTCGTACAGGGTGGGAGCGACGTCGATGTGCGCCCCCGCGGCGCGCCGCTCGCCGCGCTGCTCGCCCAGCACCGCAGGACCGTAGAGGATGAACGGCACGCCCACCTGCTCGAACACGCTGTCGCCCGGGAACATGATCTGCAGGCGCGTGGTGTGATCGCCGGTGATGGCGAACAGGGGCGCGGTGAGGCGTTCTTCGGTTTCGGCCACGAAGCGCCCGGCCTCGCGGTCCGTGTACCAGAGGTGCCCGAGTACGCGCAGGGTATCGGACTTGGTGGCGCGCAGCGGTTCCGGCAGGGCCTTCAGCGGGAAGCCGAGGGCATCGAGGTCCAGATCGTAGGGCGGGTGGTTGCTGGTGGTGAGGATGAAGTTGAAGCTCGGGACGTCGTCGGTCACGCGCTTGCCGACGAAATCGAACAGGTACTGGTCGGCCACGCCCCACTCATTGGTGGGGGTATGGTCCTCGACCATGCTGCCGCCGCCCCACACCTCGTCGAAGCCCTGGGCCATGGCGAAGCTGTCCAGGCGCTGCCAGCTGAGATAACCGCCGTAGAAAAAACGCGTTTTGTAGCCGAGGCGTCGGAAGGTCTCGGCGATGGCCGTGGGGTATGGACGCACAGCCGTGGTCTCGTAATTGATGTTGAGCCCGGTCTCCGGGATGCCCGTGATGAGGGCGTTCATGGAACCGACGGTGCCGCTCGCCGAGGGCAGGAAATTGCGGAAGTAGACGCCGCGGTCGGCCAGGGACGCGAGCTGCGGCGAAAGGCCGAAGCGGCGGTACTCGGGTAACACCGTCCAGCCGTCGTGGCTCTCCAGCAGGAGCAGGAACACGTGCCGCGGCGGCGTGGCGCTGCCGCGCGCCGTGACCGTGAGATTGTCATCCAGGCGCCGTTCAAGCGGCTCCGGCGCCAGGCCGTGCATCGCACGGGCGAGGCGCACGGCGCCGGTGAGATCGGCCTCGGGCCAGAACGCGCCGTCGCCGCCGCTGCGTTCCACGAGCAGCTTGGTCTCGACCGCCTTGGAGAGGGCGGTAAACGGGTTCAGCACGGTGCGGTTCAGGAACAGGCTGTCGGCGACGAAGGCGTGCTTGAGCCGGATGGGTTCTCCCCACAGGGTGCCGCCGCGGGCCATGGCGGCCATGAAGAAGAACAGGGTGATCGCCGCGGCGATGCGCCGACCCAGACCCGGAATGTGCGCCCCGCGTGCCAGCCAGGGCGGCGTGTGTGCGAGCCAGCGGCGTACCAGTTGCATGCCCAGCCAGGCGGCACTGCCTGCGGCGAGCAGCACCGGGATGGGGTGGTAATCCTTCCAGACGGTGATCAGGATGGCGGTGGTGTCGTCGTGGAACAGACCGAACACGTGCTGGTTGAACTGGTCGTTGTATTCGCTGAAGAACACCAGGTCGGCGCCGAAGATGAACATGGCGGCCACGGTGTAGGCATAGGCCACGGCCAGGCGCAGCCGCTCCAGGGCTCGGCCCAGCGGCAGCCAGAGCACGGCGAACCCGAGCAGGAAGGTGGGCAGTACCCACACGGCCGCCGTGGCCACGTCGAAGCGCAGGCTGGTGAAGAATACCCGCGCCAGTTCGGCGCCTCGCCATGCCTCCATCTGTGTGTGGAAGGTGCCGATGAGGATGACGCGGAAGACCTGTAGCGAGGCAAGGATGAACAGCCAGAGCTGTACATCCTTGCCCCACTGCTGAAGGAGTGCGCCCCAGCCTTTGGCCGGGGCGGGGTGACGGGTGTGGATCAGGGCTGGACCTCGTAGCCTTCCAGGAAGCGCTCGGCGTCGAGGGCGGCCATGCAGCCGGTGCCGGCGGAGGTGATGGCCTGGCGGTACACATGGTCGGCCACGTCACCGGCGGCAAACACGCCGGGCACGCTGGTGGCGGTAGCGTAGCCTTCACGGCCGCCGCGCACGCGGATGTAGCCGTGGTCGAGTTCCAGCTGACCCTCGAACAGGTCGGTATTGGGCTTGTGGCCGATGGCGATGAACACGCCGGTGAGCTCCAGGTCCTTGGTGCGGCCGTCCTTGGTGCTCTTGATGCGCAGACCGGTTACGCCGGTGCTGTCGCCGAGCACTTCGTCCACCGCGTGGTTCCACTCGATGGTCACGTTGCCGTTCTTGGCCTTTTCCATGAGTTGGTCGGCCAGGATGCGCTCGGAGCGGAACTGGTCGCGACGGTGCACCACGGTGACATGCTTGGCGATGTTGGCAAGATACAGCGCTTCCTCCACGGCGGTGTTCCCACCACCGACCACAGCCACGTTCTGGTTGCGGTAGAAAAAGCCGTCACAGGTGGCGCAACCCGATACGCCGCGGCCCTTGAACTCCTCTTCGGAGGGCAGGCCCAGGTACTGCGCGCTGGCGCCGGTGGCGATGATCAGCGCGTCGCAGGTGTAGGTGCCGCTGTCACCGCTGAGGGTGAAGGGGCGCTTGCTCAGATCGGCCTTGTGGATGTGATCGAAGATGATCTCGGTGTTGAAGCGCTCGGCGTGCTTTTGCAGGCGCTCCATGAGTTCGGGGCCCTGCACGCCGTCCATGTCGCCGGGCCAGTTGTCCACCTCGGTGGTGGTCATGAGCTGGCCGCCCTGCTGCAGGCCGGTGATCAGGGTGGGCTTGAGGTTGGCGCGCGCCGCATATACCGCGGCGGTGTAACCCGCAGGACCGGAACCGAGGACGAGCACGCGGGAATGCTTGACTTGACTCATGAAAGGACTCCGTTGTTATTTCTGAGTGCTGGACGCGGAAATTGCCTGTTATGTTAACGTAAACCCCCGCATTCCGGGGAGGGAGAAAGTATGCGCATCGGTGTCCCCCGGGAGATCAAGACCCTGGAGGGGCGGGTTTCCCTCATCCCGGCGGCCGCCGCCGAGCTGGTGCGCGCGGGCCACACGGTCTGTGTGGAGGCGGGCGCCGGGTTACCGAGCGGCTATACGGATGCGGATTACCTGGCGGTCGGTGTGACGATCCTGCCGGACGCACCGACCCTCTATGGGGCCGTCCAGCTGATCATCAAGGTCAAGGAGCCGCAGCCGGAAGAGCTGGCATTGTTGCGCAGCGATCACCGGCTGTTCTGCTACCTGCATCTCGCCGCCAACCTGGAGCTCATGCGGGCCCTGCAGGGCATCGGCCTCACGGCCGTGGCCTTCGAGACCGTGGAGGAGGCCGGCCGGCGCCTCCCTCTGCTCGCCCCCATGAGCGACATCGCAGGCGGGCTCGCGGTGCAGATTGGGGCGCAGCTGCTGTGCATGCCAGCCGGCGGCAAGGGCTTGCTGCTTGGCGGTCTGCCGGCAGCGGAGCGCGGTCACGTGGTGGTCCTCGGTGCCGGCATGGCGGGCAGCAACGCCGCGGCCATGGCCGCAGGGATGGGCGCGCGGGTCACCGTTTTAGATCACGACCATGACCGGCTGGCCGCCATGCGGGCCCTGGGGGGCGGCGTCACGGCGCTGTATCCGTACCAGCAGACCATCGACGAAGCGGCCCGCGCGGCGGATCTGCTCATCGGTGCCGTACTGATCACCGGTGCCCGTGCCCCGCACCTGGTCAGCGCCCAGGTGGTGCGGGCCATGGCGCCCGGCAGCGTAGTGGTGGACATTGCCGTGGATCAGGGCGGCTGCATCGAGACCACGCGGCCCACCAGCTGGGCGGAGCCGACCTACGTGTGGGAAGGCGTGGTGCACTTCGCCGTGACCAACATGCCGGGCGCGGTGCCGCGCAGCGCCTCCCAGGCCCTGTCGGCGGCGCTCATCCCCTACGCCCTGCGCTTGGCGGGCGAGCACTGGGAAGAACACCCCGCGCTTGCCGCCGGTGTGAACCTGCGGGCGGGCCAAGTGGTCTATCCTGCCTTGCAGTCGCTCGCCTGAAAACGCGACAATCCAAGGCCTTAACTCCAATTGTTCCGGTAAAGGCTCATCTTGCAGGCGTCTCCGAACACATCCGACCGGGCCGGTGACGGCCATTCGCTGGGCCGCGGCCTGCGCGAGGGCGCCCTCTACGTGTTTGGCGCCGTGGCCTGTTATCTGCTCGTTGCGCTGGTCACCTACCACCCCAACGACCCCGGCTGGTCCCAGAGCGGGGCGGCGTCGGGTGTGGCCAATGTGGGCGGCCGGGCCGGCGCCTGGCTGGCAGACCTGCTGTTGTACGTGTTCGGTTACATGGCCTTCCTGTTTCCGCTCATGGTGGGCTACGCCGGTTGGCTGCTGTTCCGCTGGCAGGGCCGGCCGGAGACGCGTCCCGCACACCTGCTGCTGCGCACCCTGGGTTTCGCCATCACCCTCGCGAGCGGCGCTTCCATCGCCTTTCTGCACTTCGGGCGTGGCGTCTCGGCACTGCCGCTGGATGCCGGCGGCGTGCTGGGCAATGTGGTCGGCGGCGGGCTTGCCGACGTGTTCAGTTTCGTGGGTGCCACCATCTTCCTGCTGGCCCTGTTTCTCACCGGCGTGACCCTGTTTACCGGCCTGTCCTGGCTGCGGCTCTCCGATGCCACCGGCGCGGCCACGCTGCGCCTGCTGCGTTGGCTATTCAGCCGGGGTGATGCGCTGCGCGACTACCTGGCCGCGCGGCGCGCCCGCGCCGAGCGCGAGGAAAAGGTCAAGGTGGTGAAGGAGAAGGTCGCCAAGCGGCTGCCGCCGCGCATTGAGCCGGTGGTCCCCAAGCTGGCCGAGCCCGTGCAGCGCGTGGAAAAGGAACGCCAGACGGTGCTGTTCGAGCCGAGTGCCGAGGAAGGACTGCCGCCGCTCACCCTGCTCGACGAGGCCCGGGCCAGTGGCAAGCAGATCTCGCCCGAGGCCCTGCAGGCGGTGTCGCGCCTGGTGGAGATGAAGCTCCAGGACTTCGGCGTGGAGGTGCAGGTCACCGAGGTGCATCCCGGCCCGGTGATCACGCGCTACGAAATGCAGCCTGCGGCGGGTGTGAAGGTGAGCCAGATCGCCAACCTCGCCAAAGACCTGGCCCGTTCCCTCTCGGCCATCAGTGTCCGCGTGGTGGAGGTGATCCCGGGCAAGAACACCGTGGGCCTGGAGATCCCCAACGAACATCGCGAGATCGTGCGGCTTTCCGAGACTCTCAAATCCAAGGAATACGAGGACGCCAAGTCACCCCTGACCCTGGCCCTGGGCAAGGACATCGGCGGCAATCCGGTGGTCGCCGACCTGGCCAAGATGCCCCACCTGCTGGTGGCGGGCACCACCGGCTCGGGCAAGTCGGTGGCCATCAACGCCATGATCCTGAGCCTGCTCTACAACGCCACCGCGCGTGACGTGCGACTCATCATGGTGGACCCGAAGATGCTGGAGCTCTCGGTGTACGAGGGTATCCCGCACCTGCTCGCCCCCGTGGTCACCGACATGAAGGACGCCGCCAACGCGCTGCGCTGGTGCGTGGCCGAGATGGAGCGGCGCTACAAGCTCATGGCGGCCCTGGGCGTGCGTAACATCGCCGGATTCAACAAGAAGGTGAAAGAGGCCATCGCCGCGCATCAGCCGCTCAAGGACCCCACCTGGAAGCCCATTGTCCCTGATGCCCCGGAACTGGAGGACGAGCGCCCGCTGCTGGAGCCGCTGCCCTATATCGTGGTCATCGTGGACGAGCTCGCGGACATGATGATGGTGGTGGGCAAGAAGGTGGAGGAGCTCATCGCCCGGCTGGCGCAGAAGGCACGTGCCTCGGGCATCCACCTGGTCCTGGCCACCCAGCGCCCGTCGGTGGACGTGATCACCGGCCTCATCAAGGCCAACATCCCCACCCGCATCGCCTTCCAGGTCTCCTCGCGCATCGACTCGCGCACCATCCTGGACCTGATGGGCGCCGAGGCCCTGCTCGGTCACGGCGACATGCTGTTCCTGGCGCCCGGCCACGGGGTGCCGAATCGTGTGCACGGCGCCTTCGTCAGCGACGACGAGGTGCACCGTGTGGTCGAAAATCTCAAGAAGCGCGGTGCGCCGGAATACATCGACGAGATCATCAAGGGCATACCCGAGGGCGGTGGCGATTTCGCCGCGGGCGGCGGTGGCGACGGGGAGGGCGGCGAAAGCGATCCGCTCTACGATCAGGCCGTGCAGATCGTACTGGAGAGCCGCCGCGCCTCGGTTTCGGGTATCCAAAGAAGGCTGAAAATCGGCTACAACCGGGCCGCGCGACTTGTCGAAGAGATGGAGAAGGCGGGTCTGGTGGGCCCGCTGCAATCGAACGGCAACCGCGAGGTGCTCGCACCCGCCCCCATACAGGATTAAGCCACATGAAACGCCTTGCCGCCGCCGCCCTGGCGGCGCTGCTCTCGCTGTCTTTGTCCGCCCAGGCCGCCGATGGCCAGCAGCACATGGACCAGTTCCTCGCGGGCCTGAAGACCATGCGCGCCGATTTCTCGCAAATCGTCGTCGACCCGGACGGCACGGTCGTCGAGGAGACCTCGGGTGAGCTGCTGATCTCCCGCCCGGACCGCTTCCGCCTGCAATACACCGCGCCCTATGAGCAGCTCTACGTGGCTGACGGTGAACGGGTCTGGATGTACGACAAGGATCTTGAACAGGTCACGGTCAAGCAGCAGGGCGAGGCCCTGGGCAGCACGCCTGCGCTGCTCCTTTCCAGCACCGAGCCGCTCGCTCGGAATTTCGAGGTGACCGAGCTCGGCGAGCGCGAGGGTACCACCTGGCTGGAACTCAAGCCGCGCCGCCAGGACGCCAGCTTCGAATCGGTGCAGCTCGGCTTTCGTGACGGCGCACTGAACACCATGGCCATGGTGGATGGCTTCGGCCAGCGCACCCGCCTGGAATTCAGGCACATCGAACGCAACCCGCGCCTGGAGGCAAACGCCTTCCGCTTTACGCCGCCGAAGGGCGTCGACGTCATCGGCGAAGACGAGTGAGCGACGACCTGTTCACCCCGCCCGCGGCCGGGGACGAAGGCACCCTGCGACCGCTCGCCGATCGCATGCGCCCACGCGGCATCGACGACTTCTTCGGCCAATCGCACCTGCTCGGCTCGGGCAAACCCCTGCGCATCGCGCTGGAGTCCGGCCACCTGCACTCCATGATCTTCTGGGGCCCGCCGGGCACCGGCAAGACCACCCTGGCGCGCATGATCGCCAAGAACGCCAACGCCCATTTCCTCACGCTTTCGGCCGTGCTGTCGGGCGTGAAGGAGATCCGCGCCGCCATCGACGAGGCCAAGGCGGTGCGCGCCCGCGAGCACAAGGGCGCGGTGCTGTTCGTGGACGAGGTGCACCGCTTCAACAAGTCCCAGCAGGACGCCTTTTTGCCCCACGTGGAGGACGGCACCGTCACCTTCATCGGCGCCACCACGGAGAACCCGTCCTTCGAGCTGAACAACGCCCTGCTGTCCCGGGCGCGTGTGTACGTGCTCAAGAGCCTCACCCCGGACGACCTGGTCGGCATCCTGCAGCGCGCCCTGCACGACGAGGTCCGCGGCCTGGGCAAACGCCCGCTGGACATCTCCGACGAACTGTTGCGCCGCATCGCCGAGGCCGCCGACGGCGACGCGCGCCGCGCCCTCAACCTGCTGGAGATCGCCGCCGATCTGGCCGAGCCGGTGGACGGCCGCGAAGTGGTGGATGGGCAGGTGCTGGGCGAGGTGCTGGCAGGCGGCGTGCGCCGCTTCGACAAGGGCGGCGAGGCCTTCTACGACCAGATCTCCGCCCTGCACAAATCCGTGCGCGGCTCCGCGCCTAACGCGGCCCTGTACTGGTTCGCGCGCATGATCGACGGCGGCGTCGACCCGCTGTACGTGGCGCGCCGCGTGGTGCGCATGGCCAGCGAGGACATCGGCAATGCCGACCCGCGCGCCCTGCAACTGGCCCTCAACGCCTGGGACGTGCAGGAGCGCCTGGGCTCGCCGGAAGGGGAGCTGGCCATCGCCCAGGCCGTGGTGTACATGGCCTGCGCGCCCAAGAGCAATGCCGTCTACACGGCGTACAACGCGGCCCTGGCGGACGTGAAACAACACGGCAGCTACGAGGTGCCCATTCACCTGCGCAACGCGCCCACCAGGCTGATGAAGGAACTGGGCTACGGCCACGCCTACCGCTACGCCCACGACGAGCCGGACGCCTATGCGGCGGGGGAGCGCTATTTCCCCGAGGAAATGCCCGAGCGCGACTACTACAAACCCGTCCCGCGCGGCCTGGAACAGAAGATCGCCGAAAAGCTGGCCCATCTGCGGGAGCTGGATCGGAAAGCGCGGGGGAAAAAAGCGTGAAACACGGGGAACACGAGGAACACGGGGACGGGAAAATCGTTATGTCCGCGGCCAGAATGACCTGTGGGAGCGGCCTCAAGCCGCGATCCCCTGGCCAAACCGCGTATCGTGGCCAGAAGGCCGCTCCCACAAGAGAAGTGGATTTCCCCGTGTTCCCCGTGTCCCCCGTGGTTAATGCTTTTCCCATCAAGGCCGGACAATGAAGCAACTGCTGCTGGTGGGATTCGGCGGGGCGCTCGGGTCGATGTTGCGGTTCGGGATGTCCACGGGGTTGCATGCCCTGGTGGGCCGCACCTTTCCGTGGGGCACGCTGTTTGTGAACGTGACCGGGTCCTTCGTGATGGGGCTGGTGTACGTGCTGCTCATCGAGCGTGTGGCGCTGGGGCCGGAGTGGCGCGCCCTGCTGATGGTGGGGCTGCTCGGCGGCTACACTACATTTTCCAGTTTTTCCATCGAGACCCTGAACCTCATCGAGAGCGGCGATCTGCTGCGCGCCGCCGTGAACGTGCTGGCCAGCGTGGTGCTGTGCCTGGCCGCGGTATGGGTGGGGGTGAGTGTGGCGAGGCAGGTATGAACGTGACCGACGTGACCGTGGCGCGCCTTTACCTTACCGAGGGCCATGCCCAACTGGAGGCCCTGCTCAAGCGCCTGCACCAGCTGGAGAAACTGCGCGGCGTGACGGTCTACCGCGGCATCGCCGGCATCGGCCCCTCGGGCGAACTGCACACCGCCAAACTGGTGGACCTGTCCCTGGAACTGCCCATCGTGGTGGAGTTTTTCGACACACCCGATAAAATCGCCGCCGCCATCGACCACCTGCAACCCCTCATCAAGCCCGGCCACCTGCTCACCTGGCCGGCGCAGGTGAATGTTTGAAAGGCAAAAGGCAAAAGCTTTAACCACGGGGGACACGGGGAACACGGGGAAATCCAATTCTTTTGTGGGAGCGGCCTTCTGGCCGCGACACGCCGTTTGGCCAAGGTGATCGCGGCCCGAGCGCCTACAGGTCCTTCTGGCCATGGCATCACGATTTTTTCGTCCCCGTGTTCCCCGTGTCCCCCGTGGTTAATGCTTTTTTCTTCGACCGGATTTTGAAAGGCTGAACCATGCTCGACCCGCGTCTGTTTCGTAGTGATCTCGAGGCCACTGCCGCCAAGCTGGCGCGGCGGGGCTTCATGCTCGACACCGCTGCCATCGCCCGCCTGGAGGCGGAGCGCAAGGAGTTGCAGACGCGTACCCAGGAGTTGCAGGCGGAGCGCAACGCCAAGTCCAAGGCCATCGGCCAGGCCAAGGCCAAGGGCGAGGATGCGGCGCCTTTGATGGCGGCCGTCGCCGGACTGGGCGACAAGCTCAAGGAGGCTGAGACGCGACTGGCAGCCATCCAGGAGGAACTGAATGCCATCGCCCTGGGCGTGCCCAACATCCCCCACGAGTCGGTGCCCGAGGGCAAGGACGAGAATGACAACGTGGAGGTGCGCCGCTGGGGCACGCCCCCCACGTTCGATTTCGAGCCGAAGGACCACGTGGACCTGGGCAACGGCCTGGGCATGCTCGACTTCGACACCGCCGCCAAGATCACCGGCGCGCGCTTTTCCTTCATGCAGGGCCCCCTGGCGCGCCTGCACCGCGCGCTCATCCAGTTCATGCTGGACACCCACACCGGCGAGCACGGCTACACCGAGACCTACGTGCCTTACCTGGTGAATGCCGACAGCCTGCGCGGTACCGGCCAGCTGCCCAAGTTCGAACAGGACCTGTTCGCCCTGCGCGGCGAGCAGAACTACTACTTGATCCCCACCGCCGAGGTGCCGGTCACCAACATCGCCCGCGACGAGATCATCGAGGCGGTGAAGATGCCGGTGAAATACGTGGCCCACACCCCCTGCTTCCGCAGCGAGGCCGGCGCCTACGGCAAGGACACCCGCGGCATGATCCGCCAGCACCAGTTCGAGAAGGTGGAGTTGGTGCAGATGGTGCGGCCGGAAGATTCCTGGCAGGCCCTGGAGGACCTGACCGGCCATGCGGAGAAGATCCTGCAAAAGCTCGGTCTGCCGTACCGCGTGATGGCCCTGTGCGCGGGCGACATGGGCTTTTCCTCCGCCAAGACCTACGACCTGGAGGTCTGGCTGCCGGGGCAGGGCAAGTACCGGGAGATCTCCTCCTGCTCCAACTTCGTGGACTTCCAGGCCCGCCGCATGCAGGCCCGCTGGCGCAACCCCGAGACCGGCAAGCCCGAACTGCTGCACACCCTCAACGGCTCCGGCCTGGCCGTGGGCCGCGCCCTGGTGGCGGTGATGGAAAACTACCAGCAGACCGACGGCAGCCTCCGCATCCCGGAGGCCTTGCAGCCCTACATGGGCGGGGTGGCGGTCCTGTCACGCTGAGGCGATATCAAGAGAAAACACGGGGACACGGGGGGACACTGGGGGACACGGGGCAAGAAGGGCTGGCTACAACGGTGAAATGTGACCAAGGGACAGGCTCCTGCCGGTGTTTTCTTTACACGTAGGTGTTCTTGCCCCGTGTTCCCCGTGTCCCCCGTGGTTAATGCTTTTTCCCTTACCGAATATTAAGCATTCCTAATGAGATATAACGAAACAACCTTCCGGGGGATACACTTCCGGGCAATGTCGGCTTTCAGGCCCTGAGATTTCCCATGGATTTTCTACCCGTTTTCATGAACGTGCGCGGCCAGCCGGTGCTGGTGGTCGGTGGCGGTGAGGTGGCGGCGCGCAAGACAGCGCTGTTGCAGGAGGCCGGCGCCAAGGTCGGCGTGGTGGCCCCCGAACTGTGTCAGAACCTGCTGAGCGAGGCGGAAGAACACCGCATCAACTGGCGCCGCGGTCATTTCACCCCGTCCGACCTTGACGGCCGCATGCTCGTGGTGGCCGCCACGGATGACCAGGACGTGAACCGCGAGGTTTCCCAACTCTGCAGGAAGAACGGCATCCCGGTGAACGTGGTGGACAACCCGGAGCTGTGCAGTTTCGTGATGCCGTCCATCATCGACCGCTCGCCGGTGCAGATCGCCGTCTCCACGGGCGGCGCCTCGCCGGTGCTGGCGCGGCTGCTGCGCACCCGCCTGGAGGCCGCCATTCCCTCCACCTACGGCCGTCTGGCCGCCATGGTGGAGCGCTACCGCAATGAGGTGAAGGCCCGTTTCAAGGACGTCACCGCCCGGCGCGTGTTCTGGGAGGGCATCCTCCAGGGCCGCATCGCCGAACTGGTGTTCTCGGGCAAGGACGACGAGGCCGAGCGCGCCCTGCAAAAGGCCATCGCCGAGGGCGAGGAGCGCAACGAGGGCGAGGTCTACCTGGTGGGCGGCGGCCCCGGCGACCCGGACCTGCTCACCTTCCGCGCCCTGCGCCTCATGCAGCAGGCCGATGCGGTGGTCTATGACCGGCTGGTTTCCGAAGACGTGCTGAACCTGTGCCGCCGCGATGCCGAGCGTATCTACGTGGGCAAGGAGCGCGACAACCACGCCGTGCCCCAGCACCAGATCAACCAACTGCTGGTGGATCTCGCCAAGCAGGGCAAGCGCGTGTGCCGTCTGAAGGGCGGCGACCCCTTCGTGTTCGGTCGCGGCGGTGAAGAGATCGAAACCCTCATGGCCAACGGCGTCACCTTCCAGGTGGTGCCGGGCATCACGGCGGCCCTCGGCACCGCCGCCTATGCCGGCATGCCGCTCACCCATCGTGACCATTCCCAGGCGGTGGTGTTCGTCACCGGCCACCTGAAGGACGGCACCATGAACCTGAACTGGAAGAGCCTGGCGGCCCCGAACCAGACCGTGGTGTTCTACATGGGCCTCAAGGGCCTGCCGGTCATCTGCGAACAGCTCCAGGCCCACGGCCTGCCGCAGGACACCCCGGTCGCCCTGGTCCAGCAGGCCACCACGCCACGCCAGCGCGTGTTCACCGGCACGCTCGGCACCATCAACGACGACATCGCCGGCCGCGAGATCCAGCCGCCCACCCTCATCGTGGTCGGCCACGTGGTGAAACTGCACGAAAAGCTCAACTGGTTTCGCTCCGAAGAGCAGATCCGCCGCGGGGAGCACTGAACAGCGAAGAATTGAAGGATTAACACAGAGACACGGAGACGCAGAGAACACAGAGAAGGAAAAACTCGGGGCAAGTGGCATAGTGCGCCACCGACCCGCACCTCAACCCCTCTGTGCTCTCTGCGTCTCTGTGTTGGATGTTTTTCCTGATTAGCTCGTGGGCCGGAGCTGGTCCGGGCGGACGCGGGAGGCGAGGGCTTCGTCGGCGGCGTCCACGTCCACGGTGTTGCCTTCGGCGTCGATCAGCGGCTGATCGAATTCATTCCAGCCGCGTACGCCGGTCTTGAGCGAGACGACGTCCTTGAAGCCCATCTGCTGCATCACGTCGGCGGCGAGCACGGAGCGGTTGCCCGAGCGGCAGATGACGACGATTTCACGCGCGTGGCCGGCGGCCAGTTCGGGGATGGTGTCGTCGTAATCCCAGTCACAGGAAGACTCCAGAATACCGCGCGGTACGTTGATGGAACCGGGGATGTGCATGGCCTGGAACTCCGCCGGTTCGCGTACGTCAACGAGCAGGAGATCGGTTTTCTGCTCCAGCTTCTCGGTGAGGTCCCAGGGCATGATTTCCCGGACGCGAGTGAGGGCTTCGGTGACCAGATCGGTGTAGCGTTTCATCGTGTACCTTATGAATCATTCAGGTGTGGCGCGATTCTAGCGTGTATGCGCCCGGCGTGAAATTTTGTCTGCCCGTGCGTCGTTTGCGGGCACAGCCACGGAGAACTTCATGAGTTCCGAAAAAATCATCCCTATTGTCAAGACCGACGACCCGGAACGCGACTTCGCCGCCGAGGCGTGCCAGGCGAAGGAGCCGTATGCACTCATGGTGCTGGGCGACAGTATGGCGCCGGAGTTTGCGGAAGGCGACGTGATCGTCATCGACCCGGAAGGCATGGCAAAAGACGGAGCATTCGTGATCGCCTGGCACAACGAGGAGTACATCTTCCGGCAGCTGCGCATCGCAGATGGCAAGTGGTACATCGCCGCCGTGAACCCGTCCTATCCCACCCAGGAACTCTCCGGGGCGGACGCCGTGAAGGGCGTCATCATCCAAAAGAAAATGCCCGGCGGCCACAAGAACCGCAAGAACTACGCGTGATGCAAGAAGAAGCATAAACACGGGGAACACGGCAGGGCCAGATCGCTTCAACCAGTTGACGTGCAGCGGCCAAACTGATCTCCTGGCACCTTCTCAACGGAAGGCCAGCCATGCCCAGTCACGACCTCATGCAACACTTGTCCGTCATCCCCCGATCCCCGTATTGACCGCAACAAGAAGCATGATTTGGCGGAAATGCTGTTTGTGGCGGTCTGCGCCACCCTCAGCGGAGCCGCGGGTTGGGCCGATATCGTGGAATTTGCCGAAAACCGTCTCGACTGGCTGCGGTGTTTCATCCGGCTGGAGAACGGCATTCTGGTAGATGACACCTTCGCCCGCGTGCTCTCCAGTCTAAGCCCCAAGGCACTGAATGACTGCTTCCCGAGCTGGCTGGAGGATTTGCGGGAGACGAATGGCGGCCGACTCATCGCTATCGATGGCAAAACCCTGCGTC
>JALOAT010000003.1 GCA_023228645.1 Gammaproteobacteria bacterium | reverse complement strand
ACTCGTGGTTCCATTCACGTTCAAGAGCTTGAATTTGAAGATGCGAAAAGAGCATATGAAGAAGGCAAACGTATTAATGAACGATTGACTGAACTCTATGTTCGCCATAACACTGCTGGTAAGACTTACGAAGAATTGTTTGAAACTATGAAGTTTGACACATTTCTTTCAGCAAATGAAGCAGTTAGTAATGGTTTGGCTGATCGAGTCGTCCCTAACCGAGACGCGATATAAATAAATTAGGATCCATTGGATCCTAATTTTGCCCCAGCCGAGGGAGCGGGTGCGAGTTTCCTAAACTTGCTTTTGTAGGTTCGAATCCTACCTGGGGTACTATATTAAAATAAACACGAATCTAATATATCTTTAGATACCATTTTCCCCTGAATATGACTTACTTTATTGATTCTTGCTTTGTTAAGACGATGTAAACCGTCAATCACCGTGTGCCGCCAAGCGCCTACACTCATATCATACCACTTTGTAATTAACACTGGAATATTGATATTAATAGTTTCGTAATCGTCTGGGACAGGCTCATCAAAGTTTAAGACCCAAGTTAAGTCACTCACTCGATACAACTCTGGCTTGAGGTGCGCCGTCAATTTAAACAATTTATTGATGTCATAAGATTTGCCATCGTGAACAAACGTGCTTGATGGGTCTTCTTTATATATTTCAAATAATCTCATCACACCATTCCTTAATTGTCTGATATTTATCAGTGTTGACAGAAGAAGATATTGTGTTATACTGGAAACACTGATATAATTCTCTAGAAAGGAATATTAATGGGTTGTTGGTCCGAAAGTTGCGCAATTTCAGGTCTCGAAATTGGAGCATATTGTGAAGCGGTAGTTATGGTAGTTAAGCCGGTATCAGAAGATGCTTATACTGAGTATGGTTCCTTTTCCCGTTTCGTCCCAGTATGTCCGCCAACATTTGGTGTATATTCTGATTATGGTGATATAGAGGGTGAAGATGCGCGGCCTGAACAGCTCGATTCTAAATTTTTCCTTGATCAGCTGGAAAAAGCTCGGCGAATTTACGATCCAAACAAAACAGATCATATGGAATATATGGGTCAGTTTTGGTGGTGTCGAAAAGACGTTTGGGATTATTGTGATGCTCTACCTCTTGAATTTTCTTATGGCGACAATCCAAAGACCATAGGCGAGGCAGTCGAGAAACAGAGAATTAATATTAAGAAATATGTTGATGTACAGCTCGATATTCAAAATTCTGTTGATGATGAGGAAGGAAAACTTCGCCGCCTTTTTAGGAGCATATCAAGTGCTCGAGATATATTCGGATTAGGTCACATTGATGGCAATTTTGTAATTGGTTTGAAGCAAAAGCTTGATTTTGCTATTGAACAAGGGGACCTTGAAACCATTAACAATGTTGTAGAATCAGCATTGCGAGTGCTGAAGGTGTCTCTGATGTGTTACGAACTTCGGAAAATTGTTTGCCCAAGCACTAGGGCAGGGCCTCAACACGGTGGTTATGAAGCCATTCTGTCATTAAATAAATTCACATTGGCTAAGTGCCAAGAATATTTCGCCGAATATGGTGAAGAAGACTGAAGCCTGAGTCTGCCATAAAGGGCCGGCAGTAGGAGAAAGAGCCAGCTCAGGTAGCAGTGATCTTAAACACGTTGTGAAACGTTAAGGCTTACGTTCCGCCCCGTTGGGTAGGCAGCGCACCAATAAATGGAAGTATTTCCACAAGTTGGATGGTTTAGGTAAGGGATCAGCTACGGCGAATCACTGTTCAGTTTTAATTTAAAGGAATGTAATTATGGGTCTATTATCAATCGCATTACTTATACCGCTGTTTATTAAGCATTTTATTGCCGATTTCAAACTTCAGCCACCCTATATGTATAAAAATAAGGGAAATTTGTTTCATCCAGGAGGATGGATCCACGCAGGCATCCACGCAACGATGTCTTTTTTAATCATTTTGTCCTTTTCGATATTTGTTCAAATTTCTGTTTGGACTATTTTGGCAGTATGTGTTGCTGAATTATTTGTCCATTATTCGATGGATTATATCAAAGTAAATGTTTGTAAGAAAAATGGATATACTCCAACAACTCACGAAGAATGGTTTACTTGGCTCGGTATTGATCAAACAGTTCATAGCTTGACTTATTTGGCAATGGTTGCTATATTGTTGGTATGAAATAGCCAAAGTTGGTGACGTTGAGTCCAATTAATTGGGCACCTCTCGAGGCGAGGGTTGTGAAGCCAAAAGTAAGTATGCGAGTAGAGTCGACCGAAAGTTGAACAGTCCGCTAATATGGTCAATTAATTCGACGGGATCGTTCCCCGAAGGAAAATATATTAGGCTTTGGTTATTTTTCATAGATGTATCAATATGTCACTAATCGCCGGATGGAGAAGCCGCGGTATTATATCGGTTAGAATTTGTTGAAAGAACAATAATATGGAAAATAACCATTTACTCAGAACAGTATATGTAGTGTTTGATGAATTTAACGGTTTCAAAACTAAAAATGGTTGGAATAAATCATTTCGGTTAGCTAAAATTTTTACACATAAGACATATGCACTTAATACACACGATGTCAAGAAAGAGCTTAAAAAGCCTGATACAACAGTAAGACTTGTACCAATTCAAATGATGATTGAAGAGGCAGACTATACTGCACTGAAATTGGGTGGTTATTTGGAGGGTCCTGAATTGTGAGAAATATACTTGAATATCCAATTACAAAGGATGAAGTGATTGACGCTATCAATGAAGCAATAGCTTATTGGACCAATCCTCTTTCTGTTGGTGACATTGTGCCATTGGCGTTGACAAAGGCTAAAGAGTTCATTATAGAAAATGGACCTGATGAATTTTATGAAGATTTTGATCCAAGGAGCAAGCAATGAGTGTTATTGAACTGATTCAAACTATTCGAAATGTAAATGTTATTGAAGACACGATCGTGGATTATAGCCAAACTGATCGAAATCAGAAATTGGCTGATTCACTTGGCCGTGTTGATGTTACTGAATTAACTTCAGAGGAAGCATTAAATCTTGGATTTGGTATTTGGGATGAAGAAACTAATTTGCATTTGATTCCATATTATCTTTATGATTTTCTTGAATATGGTCAAGAATTAGAATCCATCTCTGGTGACACTAGGATTGTTACTCCTGAATATAAAGACAATTCGAGCAGTAATTATATTGATAGTGACTATCGATTTGGTTGCTTGGCTTATGGATTCAGGCCAAAGGAATAATTATGGAAGAAGATAATATCAAGCTCTATTGTATTTTTGCAAAAGAGTCTTTGGCAAAAATGAATGGCAATCGTGGAAAAATGGCAGCTCAGGCTGGCCACGCCTATTTGCATTCTTGGTGGGAAGCCAATTACGCACATAATGTTGAACCGTTCACTACTGAAGATGTAATTATCGCAAAACGAAAGTGTGATCAAGCACAAGACTATTATAATAGTCCCAGAGCATACAAGATTTGTCTCGTAGTTGACACCGTTGACGAGCTCAAGGCCATTCAAGAAGAGTATAAGAACATTTGCGGTACTAGCTTGGTCACTGATGCTGGCTTTACAGTGTTTAATGAGCCCACTATTACTTGCTTAGGAGTTGGCCCATTGCGTGATTCTCTAAAAACTGATTCATTGAAGAAATTAAAGACTTTGATATGAGGATTGTAAAAATCCCACGGGGTGATGGCAAAATTTCCATCAATTGTCAGTATCCATATGGCGAGTATCCAAACGGCGGAACTGCAAAAATTTTAGAACAAGACATCCAAACTACTTGTAAAATAATTTTTAAAAACGGGCTGGATTCAACAATACGCCGTGGAGAAATGGTCACTACTTCTGGAAGCCGCGGCCGAAAGCTCAAAAAACCGAGATATATTGGCCGTTGCTTTGCTTTTGTCTGTGATGAGGCTATTTCAGACTTATTTACAGAGACTACTTTTGTCCTAATGAGGTAAACTGTGAGAGAACCATATGGTCATATTGAAAGCTGTGATTCATTGGAGCATTTCTTCTATACTTCCGATATGACCAAACATCTATACAATAGGGTGGAATATCCTGGATTAGTATTGGCTCTTGAGCAAGAAAAAATCCTCAAAAAGATGTCAAATCAAAATTATAAATTCCAACTTACCGAAGATAATGGGAGCGGCCCGTTTAATAAAACCATTTTTATTAATTTAATTTTCTTAGACGATTTGACTAAAACCGAATATGAATTGGTGAGATAAAATTATGGCAGAAATTAAAACTATAATGAATAGGCGATTCGAAAATTGCAGCAAAGCTTCAGAATATTTTAAAGAATTGAAAGATTTGGTGGCTCAATTGGGTTTTGATACCAGTATTGTTAAAACTTATGATGAATATGAATACCGTTGCAGTCACAGATATCACGATTACACTGAAGTTTATATTATGACTGACGATCCGGTAATCATAACGGCTTTGACTTTGGTAGATTAGTCCATTACAAAAATTTCAATATAAATAAGTGTATTAATGTTGCCCCATCCAGCGGATCTGGGCTGGAGACTTCTAATCTCTATGAAAGGGTTCGACTCCTTTATGGGGCGCAAATAGAATACAGGTAATTTGACAATGACAAGTAAAACAATCGGTCCATCATCTGCTTTTTTTTCAAATTATCTAAATACTTACCCACCAAGGGAAGGATTACTCTTTCAAATTGAAAATGGAATTATAACTGATAATTTGGGCAACACTCAAACATCAACAAACACGCCTACATATAATTCAAATGGTTGGTTAGATTTTAATGGTACTAATCAAAGATTACTATATAGCACTACCTCTGGTAATTACGGAATCACAGTACCGTACAGTATTGAATTTGAGGCTTGGTCAAATATAAGTATGTCAGGTAGACCATATGGTTGTTTGTTTATGACCGTTGGATATAACGGCGGAACGCCAAACACCTCAAGCACTGCTAATATAAGAATCGGCCCCTGGACCATTGATAACTTAGTAGCTGCCATATCTTCTTATAGTTACAGTATTAAGACGCCAATGCCAGTCAATACTTGGTTTAAAGTTGGTGTAATGGTCTACAATAATGGTGGTACACGACTCAGAACTTACTATAATGATGCTCAAGTTACTGATGTTGCTGTTACACCTTTAGCGCCTACGAATGACCCATTAAGTATTGGCAATTCAATAGGAGATGATCCTTATTGGATTAACGGTCGAATAAGAAATATGTATATTGGTCGCTCATTATTCTGGGACATATAATGGCTGATGGATACTGTATAATTAGAAAGCAATATTTTCTTAGTGATTATATTGGCTGGGAAGAATTAGAAATGGATGTGTTTTTGGATTTGAAAGCATATCAATTTATTGCAGCCGGATTAGGAATTAATATAGCTTTTAAAGCCGATACTATATTAGACTCCACTAACATTGTTGTTGGGTCTGGTTATTTGTCTAAAGGAAAAAATTTATTAATATCAATTCCTAACGATTTCTCAAACTATTTTACTTCTGATGTGATAAGGCAGATGGTTAAATAGATAAAATCAAAAGAAAATCAGAAAAAAATAGAGTTCTTCCATTAAAAAACCGGCAGGGGTCGCCTACCGGTTTTATAAATATACTTGGAACAACTTTTGTGATGATCCAATAATATGTCGTAGCAAACATATTTATTATTCATCTCAAAAAAGTTGTTCCTTAATTTAAATCCCCGCGAAAAAAGCCGGGAAACAAAAGGAACTAAAAAAAATGAAAGAATTAAATCCAAATGAATACGGCCATATTGGGCAACACAATAGAGTTTGGAACCTTAAGCGACATATCGTCGCTGAGCTACATTCTCGTGGTGGCAAAGTAACGATATCAGAATTGCAAACGATTGTTATGGGTAATAAATCGTATGGGTCACAAACTGATTTTAGTGTTACATTGCAAGGTATGCTAAATGCTGGTGACTTGAGTCCAAGTTTCGAGACCCCTCACGGTTGGATGGACGCACATTTCACGTTAAATCAAAATGAACACATTCTTCAAGTGATCGAAGAATTGACAAATTGATTATTTTAGATATGATCATTAATTTTTCATTTTGCTGCTTTTCAGCATATGAATTTTTAGGATCTAAATAAAGGTCATGATCGGGCAGGTAAAAGTCAGGATAATATTTTCTATTCTTGCCTGCTCGATCTTGATATAAAATAGGTCCAGGGCGTTCCCATTTTAATTCTAATTCATCTAATCGATCTGCTAAAGCATCTTCCCAAGAACTATCAAATATGAATGTTCTACCTTTCTTGTCTGTATAGTTATGAGACATTTTACATTTACGCTGATGATTACTTTTCAATGCTCGTTCGGATATTTTTTGTTTTGTTTCAGCAGTATGTTTACGACCTTTCATATGTGTCCGGTCAATATGCTTGTAAGTACCGTTTTTATGAAGTTTACTGATGGACGAGGAACGTTTTAAATTTGATTCCTCAGTGATGTAAGTCCTGGCGATTTTTACATTGTTGACGTGGTCCGGCCGTAACGGGTTTGAATGACACCATTTGATATGATTTGCTCTTTTAGATTTAATTGGCAAACTGGTATCGCAATGAGGACAGAACTCATTTTGAATAGAATGTTTCTTTCCCTTTTGGCAAATTTTTGATCCATAATGTTTGGAAATGTTGTTGACAGTGACGACACTTCTGCATAATATACAAGAAACGGTGGGTTTCATACTAATCACTTTTTATTTTTAAAGTCATAATATAGCTTGACACTTTATAGAAAGTCAATTAATGTAATTACTAATGCGCCTATGGTGAAAGGGATATCATAAGGGTCTTCTAAACCTTTGGTCCAGGTTCGAATCCTGGTAGGCGCGCCATCTTTTTTTTGAAAGGACAATGTATGAGAAATTTTTGGCTTGGCGTAGTTTCAATGTATATGGCTACAGCTCTTCTTTTTTCAATTGCAAGTTCCTTTGCTATGCCACCAGCTATGAATGTTTGGGGTCACATTTATTATGGTGCTGTTTGGCCAGCCTGGCCACTGTCATCAATTGCCAACACTAACATTGTACCAATACCCACTTGGGCATTCACTTTTGACGATGACTGATCCATTTAAAACACTAATTATTGGATATTCAGTTCAAGATCTATCAAAAATCCATTCTGGAATAGAGTTAGACCAATATCTGGCTAATCGAATTTCATATGAAAAAGCTGATACTGTCCTGCAAATTATGCAAAATAAAAATTTTTCTGCCTATAAAATTATAGGAAGTGACGATCCGAATATTGAGCCCACCGGTGCTTTTGAATTACATTTTCACGATGAACAAACTTATTTAGAATTTCAATTCCTATTGTGAGGTAATATGCGTATCATTGGCGGAAAAGATTATTATGATAGTGCGATTGCATATGGTATTGATCCAGGCATCGTTTTTGTCCGCGATAGTCGAAAACTAACTAATGGACAGATGGATCGAATTGGAAGATATTCAGGAATTTCTGTTTCACTAACTCATAAAGACGATGTCGGGAAAACTCCCTATTATGGGAGCAAACGTCGCGTATCAACATCGATGTACGATTCATACAAGCAAATTGACGGCATTTACTATAAACTCGTAGATCACACTGTTATCTTCTGTGGCAAACTTTATCAGGGTTTGGAAATCCAAGAATACGAGTCTATGAAAGCTTCGACTTCGACTTATTTTTGGTCATTTGAAAAATTGAAGAAGTGGGCTGAACCTAAAAATTTGGTACCTGGTACTGCTACACCTTATTGGAATAGGGCGAATGACAATAGAGACCCATTCAATGTAGTTGAATTGAAAAAAGACATCATTAATGCACTGATTGATAATAATATTTCGATTGCTATGAAGGCAGGCCCTGGAGATAGTTCAGTTAGCCGTGGTCGAACTGGATGGTCAGAGGCTGATAGTGGATGGATAGCTGATTTTGCTGGATTGTCTCAAATCGGATTTCAGAGTGCCCTGGACCCATATACTGCATTTCAAGAACTTTCTATGTGGGTTGGTGGTACATTAGCAACCAATGGGCCCAACACGATAACTATCACTGATGATAAGGTCAAAATCGCCAAGCACGGGTTTGACAAAATGTCATTTAGGAAGCCAAAAGCTTGACATAATACTCCTGTTATTGTATCAACGGTATGTTAAAAGGAGGTTTATTTGCTTACTCGAATTTCTAAAAAGAAGCTTTTCTTTCGAAATATCTTGGCCAAAATTGGGTTGGCCAAACCACTTTACAAATATGACTTTTCAGCATCCTGCCCTGGTGGCATTATTGGTGATTTCAGTCAAGATGGTTTGATTGGACGAATGGATGCTCGAGATCAAATAATACAGGCATTAAAAGATGCTTCAATCTCCCATACATATTACAGCGTAGACAAGGTGTTGACAAATATTTCCACCATTGATCGACATTTGAAAGTTTATCCAGATAGTGATTATGCCAAAGATCTCAAAGCTGCCAAAGGCCTCCAGAAATTTATGTGGAGATTTGGCGGAATGCTTTTTGGTTATGATTATTATTTGTATTTTGAACGTGAAAGTGATATAATTGCTTTCCAAATTGTGAGGTAATAATGTTTAATTATTCGGAACGTAGAACTGATTCTCACGTCTATTTTGTGGGCGGACCGTTCAGTCAATGGTATAAGGATAAAAACCCTACCAAGTACCAATTTACTCAATTTTTGTTGACAGATGAAGATTATTTGTATGATTTCAACTGTGCAGAGCAATATATGATGGCCAGTAAGGCGAAGCTTTTTCCTTGTGAGGAAAATGATGTTATTTTTGAAGCTATTATGAATAGCAAGCATCCAGATCAACAAAAAGAACTTGGCCGCCAAGTTAAAAATTTCGATCCAGAAATTTGGAATACTAATGCGAGAACGATAGTTTTCCGTGGCAACATTCAGAAATTTAAAATTCCTGAACTTTTTGATTATATTATGGATACTGAAGATCGAATTATCGTAGAAGGAGCAATCTATGATCCAGTATGGGGAGTCAAACTTCGATGGAATGATCCAGCAATTGAGGACCTAGCCAACTGGCGCGGGACCAATTGGCTAGGTCAAGTTTTGATGAAAGTTCGAAAAACTCTTAAGGAAGATCCTGGTCATTTTGCATTTGGATATGACATTGATTGGTCAAAAGAGCCGTGGAAATAAAAGAATTCCATAATAGAATAATTTTATGGGCACGTGGTAATCCAAATTTGTATCCTGAAGAAATTGAGCAGATTGAAAATTTTGGCAAATTATTACGCTTTCACGGTATAGAATATACAGAAGGAAAGTTTGAAACTTTAAAAGAATCGAATGTGAATTATGGAATACAAACAATCCACGTCTTACATTTGTTATTCGATGATGCAAACTTTACTGCATATAAAATAATTAAGGATTAATATGAGATCTGTTTATTTTAGTATTGATTGTTATGATACCGTAAATGCTTGTATGATCGAATGTATGAAGATCAAAAAAGCTTTGAAGGATCAAAAAGTTAATGTGGATATTAGAACTAAAAAAGACAGGTATGATCATATTAAATTTTATGAGATAGTGTTTAAATCTGATGAAGATTATATGATTTACCAATTTATTAAGTAAGGAAAAACTATGTCAACTCGTATGCCAGTGAGAATATTAACAGCAATGCCGAACGATGCTAATCCAGATGGCGATATATTTGGTGGATGGCTAATGAGCCAGATGGACTTGGCCGCCGGCGCAATATGCAAACGACGAGCTGGCGGGCGAGTCGTTACTGTTGCGGTTGAAGGATTTAAATTTCTTGCACCAGTTCACATAGGTGATGAGGTAGTGATTTATGCTGAAATAGTCAAAACAGGAACGACGTCCCTTACAAGTAAAGTTTGTACTTATACTCGTGATGGCTGTACGGGTGACGAGACCAAAGTATGTGAAGCGGTTTATGTTTTTGTCCACGTCGGCGCCGACCTAAAGCCTACACCAATCCCCCAAGATGAAGTTTCTGAAGCTGTAGGACTGAATGGGGAAATGACTGAAATTGCCCGCAAGGCATATCAATTTATACGCTCTGGCGGAAATGACGGTACTGGTCGACCAATGACACATCCGGCCCAAGAAGCTTTAGTTGCTGAAGTTGGTCGTTTGATTGGATATTTGATCGATGAAGCCAAAAATTAAATTTAGTTTAAAAAATCATCCAACTGAACACGATGCGTATGTTGCTTGGGAATTAGCTAAGGATTTGTTAGACGAATATCAAATACTATACTATGCTGATGTAATGAATCAAGAAATATTTGTTACAACTGAATTTACCGGAAAGATGGTATTTTCAAAAGTTTTCAGCATCTCCTTTCAAGACGAAAATGATTTAATGGCATTTCGACTAATCAAGGATTGAAATGAGATACGTATCTTTTGATCTATATTCCCACGGAAGTGAACCAGCAGCCCATATGGCTTTTAGATCAGCTATGAAGTTATTAGACCATTACAGCATACCATATAGTCAAACTATTGAAGACGTTTATTTCAACGAACCTCCAAATAAACATCGACGAACATATTACACCGTACATAAAATATTTTTTTATAATGAAGAAGATTATTTGGCATATATCCTAATTAAGGATTGACTTGTGGACTATTAATGCTAATATACCAAGATACCAACTAACCCTTGAAGATGTGGCGGTAAAAGTTACGTACCGCCATTAAGGGGAGGGAGTATATTAAACCCAAGTCTGTTCTACATTGATATGAAAATATCAGCGCGCAGGATGGCCAAGGTAGGGAAAGTGAACGGTAATTTAATATTGCCACCCCTTGCAAAGGGACCGTGGGAGGCGGCGGAATGAGTACCTATAGCGGAGCCGGAAAACTATGCGTAAGTCCGATGGCGTTACAGATGGCAGGCGATTGACACGTCGTAGGGAAGGGAAAACCTACTGGATTGGTGACAATTCATAAAAAGGGTTAGTTGGTATAAATATCTTGTAATTTAATCTGCAGGATATTTTTATGCGTCTTTTTGAATTCACCCAAATTGATGAGTATTTGGACAAAACCCCAGTAAAAAACCAGCAAGATCCAGATTCTGGATTATGGTTGAATGAAAAAGGGGAGACTTGGAGATCATCAAGCCCATATCTCTATGCTATAAAAAATCCAAGCGGCCGCCCAGGATACGTGGGACAAATCCATATTCCAGCCAGTTTGTATCGTGAACATATTCAGGATATGCAACGACGTTGGCCTGATGCCCCATCGTCATTGTTTAGCGATGATCTTAATAAATTGATGCCAATTCTTACACCGGTTTATTCCGATCCTCGTAAAGCCGCCTGGGTTGCGCAAGAAGTATTGCTGGATACTGGAAATAAAAAAGCCGAAGATATTATCTTAGGATATTTAGATTGGAGATATAGCGGCAGGCACGATAAAAATGATGCTCACCTTTGGTTTGAATTGTTGAACAATGTCCCATCATTTACTGGCCAACCATTGACTGGTGATGACGCTGATGAATATCTTGGAGACAAGGAGCAATTAGCTAAAGATCGTGCCGAACGTGAAGCTGCTTTGAAAAAGAAAGTTACATTGGCTAAAAATGCCGGAAATTATGAATCAGATAGAAAAAAACAAATTAAACGTGATTTGATGGCTTGGTTCACTCGTATGGGTCCAGCAGTTGCGAAGAAAAAGTTCGGAAAACCATTGACAGGTGAAGAACTTTCTGCTAAATTGGACAAAGAAATTGAAGATAAAGGAATTAATTTCTTTTTAACAGGCCCTGGGTCAGTTAAGTTAAAGGATATTGGTTCACTTAAATTTTAAAAATTGGGTCGGTGGTGAGAATGGATTAGTCCGTCACGTCGCAACCGTGAAGAATGCAGGTTCGAGTCCTGCCCGATCCTCCAATAAGGTTGGCGAGGCTACGCCGTAGACCGGCAACCCTTAAATATCTGGCCGGTCGACCAATAGCATTTTATGGTATTGCTAGTAGGATCAGATGTTGCCTTATTTTATAAGGATAAATAATGTATGAAAAAAGGTCCATACGATTTATTTTAACTAATTGCCTCGGTGGCAGAGTGGCTTATGCGCTTGGCTGCAACCCAAGTTACGTCGGTTCAATTCCGGCCCGGGGCTCAAATACTCAAGTGATCATTTTCGGATCACGGATCATCGCCGATGACTTGAACCACCTACCAATCCTTATTAATAGGGGCAACTGTGTAGAAGTTATGCGATATCTGGATAGTCTCCTGCGTGGATGCAGCCTGAAGTAGGGAGATGAAGGCAAGCAGATTATCATTAATTTGCCCAAGTTCCGGTTGCAGAGGGTGTGGACCCACAGAGAGGTGAAATTCTTTTAGGGGGCGAGCTTGAGCGTCCCCCTATTCTCTTTTAAAGAAAGACTAAATGAGACCTATTCCTGTTTCGCGTCGCCGCGCACTTTTCAATGCATCACCAAATCAATTAATTCGTGTCTATTCACGTCAACATAAAGACGCCTGGTCTAAAGCTCAAGATATTGGCTATTTTACTGGGGATCACGGAATCTTAGATATTGACGAAGAAACCGGAATTGATTTCACTTATCATAAGCCTTATGATTGGATGAAAGACCAGATGGCTAAAGTCATCCCTGATTTCTCAGGAGAACGCCCAGTTTGGGCGTATTTGAAACGGCCTTTACATAAAGGATGGTGGAAGCTTCGACCAGATTTTATTCAATTTACAGCATTGGTGCCAAGAAAGCGTATTCTTTTTTCAGATTATGAGCTTTGGCACCATCCGTTAAATAATTGGCCTATTTTTGAAACTGAACAAGAAGATGATGAGTGGTGGGACAAAAAGCCGAGACCTGATCCATCATACACTTGGCACAAGTGTTTGGATATAAGTCAGGAACAAAATTACAAAAATAGCTATTGTGGATATACTGATCTAATCCAAGGCTGTATTGATCGTCTGTATGTTGATGAAATCGTTTCTATCAAATATAATAAATTGACTTAAACATTTATTTTTTGTATTCTTTATTAAAGAACAAAGAAAGTAAATGGTAAGATGTCACTATTGTTTAGTATTCCTGGAATTATAGCTCTGGTGGTGCTATTTTGGCAACATCGTATAGATTTAGTTTATTTCGTTAAGAGCAAAATAGATGATATAAATTATTTTCTTAAATCGCAACTGGGTCAATTTTACACAATTGACCAAGCGGTATTTAGACCATTTCTTTATTATACTTCGGCGAATTTTTCATCATTCACATCATCGGCTGCGTCTATCACTAGCACACTTTATGGATTGAATTCGTCCATATCTAATAGTACAATTAGTGCAACCAATGGTACTGATTTAATTTTAAGTAATTCAAATCACCAAGTAACAGTTACACAGCTTGCTAAAGCAATTAATGAACTTCAAATGGTTCGTCAAGAATTATGTGAAATGAAGGTTAAATATCATACCCGGTTACACCAATTGGAACAAATAATTCAGGAGAAAGAAAAATGACATTGATTAGTTTTATTGCAGGTTTGCTTGTTGGATGGAATTTCCTCAAACAGCCACAATTTATTGCGGATTTCATTGCTTCACGTTTGAAGAAATGATTAATTTTATCTCAAAGCGTCGTAAATGGCGCTTTTTGAAGCTCGGACACATTAAATATGGGTCCGAGTTTCATACTTTAGTTGCTAATAATCTTGAAAAGCAAGAAATCGACCAACTTCTTTATAAATCGTCAATCAACACCAATTTAGTCCATAGTGTTAAACAGGTCAAATACATTTTTCCTGATAAGTTAACCGAAGATGAAATTTCTACAAAAACGGTAGATATTGAGTTAGAAGAAACTTGGACGATTTTTTTCTTCGATGAGCTTGATTGGACGCAAATTCAAATACTTAGATAAAATAGTGACCTATTAAATCTGTTGACTTTAACAAGTCAGTCGTGTTATAACAGCCAAACTAAGGCTAATACCAGAAAAAGGTTTTAGGTCGCATTATATTATATGTTAAGGATTTGAACCGAATGAAAAGAACTTTTTTCGTAATACAGAATAGCGCTGATCCAAATATTTTTTATAAGGAGAAGCGAGGCTCTTGGACCACAAATCACGGTCACGCTGCAACTTTAGTTGAAACAACTTTCAAAGATGCCAAAAAATTTAAAAGTATTAAAGAAATTCACAATTCGTTAGAAAAATATTTCAATAATAAACTCAAGGGTCACATATCTGACCTAAGTTCTGGATTTAAAATAATCCGCCACACGGAAGAAGTGATTGTTTCTTCTAAAGAAGAAGCCTTGACTGATGAAACATCAGCATTGATTAATGATGTGGTTTCAGTGTCAAAAATGGTCAAAGATACCCACTATTCAACCATAGAACTTTTTAATAAGATTAGAAAAGATCCAAACCTTTCCGAATACAAATATATCTTATCCACTCCATATGATAGGCTTTCAACAAGCCAACTGATGGTATTATTTGAATCTCACGAACTTAACCCTATCAAATACAAGGGAAATTTTGCTTTTGATAAGGAAGAATATTGGACCGCAGCAAAATTACTTTGTGACGTTCCATTTAAATCTTTTAATTTGACAGAATAGATTATCTATGTTATAAATAGGACTGTAATAAAGAAAGACGTTATTCAATCAAAGCAGTAAGAGGAGCTCTTACCGACAAATTTATTATCAAATATATTTGCCTCTAAGTCTCCTCCTTTTAATTAAGGAGAAAATACTATGGGATATTCACGTTGGAATGCTGATGATTACACCAGCTATTCAAGCACAGTTGCTACTAAATCAACAGCTCAAATCTTCACATCAAATCGGATAGATGAGGCGCTCGATCCTCGTCATATTACAGTTAGGGAAAGCCGTGACTCGGTGCAAAACCCTAATGCTACACCAATTATCATCGCCAGCGATGTTACTGGATCAATGGGTATGATTTCAGATCATATCGTCCGTTCTGGACTTGGAACCCTTGTTGGAGAAATTATCAATCGTCAACCAGTCCAAGATCCGCAAATTTGTTGTATGGCTATTGGTGATATTTTTTATGACCGGGCACCACTACAGGTAACTCAATTTGAACCTGATGTAGGAATTACCTCACAGCTTGAAAAGATGTTTCTCGAAGGCGGCGGTGGTGGCAATCGCAGCGAATCATATCAACTTCCTTGGTATTTTGCAACTTTCCATACAGCCACAGATCATAATGAACTTCGTGGCGAAAAGGGCTATCTTTTTACCATTGGTGATGAAGAAGTGCCGCCAACTTTGGAAGCTGCACAACTTGCACGTATCGGAATCACTGCTCAGAAGGACTATACGACTGAAGAGCTTTATGAAATGGTTAGCGAAAAGTATCACACTTTCCACATTATTGTTGAACAGGGTAACCATATGCATTATCGTCCGACACAAGTTCGTGAAAGCTGGAAAGCTTTGATGGGCGATCACGCAATTTTGTTGAGTGATTACACTAAGCTTTCAGAAGTGGTAGTTTCTGTAATTCAGATTAATGAAGGCGCGGATCGTCATACTGTTATCAATTCTTGGGATGCTGCTACTCAACCGGTAGTTGCTCGAGCAGTTAATGGAATCCAGCTCTAAGCGGGAGATTGAAAAATGAAAGCATCAGTGGTCATTGGTTCGCCATTCAGTCATCCGATCAGTGTATATCAAGATTTAATTCATTTCCAAACCAAGTTGATCGAAACTATTCAACTTGGTTTGGATGACCAAACTTTTAACTCTTATAGAGTATTGGTTTCATCTGGAAATAATGATGATTTTTATAAACAACATCATAAAAACGTTGATTGGACTAAACTCGAGCATTATAGTAATTTATTAGTTGATTGTATATTAGATAGCTTTGCTATTGAAAAGGAAATAAACGCAAATAGAAATCTAATTACAGATGAAATTTCTAAATCTATTTTGAACAAATCCTATCTCAATGTTTTAGATGCTAATTGGCTTTCAGCTCAATTTGATTCTGTAATAGCTCACGCTATTATTAGATTTATGGGTAAACAAAAATATATTCAGTTAGCCGTTCATAGTAAAAGATTTCCTGAGCTTGCTACCATATTAATTGATGTTATAAAAGAAAGCAACAAAAAAGCTGGTCTATAATTTTCTACCAATAATCCATCCGTTAGATTGATAGATATCAACCTGGTCTAATAAAATTTGCCGAGTTTCCTTAGTACCAATACGTGTCATCCATCTAACAGATGGGCGTTTCTTTTTATTTTTTCTACCTGGAAGCCTGCCACTAACCCATCCTAAATCAATATAATGTTGAATTTCATTTTCTGGAAGAGCTTTGGATTTACCGTCCGATGGATTATGATACCATTTCCTTCCAGATATTTTATCAGAAATTTTCTTCCTAATTTCAGGATTTTCCATAACTTTTTTCTGTGTTTCAGACATTGCTTTTATATAGTCCGGTTTTTCCTGTATCATTTTCTTTCGACCAATAGACATATTTTTACGAGCATTAATTGACCGTTTAACGCCAGTTTTTTTATCACGGTATTCTTGGCGTTGCCAAACTTCTTTACCTTTTTCACTTTTTTGCTTGCGTTTTTCTTCCGAACGTTCAACT
Organism: Gammaproteobacteria bacterium; assembly: GCA_023228645.1. Classification (GTDB taxonomy): domain Bacteria; phylum Pseudomonadota; class Gammaproteobacteria; order Thiohalomonadales; family Thiohalomonadaceae; genus JALOAT01. The sequence goes on along the minus strand of JALOAT010000003.1, from coordinate 128,234 downwards.
TCAGCAATTTTAGCAGTTTGGCTTTCACGATATTCTGGATCTTGCCATTTCTTTCTCATTTCTTCAGAACGTTGGGTCTTTAATTCATCAGTCCAAGAATTTTTAACAATAGTTGACAGCTTTTGCTTAGTTTCTTGACTCAAGCAATCTGATTCAAATGACGATGTATAGCGTGTATTAGTTAGTGGTCCTCTTGGCAAGACATCAATTTCAACTATAGTTCCAATTTTTTTCATTATTTCAGCTTCAAGCTTTTTAGCTTCATATTCAGAAATATTTTCTTTTATTTTTACAATTATAGGGTCAAACCCCTCACTGATAATTTTTCTGATTTTTGTAGCTTTGATGGTTTGTGTTTTATCTTTTAGATGTTTAAGATACCGATTTCCTTGACCCTTGCCAACATAGATAGGCTCAAAGTTAAAAATCAAATCTTCATACATATATGACCCAGGTTTTCTTGGATCAAAATATATATATGTATAAAAATTTTCCATAAACATCTCCAAAATTTCAACCAATTACTACACTATTTAGTATTGACTGTCAATATTTGATATGTTATGAATGGGTTGTTAAAAGGAGATATATCGTGAAAGCAAGTGTAGTGGTGGGTGCGAATTTTGGCGACTGTGGCAAGGGGCTAGTTACTAATTGGTTATCTGATGATGATACTACGGTAATTAGGTTCAATGGCGGCGCACAGGCTGGTCATACAGTTCAGTCCGAAGATGGCCACCGACACGTTTTCAGTCACATTGGTGCTGGTTCGTTTAAGGGTGCTAAAACTTGGTTGGGTGAGGAATTTGTCATCAATCCAGTAATTTTTCGCAAAGAAATGGATGAATATTCAAAATTGCCCTTTGGTAAGCCTGATATTTGGTATGATTACAGATGTAGGTTTACCACCCCTTGGGATATGGTAATAAACCAAGAATTAGAAATGAAACGAGCAGATAGCCGCCACGGCTCAGTTGGCCTTGGCTTTGGAGAGACTATTGAGCGATATGAACAGCTCGGTCTAACCTTAGCTATCGACAAAGTCCAAGAATGTAAAGACGATTTCGTTAAATTTATGGTAGACAAATGGGTACCGGCTCGGGCTAAAGATCTTGGTATTGAGAGCAGGATTGATTACATACAAGATACGTTTTCAAATAAGCGATTTGTTGACAAATATTTTGAAGATATTGATTTCTTTTTGCAAAATGCAAAGTCATCTGGAGTTAGAAATCCAACAAACGATTTGACTTTTATGGTTGGTAAGCGATCTAAAAATATTGTTTTTGAAGGGGCACAAGGCCTTTTACTTGATCAACATTATGGCAAATTTCCACACGTCACTCGGTCAAATACTGGGTTGATGAATATTGATAAGCTTGCCAAACTTAACCATATCACATCGCTCAATATGTATTATGTTACCCGCTGTTATTTGACTCGTCACGGTGCTGGCCCACTGGAAAATGAACTTGATCAAGCACCTGTTGAGCATTTTTCAGACAAGACTAACCGTCCTAATCCATTCCAGGGATCTTTGCGTTTTGCACCCTTGAACTTGAATAAATTACGCGAGCGTATTGATCGAGATTTGCGGTTCTCCAATTTGACAAAGCAACTTAATCTTGTTATTACTTGTATGGATCAGATTGGTGACGATAACCGAATACCAGTCATAATCAATGGAGAAATCCAGGAACTATTGAATTATGAATTGATGGGTGAACTTATGTGTTTCTTCCCAGAATTTAATTTAATGATTTGCTCAGATCCAACTGGAAAAACTATAAGGGATTGGTTTTCGTGAAATTTGAAATTACACCAGAGCAATATGCTCGAGCTATGAAATGGATTTCTGAAGAAATTTATCCAGAGATAGTAGCTCTTCAGAAAGAAACTATTAAGGATCCAACATCAATTCATACCGCGTGTTGGGAGGCTGGTTATCCTTATGAAGGAGCGATCGGCGGCGGAATCACTTATGAGTTCACGCCTACCAGCTTAGGGATTGTAGAAAAAGTAAAATATACTACTTATAGCAAGGTTTTTGAGTTGGATTTGACTAACTATTCTGATTGGTAATCTTTAATCCAAATCCAGCCTTGTGGGATCACATCTGAAGCTTTGAAATATTTTCTAACTAACGTTTCTGTATTGATATACAGTTTAGTGTTTTTCCGAGCTTCAGAATTCTTTTTATTCCATTCATCAGTCTTTTCGATTTTTTTCATTTTATTAATAAACTCTTTGGATCTTTTTAATCCAGTATTTGCTTTAGAGATTTTTTCACGTTGCTCTTTTGAAATGATTTTTCCTTTATGAGTTGATGATATTTTCTGTCTTGCTTCTTCTGTATGAGTTTTTCCATACATTATATTTTTATTACCGGATCCAAAGACACCATTAGTTCTGCCAAGTTGATATCCATCAGGAATGGATTGTGGTTCTATATATAAATCTTGGATACCATTAGTAACCCATCGTTTACCTTTCTTTGTGTCAGATATTTTAATTTTCGTTTCATCTGAATGAGTTAAATTCCATTCTAAATGATGATTATAGCCATTTGATTTATTAAGGAAATTTTTACTATTGGCAGCATCAATTCTTGATAAAAATTTATGCTCCCATAACAGAGCACTTTTAGGATCATTGAAAATTTTTCTAATGCTAATGAAGTCGGGTTCCCCATTCAATAATCTAAATTGTTCTACTTCTTTAGATGATGTGAAATAACTGGTCCATAAATTTGACGGATGTGCTTTCTTCGTCAATTGACCAATTTCAACACCATAATACCAAATATTATGAGCAGTCCATCCTATCATATAACAATATGGTTTATAATCGTTCATTTTTATTTCTCCTTTGTATTTATACACAGATTATAAATCCTGGTAAGGTGCTTGACAGCCGTCTCATTGTGTTATATACAGTCTGGTATGACGACATCATTCATATCCATAGAACTTGGTGATAGCCACTATTATTTCATTAGTGACGTTGTGGCTATACGACTTGGTGATTATGAGTCAATGTCAGCCGATCAAAAAAATAATATTTGTACGGCTACCACTAAATTTGGTGAACCGGTTCCAGAATGCCTAATCACAAGATTTGATAAGACGCCTAACCAAAATTATTTTTATGGAAGGCTGAAAATATTCCCCAGCCAAAATTCTCCTTATAAGCGAAGCCTTACTAGGATTGTACCAGAGCTTGAACCATTTTACAGAAAAATACGACACCTGTGTGATCTTATTGACGTTAATGGGAAGGCATATATTACTATCAATCCATCAAATATTGATAATGAAGACCTTCAAACATTCATTTCTTATGTGCAGCTTACAAAATGATGGACACTGGTGAAAAAAAGCATTTGCCATTAGGCGAAAATCACTTTTATTATTTGGATGACAAGAGTGAAATTGATCTCAATTTTTACTTAACTTGGTCTGACCAAATGAAATCAGATGTGAAAGTGGCAAAATTTGGTGCTAAATGGGGTGCAGCCCCAACCCCTATTGATCTAATACATCATCCATCCGGGCACAAGACTTTTCAAGCAATACGCCGTGCTTGGCCGGATGGCAGAGAAGACGGATTTAAATTTATTGAATCTAGCTACAAGACAACTCAGTTGACTGACGATCTGGCCCAAATGATACGAGGTAAAAACTTCTTATATTACATTAAAGTTTTCGCCAATAAAAAAGATCATAGAGCATTTGTCATTTATCCGCCAGAATTGGAAGAAGACGAAGATTTTCAAGCCTTTATGACTTATATTAACTTGACGAGGTGAACTATGGAAAAGTTTATTGTTCTTTTGAATAACACTGGCGATGTCTGCATTTCGTGGGACAAAGATCAAGATCTTGAGTTGCTAACATATATTCAGAAAAAAATCGACGCAGGATATATTTTCTTTGTTACTGATCGTACTTTTTTTAATTTGGTAAAACGCAAAAAAGCAATTAAATCAGTGAATGAAATCGGTAAAGATCGAAAAGTTTATCTGGATGATGCTGACGCAGAACAATTAGCAGCTGATAATAAGATCACTATTTCAAAAATTGAAACTGACCAGGTGAACACTATCAGCAAAGCAAAGACTGCACAAGATGTCGTCAGTGCTGGCGCTGCCGTGGCAGTAAGGCCTGCCAAGGGAGGATAACTTGCCCGGTTGTGCCGAAACTCAATATATTTTTGATTCAAGTTTTGAATTAGGCTATATTACTGCTGATGTGTACGATTGGCTATACGATCTTGATTTCAATTTAGATCGATTAGTTGATTATAGTAATGGTGATATCACTATGGAAGAACTTCGAGCAGAAATTCGCGAAGCGAATATTCGAGACTTCTATTATGACAATAATCAGCAAGTTGATTTACAGACAATCGTTACTGACCATTTCGATGAAAACTACAATCATCTTAGCTTAGTTGAACAATGCTTCTATGATCTTCAGATTATGTTTGGTAGCAATGATCAGCCTGAAAGTATGAAGCACGCTCTTGCTCGTAGAATATCAGACTGTTATTTTGGTAATAGATTTCATCCACCAATCAAACGTATCACCAATGAGAACGATTTGAGTGATCGATCTTTCCATTTGGAAATTATGCGCAACGATTTGACCATTTCAAAATGGACCAAGCGTATGAAAGATCGCCGCCATCAGTCTATCAGAAATCTATCCAAAGTTGACGTTGGTGAACTTCGCGAATTTATGATGATGAAACTACAACAGCGCGAAGAGCGTTTTCGAGCACACGCGCAAATGATGGCGAATTTACGCTTTGATGGAGATCAAGTAGTATTAGAAACTGGCGACAGTGATTATAGTCTATTCCCTGACCGCGCAGGCCAGGTAAAAAAGCAATATAGGAATAAATTTAGCAAGAAAAATAAAAAGAATGCTAGAAAGGCTATATCTAGGGCAGTTGAATTATTTGGTAAATTCTTTGATAAAAAAGATATTGAAGGATTTATTAAAGGATATGAATATATCGTAGAGGGCGATAAATTTAATTATCGTTTGACTAAAACTGATAGGACCAATTTGCTGTTGAATACTATCAATCCTTATAATGTTCATATTCCATATGATTTGGAAATTACTGATAAAAATAATATTGTCTTGGCCAAAGCTTGCTATTTGTTTGAAGACACGCCAATTATTGACCAAATCATTGCATTTACTATGATGATTAAGAGTGGTAATGAAAATGATTTTATTCAAAAGGCTAATTTGTTTTCCACAACTGGTTCATATAAAGGATCAGAGTTACAGCAGGTTAAACAATCCCTAACTCCGACTCGGTTTGGTGATGATATGGATATCCTAAGTCTTGCAATGGAAAATCACGCATTAACCGCATTAGGTGATACCCGAGAGCATCAAATTTGGACCAATAGAATCAATGATTCATTAGATCCTGTTTTTGCTGAGCAGATTGGGATGAATATTGAAGAATGGAACCTTCTTTGTTATCCTAATGAAAATTTTGGAGCAATGATGGATCATCCATCATTGATAGCACCGCAGATTAGGTTATTGACAAATAAGTCATCCTAATTTATAGTGTGATTATGACAAATAAGATATATCCTTTTGAGACTACAATAACAAAAGAACAACATCCTAATTTAGCCAAGGTGAAAATCAAAGGCGACAAATGGTGCCGATACCATTGTGCTGATTTGCATTCCAGTAAGATGGTTTATGATGACCTTGATGGTACAGATTATGTCATTTTCCAATTCCGTGAAAGTTCAGATTTAACAGCTTTCAAAATTGGGTTTGATGTTTACGATTTTTGAAAGAATGGAAAATATGAATTACGAAGAAATTTACTTATCACTTGATATTGAAGCTGATGGACGAGTTCCAGGAATTAGCTCAATGTTGAGCTTTGGTTTGGCTGCCTATGATATGGACAAGAACTATTTGGGTTCGTTTGAACGCAATTTAGATCTCTTACCAAATGCAAAGCCCCATCCTGAAACTGAAAAGTTTTGGGAAGATAACCAAGAAGCATATGATATCACAAGAATTAATATGGTTAAACCTTATGATGCTATGATGGATTGTAGCAAATGGATTAATGATATTAGACAAACGTTTAAGGGCAAACCAACTGTTGTTGGCTATCCAGCTACATTTGATTATATGTTTTATAATTGGTATATGTGTGCTTTTCTTGGGAATAATGCAATGGGATTTGGTGCGCTAGATGTCAAATCCTATGCTATGGCGATGCTTAAGAAAACATTTAGAAACACTACTAAGCGGGCAATGCCTAGGGAGTGGTTTGATGCGTTTCCACACACTCACGTCGCTATTGAGGATAGTTTGGAACAAGGTGCATTGACCATCAATATGATTCGTGCCAATCTGGGACTAGAACGAATCATAGGTGTCAAAGCTCATTCTAAGGCTATCGAAGACATAAATCCTGGAACTAAAATTCAACTTCCGGCACGCCGATAGTTTAATATTATTTTTTTCTTTATCAAGAGTGAATGTATATTTTGATTTAACTTCAATTATCATATTTTCACTTTTGATAAAGATATCAGGGTAATATCTTCTTTTCTTCCCATCAAATTCATACCAAATTTCTGGTTTCTCTATATCAGATACGATAATATCGTTTTCTTCATATCCTTGCGATAATAACCAATCAATCATTTGCGGCTCATACCCTTGGCAATATTCTATCTTGCCGGACGGAAAGACATACTCCTTTTTCTTGTATGAATTCTTTAACGCTTTATCTCTAAATTCTGAAACTTGACTTGGGTTAGATACACCATATCGTTCTATCATAGTATTTTGAAAGTTTTGTGTTTGGATTATATAATCGGTGTTTTCAGCCATCTTTTTCGAAAACTCTTTAACATTCATAGGATTTTCAACATTATAGCGTTTTAAATTAGTTTGACGCTTTTTCTCCTTAATATCTTCAGATTGGCTCGGATTCGATACCCCGTAGTTTTCTAGACACGTCTCAATTTTTCTTTTCTTGATTGCCTCAGCCTGTGATATATGTTGAACCCCGTATTCTTCTAAAATAGATTGCTTTATTTTTTCACGAATTCCGTGCGACGATAGTGCATACTCAACGCCATAACGCTCTAAACAGGTTTCCTTCATTTTTTCTTTGACGTCTTCCAATTGTGCTGGATTTTCAACTCCATATTTTTCAATACAAGTCTTTTTAGCTTTTTCTAAAGATTCTTTAGTGCGTGGTTTTTGACGTTTTTTCTTCTGAGCCGGGCACTGACTTGGAAATTGTTCACAACGCCACCTCTTTGTTCCTTTTGAATAGAATTTAGCTTCATTACCACATCCGTTGTCACATTTCATTTTAGTGTCCTTTTATTTTATTTATGATATTCATATTGCATTTAATGATGATTTTTGTTATTTTATTTAAAAAGGAAAATCTAATGACAATAAAAGATATTTTAATCGAAATAGAATGGTTATTATTCGTAAAAAGCAATAAAAAAATATACTATGAAATACTGGTGGATGGTAATAAAATAACTACTGGTAATCCCTTCAATAAAGAATATGCTCAGGATTTTGTTGATCAAATCACACGGTTTCGTCATTCTAATAAACACATTACGTTGAAAGTTAAAAATTTAATTGCAAAAACTATCCCTAAAATTTTCGAAACCTTCAGTGAGCGAACTCCAGATCAAAATACAATGCTAAATTTAATTGACATATGCAATAATATTTTAACTGAAGATCAATTTTTAGAAATAATTGATAAAATTGATGACCTAACCTTAATATCAATTTTCAAAAAAAATATTACTAGACCAGTCGTCGTTTCAGCAATAGTGCTGAGAGAATGACCAATGTAATTCATTAAGGGTTGACATTCCTGCGGAATCTGCTAAATTGCACACATAACGCAATTTAGGAGGTTTTATGAAAGGGCAAGCTACTGTTGTTTACGATCCAGCTCGTCCTGGATTGAAGACTCGAAACACTGGATGGGCAGTTGCGAATGTGCGCGGTGGTGCAGAATTGCATCGTTACTTTCAGTATTGGCTTAACAAGGAAATGAATCCTTTGGCTATTGAAGTCCAAGGTTCTTTGAAAAAGTATCCTTTCGTTAAGCTTTGTCAGCCATCTTGGGGTACTCACATCTCCATCGTTCGTGGCGAGCGACTCCGTCCGGAAGTTCGTGGACTATGGAAGAAGTACCAAGGCAAGACTTTTGAGTTTGAATATGATCTTGATTCCCACCAGGTTTTCAGTGGTTATAATAAGGACGATGAAGGATGCTTTTTCATCACTGATATTAAGAGCGATGATTTACTTAATATCCGTGCTGAACTTGGTCTTAAGACTGACTGGCCGCTTCATATGACTGTCGCTCGGGTTTATCGCTAACCCGGGCGATTTTTCTTGATTTTTGAAATGTTGTATGTTATATTCTGAAAAAGAAAGTGGATAATATGCAAATTTCAAATAAAGTAGCTGAACTGTTGGAAAGTGGTTGGGAAATACACGAATATTATGATGTTTCGTTAACTACAAATGGTGCAGAAGTTAAGATACCAATCGGTCTCCAACCAGGGCAAATTTGTAGAGAAATTGACGGCATCTTTTTAGTCTATGTTGGAGAAAAAGATGACTGATAATGTAATTAACTTTCCCAAAAATAAAAGCACAGAGCCTATGGCTGATGTTGCTCGTGAGATGATTAAAGTTTCAATCAAAGAAGCTGGTAAATATGGTTATAATTTAACCAAACATCCAGAAGCCTTGTTGGATTTTGAAATCATTTATAAGATGCTTGTCAGTACATTGGCTAGATCCAAAGGAATTGATCATCCGTGGCAACCAGTTATGGATGAACTTACTGGAATAAATCAGGAAACAGACTAATGACCATATTTCCACGATTGCCAGAATATGCTTCGTATATTACAAGCCCGACATTGATTGGTAGTTACGAGCTACTGCAAAGCCGAACTAATGTTCATCCCATTACAGTCAATGAAGGCCAAATGTGGAAACTTAGCTTTTTAGTAAACCCAAACACAGAACAACTTATTGTCAGGATGACTTTTAGCGACAAACCATTAGAATATCCACTTTTGGGATGGTATAAGTCGTTGCCGCCGGGAGGTATTACGGTTTACTTATTTGATGAAAATGGCGACTTCCCGCCACCTCCTGAAATGATAATACAAAATAGAATGGCGGGCTCATCAAAAATCTCACCATTTCAAATACCAGTATCTCCTGGTCAATATTTCATTAATATGCAAAATTTGTCAAATGTTAAAACGACTTATACAATCAACATCAAAAATTGATTTAATAGAATGGGCAGGTAGTTTGCTCGCCATTATTGGCGCTCTACTGATTGCTGCAAATGTCCATCTTGAAGTATTGGCATTCTCGATTTATTTGGTTTCTAACCTTCTTTTGATTATCTTTTCGTGGCAAAAGAAACATTATGGAATATTGATTATGACTGTGGTTTTTGTTATAATCAACTTTGTAGGTATAATTAGGTGGTTTTAGAATGGTAACGATAAAGATGATTGAAATCCAAGAAAATAATTGGATGATTTCACGTAAAAATTCAATTGTAGGATTCGTCTTCAAGACGGACAAATTAAATGTTTTAAGTGATGATTATGCAGGTCAATACGCAGATTTTGACGATTTTTCTGCCAATCATAAAGTTAAATTAACATTTGAACAGATTGAGACTAAGGATCGAGTCCAGCAAGAACTTGAAGGTTTCCCAGTAAAGCATTCCAATGTGTTTAATGTTGAACACGACCCAGTATTATCTTATACTAAATTAGAGCATAGCCAGGATCGTTACGCTGCTGGATATTATGGCATTAAATTTAAAGAAACGTTTCAGCCATCGTTTTGTCCACGAATGTCAACAATTACTAGTTACGATTATGTAGGTCCTTTTAAAACTACATTAGAACTACAACACGCTATGAGGACAGGCGTATGAATGCAATATTGAACCAGTTTATCACGCGAGTTCAGACCGCAGCTAAATCTAGATCCAAAAACGTTAGCTTGACTATCGATGAAGCACAATCTATTGTGGCTGAGATAACCAAGTTAGTATCAAGGGATAGTTCAATATTGGATCAAATTAATACAATAATTAACACAAGCCAGACTGCAAGATTTGCAAAAGCTGACATTCCGACATCGGATTCAGATATAGTTATTTTAAGTGGTGGCAAATTTACTGATGAACAAAACCAAAATTAAAAAATTTCGACATCAAAAAAGAATGAAAGAAGTTGCTAAAGAAAAAGAGCAGCGGATTTTGGATGAACGAAAAGCAATATTAGTTCTAAAGAGAAAAAAGAGAAAAGCTGAAACTAAAGAACGCGCTGCCAAGTTCTTTGATGACTGGTCTTCAAACTGGAAGAGTCAAAGATCACAGGAAAACTTAGCAATTCCAAGTCTAATAACTGATGAATGGGGTAAGTGTACTAAGAAAAAGTCACCTTTAGACGATTACTAAACTTTTTTCTTGACTTATATGTTATATACGTATATAACAAGAGTGTAGTTGATTAAGTTATCAACTACTTTTTTATCTAACAAAGATGGAGTAAAAATATGAAGAAAACATTGTTCGGTGCCGTTGCTGCACTTCTTACTGTCGCTGCTGCACCAGCTATGGCTCAGGATTTCACTGGTCCACGTATTGGCGTTGTCGGCGGTTATGATAACGTCCAGGCCCGTGAAGGCTTCACCTATGGTGTGGTTGCTGGCGTTGATGCTCCAGTTGCTAATGGCGTTATTGTTGGCGTTGAAGCAACTTTTGAAGATTCGACCACCAATGGTGCTGGTATTGACGCTTCCCGTGAACTTGGTGTAGCTGCTCGTGCAGGCGTCGTTGTTCTTCCAAAGGTTCTTGCTTTTGGTAAGGTTGGTTATACCAATGCTCGCGCTGACTTCGCTGGCAGCGCTGCTTCCATTACTCTTGAAGGTCTCCGTTATGGCGGCGGACTTGAGTATGCAGTATCCAAGCACACCTACGCAACTGTTGAATATCGTCGTTCAGAATATGAAGACGGTGTTGGCGGTCGTGACGGCGTCCTCGTTGGATTGGGTATCCGTTTCTAATCCATATCAAAACCAAAAGATTGAGTGGGCCATTGTGCCCACTTTTTCTTTGATTACTAAATATCTTTATGATACTGAATGAATTAGAATCAAAACCGGAAATAACTTTTGAATTCCATCCAGAAGCCGAACATTTAAAGGCTGGGATGGTTTGTGATCATTTGTATGCTTACGAAAATGGTAACAAAGTTGGCTATTTGAAAATTGATCGAATTGATAAAGAGTTATTCAATAAAGAGTGTCCTGATGTTTGGGCATTTATGCAAGAATACCAAGGTAAGCACCTGTTTAGCAATCCAGAAACACCTATAGCAGACAAGCCCTTCGATGAGCTTGTAAAAGCACTTCGTAGCGGTTTTATGCATCGATATACCAATTATTGGTGTAAGCAAATGAAATGGAATGAAGAGGATTCAAAAATAATTGATTCGATTTCAAACGACTATCGCTCTTCTCCCGATGAATGGGCGAAATATAAAGATGTGGTGGTTAGATTTTTTACCGAATGGCCTAAGAAAACACAAGATGGTAGAAAAGTAGTCAAAGATATGAAAAATAAAGTTGAGTACTTTTCAAAGCCATTTGTTGCTTATATTAATACAAAAGAAAATAAACACCAAGGTCTTGTATCTGATAATAGTAAGCGTGGTATCGGCGCTATGTTATATTTGACTGGTGCAAAATGGATCAAGGATAGGGGATTGGCCGCCGGGCTGTACGCATCATCATTACAATCAGACGACGCTAAAGCTGTTTGGAAAAAATTTGAAAGAGATGGAAGAGTAGTTCAGGATGGTGATAGGAAATACCTCAATCCTTAGATTGATTCTCAAACATAATTCTAAATGCTGTCAAATCTGATTGTTCAGTAAAACCAATTATAGTCGATGCATAATCAGCTTTTTCAGCAAAGCCATTCTGTCTACCAAAATGATCTACATTGTGTATTGGCTTGGTATATCCTTTGATATTGATACTACTGGAATTACCACCAATAATTATCATTTGGCCAGTTAAATTTTCTCTACACCAACTCATAACTTCTTCGCGTTCTTTAGCGCTCAAATTAGAGAAGAAAATTGTATATAATGGATCTGTTGAACTAAAATATTGCATAAATGAGTCCTTATTTGCTTCTTTCGTTTTACGCTAATAAAAAAATAAAGTCAATCAGATTTAAATTGACTAATTAGTGTAGAAATAATAGTATGATGATACAGCAACATTTTCGTCAACAACAAACAAAGGAAAAATAAATGTCTGTAGAAACATTCCTAAAAGAATGGGAACAAATTTCATCCGTTGGTACTCGTAAGGGTGGCCGTGTCTATAACAATGTCGAAGTTCGATTTGCCCGCACCGGATGGGATAATACAGTCAAGCTTCAGCTTTGCATCAGCGCGATGCCAAAGCAAGGTAACGGCACTTCACTGCTTAGGAAAGCAGTTGAAATGGCCAAGACCCACGGGGTGACCATTCGAGCAACTGCTCAGAATCTTACTCCTTGGAAGCAAGGTTCAATGAACAAGAACGATATCACCAATTGGATGAAAAAGAACGGCTTTAAGCCAATGTTCACGTGGCCAGATGGTTTTGGCGTTGAAATGGTGACTCGATGAGCTTATATAAATTTGAGCCATCGGAAGACATAACTGTTCAAGAATTGGCATTGATTGTCAAAACTTTCTTGTTGGCGATTCATCAAGAAGGCCCAACAAAAAATCTTGAAGTTATGGAAGATTTGGTTGAATTTTTCATTTCAAAAAACCCATCAATAATCAGACACTTCCAAGAAGTGTCTGATTACGATTAATCAGCTAAGCACGTAACTGTTGCTACTTCTTGCCAGCCTGGGCCCATCTTGCTTAGGCTGGCAAGCTTTTTTACCATTCTAAGACTCAATTCGTTTAGGCTATCCTGATTTGTAATCATAAAAGCCATTAGATCCTGCCGATCTTCATCAGAAAGATCATCCAAAATTGGGGTTTCGTTAATAGTTTTAACAATCCAAGCCATCATTTCCGCAGGACTACGTAAACCCAAATCAATATAATGAGATCTACTAAGCAAAGCTGATAGGTGTGGCTTTAGTGATTTAGGACCATCCTTGAAGTCAATGTTAGTCAAGAAAATCACACTTCCTTGAAAGATGAATTCATTAGGGATATGTTCTCGATTCAGAACGTGGCTTTCGGAAAAATAACCAATAGATTTGTTGTCATTTAAATCCAATGCCGCCTTCAACAAATTTAGACTGGCTTCGTTGGAGAAGACTGAATCCATATCATCAAGGATTAGCACCGCGCCCTTATGGCGATTGGTATAGAGCTTCTTGTATAGATTAATGGGGGTCATAGTGCCTGACAGGCTGTCATATCTAACATCTGTCCCCAAAAGTGGAGCAATGGATGACATATAATGTTGCAGCGCCTTTAGCACTGTGAAGGTCTTTCCAACTCCAGCTGGACCTGAAATAATCAATGATGGGCAATTGCTGGCCGCAACTTCGTGGACCATTCGCTCGATCACTTCAAATTTTGACATTATGCTATTAGACATAAAACCTCCTTAGGTAATGTCTAATAGCACTTTTAAATTACGAAGTCAATACCCTTTAGTCGAGAAGGAAATTTTGAAGATTCGATTTTAAAGCTTGACGAATGCTTCGTCTAATTTGACGATTCGCCATTCTACGCAACTCTGCTCTATCTTCTGGGTCAGCTGATTGGAAATCGATCTTTGATCTATAGTCTTTTTCAAAGTCGTGGACGTATTTCATATTAATCTGTGTCATTGCTGTATCTCCTAAGAAGCAGAAAGGCTCCTGTCCTGAAACAGAAGCCTTAATCTTTTTAAAACAAAGTAGCATATTCAGTTTCCTGAAAATGAAATTAGTAGATCGTTGGATCCACTAATATTTATTATAGAACTCCAAGTTCCTCCAACATTTTGATGGAATTTTTTGCACTGGTATGGTGAACAAAACGACCACCATTATCAATCCAAACTTGGCTGTGTTTTAGTAAATCATCGATCAAAATGTCACCTGGGTTGATCATATGCTTCCATTTATCTCTGGATGGGCAAACTACAATCATTTCAGTACCTGGTAATTTTTGATCCCTCCACCCTAGCTTCTGTGGCTTGGCCCAATTACCAAACGGGGCACCAGTTAGGATCGTATGATCTAAATGTCTGACAGCATTGTAAAGTTCCATAGCATCAGCCATCAGTTCTAAATTTAAGAAAAATTGATCATCATTCCTGATTTGGCGCCAAAATTCCTTAGTGCCATACTGATCTTCAAAATCTTGACCTGGCATACCAAAAATTTCCTCGGCGCGGCGGTCAAAATCTGCTAAAACTCCATCACAATCTAAAAATATGTGTACCATACTGCCTTCTTTCATTTACTAAAATCATAATAGTGTATTACTGTGTCAATGTCAACAAACTAACTTCGTACTTACTTTTAAATCCTAAGGTTAGACACTATCAATTTAGTTGCTTTTTCCAAATGCTTGCGCTTAATCTTGAAAGACGTGGATTCAGTACCGCCAAACATTTGTGAATTTGCGTGAATTTCACTCCAAGCAGTGAGAAGTAGATTGATTGCTCTTGGATCTTGTATAAGTTGTTCAAGCTCGTCTATTTTTAAAATATGGAAATCCATATCGTGTAAAATATACCAAGCTGTTTCCTCATCGCCCCCTGCCTCGATCCAAACATTATAGCTCATTTGTGCGTGATTTGGGAAATGCTGCCTGCCTTGTTCATCAACCGATCGACAGCGAGGTTTACCACAATCGTGATAAATGTGATATAGGCGTAAGTCTTCAGGCGGCGATGCTAAGCTAATGAGCTTTTTGATTAAATCACCAACCTTACCAAAATCCCATTCGCTGGTTTGATTATTATAAAGTTGAACGTAATACTCGTGAACCATATTTCCGTGGTCCATCATATTAACATTCTCAAACTGGTAGCAATTTTTCATTTCTTCTTCAAGCTGTTTAAAATTCTAACACATTATTATTACTCCTTCAATTGGGTGGATGTCACCATCCACCCAGTGATTAGATTTAATTCAAAAGTTCAAAATTTGCAAAAAAGTTTCGCAAATATCGATTAGTTATTGGTGAAGTAGCAATAGCCGTAAAACCAATATCATTATCAGATTCAAAGAAGGTGTGATATTTGATCACTCTATTGTATCTTCTTAACGAATCTTGGACAGCTTTCAAATGATCTTCGTTCTCAACTTGTAATACTATCATATGAGTATTATTGTAAGCTTCAGGGTTCTTCATCGTGACTTCCTGGATGGCGTGGCAACTTTGCACTACCCTTTGAGCGTGACTAAGATCCTTTCTCACAAGAACATATGAATACGGCTTGCTATATTTTGGATTAACATTTTTGCTAATTTCGTTTAGAAATTCAGTAAGCTCTTCAGAATCGTCAATGTCAAAAATTTCCTTCAATTGAGACTTTAATCGATTATGACTATACTTCAGTGTCCATTCATATAGCGAACTGTGGCCAACTACATTTGCCAATGATGAATATGGATCTTCACCATTTAGAAGTCGGACTTTCTTTTTAATTGGGCTAAAACCAGAATGTAGCAAATAAAGTGCTTTGCTTAATGCATCGTCAGAACCGATGCTTCTGGCAATTGCGTAAGCCGCCATATCAACAGCAGTAGGCTTAGCAGTTTCAAGATACTTTTTCCATTGTGTATAAACGTTCATTTTAAATTCTCCTAAATAATCATAAATTTGTGTAAAAGTGTAAAAAGCAAATTTACATCATTTAGGGCGGGCTATAATTCTACATCATTTTGTAAACTCCTGTTTGTTTGTTACCTTACCAATATAGTATGCCAGGCATTAATTGTCAATCATATTTTATAATTTATTTACCTTTTTTCGCTGGTTATAATATGCGAAAAGGCCAACAGAGACAAATGTTATTCCATATAATAGAAAATACGGCCAAATTGCAATCACTACCAAATCTTCTTTAATCGGCTTCCGGCGGAAAATGATTAAACCAATGGTAATTAATATCGCAGTAATAGCCATACCAATTAACCATATTGTTTTAAACATTATTTCCTCCACTATTTAGAAATAGGGCGACGTTGCCGCCGCCCTATGTTCTTATTACTTTGCCGGAGTAAGCTGAATTGGACCAGCTTCGCGACCAGTTGTGCGAGCACCAGCAGCGCGATCAGTAACGATAACTTTGTAATCATCTGGACCGCCGTGGTAACCAACCTTAATTGTTGGATAACCAGCAATGCTCATCATCCATCCCCCAGGGAGAGTGTCGAGAGCAGTAAGATATACGCGCTTAGAATCAATCAAGCGAGTCTGCGCAGCAGTAAAGTCATTTCGTCCAGCTTCGATAATTTGCTGGATCTGACGGTAAAGCTGCGGATCAACTTGACCTGGATAATTTTCTTGAATCCATTGGAAAGTAGCCTGGCTGCCATCTGGGCCATATCGTCCTTCAAAGGCAGCCTTCATTACCTTTTCAAGTGCCTCGGTTTGCATATTTGGGACTTGTGCAGCCTCCTGAACCTTCTGACCATAATTAGACAGAATATTATCAACATTGCTGGCCTGTGCAACAATGTCATTTTGCATTCGGTTAGCTGAGTTATTGGCGCTAAAATACATACCAACAAAAATAAGAATTGGTGCGCCAAGTGCCACCAACGCGATAATCAAACCTTTCACGTCACGTACTCCTTCTAAAGTTAATACCGATTAACTGACTAGTTATATACTGAATGATATGTATTGTCAATATCGATAGCGATATGAACCATTGTTCTCAAGTTGGCGGATAATAATGATCATACCGCCAATATTAATAACGAGCATAAAAATAGCAATTATTACACCAGCAACTGGTGTAATGGTCTGTACTTCATTACTAAGATATTCAAATTCTTTCATCGGCTTGCGTTCAAATTTTGAGTAGGAGATCGAAACTGATGTATCAATTACTTTCTTCATATCAAAGGTCTTTAAATCGAGCAAAGCATCGCGAAGTGTTACTTGAAAAATATCAAATTTTGACCAAGCTTTGACTGATGCCCATTTAATTTCACCATTTTGTGCTACACCAAGGAATACTACAATATCATTCTTTTCAGCACCATTCCAGCTCGCATATACTGCGTCAGCATAAGTTGGATTAAGATTCTTTGTGATAACAAAAATCATATTAGCTTGACGCTTTGGTCCCAACGTTTCAAGCTGCTCACTTAAATAATGTTCATATGAATCGATATTTGGGATTTTATAATCCGAAACGATTCGATCAATTTTATAATAATCATAAATTCGACCAGGATATTTTGGAAGTTTATCCTTATATTGGGTTAGGTCAATGTGACTTACATTAAACAACGAACTACCAGCTGGCTTGATCCAATTAGTGTAGGTATGGGTTGTAGATACTGGATCCCCATTGCGCACGATTGACCAACGCTGCGGCTCATCTACGCCTTGACGGTCGACGCGGTCAATAGTAAATGTGCCAACGGTAGTATAAACGTCCCAATCATAATCGTGCGAATGCTCATAACAAGTATCGCATACGGTTGTGGTAGTTTGATTTTGTCCAGATCCAGTCGTAACTGTTCGGCAGTTGCACTGATATGAATGCGAACAGGATACTGTATTTTGTTCCTTACCAGTCACCTGGCCGTTCAAAATTTCAGTGCTTGAAGTGCTGACATACATAGCTGCCTGGCAGGCTAAAAATACAGCCAATAAACTACCAATCCCCAATCCGCCAGATGCAAGTAGGGTTGGTGGCTTGAACCAAAAATGACAAGCAAGTGTAACAACTACACTTAGAATCAAAAATAAACCAGTCAAATCGACCTCCTGTTCGAACTTTCAACTGGTTTATATGAAACAGTAGTAAATGTCAATCAATAGATAAACTATTTGGGATCACAAAAATGCCAGGGATTGAGCCCTGGCATTTAATTTCTAATGATATTTAGATGTTTGCCCGCCAATGAGCCCCTGGCACAATCTTTTCCAAAGTAGTATTTTCTTTAGCCATAGTAGTTTCTAGAAAAATCTGTAACATAGTTACAACAAAATCCGATCCCAAGGATGAATATATGACTTTGTCCAAAACTTCCAAAATTTGCAAACTTGTTGGTTCGTCATCCCATACCATAATTAACTCTCTCATTGATTGGTCAAGTTGACTATCTGGTGCGGAAAGGAGCATATCCTTAAATGGCGGCATTCATAATATCCTTTTAGTTAAGTAAGTCTTCATTCCATTCACGATGACCTTCTCTGAAGGCCATATTTGCTTGAGTTTCTCGAACCTCGACTCTATAGCACCAAAGACGCTCAGCTTCGCCTTGACCCCAATAGTCTGGAATATAAACTCCGTTAACAAATTTATAAAGCATATCTGATAATCCTTCACAACCAAGCTTAGGAAGGATTGTTAATTGTGCCAATTTTCGAGCTTCCATTTCTTTATAAAACTCAAGTTCTGGATCATCTTCTGCCACAAGCAATGTGTGATCAAATTGATCTTCAAGAATCTTCTTTAAGTCTTTAAGGCCGCCGTAATCTGCTGCCCAATTTCGAACATCAAGATCATCAGTTCCAAAATAAAACTTCATAGAAAAACTGTAACCGTGAATCAGATTACAATGTGAATCAGCCCGCCATTGGCGATAGGCACAAGGAAATGCATCAATATATTCTTTTGTACTAGTATATTTGTAAACTCTAGGTTCCATTTTTATTATTTTCCTGCTTGAGCCAGAATATTTTAAGAGGGATGAGCAGGCGGCCTCTGATAGTAATTTATTTAGTCAACCAACCGTGCTATTACTGAATCTGAATCGATCACCATATAGCTATCAGTAGGAGTTTTAAGTTCGTCGTGCTTGACCCATTTTGTTAATAAAACTCGATCACCGATGGACAATGGTGACAGATCTTCCTTAAAGCCAGTGCCAATATTTGTCACAATAGCTTCATATACGTCTTGATTTTGTTTTGTAGTAATAATTAAGCCACCAACAGATTTTTCTGGTGCTTTAATTTGTTTAACAAGAAATCTTTTGCCTACTGGCGTAAAGTTAATCATTCTTCCTACCTATTATTGTTTTGTTTATCTTTTATCAATATAATAATAGGCAGGAAGAATGTCAATATTTTAAACGCTTGCTCTAAGACGTTTGACCACTTCATCCTTACCAAGGATGATCATAATTTCACCAATACCTGGAGAAATTGTGGAACCTGTCAGCGCAATTCTAACTGGCTGGACAATATTTGCAAATTTATCTTCACGGGCAACTGCCAGGCCGAGCAAATATCCGTGAATTCCATCAATCGTCCAATCAACTGAATCAATGTTTGCCAAAACATCGTTAATCACATCTGGATTAAATTTGTTTTTGGCTTTATCATTCCATTCAATATCATCTTTGAATAAGAAGATTGCCCCGTCGATCATTTCATTCAGAGTTTTGGAGCGCGGCTGTAGCTCAGGAATCAAAGCCTGAAGTTGATTGATCTGAACATCATCCAGCATAAAGCCATATTTCTTTTCAATAGGCAAATACACCATATTAAAAAGTGTTTTAGTATCAAGTGCCATCATAGTTTGGAAATTGACATTATACAGTTTTTTCATATCAAGACGGGCAGGATTGCGATTAACATCCTTTATATCAAACCACTGAAGAGCTTGATCTTTTGAAATGATATCAACATCACCGTGACCCCAACCTAATTTAGTCAAATAACTGAATAGCCCATCCGGAACAATACCAAGATTTTGATAGAAATCAATACCTGCTGCCCCGTGGCGCTTGGAAAGTTTCTTACCATCCTCACCGTGAATCAATGGAATATGCGCGTATGTTGGAACTTTCCAGCCCATAGCTTTGTAAATTGTCATTTGACGGAATGCGTTATTCAAATGATCATCACCACGAATGACGTGAGTCACACCCATATCATAATCATCCACAACCACAGCCAGCATATAAGTTGGTGACCCATCGGAACGTAGGATCACGAAATCGTCAATATCCTGTGGCCAAGTTACTGTGCCTTGGACAAGATCATCAATGGTTTGTCCACCTTTAATGCCTTTGATTCGAATTGCTCCATTATCATAATATGCATCTTGCGAATGAAGCAACTCCATAGCGACTTCAATATGACGATCTGATCGATTACTTTGATAAACAGCATCACCATCATAATCCAATCCAATCCATTTCATACTATCGAAAATGTGATTGATTGAATCGGAAGTTGAGCGTTGCTTATCAGTATCCTCAATTCTAAGCTTAAATTGACCGCCATTACGGCGAGCATAAAGCCAATTGAAAATTGCTGTGCGAACACCTCCAATATGGAGGTCCCCAGTCGGGCTTGGCGCGAACCTGGTTACGACGCTCATTTTAAACTCCCTTATTCGTAAATAATTTCCAAAATAGTAAAATATTTGTCAGACTTTGGTGTGATTACTGTTACTGAATCACCAACCTTTCGATTTATCAATGATCTACCAACAGGACTCACAACACTGATCAAACCGTTCTTTACATCAGACTCGTATTCACTCACTAATTGATAAGTCAATTCTTGTTCAGTGTCTTCATCAATCATTTTGACTTTAGCGCCAAACACAATTCTGTCAAGTCCAGCCAACGATTCCGGATCGACAATTTTTAAATCAGACAAAATACCTTCCAAGTTTTGAATTTTGCCTTCTATAAAAGCTTGCTGATTTTGCGCATCAGTAAATTCAGCATTTTCAAGCAATTCTTCACCACCATTAGTCCTGATGTGTTCAATTCTCGATATTATTTCCTGCCTATCGACAGACTTCAATTTTTTCAACTCTGAAACTAATTTTTCATATCCATTTCTGGTTACTGTAATCATTTGCGACCTTTTATTCAAAAGATAGCCAGACACAAGTGCCTGGCTACCGTGTTTAAACCATTTAAAAACTAATCAAAATATTTAGGTTATTGGGACTTGAGTCTTTTATTCCTAATTACCATTCAACTTGGTTGATGGAGCGATTTAACTCTTTAAAGGGCAAAACCGCCGTACAATACTATAATAATTTACTTACTTTAATTTAATATAAACTACCAGATTTTACGACATTAGTCCTTTGTATTCTGATAAGGAAATGGATTAATCCATCCCGCCGGTAATAAAATTTTAAAATCTTATTTCCGACATAGTTTCTTTATTAGCATCAACAATGTAGGTTATTTATAATATATCGCGTGTTCGATGTCAATTTATAATTGTGTAGGTGTTAGGGAAATCTTAACAGGTTGGGCTAATTTTTCCCATCCTTGTGCTATTAAATTGTTAGAATTGACTGGTTTATATTTCTCAGGATCTAATGACCAAGTTATATGATAAGTTCCACCATCTGGTCTTTCTGTTGATCCATCAATAGCCACAACAGCGGCTTCAAGTCCATCACCAGAATCAGCCCATCCAACAATTTCTGCAGAATTGATATCTGGCGGCGGCATCTTATCCTTATTCTTCATACTATAAGTTACGTGATGTGCGTAAATTTTAGGATATTTTGGTTTAAACATTTGCAATAATTCCTTTCGTTCCATTGCATCTGGAACGTAGGCCTTATATGCTTCGTGGACAGTGTTGCGAGGTATTGCACCATTCTTTAAAAACATCTCTAAGCGGCGGCCGGAAAGAGTATAATGCGCGCCAGCGACATCTAAAACGACAGTTTTATGATCATCACCGAGAATTCGCAATGCTTTAACTGCTTGGCGTAAAGTTTCGGCAGCAACCGATGTTTCATCATAATTACCATTCTGGCGTGAATCGTGATAAATTACGCGAACCCATCCTCGGTCATTCATAAATTGAATAGGCCCTGGTTCACCATCAACAAGATCAGTTATTTCATCATTATCATCTGTTATGTGATCCATCTGATCAATTTTATCAGCATATTCTTCAGTTCTCGGATCATTCAATAAATCTTTAAAAGAAACACCAAACAAATCTGGATGAAGAAATAATAATGAACTGTGTGAAGAATGAATGTCAACAGGAATAATTTCCTTAGTATTCACATTTACCCAAGCCGGTCCACGAACATCAGATGCTAAGAATTCATTTAAGCGCATTTTACTTCCTATGTATTAATTGAGCCAGCAGTCATCAATAAACGAACGTATTTTTCAACTGGCGGCCAGGCCTTCTCTAATTCAGAATCTGAATCAATTTTAGTCCATTCTTGCTCTTCTCGTTCATTCCAAAACAGACCATAACAGTTATATTTCTTAAATAAACTTCTCCAGATTCTTTTTGAATCTTCTGTTTGCTCAAAATCACTGACGATTGCACCATATTTTTTAATGAACATTTCATACATCGCTTTGGCCAATCCCTTGCCACGATGGGAAGGGGCCACCCAAACATATGCAGCCACCCAATAATTTTTGTCAATTAGTTTACGATTTAGAAATTTGAAGAGGCCAACGACTTTGTCGTCTTCAACAATAAACCATCTTTTTGTATCGTTTAGACTATCATCTTCATAAATGGTATAACCACTACTTTGAGCAATAATGGATGAAGAGTCTTTTACTTTATCGAAATTGAATTGGTTACGATTTACGACAATATCATCATCCGGAAGAGCATCCAAAGTCCTCAATTCAAACATTCTCATACTTGATTATTCCGAAAAAAGTGGTGCGGCCGGTAGGGATCGAACCTACAAACCGGGGAACATTACACGAAATGTATCAACCCGGGGCTGTTCAAACAAGTTTGACAGTCGTGTCTGCCTTATTTCACCACGGCCGCATAGTTAATTAATATATGATATTTATTTTTCTAAGTCAAGTATGAAAAGTAGTTTTAGGTTTCAGTGATGATGAAGGCGCTATGCATATGGTCTTCCATTTTCATTATGAATGAAGCAGGCACGGAACGATTTTCAGCATAGTCATAGACCCACTGGATTTCAAAATCACAATTATATTTCTTAGCTAAATCATTAAGTTCATCTACCGTCAGTAAACGATTGGTATATTTACAAATACCGTACCGGGTTTTATCCATAGTTACGATATCAGTATAATCTTTTATTTCAAAAGAAAGTTCTTTCACGTTTCTGCTATCATAAAAGCTGTGTACATATGTTCTTCAAATTCCAATTCAAAATGACTGACCATTGGACGCTCATCTGAAGTAAAATTTGGCTCACATTTCACAGTATAGGTTTCTACTATATGATTTAATTCCTTCATAGAATATTGCTTACCATCAGGTGAACATATCGCTATCGATTGATAAGGTCCGCCAACTATTTCTTTTCTAAAAATGTAAAAATTTAATTTTACGTTCATAGAGTCATAATCTCAAAACCATTATTAGTTACAGCTATAGTGTGTTCCCATTGGGCTGCTGGTTCACGATCACAAGTAACAATAGTCCAACCATCCGGCATTAGTTTAACACGGCCTTTTCCAGTGGTTAAAATTGGTTCAATGGTTAAAAAATCGCCTTCTTGGAAAACGTGATTCCAGTCAGGTAACGTTTCATCTATGAAATTTACAACAGAAGGTGCTTGATGGAAAATAGTTCCGATACCGTGCCCGCAAAATTGATCCAAAACTTTCAAATTGTATTTCTTGGAAATTTCGTAACCTAAACGGCCAATATCAGCAACAGTAGTACCTGGCTTCAAAATCTCAATCGACCGCATCATTATCTCATAAGTAACATCGCTGAGTCGTTTATGCTTAATTGAAGGTTTATCAACAAAGAACATTCTACTCGTATCACCGTGATGACCATCAACGATAACTGTTACGTCGATATTCAAACTGTCACCTTTCTTTAACACCTTATCACCAGGTATTCCGTGGCAAACTACGTGATTCACACTTATGCAAGTATGCTTTGGATAAGGCGGCATAGTACCCTTACTTGTATATTGATAACAGGCGCTTATTGCACCATTATCGTGTATAAAGTCGTATGCTTTCTGATCTAAAAAGTCAGTGGTTACTCCAGCCTGGATGAAATTGGATAAATGATCCAATGTTCGAGCGGCCAAATGTCCTGCAATTCGCATTTTCTCCAATGATGGAGCCATATTCAATATCCCACATAATGTTACGATTAACATTATTAACATACCGCAACAAATAAGTCAATGCAAAAGTGTAGATCTGCACACTTCTGCCAATCTAATATTTTAAATTGATTTATTTTGAATATCATATAGTTGTTGGCTGGCTAAATTTTTGTTTTTAGCTTCAACCATAATATCAGCCATTGGTGAAAAAGAAAGAGCCCATTCATTAAGCGCATTGTTCCAGCATAAATCAGAATGCTTGCGCAATTTGGTTTTTGTGAAACCATTCTCAAATAACATTTTCATATCAGGAAGATCAGTTGCACCAACGTGTTCAATTAACATATCGATACTTGAACTAAAGTGTATCTTTGGACGTTGACCTCGCCAAGAACCAAAAATGATATCTAACCGCTTATCGTCAGGCATTATATAATCGCCACTATTAATTAGATGGTGATGTATGTCTAATACGATTGAAAATTTGTCGGCTATTTTGATCACATCATCAACACCAAAAGAAAATTCATCATTTTCGACAGTTAGGAAATTTTTACAAGCCTGACTTAATCGACGGCTATTATTAACGAAACCATCAGTTCCGCCCTCCTTACCACCAACGTGTATATTAATAGCAAAATTGTGATCGTGGAATTTACTTCCATCATAGCCCATCATTTCAGCACAATAAGTATGATATTCAAGTTCAATAATAGTCTTATCAACTACATCACTTTTAATTGAATTCAAAATACAAAACTGGCCTGGGTGAAAAGAAAGACGGATATTGTGATTTCGAGCGAACGTCCCGCATTCGCCAAGCTTTAAATCAATCATCTTTTTGATTGATGGCAAGTTGTAAAACCACATAAACTCAGGATGCGTATAAAGTGGTAATAAGTCTGATCCAATTCTCATCATTCTCATACCAACAGGCATCTGGCTGACGAACAGTAGCATATTACCAAAAGTTCGCAAGTTGTGCTTAAGAAGAGAAATGAGTTTCTTTTCCTGATCAGCGCGACTGTTCCTATTCATAAAAGCAACAGTTGTGGATTTTAGATTATGATCTTCAATCCATTCTTTTGTTTTAGTAGGATTCATAATTTTACAAGCAAAGCCAATTTTGGCAATCATAATTTAAATTTGCTCCAAGTGTTTTTATGTTCTAAACATCGATTTAATATAATCCTTAAGGATTCTGGATCATATACAAAACCAAAATGGGTAGTGTCAACCTCAATATTCTCACTTATGTCAGTTTCAGTCTCTAAGCAATCCTGATATGGTGCAATAATATCAGCTTTGGAATAGAGAGACGAGAATGGGACCACTGGAATTTCACCCATATAGTTAGTATATTGATCACAAATTGGATGATCATCGATATCAATACCAATTTTTGTATATTTCTTTCGCATTTCTTCAATGTCAATTTTTTGCTTGAACGGCGTGCCGAGGGTGATAACTGAATTGACTAGTTCTGGCGACATTTTAGCCAGGCAGCGAGCATAAAAGCCTCCCATACTCCATCCAATTATAGTAACGGGGGTTTTATGCTCATCATAAATCCTTACTAATTCTTTATGAATAGTATTAATTAATGAATCACTTGCAATAATATTGGTTCCCTGATTCCAAGTATAGGGCTTGAATCCACAGGAAAGTAAAGCCGATCTTAGCAATAATGTGGCGTGATCATTAGTTAAAAAGCCAGGAATTACTAAAACTGGCCGGCCGTCAGCCTCTTCCTTGTATGAGAATGATTCTGCCGAGTCGAGCAAAAAATCAGCTATAAAATTAGGAGTCCTCTTTTTCAATAGATTAAAGAATTCGTCCATTAAACTTGTATCCTTTCTTCAACCATCTGAATAAATTGGTCTAAACCAACCATTTCAGCAAATGTACCTACTCTGGGCCCTTGTTCTGAACCAAACACGATTTCGTAGATGGCCTTGAACCATTCTTGAAGCTTCTCATAATTAGCTGACTTCCCAATTTCGTAAACAATACTTTGAATTGATTCAGCTGTTGGATTATCCAACGTCCTAAATTCATCGAGCATTGACGATAGTAGGCCATATTCATATTCAGTTGGTGACCGAAATGAAATCGATCCCGAAAGATGATCATTAAAATAATTACCAGCTAACGGAATAATTGAACTGACTTGGTTATTGCCACAATATTGCTCAACAATCTTTCCTACTACTTCTGAATCCGTAATACCTGTTGATCCAATCAAGTTCAGCAATAGGCTATAAGATACCTCATTATGTGAAGAATTTACATCGCCATTATGCACGTGGTAAACTGGATTACCAAGCTGTTGGCTGGCCGTCTGAGTCGCATATAGCTTTAAACTGTTATTATAATCATCCATAGCAATAGGAACAACACCAGCGTGAAGATTCTTCGCTCTAGTTGGCTCGCGATACAAATAATATGCGAGACTTTCTTGAGTTCCATATTGAAGCCATTCTTCAATAGTGAAACCATTGCCCTTTGACTTTGAAATCTTTGCTCCATTCTTGTCAAGAAATAGTTCATAAGTCAAATTAATTGGTGGGATGCCACCAAGAACTCGACAGATTTGTCCTGAAAGACGGACACTGTCAGTCAAATCCTTACCAGACATTTCATAATCAACATCAAAATAGACCCAGCGCATTGCCCAGTCGACCTTCCACTGAAGCTTAGTACGGCCGTTGTGGATATCGACAACGCACGGAGTAGATCCGAGATTGAACTCCAAAAACCTCTTCCCATTTTCTGTTGAGAGAACAACCGGCACTTGGTTAACGTGTGGGGTCTTGTTTAAACTGACCGAATCGTGGAAAACTGGCATAAACGGACTATATGTTTGGCGGCGGTCCTCTCCTAAGGTAGGAAGGATGATATCCAAAATAGCCTGATTGCTATCGAATACTCTGTCCAGCATATTGTTAAACTTGCCAAAACTATAATAATCTGAAGAGCTTACAAAACTCACTCGGCTCCGATTCGGCGAAGAGCCAACAACACTATTATTATAAGTAGCCAGGATGGCATCAACAAATTCTACCAATCGAGTGTTATTTGCATCAGCAAAGCTGCCGTCTTCTGTTCCATAAGGATTTGGGACCATCGATAGAGGCTCACCCAAATGGTCATTCATCCATTCAGGCATTCCATCAGGCACCTTGCGGAAACCATCATAATCGTCACTAAACATAATAAGGCGAGTCTGGTAGGCATTCTGAGTTAGATCATCAAATGCCTTCATTACCCAAAGTGTACGAACTACTTCAGCAAATGTACCAATGTGGGGAGCGCCAGACGGGCCGTAACCTGATTCGAAGGTCACAACATCACCTGGCTTCTTGCCCTTACGCTCAATGTGCTTTAGAAGCCTCTTGGCCTCGACGAATGGCCAGGCCTTTGACTCTTCATACACTTGAACCATATTCATTTTCTACGTCCTCGCATCGTTGACACATATCTTTGTCGTTCACCTTAGCATAGTATGTCCTACAACGCAAGCACTTTTCACCATTATAAACTTCAAAATGAACCGTTCGGGTTCCGACTTGCTCATTTTTATATTGAGCACAACCTAAAACTTCTTTCCAATCAACAGGGAGCGGAGATTTGAAACATACTACCATCTGCTCCATCTGCCATTTTTGTTCGCTACGTTGATCTTCGAAAGCTTTCAATACTTCATCGCGTTCATTTTCGACGAATTCCCAGTACCCTAAATTTTCACAGTCTAAATCATTCAAGCAATAGCTTGGATCAAATCCATATTGTGAAACTTCTGCCACCAAAAATGGTGTAGTTGGTTCCATTACATAAAGTAACGTTCTGACTAGGCGATCCAACGTGTATAATACTGCCTGCCTGCGATTGCTTCCCTTTGAATCACAATACAAAGAATCTTTGACTTGAGTGAAATAAAATTCACTGACCCAGCGCACATATGCCAATGCCTTTCTTACTGTCGGGAAAGTACCACCACATTGACTCTGTACCAATTCTTTAGCTTTATATAATACATAACGGTCAACTGGAAGCAGTTCTGCACTTTGATTAACCACTTCGCCATTGAGGTTTGCTAAGCAGAACCTCACCGTGTTACGGACTTTGTCATAATTTGCCTGTGTTTGCTTGAGCTTTTCTTCATCAAACTCAACATCTGAATCAGCAAACCCGCTCAACAGCCACAGTCTCATAACATCGGCGCCATATTTTTCAAGAAGATCTGGTAGCCCGCCACCATTACCAACACTCTTTGACATTTTCTGGCGGCGCTGGAGCACAAATCCGTGAGTGAACACGTTTTTAAAAGGTAATTTGCCATAAAGAGCATAATGGACAAGTGCGCTGGACTGGAACCAACCCCGATGCTGATCAGTACCTTCTAAGTACATATCGGCCCGATCTACGTCAGGATATACAGCTTTTAAACTTGATCCAGAATCAAACCACACATCAAGAACATCCATCACTTTTTGGTATTGGCCGTGATATTTTTCAGGCAAGAAAAAGTCAGCGTCGTGTTCATACCAAACATCACTACTATGTTCTTTAAACATTTTTACAACATTAGTATTGACCTCAGGATCAACGAGCATTTCTCCAGTTTCATTGTGGAGAAACAGGGCCATAGGCACACCCCAAAGACGTTGACGACTTAAACACCATTCAGATCGGTCGCCAAACATAAATTTGAATCGATTAGCATAGCCAGTAGAATTCCAATTGACTTCGTCAACTTCTTCGAGCAATTTATCCTTGAAAGAATCAAAATTGAAGAACCAATTTTTCTTGGTTTTCACAACTACTGGTTTTTTAGATCGCCAGGAGACTTGACGTTCCGACACTCGGTGCAACTCATAATAATAAACTAAATCTGGTCGACTTTCGAGGTATTCCTTTACGGCCTGATTTGCTTTATAGACGTGGACTTTTACGCCATTGACTTCCATCATAGCGTCATCATCAACCAGCCCTTCAAGATTTAGGTTATACTTTACACCAAGCTTGAAATCGTCAAATCCGTGTCCAGGTACAACGTGTAAAAAGCCAGACCCAGCGTGTTCATTAACCGAATCATTTTCTTCCAACAGCGGTGACCTACCCCCAAAAGGAGGATTGACAAATTTACCTTTTAGTTCATTTGGATCAAAATTTCTAACAAATTCCAAACCAAGCTCTTGGTTGAGCATAAAGCCAGCACTTTCATTCATCACAACATACTTGCCAGATGGTGTTTTGCCCATTTTATAGGTTGCATCAGAATTATAAGCTACCGCTTTATTACCAGGCAATGTCCAAGGTGTAGTGGTCCACACTAAAACGCTATAATTTTCACCTTCAACTGGAAATTCAACAAATAATGAATCGAGCGGTAAACTTACAGATTCAAGTTCAGCTTCAGCCAATGTAGTCTTTTCTACTGGTGACCAATGAACCGGGCGGAATCGCTGTTCCAAAAGGCCACGCTCTTGAAGTCCATAAAGATTCTTCAAAGTTTCAGCTTCGTATTCATAGTCGTGAGTTTTATAGCATTTATCCCATTCGGCTCTTACACCAAATGATTTAAATTCTTCTTTTTGAACGTCTACCCACGAATCAGCATATGCTCGGCAATCCTTTCGGAACTGCACCACGTCAGCATCTTTACTCTTTCCAGCTTTAGTGTATTGTTCTTCAACTTTAACTTCGATCGGTAAGCCGTGACAATCCCATCCTGGACGGAACGATACGGTTTTTCCATTAAAGCGTTCTTGATGACGATTTACAGAATCTTTCAACACTTTGTTCAAAAAGTGTCCAAGGTGTAAATTACCATTTGCATAAGGGGGGCCGTCGTGCAACAAAAAATCAAATCCATCAGATTGTGGATGAGTAGTTACTACTTTAGTGAATGTTGTGTCTGACCCAGCCTGCCGTTTAAGTGGGAAAGAAGTTGATGGTAGAAAAAGATTAAATTTAGACATTTTAAAAACTCCTATTGAATAAAAATCACAAATTAACTTGGACCAGATAACGTATTACCTGGCCTTTATAATTCGTATATTTTTAATCAAATTAAGAGTTTTCATTCCTGTTCTTCTTTAATAACTTCTTTCAAAGCGAGTTCTACAAATTGATCGATTGAAATTCCACGAAGTGCAGCAGCAGCTTCGAGCATTTCCTTAACATCGTCATCAAGTTCCAAAGTTAAAACAACCCTCGGGTCATATTCTTCACCTTTAGGTATTTTCGTAACTTTGTCAATAATGTCGTCAAAATCATCAGTCATATGCCAATTGAGATCTTCACTAAATTCATCCCATTTGATATTACGCTGTTTTGCTTCTTCCTTATAAGCATCTAAATAGTCCAAGTCAATCCACCTGTAGCGGAGTTCACCTTCATAAGTTTCGCTGATTGAAATTTCATATATTTGCTGTGTTTGAGTATCAAAAACTGCGCTAATATGAAAATTATCATCTGAACTATCAAGGAATCGTGCATTTGGACCAAAACATTTCCAAAGGAATTCACTTCCGTCAGTAATTTTGAAATCAATTGCTTTTGTGAAAGCTTCCATTTGTTTTGACATTAGATTGCCTCCAAACAATGCTCAGTGATTGAAACAGCCTTCCAGCCATCGCCATATCCATTGTTATATGGCGTATCCAGTTCTACGATGAACACTGTCATACCAGGAGCGTCAAATGCCACTCCGATTGTGGAACCTTTAATACCATCCATGTCACCGCCAGTACGAACAAGCTTAACACGCTGATTAGGTGAGAATTTCATTTTCAGTCCTTTCGATTATGTTGCGGAGTAGTGGGGATTCGAACCCCATACCTTGCGGTACCCTCTGTTTTCGAGGCAGTGTTAGAACCTATCTAATTACGTACTCCAAAATTGTCAACCAGTTTTACTAATTCTTTTTCAGCCAAATACATTTCAACTTTAGTATTGTAAAACCTTAATATTTCTTTATTAAAATTATCAATTCCATATTTTTCAATAGCATATCTTATTCTTTTACCAGAACCCATATAACCATCATCGAGATTTTTAGTCGAATGGGCACCAATGTAAAACTTACCATTTATTTGGTTTGTTATTTTATAAACATAGTAAAACATATTTTCAAATCCGGCGCGCTTGTCCGGTCAATCTTCCATTAGTGTGAATATCTACATTCACTTATGCTATCACATTCAAATCCTGGAGCACCACAAATTGAACAGTCAAGCTTGGTTTGTCTAAACCATTCCTTTTTGCCGTTATGTGGATTGATTTCACAATAAAGTTCATTAATCCTGCCTGGTGACTTGAATGATCCAAACAACCAACTTAGCACTTTACCAAACATAGCATCTCCTTTCCTTTCTGTCTATAAAGGAAGAAATGAAATATGTCAATGGCGGACAGTGAGGGATTTGAACCCTCGGAACCCCTTACGAGGTTCGGCACATTAGCAGTGTGCTGGTTTTAGCCACTCACCCAACTGTCCATAAAATTTGGAGGAAGACGGGATAATCGAAATCCACACCATATTTCAGGTGCCCACTCCTTAGCAGGGAGGTCCAGAACCTTTCTGGTTCATCTTCCATATATACAACAAAGACAGGATTCGAACCTACGTGGTCCCAGGGCGTCAAATTAATTTGTCCGGATCCTAAGACCATCCCGCTTCTGGGCGGGCTACCTTAAACCTATCTCAGCCACTTCATTGTATTGGAGGAGCCGTGGGTACTCGAAACCCATACCGTTTTTTAGGTATCAACCGCTTTCCAGGCGGTGGTTGCGCCCTGGCAACTAACGACTCCGCAAATTTAAACTACTGTTCTTCCTTTATACCATCCTATTGGAATTACCATATCCTTTTTAATTTTCTGGTTTTTAGATCCGTCAGTAATCCACATAGTTCCGAATTGTGAATTTTTCCTTCCAGTTTGGAAGCCATCATTTTTTTCTTTCCATTTTTTAATAGCACTATCAGATTTAGATAATTTACTAAATTCTTTAGCTTTTTCTGGATTCAAGCTATGGAATTCTTTCATAGCTTCAGAACCTTTAACCCATCCTTTACATTCCACAAACCGCAATCTTGCTTTTTCAAGTATCCATTCATAACCTGGTTTACCAAATGGTGAAATAAATTTATTCCATTCTGCCTTAGTTTCAAATCCTCGATCTTTGTAATAAGAGCCTTCTAAGTTGTATATTGTAAAGCCACCAGTTCCGCCAAGCATTAAATTATAAGTATTGTTATCTTTTACAAAATCTTCGTTAACTATTTCACGTTCTTTATTATTCATATCATTTTCATTATCAAAAATATATAATGTTTCTTTATCAAAGTTTTTTATTCCATATTTTTCTATAGCAGATTTTATTAATTTTCCTGAACCCATATAGCCATCATCTAAATCATCAGTAATATGCTTGCCAATATAGATCTTACCATTTAGTTTGTTTGTTATTTTGTAAATTATATTAAACATAAAAATCCATTCAATTTTTGAGGACAGTGTGGGATTCGAACCCACGGGACCCTCGCAGGTCCTCCGGTTTTCAAGACCAGTGCAATCGGCCACTCTGCCAACTGTCCATATATTTTGGCGGAGGGTAGGCGGAATCGAACCCCTGACCTTACGGTTCCACTAGTTTTCAAAACTAGGTGTGCATCCCCGGCACAATTACTCTCCAATAAAAA
This sequence comes from Gammaproteobacteria bacterium, assembly GCA_023228645.1. Classification (GTDB taxonomy): domain Bacteria; phylum Pseudomonadota; class Gammaproteobacteria; order Thiohalomonadales; family Thiohalomonadaceae; genus JALOAT01. The sequence continues at coordinate 95,192 of JALOAT010000003.1, read as the reverse complement.
ACCCCCTAGTTTCCTAGGGGGTGTAACAGCAAACCTATCATTCAATAGATACTGTTCACCCCATTGGGATGGACGAACTACTGGATGATGAAATAATGAACATTCGTTTAATCTTTCCTGTTTGCTTTAACTTTGTTCAGCTTATATTCTATTTAGTATTCTGTCAATAGTAAAATAATAAAAATTCTGATTTATTTTATGACCAATATTCATATAAACCAGACTGCATAGTATCCAGATATTCATCCCGGACACCGAAAAACTTAGCCAAATATCTTACCAACAAAGGTGTTGGAGGGGCGAATCGATCGATCAAATCCTCTTTGGAAAAATCAATTATATCACCATTTTCCATTGTGATTGATTGCTTAACGTCACGAAACAGCCTAATTGCTTCTGATTTAACCTTTTGTCCATTTGGTATGTATGTCATTTTACCGTGCTCATATGGATAAATCCCATATGGAATATATTTGAATGACGGTTCCATACCATAATCATTATTCAAAACTGAATTATAGTAATCCATTGAATCATTATATCGGTGCCAATCAGGCATACCAATATGGGTAAAAAGCATTATATTAGATAAGCCAGTTTCAGTTTGGTAACTCACAAACTGACTCATATATGCTGATAAATTTTGTTTGTGCCCATCGCGCCAATAAAGTCTCATTTCAATATCTGAATCATCTTCAATCAGACGCAGAAAGGTATTAAAGTCAGAAATTTGGGTTTCAAGAGCATATTCGTACTGGTCCCAATCAACTCTCGGGTCGCGATCCACGATATTATGAAAACCGTAACCTAATACTTTATGAATCTTAAAGCCCACAAACTTCCCCCATTTTCTTATCCTCTAATAGCAGCTTTGTATTTTAATGTCAAAGGATAATTCGATCTGGAAAATATGGTTGAAGTATTTCAGGTATTGCCACCCAGCCATCTGGCTGTTGATAATTTTCCAAAATAGCTACAAGAGTCCGACCAACAGCCAATCCGCTACCATTTAATGTATGGACCAAAGTAGTCTTTTTATCTCCTGGCAGCTTTACTCGTGCGGCCATACGTCGGGCCTGAAAATCGCCACAATTGCTGATCGAGCTAATTTCACGCCAAGCCTTTTGGCCCGGAAGCCAAACTTCCAAATCGTAAGTTTTTCTGGCGCCAAATCCCATATCACCCGCTGCTAATAAAACTCGCCTAAATGGTAAATCAAGTTTCTTAAGAATCATTTCCGCAGCATTCAGCATATGCTGATGTTCATATCCGCTTTGGTCTGGAGTAGAAATGGTTACCATTTCTACTTTATGGAATTGATGTTGGCGTATGAGCCCGTGAGTGTCTCTACCAGCACTGCCTGCTTCGGCCCTAAAGCACGGTGTTAGTCCAACCATACGCAATGGTAAATCACCATAATCCAAAATTTGATTGGCAACCAAATTTGTCATTGGCACTTCGCCAGTTGGGATCAAATATCGACCATCTACGGTTTTAAACAAGTCCTCTTCAAATTTTGGAAGCTGACCGGTACCAAACATCGTTTGCTGATTCACCAAATAAGGAACATCTACTTCAGTAAAACCATATTCCTCAACGTGATGGTCAATCATAAACTGACCAATCACTCGGTGCAATTTAGCCAATGTGCCAGTCATCACATTAAAGCGAGTCCCTGCGATTTTTGTTGCTTGTTCAAAGTTAAATCCTGGAAGAAGGTGATGCTCTTTGATTTCAAAATCAAATTCAGGAATGTCATCCTGATGTACTACAAGATTATTTTCCTCACCACCTTCTGGAACATCGTAGTGTGGAATATTTGGTACCTTAGCCCAAATGCTATCACGAACATCTTTCAACAAATCAACATTTTTCTTATAATGATCAATTTGCTCATTAGTTGCTTTTGCTTGTTCTTTCAGATCTTCAGCAGGTAATTTAAGCCTGTATGCATCACCAATTGCTTTATTAAGGTTGTTTCGTTCATTTTCAGCAGCTTGCAACTTTGTTGTATAAAGACGAAATTGCTCATCAGCCCAAAACAAATCGTCAATTGCTCCTCCGCCGCGCCCCTTTAATGCACGTTTTACGGCTTCGCGATCAGTTCTGACATCATCAATATTAATCATTCCAAAAATCCTTCATTCCACCGTTCATATACGACTTGGCTGTAATAATTTTTCCCGTTCTTTCATCCCAAGCCTGATTATCCTGAAAACGAATTGTGCGAATTTTATCACCACGCTGGCCAGAGCCACTTTCCTTATACTGTTCAGTCTTTAGACTAGAAAGAACAGCATTATCCATTGATTGTAACTTATTTGCTAGGGCCTGTCGAGCCTCTTGGTAATTAGATTCTCTAGAACGGCTTTGGCGTACTTCCACCAAACCTGTTGGAATATGGATCAATCTGCAGGAACATTGGTGCTTATTTCGGTGTTGGCCGCCTTTACCTGTCCCAGAAAACCATTCTACCCGTAAATCGCTATCGCGTATTTCAGTTTTTTCCATTTTGGCGTCAATTAAAGCGACCTTTACTGACGAAGTATGGACTCTGCCCCTGCGCTCAGTTGGAGGTACACGCTGGAAACGATGGCCGCCAACTTCTTTCTTAAGATTGTCGTTTGGTTTTTTTAGCTCAATAAAATAGCCTTGACCCTCTGGGCCGTGGCGGTGCAGTCAGCCATCAAGAGCTTTGAGGTATGAGTGATACAAATCTTTCGCTAATAATTGAGCGTCTTTTCCGCCTTCACCAGGCATAATAACTAATTTCATATTTTTATTCCTTTTTAAAACAATAGAGTATTATCGTGTGAAATGTTAAATCACAACGTCAATTTTCTTTAAGTTCTAAAAAAGAGTAAAACACATTAATCAGTCCTTTTTGATTTCTACCAATATTTAGTCAATTCTGTTCCCAGTTTTTTAAAATATCTGAACTTGAATTTGCTTTGTTTTCACCACCAACACCAAAAACTAACTGAACATCATACCGGAGAGCAGTTTCTGATTCTGGAATATTATCTTTAGTCCTATCGCCCCCATTCATAAATAAAATTTCATCACGTGGAAACATAGTTCGTGCCTTAACAATTGCCCAATCAGCAGATCCAGTAAGATCATCCTGTTCAGTCATCGGAACAACTAAATTAACACTTCGCATATTGCTTAAAATAGCACATCGAGTGGCCTGTGTCATAAATGGCTTGCCTTTCTTTCGAGTGAGCCAAGCATCAGAATTCGGAAACACTAACAGTATATCGCACATAGCTTTTGCAGCATTAATGTAGTCAATGTGACCTTCGTGTAAAGGATCAAAGCCACCAGTTACTATGCCAATTTTCATTTGTTATTCCTCTAAAAATTTCTTCAACCTTAACAGGTTTTTACTAATTTGTCAAATCATATTAACAGCTATTGACGAGCAAGTCATTATATTATATAAGATCATCATAACTTAGGAGATGTTTATGACGGCTTGGCGATCAATTCGAAACGAAATTGAAGAAATGGATGCTACATTCGTTCTAGCCATTTCGGGCGGTGTTGATAGTATGGTCCTGTTGGATTTCTTCACGCGAACTGACGCTAATTTCGTTGTAGCACATTTTAACCACAATTTGCAACCTATCAATGTAGAAATGCAAAAGCACGTTATTGATTATTGTATTAAGAACAATATCGAACATTACGTCGGCCAGGGGGTGAGTATTAAACTCAATTCTAAGCTTAATCATACATCAATTGAGGCTGAGGCACGTAAACAACGATATGATTTTCTTGAAGCTGTTGCTAAATCAGTCTCTAACGGTCGCCAGGCGGTTATTGTAACTGGCCATCACCAAGATGATCAAGTCGAAACTGTTATGCTTAACTTATTCCGTGGCGTCGGGCTTCAGTCAGTGTTTATGGAAAAGAATAATGGTAGGCAATATAGACCATTTTTAGACATTCCAAAATCGGAATTGTTAGAATGTGCTAGAAAGCGTGGCCTTGCTTGGATTGACGATCCAACCAATGCTGAAAACGATGCAGAACGTAACTGGCTCCGCAACGAAATTATTCCACAAATTATGGAACGTAGAAACATCAGTAAAACGATTCCACTTTCTATTGAGAAATACCTCAAGAGTTGACTTGTCCTGTTTCTTCTGCTAAGATGGATCTATGAAAAACAAATTCAATCCTGATATGGACCTGATCCGAATTGCATTCGAGAATGCCAACGTTCCTGTGCGACTAGTTGGCGGCTGTGTCCGGGATATGCTGTTGGGCATTAATCCTAAGGATTGGGATATGACCACGCCGGCATTGCCTGATGATATTATCAGCATCTTGAGAGCAGCTAATATCGAATGCTTTGATATGAGCAACGGTCACGGCACTATTACTGCGGTGATTAACAGTGAGCCTTATGAAATCACTACATTACGGCAGGATTTGGAAACTGATGGCCGTCACGCGGTTGTGGGTTTTACTGATGATTGGAAAGTTGACGCTGAACGTCGAGATTTCACGTTTAACGCAATGAGTATGGATTTTGACGGAGTCATTTATGACTACTTTGGTGGTATTGCTGATCTAAAAGCTGGCCTGGTACGTTTTGTTGGTGATGCTGAAAAGCGCATCCAAGAAGACTATTTGCGTATTCTGCGTTATTTTAGGTTTTTGGGCCGAATGCCCAAGCCAGAAGCAGACGTAGAAACACTGGCTATTATTTCAGCAAATCGCCAAGGACTGGCTAATATTTCTGGCGAACGTATTTGGTCTGAAATGAAGAAAATCTTCTCTGGTGAACACGTTGATTTCATTATGGATTTGATGGATCATTCAAAAATCACCGGTGCTATTGATTTGATGATTAATAAGCCGGCGGTTCCAGCATCTAGGGATCCAGTGACAATTTTGGCAGCGTATATTGATTTTGCGTTCGTTGAAATTGTGTGCGATCGTTGGAAGCTGTCCAGTAAAGAAGAAAGCCAGTTGGTGTATTTGACCAATTTTCGAAACATAATTGACGATGTCAAGGTACTGAAAGAAGCTATTTTTGAAGGTACTGATCGTTATTATGTTTTGGAGTTGATGAAAATTCAACATCGAAAAGACGATTACGAGATTTTGAAAAATTGGATCATTCCAACTTTTCCAGTATCTGGTAAGGATTTGATCGAAATTGGTGTAAAGCCAGGCCCAAATATGGGCTTCATCATTAAAGTATTGCGTAAATCATTTGTAGAATCAAACTATCAAATGACTAAAGAACAATTTCTTTCAATGGTTGATATAGATAAAAGCCCGGAGTAATCCGGGCTTTTTCATTTCTTCCAAAACATTAAGCTTGATAGAGAAAATGTCTTCTCGACTACTTTTGGGTACTTTTTATTCAAGCGGTTAATTACAAAGCGCTCAAACAAGACTGGCGTCGCCAAAATAGTCCTAGCATTCGCTACCATCTTAGCATCTTTATTGTGAATGATCACATTCTTCAAAATAAGCTTTGAGAATTGAACTTCTTTTTCAAATTGTTCACGAGTATAATTTGCCATTTTAAAATCTCCTAAATAAGATTCTAAAATAACTTTTAGAATCCAGTGTCAGTTAAACCTTAGTCCTAACACCGGTTAATAATGGTGTTAGGACACAATTTTCGGAGGTTCACTACTTCGAGTAGGTTCCATTTGTGCTTGCATCCTTTTATGATTTAATGTATCGTAAATATATAACAAATGACAGCAGTGTGTCAACGGTATTTATAGGTTGTGAGTAGTTTATGCGAAAATTGACTGAGAGTGAACAAAAATTATGGAATGCAGTATGCCAATCTGTAATCAATAGCCCACGAGTTCGCGTCAAGACATTAGTAAATGATAATATCATCCGCGCTTGCCCTTCGAAATATCTCGATCTCCACGGAATGACACAGGACCAGGCTTACCACAATATATCCTGCTTCATCCAACAGAACTATGATGCTAATCAGCGCGAAATTGTTATCATAACTGGCAAAGGTTCTAATGGAACTGGAAGCTTGAAAAGACTAGTTCCATATTGGTTGTCATCTACACTCAGTGATAAAGTTAGGTCTCATCGAATCGATCCTAAAAATACAGGCCAAGTATTAATATCTCTTAATAAAAAAGTCGGTTAAAGCAAAGCTCTAACCGACTCTTCAATTTCATCCTTGTTCTTAGTACTCTTTAAACCACTTCGCTGTAAAGCTTCAATTAGTCGAGTAGTCATTTGTTCTTTTTGATCGCTATAGATTTCCATAGCAACCTTAAAGCCAACTTCAAAGCTCACTAAATCATCCTTAGTGAGCTTTCCTTTGAACAGGATATCAACAACTGTTTCTGGGTCATCAATGTAACCAACTCTTGAAAATCTAGGAGTTGGACCAGCAGGAATTACACCCCTGTCCATCAAATAACCCAATTGGCTTTCCCACCTATCAGCATCAACTTCGCAATAGATGTCACGATCATCTAAAATCATCCACCTACGTCGAAGACCGCGCTCAAGGTCGTATGCCCAAGAAACTTTAGCAATAGCGTTAATTGAATCTTCGCCAGCCAAATAACCAATATCCATCTTAGCCATCACGCCCAAAAGTGTTGACAAATAAACACCCTTGAATGCTGATGCAGCACCTGGAGAATAATGAGTAAATTTGAGCCATTCAGGGTTACCAGTGATTAAATCAATCTGGCAATAACCATTTTCCGGCTTCCCTTGAATTGGGATGGCAAAGTTTACCTGCAATGTATTCTTACCATTACCAGCCCGTTGAGCTTCAGGAAATGATAACAATGCGTGACTTTTAAATTTCTTCCAAGGAAATTTAATATCATCGACTGCGATATCAATGTCGCCACTGTCAGGTTGTTTACCCACAGACCCTAAAAGATTATCGTAGATATAATCTAGGTCGAAACCAGGATATTGAATTGTCGATTGGAAATAATCAAGAGTGTCACGAATTTCTTCAAGCTTGATTCGTCTCACAGGGATATTTTTAAAAGCTGTACCACCCATCGATTTTCTCCTTTCAAGTAGAGAATACGATATTAGTGATTAAATGTCAATACTGGGCGATCATTCTCCGCCACCGTCTCCGCCTACATCACCATTTACTAAATCTAATTCACCAGTACCCAAATCATTATCTGAATCTTGATCAAGATTGTCATTATCAGTGCCACCATACCACCATCTGCCATAAAAAGGAACTACAGGCGTGTGAGTTGATGAATTGCTACTTTTCTTTTTCTTTTTAGCTTCAGTCAATTCTTCATTATCGCCATCAGCTACAAATAGTAAAGTTTTGCTGAATCCTTCATTGATTGCATCCATAATGTGACCGTGGCCATCTAATAAATGATAATAGCCATCCAACAATACTGCGAAAGGTAAAGCATCGTGACGGCTGAATTCTCTATCATCGTGTGCTTTTTCGATCGGATGGGTGAAAAGAATTTTGGATATTGGAACTTGGCGCACGTCGACCACGTCACTATCAACTGAATCCCTGGCTTCGTTCACCAATAATGGCATATTATTTAAATATGGCGACATCTTTGGCTGATATGATGTAAAGTCGGCTGATTTCATTTTATTAACCCTAGCTTATAAACTATAGGGTATTTATTTGATTTAACCATTAAACAGATAATCGATAGCCAACTTACCATTTAAATTTATATCCCGGGTCCCAATTCCAGTCCAAACTCCTATTTCTGGCTTTGGTGGTAACCGAATTTCACGACAAAGACCTGAAATATCCATTTCATACCATTTATTTCGATCTTGATGGAAAAAATAGAAAGGCTTATTATGGATCAAGCAATACATAGCGGTAGCCCAAGCAGTACCACCATCCACTACCATTGTGCTTGGATTGAAAGTGCCGATAGCATACACTGCATCAGTTTCCTTCACTTGATAATAGTTCCGTCTTAGCAAATTATTAACATATTTGCTCTTAGAAGGATAATGCCTGTTAAGATATGATTTAGCTTTTTTGAGCCACGGATCAGCAATAACTAAATTATTATATGGCAGTCGAACTATCTGCCCATTTGGGCAAGTGGTTTTATGTTCGTCAAATGAAAAATGAATAACCTCGTGGCCGTGAAGTGAAGCAACTTCACCCCATTCTGTATCCGCTCCTTCAGCGCCGCCAGATAACATTGTAACCATAAAACAATTATAAAAAATATCAGTCTTCCAGTCAAGAAAATACCGGTGATTTTCATCACCGGTATTTTGTATTACTTACGCCATCCTGGGGGCGGTGCAGCATAAGTTGTAGTGTTTGAATAGCTTGGGAAAGCCTGTGGTGACGAATTCCTGTAAGGAAGAATAATACCACGAGCTTCAAGACCATTTGCATCATCATAATAAATGCAAACTAGCGCATCAGGGTAATTTGGATCGCGCTTTTCAAAAGTAGTCGTAGTGGTTTGAAAAGTTTGCGCATCGCCATATTCAGTACCAAGATTTTGGCTGCTGAATGATTTCATCACGGCGTTATTACCAGATGTTAATGTAGTATTCAAAGTGGCAGCACTTCTCGTTCCTCCTGAAGGAGCAGCCATAGCCACACTATCCAAGCCTGATCCTACTACATTGTTACATACACTTGATCCTAATGGAGTATTCCAAAGTGGATCACTTGCGGTGCTTGTAAAAGTATAGCTAGGAAATGTATTAATCGGCGGAACATATTTTGGTCTAAATACCATCATACCTATGACACCAACGTTTTTCTTACCGCGTCCTGTTCGATTAGAATATGATCCTGAGGATGAACCAAATTGAAATTTCGCAGCAGTGTCTGCATCAACTTTCCAACCAGGAATGTTAAGTGTTTGCCAAGGTTCCAAAACATATCCTTGACTGTCAGCACCGGCAGGCTTTCCATCAATAACGCTCAAACCATCAACACTTGGAATGGCTAAAATGCGCTCTGGTGAATTGTTTTTAATTCTCAATTCATAATTTGAATTTGTTCGGCCTTCAACAAAGACCAAACCCTGATGCTGATATTCAGTCAACGGCTGACCGTTAATAACTAGACTTAGTTCATATTGATTAGTATTATCAAACATTGTCGTGTCCTCCTTTATTACAAAGATTGATCGCGCTCTGCTTGGGTATATGTTGCCGAAGCACGAAGTGCGTCGCCAGCAAACCCTTTCGCATAAGCGGTTCTAGTTCTTGTTGTAATAGAGGACAATGCTGCCATTGAGCCAGCCATATTTGAAGTATTGTATTGAACTGTATTATTGGTACCAAAGCCCATTGCACTACCTTCGTGGAAAGCGTCAATGTTTGCACCCATAAACAAGAACGTCCAATCCTTGCCTTCTGCCTTTTCAACTAAAGCCTTAATAGCTGTTTTATTGAAACGATTAGAGCAATTTTCTTCACCATCAGTTAAGATAACGACGATAACGCCAGGACGTTCCGCTTTTTTCTTTGATGAAATTACTGCATTAGCTTTAGTGATATTATCACCAATCGCATCTAGAAGATTGGTTGATCCGCTTGGTCGATAAGTGCTTGTGGTTAGCGGTTCTACGGTTTTGATGTCTTTGTTTTCGAAAATGTACTTGACTTGTGAGCCGTTAAATTTACTTAACGTGAGTAAGCATTCACCATCACCAATTTGCTGTTCTTTTAGCCAAGAATTGAATGAATCGATAGTTTGCTGAGTTACACTAGACATACTTGAAGATTCGTCCAAAACAACGTGTATCAAAACACCATTTGAACCGGCTTTTTTAATTTTTTCATTGGTGGAAACATTTACTGTTGAAGTAGCAATTGTTTGTGCTTTTGGAGTGAATTGTGGGAAAGCGTTAGGCATCCCAGATGGAGTACGAATATTTCGCATTATTTGTTTTCCTTTACGTTGGGTCTTACGGTATCCTTAACGTGGATAATAACTTGCCCGATTAAATGAAGCATTTACTAGCTTCATTTCTATTTATACTAAAATGATCACTTTTTGTCAATATTTCTTAGAATTATTTCAGAAGCTTGATTAATATCCTCAATAATAGTAAATGGAATGTTATGGCGATCCAATAATTCCATTAATCGCATATCAATATCAATTGCACCTTGTTCGTCTTGATAGCGGCCAACAGGATCATATTTTGTCATACGCTTTAAGAAATAATTTTCGTTGTTATATGTTTTAAAGATCTCAACTACTAAAGGCTCGAACCCAGTGAAATATTCGTGTGGTTTATACATTAGTCCTTGAACTAGTGGCGCATCAGTGATCACAAAATCAACCTTATCAGCAATACGATGCAGTTTACGAGCCTGCTTTGCTAAAATATAAAGTTGATCCTCTAGAAGTACATTCATACGATCTTCCCAAACAAGATCCTTTGCATATTCTGTAACTAACTCAACGTTTAAATTTTTCTTTTTTAAATCAGCAAAAACTTGTGCAGTTGTGGTTGATTTGCCCGCGCCTGGGCCAGCAAAAAAATTTAAAATTGTGGCTTTCATTTCAAAATCCTATCCATTACGATGTTCATTGACACTACATTAGTGCCACTCATTGGGTAATATGGTATTCCGTGCTTTTCTAATATAGAAATGATGTTAATGTCGATATTCTTCGACGTTGCTTCATCGTGTGCTCGACCACTTTCTTCAAAGCCATAATTTCGAGTTAGCATAAAATTGATATTATTATATGAATTGAATACATCAACTACGAGTGGTTCAAAGGTTGGATAATAATTTGGGATTTGGTATGCAAGTGCTAATATTCCTGGTGAATCAGTTACGACATAATCTACCTTTCCACGAAGACGTTCCATTCTTCGATTTTGCTTAGCAAATACGTACAATTGGTCTTTTAGAATTTTTAACTGTTCTTCATAAACAATGTCCTTAGCAACTTCTGTCACCAATTCGACATTCAGGCCGCGTTCTTTTAATGTATAGAAAACCTTGGCGGCGGCGGTACTTTTACCAATACCTGGGCCACCCAAAATGTTTATAACTTTCATTATTATCTACCTCTTGAATTTCATTCAAATTAGCAGATATTGGAATAAAAATCAAATTAATAATAAAGCTTTAAGCCAGGACGGTAATCATTTCTAATCATAGTTAAAACTTGACCCCGTTGCGGACCACCACGTTTAAATGAAACGTGAATCCAAATTGATCTACCGTGTTCCATAATTAGTTGATCAAACGGTAAATGATCTCGGATCCATTGCGCCCGTGTTAAATATTCACTATTGGCTAACCCTGCCCATTGGATATCGGCGGCCATTCCTCGATAATGTTGGGACCTACCACTACCTCTCCTAAATCCACTGTTAATTCTGAATCCATTTGGATATCGTGCCTTTAATGGTTCTAATACATTGGTGCATAATGCTTTCAAATTACAGACGACCTCTGGCAATGAAAGTCCACACTGCGATGCAACTCGGTAAGGAAAAATGCATTTTGACGAAAGTTGGCCTAAATTGAAATTAGGAGAAAGTTGATAATTGTCAGCAGGATATGATGGAACATTTCCGCAAATTACATTACTGCCTTGGCCACCGGATCCTTGTGTAGTATCTGATGGAGCACCAGTATCTACGCCGCCAGCAGCAGCAAATTCTGCATCAACCTGCGCTTGTTGTTCTGGTGATAAAGTTGGCTTATCATCAACATCATCACTATCTGCTAATATACCATTGAAAGATGCATTTGCTGAACCAATCCCGCCACTATCACCAACATACACATTAATTCCTTGTGCAATAACTTTATTCTTTTGAGTGTGTGCTGATAGATTTGACGTAGACCTTTGATCGTGATCGTCATTGTCTTGATCTTTAACAACCATCCATTTACCCATAGTGAATTTTCCTATTATATTGTCAGGTATTTATTCAAGACAAAAGGCGCACTAGGCGCCTTTTGGTACCCTTTAAGAGAGAAGGACTAGAGATGATAAATCATTTCTAGAGTTATACTCCGGAGCGCTCGTCGCATCCGCCCCCCTGTGTGTGATTTATAGAGCCCTTCAGGTCTGACTCTTTTTGAAGGCTCAAATTTGACTTCCCGGACCATTAATGGTGCCAAGTGGAAGGTAATTCCAGTGTCGGCTTTCAGTGACTCGAGCCGTATTTCAAAAGCAACTTAACATACCTGCCCGGTGGTATGATCTCTCCAGTTTGTAAAATATTTACAGTGACCGTCTACTCGTTTGAAACAAGTGTGTGAGGAGGCTGTTCTCACCTTTAAGTTGCGAGCATCCAATATTATATAATAATATTGTATGTGTGGAGAATATCGGGCTCGAACCGATCACCTCTTGAATGCAAATCAAGTGCTCTCCCAGATGAGCTAATTCCCCATAAAGGTCCGCTTCAACAATAAACGAGACCAATACCATTATATTTAATATAATGTAACATTAATACAAATGAATTTGTATTAATGGCTGTACAGGTTTGGTAAGCCTGTATGAATGTTTGGCAGATCAAGTTCTTACCTAACTTTTGCGCCGATCTGCTTCACAGTAAGTATCTCTCTTAGTTTATCACCAACTTTTTCCGGCTTCTAGCTAAGTAAGCATTTAAATGCTTGGATACTATAAATTTCGAAATTTATATAACGCTTGTAAGAATTACGATTGCATTGTACACTGCAACCAACTTGCTTTCACATTAAGCTTTTCGGCCATCTCCATATCTCATTTCATTAGATGGGCCTATGATTAATCCAGGCTTAATGCTTCCACGCATTAATATATTCAATATAGTAAACATCTATTACAATGTCAACTATAATTGTGCAGGAAAGGTGGAATCGAACCACCTTTTATTACGCGCACTGTTAACCTGACGCCTACCCAATAAAAGGTCTGGCGCTACCACCGAGGCCCTGCAAGTTAAATTATGGCTTCCTTGAAGAAATAATTTTAACTATGTCATTAGCACCTTTGGAAACACCAATAGATCCTAATATAATAAAAATAACAGTCCAAAATGATTCCGGAAACGCTGCCAATGCTTGGGCAAAGGCCAACAACGTTGCTGGATGAAACCACCCAACACAGAACATAATGACTATCATAAAAAATGCAACCGGACGCGGCCAGCGCATTATACCATCAGCAGCTTTTTCATTACTTATCACGTCACTAATTCCAGAAGTCAAATTCCCAAATTTAGTTTTGACAGATCTGAACCAGCCCCGAATTTTTCCTACTTTTTTTGTAGTTTCAGTTACCACAGTTTCTGCGGTAGCTTCAATACTGGTTTCTTGTTCTTTATCCATTCTTGGATACCTCCATCTGCACCATTATTTATGGTTTTGGAGATATCTGGCAAGATTACTTATAAAGAGTTATGATTGATTCAGGCTGATCTAAAAGTGCTGCCACCAATCTAAGTAGTTCAGATGGATTATATGACAATCCAAGCTGATATGCATTCTCCACGTAGCCTTGTTGCGATGACATAACTGACATAATTTCAGCCTTATCACGCTCATCCATTTGATTGAGGTGTAATCTAAATATTTCCATCATTGCAACTAACGATGTAGTGAGGCGGCCATCATTGAGACGATCAAAATGATCTTTCATCCTCCTAACAACGTCTGATAGTTTTTCAGACGATCGTCCACCCCAGGATTCTTTCAAATATACATCATCTTCCAGCATATTAATTCTAGTGTCAAAATTAGTTTGCTTTGACTCCAATCTATATTTTTCATTTATTAGCATTTGGACATCATTTGATAATCTTTGAACTTCTTTTGTTAAATTTTCATTAGCTTCAACTTGTTTATTCATTAAACTAACCATTTGAAATATTTGGTCGTGCAATTGGAGCACTGATTCACCAAATAAGCTAAGCTGTTCTTCCGTAGAAGGAAGAAGGGGATGAGCATTATTATCAACTAAATCCATATTTTACCACTCCATCAAATCTGCTGGAGATTTATTAAGGGCAGTATCTATGACTTCATCATATCCAATCTGACGTCTTATACCGCGGATATTTTTACTTTTATCTTTAGCTTGTTTAAGGGCAGATTTGATGGACTCAGGATCATTATCGATAGTTTTCATCCTGATACCAAACATAATAGCTTGAAGCTCAGCCAGGGCATCCAGTTTGCCTGACAGATAATTTATATCACCATCGCCTACCATAGTTATCTCCTTATATGCCAAGCTAACATAGAAAAGTTTTTCAGTCAAAGAAAAAGCAGCCTAAGCCGCCTTTTCTGTTAAATTCTGTTGCTAGGTTTTAACTACCCCGGCAGGCTGCTTACGCAGCAAGAGCCATAACTGTATTATCATTGTCAGTTATTTTATTTAGTAACTTGTCTCGAGATTCTTACTTCTTGCACGTCGATCCTGGTTCAGGCCCTAAAAAGGTTTCCAGTATTGCCACCGGTTGGTGGACCTGCCGGGTTCCGCCCCCGGGTCCGCTACAGCGTTCATTCACTGTCATCAACTTGTTACAACATATTTATACAACATATCTAAATATGCTGTCAAGAACTATCTTCACATTAAGCTTACCTCGCCGGCAAGATTAATCTCAGCAAACAAAGGATTGTCACCCAATGCTAATGTATAAAAATAGTTCTTGACAGAATATTTAATATGATTGGGCTATAAAGGGATCGTTCGAGGATCCGAATACTAAATGCCCAACCATAATGGTTTATGATAAGCTTACGTTTCGCCAGTATTTCTACTAACAGTGGCTGAAAGAACACAATTCTCCATACCTAACCTGCTATCAATAAACTGTTAATTTTAGATCCGAAAACATATTAAAGCCAGGGTTCCGGAAAATAGCTTTATATGCCCACACATTATGAATAATAGATTTACCGTAGGACGGAATCACACCCAACAAAATCGCTTGCAAGCCGATTTTTGTCCCCTACTCGGTGACGCTTCTGAGGCGCACGATCTAAAATTAGCATTTAATTAATATAAACATCCTTACTAGGAATGTCAACCGGTATTATCTCATTGACTATTCCATATTTGGCTGCAAGTGGGGCAGGTACAAAATAGTCAATAGCCATATCATTTGTGCGAAGCAGTAAACGATCGTCAATACCGTACAGCATCAAATAGGCCCAATATACTGCCGTAGCTGCTTGATCTGGTTTTTCTTCACCAGTTTTCTCATTTACAAATTTGGCCGAATGATACATAAACATAGAATCTGAATATGCCATCCGATATATTCCGGCTTGGAATATCATAGTACACGCTGAATAGCACATTGCACGTTTGGGCACTAACGTGGCCATCTGGCGCGTCGCCACCAAATTTGCGATTTTGGCAGATGGTTCAAGCTCGCCTCCGGGTGACGCAATAATAACCACTTCAGTTTGCGGCTTCAACGCTGCTTTAAATTTCACATAAGTGTCTTCACTTATTGGCCCAGAAACAACTATAGCGTGATCGCCATCAACCAATTTAATAATGCTTTGTTCTGTAGAAACGTAATCAAAAGGATTGTAGTTAACTAACTTCTGTCCACTTTCAGTCAATTCTACTCTACTGGTTTTAAAAAATGGATGGGTTAATCGAAGTTCTCGAATATACATCGTAACAACTGATATACACAATAAAGTAATTACGATGTTTTTAAACATAACCCTACCATTTCCTCATTGGGCAGCCTGCGGCTTTAATTTTAACTTTGAATGGCATTAAACAACCGCAGTGTCTACACATTTTTGGTAGCTTTAAATACCATTCACACTTCTCACAAATAGCCAGCCGATCGGCAGCCATCTGAATATCTTTTTTAGTCACCATCAGATATTATTATCCTTTGGTGAACATTCCGCCTGCTGGTGCTGCGGATGCAGGAACAATTCCTGTAGTGATTTGCGTATAAGCATCTGATATTTCTTTGCGTGGAGTGGTGCGTGAAATAATTGCAGATCCTGAAAACGTAATAGTCGGCTTATCGTCAGCAGTAACCATAAATGGTGCAGGCATTACACCTTGCTGAGTCAACATCCAACCAACCGGTGATTTCAATGTAAGACTACCAGCATCGGATGATTGATTGTCTTCAATACGGCCAACAATTTCTTCACCAGTCACAAGCTTGATGGCTATAAGGTCGCCAGCGCTAGGTTGTTTTTGAATAAGCATACATTTTTCCTTCAAATAGCTAAGGTTAGGTCTAATGGCCTAAATATGGTTTTAGTATCGTCAATCGATGATTTAATCCAATACTGGCCTTTTTCATTCTTTATAGTTAACACATCCGATCCAATTTGTAAATCAGTTTGTTGTGAATCGGCCAATTTATTAGCTGTTCTTTTGATTGTTCGATTCCAACAAGTCTTAGACAAAATGATGCACGTATTTCCTGCTGACAAATGAGGGCGAGTGTCTATCGTACCACCTTTATTGTAATATAAACTTTTCTGGTCAGCAGGCAATCCTAAATATTTCCTAAAGTCAAATCCAAATATTTGGTTAAATTCTTCATCTTTAGATAAAAGCTCATTCGCAAATGCAGTAGTGGCATATTTTGTAACTAAAGGTCTGTTAATATAAAGGAGTTTAAAATTGGATCCAAACGATCCCCACGTTTTATTAACTTTTGCTCCTGAATATTTCTCGCGTGAATCAAGTATGGTAGTGTTATTAACGTCCTCAACCATCAAAATATAAGCAATTTTACCATCAACCATACCACTCATAATTAATGACATATCATCTTTAATTAAATTGAGTCGGCCTTTATCACTGTTAATGCTCCAGAGCATATTCGCACATAGGTTATGAACTTCTGGTCGTTCACGTTTGAATTCAATATTTCGCATTCTACCAAGAATTTTTCCAATTGCGTCTTGGCGCTTTCTTCCTCGGTTATATTCCCAACCTACTATTTCACAAAAAATATGCTCAAAGCTTTCACCATTTTCATTGCTGGCCCGAAAGTGTGACTGATTTGGTTTATTTCTTGGCCGATATTTTGAACATTGTAGACTTTCATCAATCCAGCCCAGCATCTGTTCTTTTAAATATTTCTTTGAAGGTTTAAATGTCGTCTTCTTCATTCTCTTTTTTATTTTTTGTTTCATCGTAATTTACTTTACATATTGGGCAGAGTAGTTTACGCGAATCGTCGTGGTGGCTATCTCTGAGTTTCTTTATTCTATCAACTTCCAACTCATCCATAAACCGATACTGTCCATCGTTTATAAGTTGCAGTTGTGTCTTATCCACTTCGTTTCTAAAGCGGATTGAAACGTAACTTATGACACATTTCACAGGAAGTCGAATTAATTTTCCATCTTCATCTTTTTTAAAGAAATCTTCCCACTTTGGATCCCACGATTTTCTGTAATCCCCCTCGGGAAAATAATATTCTACTCTATTTTGGGTGATAAAAATATCATCAACCATATTGGTGCGAAGATATTCGCCCAAAGATGGAAAATCCTTAAAATAGTCCTCAGACCTGTTATTAGAATACTCAGCACAATAGTGAAACCATTCACTTTCGTGCTTTGTCAAAATATGAAGCTGTTCTGGGAAACTTTCCTCCAAACTGTTACCAAAAATCAACCTATGCATAAACGATGCACTTTGATACCGCCCATCACCTGGACTATAATATGGATGTGATTCATTATAAATTTCTGGCATATTTCCTCACTTCATAAGTGTTGTAAGCGTTTGTGCGTGTTCACGAACAGTTTTGGATCTAAATCTAATTGTAAAATCCTTATTGTGACCGAGGTGAACAAACGAATAGTCATCAAAATCAGTATGTTCAACAAAACAGTCAATTTGATTATCCATCAATACTGACCAAAGATTTTCCCATTGGTCACAAGTTATATTTTTAACTGACCAGCAAATAGCATATTGGGTTAAGCTATCGTGATTTATGCGGTTTTCAGTAGCCATCCGGATTCTTTACTTGACTATGTTGATCATTGTTTTAACCAACTCTCGTTCGTGGGTAGTTTTAAAAAATATTGAATGGATGCCATATTGGGTATCAGATAATGATTGAACATAATCCAAATCAGTCACACAGTCAACATTGGCATCCATTAGCATTGTCCAAAAATCTTCAAAAGAAGCCTTCGGTTGCTGTTGGAGTTGAAGTTCAACAATGTAAGGTGTCAAATTCATATAAGATTAATCCCGATACAAGAAAAACTTGTACCGAGATTAGCTTAAATGAATTATAAAGTCAAGCCGCCGAGATCGCGTCGAATCAAGGATTTTGCAAAATCACTAGCAATCAAATCAGTATATCCACCAATTAATTCACCGTCAATGAAAATTTGTGGCACCGTCTTTGGCTTATGACCAAGTCGATTTTCAAGATCTTCTAAGACGCCATCAGTGTTAATGTCATAATTTGTATAAAGTAAATTGTTTGCTTGGAGCCATTTTTTTGCATTTACGCAATACGGGCAGAATGGCTGCTCTCTTGTAAAAATTTCTATTTTCATATCTAACCTCATTGGTAAAATTTATGTAAATGTTCGTGGTGTATAATTTCACATTCAATCGATTTTAAGTATTCTTCAGAAAATTTACACCATTTATCAAAATCAGTCTTGTTTAAATCATAAAAAACGTGTTCTCTTGTAGCATCGTCATATCCACGATATTCAAACAGCAAAGAATTATTTTCATTGAAACATACTGGTATTTCATAAATGTGTTTATGAATAAACATTCTAATACCTACTACTTAGGTAATCTATATTATAATAATTAAAATATTCCTGCTTTGTCATTTCCTTGAATACATTACTATTATTTAAAACCCGAGTCATTTCGGAAATAGTCAAATTTAGGAAATCTCCAGACAAAACAATTGTTTGACTATCTTGTATCAAGAATGGCTCACCGTGCTTAATTTCAATATAAGATTTAATTGTGGTCCCAGGATATTGTGCAAATATTTGATCATTTTGGTTGTTCCAAGTTCTGACCGTAAACCGATCACTGCGAATTCGGTCTTCAGCAGCCACTTGTTCGTTGGCTTGCACAATCAAATCATTCAAATATTCTTTTTGATCCTTACCGCCACGGATCTTCAAAATCCCCAATGCTTGTTTAATCCAAGGCTGTACGCTTAGTGAATTAATATCTTCGTCACTCATTTCAGGCAACTTATCAATTAATTCTTGCAAACGTGGTTTTTTCTTAGCAGTTGCCAAAAGTAAAACATCAGGAGTATATTTCGATCTCATATCAAGCCATCATCGCATTTAAAACCTGATCGTCAATGATCTTATATAAACCACTATCGATTAAATCCTGTGTAATGATGATCGTTTCCTTATCTCCATCCAGAAATTCAAATTTTGAAGTGCCCCAGGATGCTTGAACACATAAGGCATTCTCCATTTTTCCATTTCTAAATATTTTATAGTAACGATCTTTATCACAATTCACAAGCTAAGACCTTTAAACGTGTCGTCAGTGACATCCTTTTTAATAGCACCAGTTAGGTAGCTGGAGATTTCAGTTTCCTGCGGAGCAACCTGAACTTCCACATTTCCGCCACCAATCCATTTTACAGTCCATCCTAATGGGTTGTCCACCACATCTTTAAACATTTTCTGATATCCAATATTGATCAATCGACGGTTAGTGATATATTCCACATATTCGCAAAGAATTTCATAAGTCAAACCAATCATTGATCCATCTTTAAACAGATATTTGGCCCAATTCTTTTCTTGATCAGCTACTTGTCTGAATATCTCAATAACAAGTGGTTCACATTCCTTTTGTATCTTGGCAAAATCTGGATCTTCCTTTGGGAGCAATTTTAATATTTGCTGAGTAGAAGCTAAGTGAACATTTTCATCGCGAGCAATGAATTTAATTATCTTAGCATTGCCCTCCATTTTCTTTAATTCAGCAAACGCCCAAGAGCAAGCAAAACTTACATAAAATCGAACACCTTCTAATGCATTGACTGAATTTAAGCACATCCAAAGAGCTTTCTTTAAGTCATACATATTAATATCAATTTCCTGGCCATTAATCATATGCTTACCACAACCAAGCAAATTGTAATAACCAGATAGCCGATTTAATTCATCATAATATTTGGTGATGTCTTTAGCGCAGTCGACAATTTCCTGAATATCCAAAATACCATCAAATACTTCACTTGGATTCGGATATAAATTGCGAATAATGTGAGTATATGACCTTGAATGGATTGATTCAAAGAAACTCCAAACCAAAAACCAATTCTCTAATTCAGGTAGACTGGTTATTGGTAAAAATGACAATACTGGTGCGCGGCCCTGAACCGAATCGAGTAAAATTTGTCGACGGATGTTTGAGATGAAAATATGCTTTTCGTGCTCGGAAAGCAGCTTGAAATCTTTTGAGTCTTTGGAGAGATCAATTTCGGTCTCTCTCCAAAAGAACCCCATTTGTTTTTCAACCAGCTTCTCAATTTGTGAATATTTTTGAATATCGTAACGAGCAATATTAACTGGCTCTCCGAAAAAAGAGCTTGAATTCAAATAATTAATCGTTTCAGTCCCAAATGTATGACTCATTTAATATACCTTATTACTTAAAAAAACATTATAATACAAAATTATTTCACAAATCAATTTTTAAATTGCACACGCTTCACAATCCTCAGAATCATCTACATCAGATTGCAGCAATTCCGGAAGTGATTCATCATCTTCAATCTCACCAGCCATATCATTAGTATTATTATAATAGAAAGTCTTAATACCCCATTTATAAGCATTGACCATCATTTTCAAATGCTCACTCATTGGTACTTTATGCTCTGGATAGAATTTTGGATTGTAGCTTGTATTTGCAGAAATGGTTTGGTCAATATAACGCTGCAAAATAGCAACAATCTTCAAATATCCTTCTGGTGACTTTTGATCCCAAAGCAAATCGTATTTGTTCTTCAAACGTTTGATTTCCGGAACCACTTGCTTCAAAACACCGTCCTTGGACTGTTTAATTGAAACCAATGATCGTGGTGGCTCGATGCCATTTGTAGCATTGGAGATCTGGCTCGAACTTTCACTTGGCATAAGTGCCATCAAAGTTGAATTGCGAATGCCAACATTTACCAAACGATCACGAAGTTCTTCCCAATCCATTTTATTTGAAGGAGCGACAAGTTCGTCGACTTCCTTCTTATAAGTATCAATTGGTAAAATTCCCTTTGAATATTTGGTGTCTTTGTATTTGTCACACGGACCAAATTCTTCAGCCAAATCAACAGAAGCCTTAATCAAGTAATATGACCAAGCTTCTACATATTCATCAATCAAAGCCAAGCCAGTAGCATCAATGTCTTGATAGTTCAAGTCGTGCTTTGCAAGCCAATATGCAAAGTTGATAATACCAACACCAAGGTTTCTACGGGCCTTTGTTGCAATCTCAGCAGCCAATACTGGATAATTTTGATATGAGATCAAGGCATCAAGACCTCTTACAGCCAAATTACAAACTGATTCAAAATCACTCGGCTTTCTAATGTTACCCCAGTTGATTGCGCTCAAAATACAAGTTGATATTTCACCAGCAGCATCATTCAAGTCATTGAGTGGATTGGTTGGCAATGTGATCTCTGTGCAAAGGTTGGACATATAAACCGTAGCTTTTTCAGGAATGAAAGAACTATGAGTATTGCAGTGATCAACATTCATCAAATATATACGACCAGTATCCTGGCGTTCCTGAACAAATGCACTGAACAAATCAATTGCCTTAATTTTATCCTTCTTAATCTTTGGATTGCGCTCTGCCCTCTCATAAAGAGTCTTGAAATGGTCTTGATCATTGAAGAATGCTTCATAGAGTCCAGGAACATCGTGTGGCGAGAATAATGTAATATCACCGCCGGTTAACAAACGCTCATACATAAGCTTATTAAATTGAACACCATAATCTACGTGACGTGCTCGACTTTCTTCCGTTCCCTTATTGTTCTTCAAAACAAGCAAGTTTTCAACTTCCAAATGCCAAATTGGATAGTAGAAGGTCGCCGCGCCGCCGCGAATGCCACCCTGTGAGCAACTTTTAACGGCCGCTTGAAACATCTTAATAAAAGGAATCAATCCAGTATGCTTGGCTTCGCCGCCGCGAATTGGACTACCTTCGGCGCGGAGGCGACCAACGTTCAAACCAATACCCGCTTTCTGGCTGATATATTTTACGATTGCAGATGTTGATGCATTGATAGAATCAAGTGAGTCATCACAATCAATCAAGACACACGATGCATATTGGCGGCTCGGTGTTCTGACGCCAGCCATAATCGGTGTTGGCAAGCTAATATCAAACTTACTAATCGCATCATAATATTTTTTAACATATTTCATACGAGTTTCTTTTGGATAATTAGCAAACAACGTTGCTGAAACCAAAATGTAACACATTTGCGGTGTTTCATAAATTTCGCCAGAAACTCTGTTCTTAACCAAATACTTACCACGAAATTGTTCCATTGCGGCAAAAGTTAGCAAGTCATCACGAGTGTGATCAATCATTGCATTAAGTTCGTCAAACTCTTCCTTAGTGTAAAGCTCTAGGATTTGCTTATCATAATATTTTTTATCAATAACATTCTTGACGTGGTCATAAAGATGAATTGGTGTATATTGACCATATACTTCTTTACGCAAGTGGTAGTTGATTAGACGACCCGCAACATATTGATAATTTGGTGTGTCTTGTGTGATTAATTCTGCGGCTGCTTTGATTAAAATTTCTTGTATTTCGCTCGTCTTCATTTTATTTTTGAATTGAATTTGAGATTTGATTTCAATGTCGGAGGCCGAGACTCCGGTAATTCCTTCACAGGAATTTAAAACAACTCTGTGAAATTTGGATAAATCCAATGGTGCGGTTGTGCCATCACGCTTAGTTACGAGCATAATTACTATAATCCTTATTTTTATCTTTTCGTTGGGTTCTATATTTAACTAATCGTGAACCGATATTTTCTACAAATTTAATTAAAAATCGCAGAAAAGTCTATATTATAAGATTGTATATGAACCTTTTTTATTTGATTTGAATTTGTTTTGAATATTCAATGATGGTAGAACTTCATCAAAGTCTACAATATCCATTCCGTAGTTCAATGCCTTGCCATTGATCACCGCAATCATTACATCGCGTTGTTTTTCTGAATCAATAGCATATACTAGATATGAATCGTCAATACCATCAATCATCATTAATGCCGTTTGATGCATCATAATGCCTCTTGAATATTCACAAATTTCATCGTGATAAACCATATCCCAAGGATTCATCCAATTTTCCGGATTGTCTGGATCAACGGTTCTTTTAGAAAATGGATAGAGCATCCAAAATTTATTGATAGAATCTAATTTCTGATCAGTGTCTAAATCAGCAATACTATCTCTAAATTGTCTCCAGGAACGGAGACGTAATTCTTTTCCTCTAGACATTAATTGCCTTTCTTTTTATATAATCATAGAACTTATAATAGTTTTGGTAGTCGGTGTCCCAAGTGAAGAGACTGCATTAATTTTAATGTTTTGGGCTGAATTATCAGGTACTACAGTTAAAACTAAGCCAGAACCTGATCCACCGATTTCAACAAAATCGTCTGAAAAACTAATGTTCGCAGCGCTTACATTGTTTGGCGTAGTTTCAAAATATATAATTTTAATAGTTCCTGTTCTTAAAATATTAGTCCCACCATTTGGTATTCTCATAGCGTAATTTACAATTACTGAGTTGCCTTTATATGCATTTGGCTGTGCCACGGTTGCACTAGGATATGCAATAGTAGCCAAGGTCAAATTTGTCGACGAGGCTGGATTGTACAAGACTGAACCAATTACAGTTAAATCTCCACAAACAGTCAAATCTTTAATACCTAAGGATATTACGGTGAAATCTTGAGCATTAAGAATAGTTGTAGTAGCAGAAAAATTATCTATTCTTGGGTTTGCGGTACCACATACTGCCGATGTCTGATTAGCAAACCAATCAGACATTGAACTACAAAATGTAGTTGAGGCGCCAAACCTTATTGATTTTCCAGTTGTATTATTGTACCTATTGCGGAAACTTATTACTGATGTAGCATTTCCGAATACATCCAATGCATAAGCAGTATAGTTATTAAAAATTGAATTTGAAATGGTAATATTGCTTATTTTATAAGATGATGCAGTGTGGCGGTATTGGGTGTCAAAATCATATGTTACATCAGTACCGATTTTTACATTCAATAAGCCACCATTGAATTGGTGGCGATCAATTATAACATCATTCGCCCCATCAATAATATTAAAATCGTGGGCAGCGCCTGAAGTTGAACACTGTATAAATTTAATTCTACCAACTTCCGCTGTAGCATTATTAAAAGATGATATTAGGACCGAGCTGGAAGCATCGATTATACTATCACCCGTCTGCCAGTTGTTATCACTAACGAAATCAAAAGTGCATTTTTCAAAAATAGTATCAGTGAGTCTATTAAGTCTCACTACCTGACGTTTTTTAACACTCGATACATCACTGACTTGATTTGATTGGAACGATATACCATAAAAGTACATTTTATTACAATCAACTACAGAAGGCGTTAAGTTTCCATCACCAAAATCAGTACCCATATCAAAATCGACTTGACCATATGAGTCACCTGATATTAAAACAGCATCGTCATTGTCATCAATTGACAGTTCAACATCGAGATAAATTATCGTTTTTCCTGGATCACCAATCAAGGTCATACCTGGATAACCAACCAAATTTTGTCTAATTCTATATACGCCAGCTGGTAAATACAACGCCACATTTCGTCTTACTGCGGCCGTCGATGACCCAACCTCACCAAATTCTTCACTGAAAAGGTTCTTAGTAGCTCTAATTAAAGCACCAGTGTCGTCAGTATTAAAATCACCGACGGCTTTATAATCTTTAACACTAACAAATTCATCAAATTTTTCTTGATAGCTTCGGATAGTAGCGTTAAATGTCGTCGGATCTAGATCCGTATTATTGGCATCTTCCACATAACCAGTGCTGGCAGTAAAATAATCCAAGCCCAATGGAGCACCTTTCTGCATCAACTGCTGGTATGCCATCGGACTCTTGTATGAATAGTTGAAACTGCTGGCCGGTGTATATTGGGTAATGATTTCAGTATTGCCCGGATGAATAGGACCGTTACCGATAAAAAGCTGGCGAGAATCTAAAGCCCATCCTAATTCTGCTTCATTCAATGCAGACGGAAGTTCACGATACAAACCTGTTCTATGTTGTATTCTACTGATTTGTGTAATCGCAGCCATTTGTTTTAACTCACTTTATCCCTATCCATATTGTATATTTATTGTCCTGCTTGGTTATAGAATTTTTGCACCATCTCCAGCCATCGATCAGTGTATTCTTCAAATTCGCGGCCTTCGAGATAGAATTCTTTATAATCGTCATCCCTCGATGCCATAAAGATTACACCAAATTGAATATCAGTATTGAACATATGATTATGAGCCATAGCATATGCTACTAGCTGAAAGAAATAACTTTCAATCCATTCACGCTTCTTTATCTTTTTGGCATTTTTATGGTCCATTATCGCAGGGGTCCCATTAAATTCCCCAACTAAATCAGTCGTGCCAGCATAAAGTGATGGATAAAATAGCTTTACTTCATATCCATATACTTCATTTACTTTAGTCAACCCCCTACCAATGATAGTATCTGCCATTTTTCGGGCTTGCTTATATATAAAATTGGATTTTTCTACTCTAGGCTTGCCAGCAATGTGGTCTTCCACATATCCGTGCATTATGGTACCGACATCAGTGGCGTGCTTGACTTGACGATGGGCTTCTTCTTCACCGATGCGCTGTTTCCAAGCCTCAATGGCTGATTTGTCTGTCATCGCTGACAAGATAGTAGTAACACTTGGTAATTTATTACCATTTTCAGGTTCTAAATAATGGCGGCGGCCATCGTCATAAGTCACAGATTCTAATATAGGATAATCATATTTTTGTCGTATAAACATTAATTATTTCATTTCTTATAAATTATTGATTCAATTAATGCAATATTCTTTTCAGTTAATGGCATACCAAGCTGTTCAATTACATATCCAACCATAATACCATTATCTAAAATATTAGAATTTGCACTAATATCCATAACTTTATTATACAACGTTTGCTTATCTTTATCAATATTTTCAGAAACTATATGACTTCCGAGATCGGTTTCACTTTCTGAAACTTTTGATGTTACTTGGGCTACGAACTGCTGTGGATCAATATCAGGAAATGGTGAAAATCCCATTGATTCGATCACATCTTGATGGGATTGTGCCCATTTAGCAAAGTTCAAAGCATATGCTTTTTCATAAACTGGGCCAAGTTTTAATTCGTCATTATAGCTATATTCATAGTCTCGGCCGTCATTCCATTCAAAGTTGAAATGGATACCACCAGCTTCACCCAAAAGCTCATCCTCAAAACTTTCCCATCCGGATTGGAAATTTAAAACCCAATCTTCTAAAGTTTCAGTTTCTTTCTTTGCATCTACCATACCATCGTGCATATGTTGTAATAATTTTGGAAATATTTCATTTGCACCTTTTTCAGTCTTAATATAATCTGGAGCAAAATATTCGTCAAAATGATCAACGGCATATTGCCAACGTGCATCTTCAGCAGCTTCGTCGTACCACTCATCGCCAGCTTCATCAATTGGTTTTTTTCTTAAAGATTTCAAAAAACTAAAACCTTCGCCACCAGAATCTTTTAGACTGCTTGATAAAAGACCATTAAAATCTGGAGATTCCTCATTTTCAGTAGTGCGCTCAAGCTCAGCCTTTTTAAGTTCTGCGCCTAACGTGTCACTTTCAGTTAATCCTGCTAATCGTTTAAGTCTTTCAAATTCCATTTTAGTATCCTCAGGAAACATTATCTTTTACATTTTTCATAGCAATTTTCTGGGTGTGAGTTTCACCCGGGCCTTCAGGCGCTTGATAATCCATAATTACATATTCGCCCTTAATATCTGCTTTTCCAGTATTTGAAATTAACTGTTTAATATTATTGACTTCTTCAGTATTATCTTTATCAATCATATTGTTAGACATATTGTTTAATTCGTCAATAAATCTATCAATTTTAATCTGTTTAATCTGACTAGCATCAAGTCTGAGTAAGAGCGACTCAACGTCAGATGACAACGGCGTCTCAATTTCTTGTTCTTGGCCTTGTTGTTCGTCAAACTCAAATAGTCTCATTACTTGCCACCTTTTAAAATTTTAGCAGCAATCTTTAACTGCTTCTTTTCTGATTCACTTAAAAGATACATTGGCATTGGTGATTCATTGTATTTTTTAGCAAACTTAATTGCTGCCATCTGTGATTCATCCAATTTAACAGTCTTACCACCAATAACGATTGATTCTCCCATCAAAGCTTCTTCAGGATCCTTCTTTTCGTAATCTTCTGCTTCAGCTGATTCTTCGCCATCTGGTGCAATTGGGGCAATCGGCGCTGGGACTTCATCGTCAAGTGATAAATCGTTTGGTGTTGATCCGTCACCAATATGCTTTTCCAAAGCACGAGCATAACTGTCAAATAAGTCACGCAATTCTTGCACACTATCTGATGCTTTTTGTAGTGCATCTTCAGCTTTACGTGCAAACCCGTTAGCTGTTGGAGCACCAAAGTTTTCTTTCATTCCGTCCACAAGAGGCAAAACGTCATCAGTGGCCATACTTGAAATGTCTTCAATTTGCTTTTGCAATCTTGAGACAATATCTTTGGTTGCTAAGACGATTTCTGCTCGTTGTAGCTCGGCTTCTTCAAGCATAACGCTTTCAGTGAGTTTAGTCATTTTTTCAATCTTACTCATTTCGCCTTCCTTTAAATTACCAATGTTAAAATTTATATTAACTCCTGGGATATTTAATATTTCTTGTTCTTCTTCTTGATCATCACCAATAGTGTATATTGATGTATCAGATGGTTCAATTTCTTGTTCTGCTGGTGCAGGCACTGGCATAGCGCCTGGCTTTGAAGCGGCATTAACTGGTGCGATACTTTCTTGATCAGATGGATTTGAAATCTTTAATACGTCACCATCTAACCCATTGATCTTGTCTGGGTTCAATACCGATACGTAAATATTATTTTCGTTTGATGGGGCATCAATTGGATTTGCGTCCCTTGGATCAAATTTAATATAATCTTCAGGTGTAGAATTTGGATTTTGCAATCGTTGAGTTAACATTTTTTCTAAATTATATTGGTCTTCCCTCCAATATAAATCCGGTCTATTTGTGCCATCCCCGGATATAGCAGCCCCGTTATTTGGGTCAATTTTATATTCCAAATCTTCTTTAAACTTTACCTTTTTTTGTGGGTAAATTTCTTTCAAATATACTCTAAGTGCTTCATTTAACAAAGATATTGGCGATGAGATATTACCAATAACTAATGATTCGAGAAATATTTTCGAACGCATTTCACCAGTTCTAATTAATAATTTTTCTAGTAATGGGATAGGTAACGATTCGAAAAATGTCATATCAACGAAATATGACTCTTTCAGATCTTTCTTAAGCATAGAATAATGCTTGTCTGAAAAATTTATATCATCAAGATTCATACATTGAGCCCAAAGTAAGTGAATTCACCTGATATTTATTAAATATGGCTTCTTAAAATACAAATTTAATGAACAGTTGGATTCGACAAATATTCCACTTCAAGTCCAGAATTTTCATTAATTGCTTTGAAATATTCAATATAACGTTCTAATTGTTCAATATGTTCTTCAATCTCATCTAATGAACTCGAGGATTGCATATCCCACAACATAACAAAAGACGCGACCACTTCTGAGGGATAATGATCATATCCCTCACTTATCACATCGTGAACATTTAAAGTCATCTCATCAACAATTCTTGTTAATGCATTTACCTTACCAAATAATTCACCAATTTGACCACTGTATTTTATCATTAAGTCTTGATCATACTGCAAATAATTATGAATTACATTAATATCCACAATTCTAGCTTGCAGATCATCAACTTTATCATTAATATGATCAATTACAGCTTTGGCACTTTCTTTTAATTCTTCCAAAGTTAAAAATAGAAATTCAGGTACATCCTCATTTGAGGAGGTAGTTTTTGATTCTTTCCTTAATATAAAGTGCTTGATATTGCGAAGAATTGAATTTGCTTTCATATAGTTGCTGCTTCCACTCAATGTTATTATTTTTGGCTCGTTGCCAAACTGCCTTTTCCTGCAGAGCTTTGTCTCGTAGACGTTGATACTCTTCATCAAGTTCCATTATAGCATCAATTTCCTTGTCGTGCAAATTATGACCTTGATTTAAAATCTTAAGAATGGCTTGAGCAGCTTCATACACAAACACTGGTTCAAGTTTTTGCTTTGTTACAACATTTGAAATATGATAATTTGGTTCTTTTTTACCATTAACTGATTCAACAAGAGTTTTTTCGATCTTCCAAGTTCCTACTTGAATTGCATTATCACTTACCTTTTCAGTAATAATAGCTTCACGCAATTCTACATTGGACCTAGATTCTTCAATCATATCAGGCATTAAATTATTAATAGCCATAATATGTCGACGGATCTGATCAGCATCATCACCAGCCATTGCTGGGGGTGGTGCTACTGGCGCAGAAACATTGTAATTTTCATTGATTGGGGTTGAGGGAGTATTTGAATAAAAATCTTCTTCATCTAAATTGTTAAGAAGACTCTGTATGCGGCGCATTTCCGCCATATCTTCTGGTGTTGGACCGTTCATTTAATCTCTCCAAACGTCTGGTTTTTGTACTACCCTATACTTATCACCATCACGTTCTAAAATACCACGGCCCATAAGAAAAAACGCAAGATGGTCTTCTCGTTCATCGAGCGACTCACCTGTTTTAATCTTTTCGACAATTTGATGCTCTTCTTCACTTAGAGCAATTTTGGCACCTGAAATTAATTCGTACAATTTCATATTAGATCTCGTTATATTTAACCCACAAAGCATCCACTAACGGGCATAGAAAATCTAGTCCACCGTTTGCACCTTCAATCCAGCTTTGCAAAGCACTACCAAAATCACACAATGCGGTCTTAACCATAGCAAGCTGCTCAGCATCAATTTGTGGTTCAGTTGTTTGTTCAGGATTAGTTAACATACTAATCAAACAGGCTTTAGAAGTCTCGTCCATATAATCAATAATCGACAAGATTTGATTTAGATCTGGAGATTCTAGTTCAGTAATTTCATCCTGTTGAGCTTCTGATTCGATTGGCGATAGGCCTGACATTTTTCTTAAGCCATTCATACCAACACCTGGTATTGCAGTTAAACCGCCAACCGGTGATATAACTATAGAAGACTCAAACAGTGCTTCAACGTTTTTCATTTCTGCAATTAAAGATGATTCTACGATTTTAAATTTATAACCATCTTCATCATTAATTAAAACAGGGACCACTGTATTCTCAAACATACCACGCTTTAGTTGTGCTTTAGAGTCTTTTCGATCATTTTTTTTCTTTTTGTCTTGGACGATGCGATGTTGGAACTGCCCTTTTGATAGTTCACGTGCTGGATCATACCCACCAGCTTTTGCTTTACCAGCCAATTGGCTTAGATTTGGTTTAGAATCTTTAGCTTCATCAACTTCTTTTTTAGCTTCTTGCTTGTGCCAATAAAGTAAATTATGAGCTTCGTGACCAGAGTGAGCAGTATCAACTATTTTATTTTGTTTATTATCCCAAATTTCATATTGGCCATTAGACCCAGTTTCAATAGTAAATCTTGGCTTTTTTTCTTCAACAGATTCGTCAACACTTTGATATTCTTGGAACAGATTTTTAACAAAATTAACATCCTCGGCATCGGCACCATCTTTCAAAGCAGCTACAACTTTACCCTCATCAAAGGATGATATTGATTTATAAAAATCAGTAGCTTCTTCAGGACTGATTGATAACATCTCAGCCAAAGATTTCACAATACTATAATTATTGCGTTCTAAATATTCTCTAAGCGTTCTCATCATCAATCTCCATAGTGTCTGTTTTAAAATAATCTTGTGGATTATTTATAATGCTTCCTTTGTTAGGACCTGACATACATTTATACAACTTAATTTGCTCACCGTCGATCACTTTCCATATAGGACGAAGTTTTGCAGGCTTTAAGTTTTTTAAATTTGAAACTTTCATTTTTGAATCCTATAATGTTGCGGATCATTCCAGAATCTAGCTACCTGTATTAGCTCTTTTGAAACTTCACGCAAATGGTCATCGAGCTTTTCAATTCTTCGCGATTGTTCACTGATTCTTTCAGCAATGCGATCTTCACGATCATCAAGTGCTTCCTTGTATTCTTTCTCGAGAGCCTTCAAATTTTCCATCATTTCAGCTCGAAGCTTGGCAATATCATCACATACTTTCTGTATGTCTTTATTAAATCCTGCTGTCATATTTTCACAGTTAGCTTCAGATGTTTTTTGTTTGGTCTCTAAAACTTGAACTCGGTCTGAAAGCAATGAAAATGGCTTCTTCCAGTTATTTCGAAACAAACGAATCATAAAACCTGAAAACACAATCGCCACTATTGCTATTGGTATGATAATGTCTAACGATGCCATATTTTTATCCTGGTAAGTTGTTTGTTATACCCAGCAATTTTGGCAATAACATTTTTTGGGCGCTTATGTTGGTTGCTGATACCACATAGCCTTTGCCGCCACCATTAATGCGAGTAATATCTAAAAGAATATACATCGCATTTCCATCTTCGCAGTCAAATAATACTTCTTCTGAATATCTTCTTTCACCACTGATTAAAAAATTTTGTAAATTTATTTTAAACTCTTCACGCTGTGATTGGTCTATAAACTCCAACCATCCTTTTCGATAAAAATCTCTTTCCAACCAACCTAACATTCCTATAAGCATCTCATTCACATAAACACAATTACCATTATTATCAATTTTTAAAAGCCCAATCGGAGATGCTTTTGCTAAGCTTTGATACATCTCTTGACTTTCTTCCAATTCTTGTGTTCGTTCTTTAACTAAATCTTCCAACTTATTCTGTTGAGTGAACACAAGCATTTCTAATCTTATGCGTTCGTGTGCTTCTTGAAGCGCTTTTAATATTTCATCAGGAGATAAACTTTTCTCAATGTAATCAAATGCACCCTCTTTCAAAGCCGTTATTGCATTTTCCTTTGTTGCATAAGCAGTCAATATCAATGTCAATATGGGCCGATTAATCAAATTAATACTTTCAAACAAATCCAAGCCATTATCTCGTCCTAATTTCAAATCTAAAATGATAATATCAGGACTAAATTCGTGAAGCTTGGTTATTGCTGATTTCAGATTGAATGCTGTTTGAATTTCCACTTTCATCATAGATGCGATACCGACCAAGGAATCGGAAAAATCCTTATCGTCTTCTACAATCAACAATTTAACTGGATTCATTTCAATACCCATTCAAACTTACTTCACGAGTATTTATTATAATGTTGTTCTAAAGGTAATTTACATTTTTTTGTTGAATTTTAGATCTACTTGAGCATACTTATCAAGTTCACCGCTTAATGTGGCGCAGCCGTTGTGTTTTTTCATTATGTCTTGGACAATTGATAATCCCAATCCTATACCAAATGATTTGGTAGAAATTAACGGTTCAAATAGTTGCTCAGATGACGAAGTGTCAATTCCTGGACCATTGTCATAGATAGAAATTATAGTATGTTGATCAGTAATTGATGAAGTAATATTAACGTATCCAGCACCTTTGCCGACTTCTGGATCCATTATTGCTTCAATTGAATTTTTAAGAATATTTAAAAATACTCTATGCATACGATCAGGATCGATATTTAAATGGAGATTGGGGGAGACATCATTGTTAATTTGTATTGATGAGGGCTTAACTAAATCCTCGAGCACTTTATCAATTAATTGACTTATATTAATTCGTCGCTTAATCAATTTAGTATGTCGAGTAAAATCAAGCAAATCATTTACTATGTTATTGCATCGATCTATATTTCTAAAAATTCTTGATAAAATCTCATCAATTTTTTCATCAACAACGTATTCTTCATTTAATCGATTTTGCATTAGGAATAGTGAATTGCGAATAGTGCCCAACGGGTTTTTCAACTCGTGGGCAACTACCGCAGTCAATTCACCTAAAATTTCAAATTTCTGCTTGTTTTGGTCATTAGACATTAATTTGGAGCCGTACCGTCTGTATCGTTTGATGGCAATGAAGACATATAATCATAAGCGTCTACTGAATTTGAATCAGTAAGGGCATCGATAGCAATATATTGGTTTACCTGCCAAGTGCATACACCGCTGATATAATCAGCCATAACATTATTAAACGCTATAAATTGCGTATAATCCATAGCAATAAAGTTATATTCAGTATCAAAGCATCCGCTAAAATTACTCAAACTACCATTTGCTAAAAGCGAAGTAGCGACCTGGCTATAAATTGATCTTTTGTATATAGACACATCAAAGTGGTGACTTTGATACCACATTCCTTGCGTCTCTAGTATTCCTATAGTAAAATTGTCAAGTTCTCTCTTTTTATAGATTTTTGTCAATGTAACTTGTTCACTCAACAGTTGATTTTCAGGTATTGCCTGTTGCGGATCATCCCATACAATATCATTATAATCGTACAAATCACCACCATTAGTGGCATTAATTCCAGGATGGTAATAGGTCAAAACCGTAATTAAATCTGGTATCATTTTAATATCTCCTTACTAGGTATGTTTTTGTATATCAATTGTATTTACAGATATGGACTTCGCAAGGAAAGGTTATCTCTAACATTTCTATAACAGATTCAATATCTTCTATCAACTTATTACCTTTGATTAATTTATCTTCTTCTTTGATCCATCCCATATATACCAATGCTTGGAAACAGTACTCAAAACAGTAAGAATTTCTTTTATTTTGAAGCCAGGACCAACCAAAAAACCATCCAATGATACTTAAAAAATCATACGGTGAGCCAACTTTACTTTCACACCAAGCTTTCAATTTTTCAATGTCAGAATGATGTAAAGTTAGCTGTAAATCAAATGCTCTTCTTGGCGGGACAGCAACTGATTTATCAGATAGTGGGAGCATAACAGTCCACGGAATTTGGGCTGAATATGCAGCATCATCAATTATTATGCAAACGTGGCTCCAAGGTTCACCCAATCTCCACGATATTAAACGGCCAACAAATGAATTCGGTTTTAAAAAACGGAAAATAACGTTTGTCATATCAAGTCCCTTGCTATAAAAAGCAATCAAATATTACTTTTGTAAAAATATTTATTGCTTTTTACGTTTGCGAGCTTCTGATCGTTCTGTTGCTTCCAATGCAGTTTTTTGTTTATGACAAGGCTTACATAAAGTCTGTAAATTCTCCAAATCCCAAGCCCACGTTTGCCCGCTTGCTTGATATAATGGAACAATGTGGTCCAGATCCCATCCATTAGGGCCTTTTTTGTCACAAATAGTATGACATTTCGCACATTTACCTTTATCTCGTCTCCAAACTATTTTCCTAGTATATGAAGGCCAGAAATAAAATTTATATATTTGAACACATTCTTTATGCCAAGTTGATTTAGTCAGTTTACCATTTTTCAATTTTTTAGTTATTGGCTTATTACACCATCTACATATTCCAGGTCGTATGTCATTAAAATGACAAGGTAATGGAAATTTTCTATGACTCATATTATAATGGATAATCAGTATCTAAAGATATTTGAGCCGCCTGAATCGACTGTTCAGTAGAAATACCCCCTGGCCCTGAACCATCGAAATTATTATTAGGCCAATAATTGGCTGGATTGAAATTATTGATAGCATTAACATCGCTGAGAGAATCGATTCGGGTTTTTAATACCCACGACCAGGCAAAAACCATAGATACATATGCGCCCATTGATACACCGAATGCCGAAAGAGTTGAACCATCCATTAGTATGTTTTGGTTATCCAAAGTCCTCCAGGAAAAATCAGCTGGCAACGTTGTTCCAACTAATACAGACGTCACTGCACCGGTGATGTTAGCCTTTGCTAATGTGTCACAGTCATATACGTTTCCTTGAAAATAAAAACCACCATCATCTAAAAAAACATCTCGATAGTTGTTTATTTCTTTTTGTTTTTCACGCACAACCAGATCTGCCCAATCCGAATCTAGCTGAGATTGAGAAGGCAGTGGATCACCACTCTCCCATATAATTGACGAATAATCTGACGGATCAGGACTAATGCAAATTACTCCAGGATATTTTTCAGATAATAAATTCATATAATTTTTTTGAATCATTTTATAAATCCTTATTAAATTTCAGTAATACTCCAGGTAGTATTATTATTTCCACCAAAGTCGTGCGCGCCGTCGCTTCCTCGACCCAAGTACCAAGTACCAGATCCAGCTGTAATGCCAATTCTCATTGAATAAGTAATCGATGAAGTAGTTCCTGGCTGATGAACAAAATGAATAGAAGCCTGTCTAGCACCATTAACATCAGATGATGATAGAAAACCAGAAACTGATGGAAACCAAGCCTCAGTGGCAGTCAAGAAAGTGTTACCAGCAAAGAGCGCTATAACAGTACCACGACCTAACGTTGATACGCCAACTGGTGCAGAATAATTGATAATTATATTCGATGAAGTTGATGTTGGTGTTATTGATTGAGACATTATCTGACTGCCTTGAGATATAGTAACCGTGGTAGATGCGTCAATCGTTGATCCACCAGTTAAGATACCGATACTACCTGAATAAAAATTTTTAATCGAAAATGCACTTGTTAAAGGTACCCAAGCGGTGCCAGTATCTCGATAAATTATATTTTGATCGGTTGCAATATAAAGGTGGCCGGTATTACCAAACGACGGAATGGATGAATATAGGCCAGATGTCATTTTATCGTTACCTCCACCATTCAACATCACTAAAGTTCCGTTGACATCTGGCGTATTAGTAAACGAATGTGATCCGTAAATTGGTGTTGACATTACTTATTGTTCCTTTAACTCGTAATTCTTGGTCTACTGTTATTATAACATATGCCAGTAGTGTAAGTTAATGCAGTACCGGATCCAGAAATCATATTAGCATTTCTAGTATAATCAATGCAATTTGATATTGATCCCGAGCCGGCTTCCAGGAAAGCATAACGCGATACTAAGCCTGCCACGATACCATCCCTTAACCCTTTTAAATTGTAAATTGTTAATATTTCGTCAGCTGATAAAATTCGATTATACAATGCCACACCATCAATCATACACGTACTTGACTCATTCGTACCGCCAGATGTTTGTGGATATCCATTTAGATAAATTTGCGTAGTATTTGCTGCCGTCTGATTTGAATTAGTAGACGTGCCTGCCAACGATCCATTAATATATAAAGAATGAGTCTGCGATCCTCCGGAAATGGCTGTGCAAGTATAAGCTACGTGTATCCAGCTACCATTTGATAACGTTGGCGAACCGGCAGTGGTATTTACCAATGTTATACCACCCCAAGTCCAAGCATAAAATTGGCCGGCAACATTTCGAGCACCGAGCTGAACGCCACTAGTAGGTGATGTCGATGCTGTGGCTGACCCATCATATATGCCAATCATTGATGATGTTGTGGTCGAACCCCATCCATTAAAATTAACCCATCCCATAAGAGTCAAGGCACTAGCTGTTGAAGGCATATTAGACGCCGGATAGGAAGAAAGATATGTGCCGCCTGCTGAGCATTGAACCGCCATTAGCTTATCTCCGTTATCAATTCTGCCAAATACCAAGCACTTGATGAAAGTGTACCACCATTTCGAGTCAACTCAAACTCATAAAAAGTACCAGCAGTCAGTCCCAATGATGCTAATGAAACTGACACTGTGGTATATTGATAAAACGCATTCGTCGGTATGGTCAACGTAGTTAATGTCGTGGCCGCAGACCAAGACCCGACGGCTGCGTTATTAGGTATAGCTCTTGAATATAATCGCAAAACAACTGTAGATGGTGATCCAGGGGCAGTTGCAGCGCGACCTTTAATATGAAATGCTATAGTCGTTGAACCAGTTGGTATAGTTGAATAAAAACCAACACCATTCTCAGATCCGGTGGCGAACGACCTAACTAATAGAGAATTTCTTGATGGATCATTAATAACTGGAGCAAGCAAATTTACTGGCCAATCTGAATTATTCGGACTTTCAAACGATGCAGCTGAAAAAGCATTTCTATATGATGTAGTAGTATTGATAGTAACCGTAGCAAGATTGCTACCTGAATTTACTGCTGAAACATTAGTTCCTGCAAAGTTAATAGAATTGTATGTGCCTCCAATGTCAACGCCATTTGATTGGATTCCTACTACGTTTGCTGAAGGGGCCATCGTTTGCCCATTTGCCAAAACGGTAACATTAATGGTATGAGTATTTCCAGTAACAGTGATTGTAAGTGAATTTGCTGACGTCAATACAATCTTATCTGGAAATATAATCGTATTATTAGCCGTGTCATACAATGTAACTCCAACATTTCTAGTATTCAAATTATGGGCTACCACTGCTGAATATAAATTACCAGAAACCAATGTCCAAGAACTAATCGTAGTAGAATATGATGTCGCGGCACTTGCCCAAGTTTGATTCACCCAAGCACTACCATTCCAAGTTAATAGCTGGTTTGATGATGGTGATGAAATATTTGTGTCAGTCAAACTTGAAAGTGTATCAGCTGACCAAGAATAAGCAGAACCACTCCATCTCAATTTAGTATTGGTGCCAGAAGGGGCAATCAAGTTTAATGCATTAGTGCCATTGCCAACCAAAAGGTTGTTAGCTGTGACGGATGATCTTCCAGTACCACCATTCGCCACATTTAATGTCCCGCCAAGAGTTATTATTCCTGATGTTGCTGAGGTAGGAGTTAGCCCAGTAGTTCCGCCACTGAATGTAGTCACGCCAGTGCTTGATGTCAAATATGTATTTGTGTCAAGGGTCCAAGTATCAGTTCCTGTCCTTCTGGCTAAACCTGTACCACTCAACCCTTCTAAAGCAGCCAAATCATTTGCTAACGCAAATGTTAAAGTACCTGATGAAATGATAGGAGAACCGCTAATAGTTAAACCTGCGGCCGGTTGTGAAGCCGCAATAGATGTGACAGCTGATGACCAGCCAAAGGTTCCAGCACTTAAAAGATATAAAAATTGACCAGTTGATCCAGGGGAAGATGGCCAAGTTAATTGTATATTTGATGTGATAGTATCTGGAGCAGCAAAAGAAATAAAATTAGATTCATCAGTATCATAAAAACGCATTCTGGCAGGAGTGGATGATCCGACGCTTTTTAGATTGATTGAACCGTCATATATTCCAGATGATCCTGACCCTACTATTAAATTGATTGATCCGCCGCTATCGGTTGTAGACGACCCGGTTGTGATATTAAAAGATTCACCATTTGGACTTTCAGGATTAGATGAATCACTTCCATTTCTGGTAGAGATATCACCCTGTTGTTTTATATTACCAATCTTCATATTTGTTTACGCCCGACATAAAAATAGTGGCAAGTTCGCACCTGCCACTATTTATGGTTATTTGTTAGCTAAAATTTAGCCAAAAATTATGTAAGACCAAGTACCTGCAATTGTACCGTATGAGGACAAATCTACTGTAGTTGTGTTTGCATCGGTCAATGTAATAGTATCTGGAAGAATTTGCTGATTTGCTTCGTCATAAATTTGAATGAGTACTGAAGCAACATTCAAACTATGCGCAATTGCAAGTGTACCAGTTGTCAAATCACCATCAACAAACGTGCCACGAACCATACGTGAAGCAACAATTTGTGCTGGTGTAACTGTAACGTTATTAGTACCGTCATAGCTTGGGATTGTAGTTGATGCACCAACTGATCCAGCAGTCAAACCAGCAATATCAAGAGCGACAGTTGGGTCACCAGCAACACCGTCACCATTAGTAACTGTCAGACCTTCTTCACCAGCAGCGGTTGAAGCTGTGATTGTGCGTGAAGCATATGTATCGTCAGCAGTACGAACCACAAAGCCGTCAGCAGTAACACCATAAACAACGTTAAGTGTGGTGAATGCATCGGTGAAAGTGGTGTAAGCTGGTGCTGAACTGTCTTCACTATCAAAAATAACAATTTGATCAGCTAAGACTGGAGCAGTCTTTTCTGTCATACTGTGATTTGAGAAAGAAATTGTCAACAAATCATTGTCAGCAACATCTGAAGCGACCGTAGTAATACCAACACCACCAGCAAAAGTTAGGGTGTCGTTTGTGATATCAGCCTGTGCCGTG
Organism: Gammaproteobacteria bacterium; assembly: GCA_023228645.1. Lineage (GTDB taxonomy): Bacteria > Pseudomonadota > Gammaproteobacteria > Thiohalomonadales > Thiohalomonadaceae > JALOAT01. Next base: position 55,728 of record JALOAT010000003.1, on the reverse strand, counting down.
CCAGTATCACCAGCAACGTTTACATAGCCAGTTAAAGGAACAGTTACCCAGGAAAGAGCACCTGAACCATCAGTAGTCAAAACTTGGTTGCTTGAACCGTCAGCTGCTGGAAGAGTCCAAGTAACACTGCCAGCCATTGTGGAAGCAGCTTTGAAGCCGGCAAATTCCGTACCAGCATCATCATAAAATGCAAAAACAGATGCACCATTTGTTGTTGGTAGTATGGAAACCATACCGTCAACGCCAGTGCCGACGCCTGCACCTGGTTTAAATGTTAAACTACCACCGTCCGCATTGCCGGTATCAGCAGAGCCAAGCTCGAATGCCAAGGTATCTGCATTTACTGCATCAGTTGAACTACTGTGTGTAGTAACTATACCTTCAATTAATAAATTACCATATCTCATATGAAAACCTCGCAAGAAAGAGAAAAACGTTCTTCAAGGATATTTATTTGAGATGCTTATTTCATTAAGTTATGAGGTAACTTCTTGCTTGCCAAATTGTGAATTACTGTTTTATCGTGATCCGGACGAACGTATTTTGCCATACAGGTTTTAAATTCAAATAGTGAAAAACTATCAGCTGGTCTAATCACAGCACCTTCGTGTTTTTCAAAATCAATTTCCTGAATTGCTTTTTGTATTTTATCCTGATCCCATAGACCATCATAAACAACCTCAACAGGTGTCAGATCAAGCAATTGAAAATATTCAAGTGTTTCATCCCAGGAAAGGCAAATATTTTTATCAGTCCAAATAGAATATCCATACAAGTAACTATCCAATTTGTCATAATGAATAGAATGTGTGCTATATAGATCTTCACCACAGACCCGCCATCCATCTGGAATATTCGCTTGAAACTGTGACCACAAGGCCTTCACTCTGCCACTAATTGGATGTGTTCTTTCATTGAAGGACCTACCGTGGATATAATCATTATACATAGTTACATTTGATCCGTCCATTTTAATAGTAACTATTACCCGGCGGCCAGTGAACGATGAATAGTCTTTCAATACTCTATCATCTTTGCCAATACACCCACTCCACGGTAAATGGTAGGTCCTAGGATATTTTACATAATTGGTGAATTGTTCAAGCATTCCACCTTTGGCTAATATTTTTTGAACACTTGGGTCGTGGAAAAGCTCGCCCATAGTTCGGCGACCGTCTTCCATAATCAAATTTCCCCATTTATCATATTCATAATCTGGATAAAGATGATCAGGAATTATTTTATTTTTAATCCCACAAGCAGCCCGAACTTCTTCTAAAGTGAATTCTGTCGTTTCACACATAATATGATGTTCTTCACAGACACTTGCGCCATTATCGAGAAAATAGCCGCCATTATCAAAAAGTCGACGTTCTATAATGTGATGAGCATCCTTCGCATCTTTACCACAAAAGACACATTTATAATTATCACGTGCGAATGTTCCTTCTCGGAATTCATCCCGAGTGAGCAATTTAGATTTCATTTTTATGTTATCCGTTAAGGATACCTTTCTTTTAACTTACCACCAAATGCCAATTTATAACAGAATCACCAAAAGATCGCAAGCTCAAAGTTAAGGTATTAGAATTTACTAAAAAAACTTCATCAGGCATAACCATCCGATCGTTCTCGTCGTATAAAGAAAATTGGACGTATTTTTGTCCTAAATCGTGCTCAATTATGACATTGCCATTAATATCAAGATCTGACAAATTGATAGTTTGACTATGGCGGATCTTTTGCCAAACGTTTTTAACGCCGTCATAGGCGATCATTGACCCTGGGGCTGCTGATTGATTACTAATCTGTTTAATTCTAACTAAACTCACGCACCCGCACGCCTTTCATTAAATGTTCATCTATTACTTATTTTATCTGGGTAATTAATTTCTCAGTATTAATAGAAATATGTCACTACTAGCTCATCATATTGATCAAGCTGATAGCCTGCCAGAACAGGATTAAAGGTCAACGTATGGGAAGTCATATCGAAAGTAAAGGCAGTTGAAGCAACACCATTTACATCAATTTCAACAAGTTCTTTCATATCATTAGGTACAGAAAAAACCGTTTGATTATCGGATGAAACTGATAATACAATATTAGTAAGTGTCAGGTTATTATTCGTTGGTGGTATATGAGTAATTTCAGCTACATTTGGCAATGTAACACTTTCTGCTACATCGACGTTCTTAAAATCTAATCCAACATATTCTCCAACGAAAACCCCGTCGTGATAAACTTTAAGCATCGATGTATCCTCATCAAACAAATGTGAAACTATACCGCCCAATAACGCTATACAATCATCTTCAATAATAAAATTTTCAACTGAATTACTTCTAAACGTCGAATTTAAATTTTTATCTCTATTAATATACTGACTTAAATAATTCTTTTTATATTTACCACCTACGTAATTGTATAAAATAAAACACGAATCATTATATCTAAAAATCTTATCATTATCGGCAGATCCGCCAGTCAAAGCGGTCTGAAATGATGCAGTTTCACCCATCGCCCAATGATTATCAGTATATTCATAAACTGTCACATCATCTACTTTAAACCAAAATTTGTTTAAGGACTTGCTTGGTTCATTTTTTGACACCACTATGGATGAATTCTGCAATGAAACATATTCTTCCAAAGCAGTCCACGAAAAGGCATTTTTAACGTAAATTTCCATTTGGTTATTTTGAAGTACGCCCCATACGGATTTACTAAAGCCGTCGTTTATTCCTGGCATCTTTTCAGTAATTTTGAAATCGTTCATAGGCAACCATCCCAATACGGATGGTGCTATTTCAACGCATTGATATAGGGCAAATCCCTTGTCGTAAAATTCATAAGGATTTAATGAATATTGACCCTCATCGGGCATCAATTTTGGGAATAATGTGGAATTTTCTATGGCCTGCGTTAAGCTAGTTCTGTTCCAAGGATTGCTATAACGAGCGACGCCAAATAAAGCTTGGTATAATGTTCTGGGAGAATCATCATAAGCATCAAGATACCTTGAAAAGCTAACATTTGGTATTTGTCGTAAGGCTGGTGCCTCATATAATATTTCAGCACTTTCGGATATAATTGTTTTCAAGTATTCATAATTCTCTGATCCAATTGTGCCATTTGATGGTAAAACATCAAGTCCAGTTGTAACCAGAAAGAAAACAATGTTCTGACCAGGACCCAAATCACCATCACATATCATAAACCAAATCCTAAATTCAAAACTGTCCCACTTACTGTCTTATTTTCAGCCACAATATTATTTGTGCCAAGATATAAACTTCCGCCTACATCTTGATTAATAACCGTATTGTAAGTAGACGAATTAGTGATTAATGTAGTAACTATTGTTTTGCCACCAGTAATTCTAAAAATAGAATTTTGCGTGTTTGCAGCATCAATATTGTGAATTATTACATTACCACCACTTATATTAAATGATGCTGACGAATTGTCAATATATTGTTTTACACCATTAATATAAAGTGATCCAGAACCAATGACGACGTTCTCAAGTAGCTCACAGGACCATAATTCTAATGATCCGCCAGCTATAGTTATCACACCATTGATTTTCGAATTTCTTATAATCATTTTACCACTATTAACTGTAATATCACCGTTAATAGTCATATTCTCGAAATGAACTTCATCATCAGCCAAAGTTAAATTAACAATAGTTGGAGAATTTAGTTTAATATCTCTCCAAAGTGTTTCGTGAACCATTCCAGATGATGCACTTTCCATAATCAAATTTGGTATGGTAGTAGGCATTTGAACTATAACATTTTCCGAAGCCCCAGTACCAATTAAATTAATTCCTGGCTTGAATTCGAAATTATCGTGAAGTATGAATTGTGCAATCGCTCCCGGAGTAATGTAAATTGACGAATCATATCCAAAAGTGCTTTCAGTAATGCCCATATAGATGTCATTTAATTCATCAACATTGTCAACATAGTATAAACGCGAAGGTCGAATTATCGCTTGACCTAATAGCTCATCAATTTTTTCAATATGATCAGTCAACACTGATGTGGATGAATATGAAGAAGCAATATATTCTACGTGAACTTGATCACTTGAAATTGAATCTAAATCACCAGTTCCATTTAAGGTATTGTTTGATCCTATATCATTTATACCAAGTTGATAAGGACTGTCACCAGTTTTTTCAATCTTACCATAAGTACCATCATCTTGCTTTGTAGAAACAAGGTTCAAGTATAGGAAATTGTTTCCACTATTATCAGCGGTATCAGTGATGGATTCTCCTGAACCATCCGCATCAATTTGCCCAACATTGACTACTGACAAATAGCCTGCACTATGCTCAATATGTCCAACAACCGCACTATCACGTATATAGGTTTTTGATCCAACCCCATCAATTATGAAATTAGCTTGTGGTGAATTGATTCCACGTATTACTAACTTGTGCCCTGATGTGTCTGAATTGTAAAGATTTGCTGCCCAGTTACTGTCAATAATTTCACTATCAGCAGATAATTCAAGAATATTAATTGCTGAATCGGGAGATATGAAGTTTGAATTGTATAATTTAAACGAGCCATTGTTGACCATAAAAGCTGAAGTTGATGAATATACATTGATATGGTCAGTAATTAACATCGCCCCGTTGGTTATTTGAATTTCCGAATCAGTAAAGGTTGCATCAGCAAAGCCTATGATCTTCAAATCTTTATCAACAATAACGTTTTCACCGTCATATGATCCAGATGCTACTATAATTGTTTGATCAGCTTGTGCCTGCGTGACTGCATATTCCAAAGTTTGATATGGTCTATTGTAGGATCCAGTGTTCGAGTTACTACCATTTTCGGCAACCCATATTACATTATCCAATGATGAGACCGCCTGCCCCAATACTGCATCAATTCCAACTAAATGTGATGTTATGGATGCTTCACGAACATCACGCTTTTCAAGTGGATTATTAGGTATATTATAATTCGTTGGATTGTAGAATGATGAAAGATCAGATGCTTCAGTGACAAAATATGCTCGTGATCCCATTAGTACGTCAGCTTGAGCATCTCTGCCCACATTATTAATGACCCAATCACAATCTCCAGTTTTGTTAATATAACTCCATCCAGTCACTTGCTTGAATGAAACATTGTCAATTAACAACAAACCAGTATCAGAAGTTGATCTAATACTATTGTTGGTGCCAATTGTGGAATTGTCATCATCATAATCAAAAGTTGGCGCATTGCGTATTTCAACATCACCACCAACGTGATCAATCATTGGGGCCTTAATTGCTGAATGTATAATTAACGAAGTGTAAGTTGAAACCAATCCACCATCCGAATCAGTATTGTATAGTTCCGCAGGACCATTTGCAGAAATATGAGTTTTAATCAAAGTATTCTTTAAAATCAACAAGCCAATACCAGTCACACCATTTTGATCTTCACGAGTTAATGATCCAGAATCAATGGTTACTGTTCCGTTATTGATTAAAATTTCATCAACGTTGTTTTCAAACTTGATACCAGTTGCTTTAACCGAAGTATTTAAAGCAGTAGTCATTTTACCAAAAATAGTAACGTCAGCATCGTCAATAGCTAGAAAAGTTATCGACTTGGATACTGTCAAGTCCTCAGAATACGTGCCTGCGTAAATGACAATAGTATCGCCATCATCAACTACGATGTTTGCTTCATTAATTGTTTTAAATGGCGCCTCTTTTGATCCATCACCAGTTGTGGCAACTGATTGATCAACATAATAGGTAAGACCGGCTTGAGAATTAGATATTCCTGGGACTTTATACCAAACTAAATGACCATTACCATCAGTACCTAATAAATCACCAGCATCGCCATCATTATCTGGAAATTGTAGCCCATTTAAAATTAAATGACCACCAATACCGGGTTGTATTATTATATCCTGCCCAGCATTGGATATGATGCTATATCCATTTAAATTTAAATCGCCACCAAGCGTAGGGTCAGGATCAAGTCCAATATCGATAGTGCCACCAGGGCCTGTTCCAGTTAAGCCGATAATGACAGAATGTCGATCCTCACTGTATTCCAGACTTACACCAGTATCGGCTTCGAGCCATTTTGTTGTTGAGGAACCGGTGAAAATATCAAATAGACTTATCTTGGCCATGAATTTATCCTACGTGTAAATTTACCAACTATTTAGTCAGATCTTATAGGTGATAGAAAAACCCCGGAGGATTTTGTCCTCCGGGGCCGTATTCTTTTTCTAAAACTCTAATTAAAAATTAGATAGTTTCTGCGGCAGTTACAGCAACTGAAATAGTACCAGCATCAATACTTGCTGCCTTTACAATAGCTGCTTCCAAAGCATCAGACAAAACTGCTTGCTTTGTATCACCAGTATCTTTTGCTTCCTTGAAGCCAGCTACACGATTGGTAGCAAAGCGGAAACTTAGGTCACCTGGTGCCAATGCGCCCAAGATGATTGGGGTTTCAAACATTTCGATAGTTTCAACAAGAACGTCGAAAAGAGTCTTGTTAACATCGACGTCAAAAGTTCCGCCAACGCTACCATCAAAACCAGTTGTTGGTACGCCTTCTTTTAGAGTTAAAGCTGAGTTAGCGCCGCTGAAAGTTGCGGTTACTGTGAAAAACTGATTGTCACCGCCAACAAATTCAGCGCCAGCTACTTGACCGTTTACTTTAGTTGTCATTTTGGAGTATCTCCTGTTTATATTAACTATTAGAAATCCAATCCTGCAGGATATGTTTTAGTGATTTCTTCTTATTATTTATGATTTTAGTGATAAGAATTACTTTTTACCCTTTTTCTTTTTAGGTTTTGGCGGATTTTCACCATAAACTGAGCGTCTTATCACTTCGCCCGAGCCAAGCGGCATTGCCACCGAGGCAATAGCACCAGATGCCGTCGCGCCGGCAGACGCATTTTCCTGTATAATTTCATTTATTTTCATTTTTCTTTGGTCTCCCTGGGCCTCTTGATGTCTTATAAGCATCTTTATTATTGTCCAAATCAGGATCTTCCAATTTTGCCTTTTTAGCCACCGTTTCTAATATTGGCAATATATCTGCCTTACCAACATAAGAACGAAAGCTTTGTATTAATCGTGTAAAAACTAAAACCTTATCAGTTTCTGATTCAAATTCCCACTCACCACACAGACGGCGGATAGATTTTAAAGTAGTATCACTGACCTTCAATTGATTTTCTGCGTATAATAAAAATCTGCGATCAAATTCAACATTTTGCTGGCCCTTGATAGCCTGGTTAACGAATGTACGAAGAGTTGGCATATTGAAGGTCAAAGACTGAATAAAATGTTTACTCTCTTCAGGGTCTTTAAATTTTACTTGTTCAGCCGCTCTATCACTAAAAAGTAAATTGATTAAAACGTCCAAGTCATTACCCTTTAAAGATCCATCGGCCTGCAATCTACTGCCACCCAAATAGTCAGCGATGGCTGATGCGCCATAAAATTCCGATTTCAATATCCTAATAGCACACAAGTAGGCAAAGAAGATATTTGCAAAATCCCTCGCAGTATATTTGCTTGTGCCAAAAATATTCTTATTCAAAATATTCGCTTCAGTGATTGAATTCAAGAATTCCATAATATTTCCTCTTTATTTTATTTACTGGTTTCGAGGATTTCTTTAAAACGCTTTTCAATATTTTGCTGCATTTCTGCTGAATAGTTTTCTGAAATGGCCAATCTAAATGCCTCAACGGTATCATATTCATCAACATTGAAAGTTGATTTAGGGAAGAAATAGTCAATTATCTCATATGGGTTCACTAATGCTCTAACTGGCAATCGAATATCTCTACCATAAAGCTTTTTAAATTCTTCTTTGGTGATTTTTTTAATCTGTTTTACCCTACCACTACCATTTTTCTTTTTAGGATGGTGTCGGTATTCAAATGTTATACCCTTATGGCGGTCAAGTTTCGGTCCTGCAAAAGCTACAGGAATTCCATCTTCGTTTATGACTTCTCTCAATGATTGAGTCAAAGCTGATATATAGAAATTCCTATAAAATCCCTTGTTGTATTCTGTCCGATGTGACGGATCTGGTGAAGCAAACATAAATTTCAAAACTTCATAATCGCCCAAGATGAAATCAACCTGAACGTTGTGATTACTGCGAAGCTGATATAAAAGAGAGACAATCTTTAAGGACGCTCTTGCTCGAACCTCCATTGTGGGGAAACTTTTCTTTAAAAGCTCTTCAATAGTGGCCAAATCAATAGCTTCATCGCCGGATGATTTTGATACGGCAATGTCAATATCACCCATAATATCTTTCTTACCCAACTGTCCATCTAAGCACATTGATGAACTCCCAAGAGTCCGTTCACGTATAGATGGATTGGCAAACATACCGTGGTGGCCAAGCCTTGACTCCAAATCATTGATAATTATCTCAAGCTCATTTCGGGTTACTGGACCTATGTTGTCCACGTGAAACATATTACCACTCATATATAACCTCCCTGAAGGGCATTAAGACCAATTGACGAATGATTTGGCTTTTCAGCCGCAGACTCAACACACAAATCAATAAAATGTATTTTATCCTTGGCTGTTGAAAAAGCATCTAAATTGCGCTGATGAGTATATTCATCAATATAGCATTTACCATATGGAGTTTCAATAAACATAGACTTATATGATGAAAGATAATCATCTTCCATATCATTAACCATTTTGAGATACTTCCCAACAATAGCCTTAATAATGATATAGTTTCGGTTAAAAAACATACTGTCATTGAGAGAGATTAGTTGACTCCAAGTTGGATTACTTAAAACCCATCGTTTTTTCTGACTAGTTGCGAGCGGACCGCACGAATAGTGAGTTGCAATTTCAGATATCAATTCCTGATAAATTCCGCCCGTTGAGGCAACTCCAGGCTTGGGCGCACTAAGCTTCTTGCGTATTTCGTGCAAGAACTTATTCATAATCGTAAATCGGTCTTTGTTGACCAATTTATAAATCATATCACCGTTTTTAAAGACTAAACCTTCAATCCAACTATCAGGATTGTTGGTGCCATATTGGCTTGGAATATCAAGCAATGTCTTTTTCATTTGAACCAGGGCTTCGGATCGACTCAAACCCTGCTTAAACAGCGCCTGAACAGCGTCATAATCAATTTTGTATGGACGATTCATTTTAAAAGACCAAGTTCCGTGATTTGAAACGTCAATAGTCTCAGTATTAATGCTTAAGGATCCAGATTCAACACACAAAACAATCATCTGATGTTCATCATATGGAACAACATTTGTCACTGGAGTATCGATAATTTCAATCTCAACTTCAGTGCCGGCTTTCATAGAAATGGCGCCAGTTTGAACAAAACTGTGAATCACTTCCATATATTTGGCAAAATGCTTACCTAAAATATGTCTAGCCTCATATATAGTCCGGCCAGGTTTTCTCCCATCCTTCTTATCCCTGGACATATAAAGGACGCCATTTTCGTCTAATCCGAACGAAAGATTGGACCCATCAACCTTTTCGGTTACTTCAAATTTACCAATATTATCAATGAAATATTGAAACTCGTCGTCCTTTATTTTTTCATCACATAGGTGCCTAATGCCCATAAAAAATCCCGTATTGAGTGAAATAGTAACTCTCAATACAGGATTTTTAGTTTTATGTCAAGGACTTTAAACGGCGTTGATTGCTTTCAAATAACTATATCCTAAAGCAGCAAGTGTTCTACTATTCTTTGAAAAACTTTGGGTAAATCCACGCTTAGCATCATTAATTGCCTGCTGGCGGTCTGCTGCTGAAATATGCAAACTATTTAAGGTCTTGCCCATTTTGGTAGAAATCTGTGATGCTGATAGGCTGCCTGCATCTGCTGGTTCACTACCAGTTGCTTGAGACTTGTCTTCTTCACCATCTGCGGCTTCTTCACCGGATTTATTAGCGTTAGTTTCAGGTTCAGCCTTGAATTTTGTTTGATTTTGAGGAAGATTTTCATATCCAAGATCATCAATATCAATGTGCTTTTCTTCAGCGCGAGTTTCAATTGCATCACCAACACCATAAAAATAAGCAAATGACAATGCTGGAATAAAATCTTCTATGTTTACAATCTTACCAGTTGCTCGATCAGTTTCTGGCTTAACCTGCTTAACTGCGTCATTAAAGGTGGCATCACCCATTTTATATTGGGTCTTTAAGAATTGCTTTAAATTATCAACAGTAAGCTCTTGATTAAATCTCTTACTATATTTGCCCCAATCTGCCATAAATTTAGCCTGATCGTCCATAGCCTGCATTGCGCCTTGGCGCTCAGCCGCCCATTGTTGGCCGAAAATTTTAGCACCAATCTTAGTCATCAAGCTAACATCTTGATCTGAAGGGTGATTAAATTCCATCAATTTTCTGTTAAGAGCAAACAAATCTTCTTTATCCATAGATTCTAAAATTAAATCAAGTTCATATTCACTAGCATTTCCAAGTGATTCTGTCAAGGTAGACATTTCGTCTTGATAAAGTTTGGTTACTGCATCAATATATTCTCTCATTTGGATTGCCCCTCTTTGAGTTGTCGAATTCTTTTACGAGTCTTTCCAAAATCTCTCGACTTGAGCGAATTAACTAATCTTCGTGAAATTTCTTCAGCTTCCTCAACAGAAAAATTCTCTTCAATATATTTCAAAAGATTTATTCCGCTTGATATGAATTGTTCCGATCTAGATTCCAATACAAGATACTTGTCGCGATTTCTCGCCATTGAATGTAGTTCAGATAAGATACTTTTATTGCTCATAGAAAAACTCTCTGGTATTTTACATTATTTATTTGATTCTGCTTTTTAATCAATTTGAGTTCTTCATCTTGAGAATTTTAGCCAATCTCTGTTCTGGTGATATAACCTCCTGCTTCAGTGAATCTGGGGTCATTTTTTCTATCTTTTCCATTATAGGATTTGAAGATGGCTTAGGTAGCGGGTCAGGTGCTGGTGCAGTTGATCCTATGTTTATGCCCAAATCTGCCCTTGCTTGTTTACCAAATAATACTGCCTTAACATCGTTTACTGATTCAATTGGAGTATCATCATCTTCATCACTATTAGACAAGCGCAATGCATCTTTATCAAGCAACAATGTAATTTTTCTATGAGTACCATTGCTTGAACGAGTCTTTAGAAATTGGAATTGATATTCACCACGATCACGCATAGCAGCCGAGCAGAAGATTGATACCAAGTTATCACAAGTTTGAATTTTTGATAGGCCGCCTTGGATCATAGCGTGATTGTGGTCTGCTTCATCCACCGCACCTCTGCCTAACTGGCTTGCGCTGGCGCCTAAAATATCATATTCTGCTAACAAACCACGAAGCTCTTCAGAAACATACTTATCTTTCTGATAAACATTGTTAACGTCAACCTTATTACTATTTGGATGCATCAAATCCATATAGTCAACTAGCAACGCATCTGGCTTTCTACCGTGTTGAACTTCATATTCTTTCAAATAGGCCTTGATTTGATTAGTTGTGGTTCCGGCCGGCATATATTTAACAATGAACGATCCACCCTTTTTAGAACTCAATGCCACCTTTGTTTCAAGATCATCCATCTTTTTATACATTTCATAAGATGGAATGCCTGCAATCATAGTGTACATTCTTCGAGCGATGAGTTCTTCACTCAATTCGAATGACAAATAAACCACGTGCATTGGCTCAAATGATCTAGTATCACCATTTTTAAGCTCATAGCTGGTACCATAGTACCAATTCAATCCCAAATTTTGCAGAACAAGACTTTTACCGACGCCCGAGCCAGCAGCAAAAATTGTCAATTCGCCTCTGTTTAATCCACCATATAATACTTCATCGAATTGTTTCCACCCGGTGGCAACAGTTTTGTTTTGCCTAATACGTTCCATCAATTCTCTAGGATTGCTGAAAATATTTGTACCAAGATCCTTTTGAAGTGAAACTTGAACCGCTTGTTTGACCATTGATTCGACTTCACCATAATTGCCCTTATCAATAAAGTCTAATGATTCGTTAACCGCGTGAACAATTGCTGATCGTTGACAAAACTTTTCAACATTATCTAATACCCACGAACTATCGTGAGTAGTCATATCGTATTGGGTTAATCTTTTGCCTGTCTCAGCATAAATTTGATCATTATTAGGCAAAGAATTAAATTTCTCAGTATGATACTGAACATATTTGACTATTGGTTGCAATTCTGTATCAAAATATTTGGTTTTTATAATACTATTTGCTCGCTGGAATACACTTTCATCAGCCAGCATATATGAAAGCATCAGTTCTTGTTTATCATACCCGAATTCTAAATCATATTTCATATTTGTTATGTTCTCATTATATTTGCTGTTTTAAATCGAGTTTCCAATTCAATGGAAGTGCCTGTATAGATTGAATTGTAAATCGTATATAATGTATAAAGCCTGCCGCACTCTTTAACCGATTGGGCACAATCCTTGATATCTTTTGGCCATTTGGGCAGTGATACTGAAAAGCCGTACTTGCCAGCATCCTGAACTAGTCTCAAGCCAGTATTTTCCATATCCGGAATAATTATAACTTTTTTGCGTGATTTAATCAATATTTCTGCTTCAACTTCATTCATTGTATTTGTCATTAAGGCCACTCCACCAATTGCCTTCGCATCAGTCGGGCCTTCGACGGCCACCACAGTATCTGCTTTATCATTCAGCATATCCATATTATAGATATAATTTTCTGGACGTTCCATCATATATTTTGCTATTCCAACAGGCGGTTTTTTCTCATAATACCTTGACGTCCATCCTACCACCTTACCATTCCAATAAAAAGGCAATATAAACCGTTTATTCATTTGTAGTCGCGTATCAGGGCTCCACATAACCTGTTTGTCCAATAACAGAAACGGAACCTCAGATGAGATATATTCTACGACTTTGTTGAATTCTGGGTCGCAAAATCCAGATTGGATTAGATCAATTATCGGCTTAGAATCTTGCGGCAACTTTACAATTGGGTAGGCACTTGGGACTTCTGGTATTATACGTTTACGGACTGTATTATTACCAAATCGTATTTCGATTGGTATTTCACTTATATCAGCACCTAAAGTCTTCAAAAAATCAAGGCACTTTTTGTTTGGTCGATTGCCTTCAGTATAGCCAGTAGAAAATTTACAATTGAAGCAGTTATAGACGAAGCCAAGTGGTTCAATTTTTAAGCCGCCGCGCATCTTAGTATCATTTCGGGCTTCACCCTGTTTGATACACATTGGGCAGTTAAATTTGAAGCCATTTCTATTCTTTTTAGAAGAGGTTGGCAAATGTTTAAGTAAAAGTTGTGTTACTACGTCAGTCATACCAATTTCATTATTTTATACACCAAAAGTCAGTATAAAATAATAGTAAATGGTTAGTCAAGATTAATTTCGATACAGGACTTTTGTAATTTGGCCATCTTGATTTTGTTGCGGGACGTATTTAAATCGAACCCATTTCGCATTTGCTTGAAATGTGAACGGCTCAATGCCAGTGAATTGGTCATAATTTTTCCAAGGCATTAACTCGTCTAACCAAATTGGAGACCAATCGCTTTGAATTGGCACATCGTTTAGGGATATTTCCACATAAAACTTACCAGTGTAATTTTCACAATAAACAGCAATAGTATGAAGACCATCATCGCGATATTGATTTGAATCTGCCTTAAATGGGCCAGCAACCCAAAAAGTTTCACTTTCTTCAGTAGTATCAGTCGATGGCGTGTAGTCATCTGGCAAAACACTCACAGATTTTACTGGAGTTGGCATCACTCCTTCTATCAATTCAAAATAACTGAGAGTATTTACTGTTTGGTCAATAAAATATGGTTCCGGAGTTCCATCTGCCACAACTGTGAGCGAATAGTAAAAATAAGCTGGTGATAAATCAACGGTGTCAACTACTTCAAATACAGCTTGTGCTCGACCTCTAATGGCATCAGTAATATCAAGCTGTTTATAAAATTGGAATTCATTAGTATCATAACTGAAGACATTTAATATTACCATCTTATCAGTTAGATCAATCACTTGCGAGTCTAAATCTCTTATTTTGAAATCGACTACAGTCTTTGTTCCTTTGAATACTTTGAAGTTAGTATCAGTTAGGGGTAGATTGGCGGATTGCGGACTTGATAGAGTAGTATCAATCAATTGATTATACGAATAGAAAGTGACCATTTGGCAATCCTTTTATTTTTTACGCAGATAAATAATTATACATTCAACAACGTATTTATTATAAGATGACTATGATCACAACCACAGATTTTTTCCAGTTGCAGACCAAATTTCCGTTTCTATCTTGCATTAGATTTAGGAATGAAGATTTAGTCGGTATAGTACAAAATATTGACAATCAAGTTATCAGCTTTTATGTATATAATCGCTTATCTACAAAACACGAAAAAACATCATTTCTAAACTTAGGCCAAGAATGGTGGGATAACAGTAACCGCCTCATCCCAATTGATATTTTCTTAAAAGACGATTTTGAATATTATAAAAAAATCCACCATTGCTTTCCTAAAAAAGAAGTCACTAACATTATGGGGCATACTGTATGTTTAGATGACCAATTCAATAAAAGAATCAAGAAACGCAGAAGTCAATTGGTCCGTAATCCAAAATAATCATCCCATTATATTGCAAAAAGACACATAAGCATTAAATGCGTCCAAGTCTGGGAAATCCAAATAATAATTAGTTAAATTATCAAGGGTTGGATGGGTGTATGGTGTTAAAGTTACGTCTATTGATTTCAAAAAGTCAACAACATTATCCAGCCAGATCGAAGTTCCCGTTTCCATACAAATAAAATTGCCACTTTGTCGGCCCCGAGTATTAACCGTTGCTATTAGTTTTGATCGTATCATACCACCGCACGTTCTGATTCAATTTTGACCATCAAACACCCAATAGCTACCGCATATGCAAAACTGTGAGCTCGTTTGAAGTAATAACCTTCATCATCGGCTATTTTATCCCATATTGTGTTCTTAATCTGAGACCAAGTTTTATCTTTATACCATTTGTGTTTTCTTCTAATTAAAGCCAAAAATGTAGCTAAATCCTCAATACTTTGGATTGGATATTTGTTAATCAGATCATAATAATCAGCAATATGTGGAAGTTGTTCAACTACAGTTTTATCGTTCAACAAACTCCAATTTGGTTCTATGGATAGCAATAGATTTAAATGATTTTCGTTCTCGATCCCTTCATACATTGATGCATTTAGAAAATCTATCTTGAACAACCCTAACTCAGACGCCAACTCATCATCAACTCCTGCCAATCCTGTTATAGGATCTGCTGGAACATTTTGAAAATAAAACCCCGACGGGTGGGGTGATAATTCACCATTCTTATGCAAAGAAGCTCTGATACACTTCAATCCTTCAAGAGCTTTGTCTCTATCATAAAAATCTATATCAATATCGGTCGAAACGGTCACGGAAACCCTCCACCATCGATTTGGATAAGCTATTGATTACTCTTTTCATCTGCTGGACTTCAGTAGTCAAAATTCGCAATTGCTTTTGAGTTTTAGCCAATTCTGCAACCACCCTATCGTGCTGTTCTTTAGTGACAACTGATGCTTTTTTACCCTTAGTTTCAACCACTACAGTATCTTGCAATATTTCTATTTTCTTATCATCCTGGCCAGATACTTTTGTGGTTTCGGCATCATTCCCATTGTACATAGACGCTCTATCAATCATAATCCATAATCCTTGACAATTTGCTCTACAAATTGCTGGTCCTTCGCTTTACGGCGCATAGCCTGTTGCCACCAGTTTATATCCAAATACTTATTAAGTAAAATTAACTGTTCATCGCTCATTCTATTCATCAAGCCCTGAGCTTTTTCTGAAGTAAAAAATACCCAAGGACTAATCCTTCCCGATCGAAGCCAATCCAATGCCTGCTGATTGGATATTTCATTAAAGAAATTAGTCCAATCTTGATCATTTTCTGAAGCCCATTTATCGATAAACTTAACAGTTTTACCAACCGCATCGTCAATTGATTCTTGACGCATATTCATCTTTACAAAATATTCATATGTGGAATCCTTATTCCAAGAAGACATTTTGTAATTATTTTTGATCATAAAATCAATGTAAGCCAAATAATTAGTAATATTATAATCATCTACAAAGAAACCAAATTTTACAAATGAAATATATGCAGTCGAATTCATAAAATCTTCGTAAGTCAGGCCGCCTTTCTTATTCAAATACAGCCCAGACTTTTTGCACCAATGTAGCCAGGAAGCAAAAGCAATCCTAACGTGCTTATCATCCTTGTTCATCCACCTTCGCTTCTTTTCGCAAAGATGGACCTCAAGTGTTTTTTCTCTCGAAAATTCTTTTTTACAAAAATGGCACTGAAATTTATCAGTCATTATTTCTTCAATTCTTTTATTTCTTTAATCAAAACTTTCACTTCATCGTCTTGTAAACCAGATTCTTCAACCATACTTATCAGTTGCTCTTTACTGTTAATTGAAACAAGAAAATCCAATTCATTATTAGATGCTGTTGGATAATATTGCTTTAAAAAATTATTCAATTTAGATTTTTTCTCCCTCGAGAAGCCCTTAATCCATTCGTGATTAACTTTCTGACCAATGCCACATTGCGCTAATAACATATAAAGCAATTCTGGATGTTTTGACAAGCACGGATCCCATAAATTTCGATTAATCATTTCGTTAACCATTTGGATATAGTATTCGTTTATTTCTCGCGAGCCCTTCACTGCACTAATCCAACGCATTATGACCAATGGTGAAAATGCCTTCTTTTCTTCATCAGTTAACGTCTTATAGAAACCAAAGTTGCGCTTATCAATTTGTTCCATCACTCTAAATATGTCTAGAGGAGGTTTCTTTTTGCCATCAGTCATTCTTGTATATCCTTTCTACCACACTAATACATCGTTGGGCCAAAATCAATATATCATTGATATCTTCTTGTTTTTTTGGATTGAATATTCCTTATAGTCTCTGTTGTCACATTATAATATTTTGCTAAATTAGATATTGTTTCATCTGACGATCTGATATCGCATATATCTTCCCAAGTTAAACCGTAAATACGAATTTCACCAGCAACCCCAAGAGTCGCAGTAATGGCTTGATAGGTATTACCGAATTTAATATTTCTGGCTACTTTAATTGAGCATCCAAATTTATTTTTTATTTCTTGAGCAGTTCCAGAAAAATAATATATTTGTTCGATTATTTCTGGTGTTAGTATTCGCTTTTTAGTATGTGCTGGCTGGCCAGGAATTCCAATGCCATTAGTGAAATTTTTATAATTTTTTCTACTTTTGATGTCATTGACAGTCGTTATAGATACGTCAAATTTTTTGGCTATATCTTTCGATGTCGAACTAGACTTAAAAATATCAATCACATCTTTTTTTGTTAATTTTTGGTTCATTTCAATTCGTTTATTAAACATTGTTTTGGTTTATTTATAAATATTAGCAGAGTTAGACATTTAAGTCAAAAATTAGGAGATTTTAAGATGGGTAGACCACTTAATAAGCGAAACTTTAAATCAGGTGCTGGAAACCAGCTTGCAGTTCGTGCAAAAATTGGCTCCAATGCAGAAGGTGACGGTTTCATCGTAAAGCAAACCGGTTCAGATCGTTACATCGTAACCGTTGGTGCAAATACTGGTACAGTATATTTGGTTGATAAATCAAATGGCTCACTTGCTGCAAACGAAGCAACTATCACATTCCAAGATGCCGAGCTTAATACTAAGAGAGTAAAGAAGCTGTTATCACACCGTGCTATTTTCTTTGACGATACTTCAGCTGGTTGGTCATTTGACCCAGCAACTGGTGCGTTGTGGGAAGCTGCTGATGTCGAGGATGGCTTCGCCCCAACAGTTGTTATCACAATCGACACTCAACCAAGCGATTCGTCCGTCAATGAAGGCGAAGGTGCTTCTTTCTCAGTTTCTGCATCATCAGAACCTTCAACCACACTTTCATACGAATGGAACACTGTTGATGGTGAAGATTTAACACCAATCAGCAATACTGGTGTTTATACTGGTGCAGATACTGATACATTAACGATTTCAGATGCTACTGGCTTGGATTCAACTGACTTCATCGTCGTAATTTCGGCAACAGGTGCTGAAACTGTATATTCTGATGTCGTGACATTGACCGTTGTCCCAACATAATTTTTAAAATTTCAGAAAAAAAATAAAGAGGGGTTAGAAATAGCCCCTCTTTTATATCATACAGCTTACGTCAATTGAATCAGGAAGTTTTACTTTAGGTTCGGAAAAATATACACAAAGTGGCTGCGGTCCAGTAGTTAATGGTATGCTTATTAAATTATCATTGAATAATGCAGGACTTGTCCATTTTAGATCTGGATAAAAATTGATAATTTTGACAGGAAGGAATTCAGGCATTGAACTTGATAATGGATTAAATGCGAATGCTTGAAAATCTCGACCATTAAATTTCTTAATTTCAATCAATTCAAGTTCGCTAAATTCCATTTCACCAGTAACGATTGCCCAGTCCCAAGGAACGTGTACAATGTATGGTCCGATTTGCAATTCAACACCAGCTTTGGTATATTCCTCAATAAACACTAAAGGTAAAAATCGGTAATCGACATCTTTTAAATTGCTATAATCAAAAACACAAAAGTTGATATCAACATTTGGATCATTGAATGATATATTGTTCATATCAAAAGGCATATTCTCTGCGGTCAGTAATTTGATCATTATTTTATTTTTCCATTTAGCTAAATATATTAAAGTTATTCATATCAAAAGATGAGTTTAAAATGTTGCCAGCACAATTCATTAAAAACAAATACTATCTCATTTACTATAAGATAATAGATCGGGCTAAGTCAAGAAATATTTCTGGATATATTGAGCGACACCACGTTATACCTAAATCACTTGGCGGATCTAACGACAAATCCAATATGGTTTGCTTGACTGCGAAAGAGCATTTTATATGTCATAGACTATTGACAAAATTTACTACAGGTAAATTTAAACTATCGATGGATCGGGCGGCCTGGAGAGTCAGCCACATACAAATCAAAAATAAAGAGGTATTAATAACATCATCACAATATGAAAAATTGAAGACAAACGCAGCAAAAGCACAAAGCATTTTAATGACAGGAACCCCAAAATCTCCAGAACATATTGAAAATATGAAAAAAGCATTTAAAGGCCGTCCTTCATCTTTTAAAGGAAAGCATCATACTGAAGAAAATAAATTGCGCCATTCTAAAATTTTAAAAGAAAAATATGCCTCTGGCGAACTTTTTAAATCACAAGAGACTATTGAAAAACACAGAGCAAGTCGACAAGGATATAAACATTCAGAAGAAACTAAAAGAAAAATTTCCGAATCTCAAATAGGTAAAACAGTAATCGTCAAAGAAGAAACTAAGGAAAAAATTTCCAAGACTCTGAAAGCTCGATATAAAGATCAGGTCCACCATTTGAAAGGTAGACCTGCTCACAATAGAGGTAAAAGTAGGACCGATGCCGAAAAAGCAAAAATGTCAGCTGGTCACCAAAATCGTGAGCATATTGTCTGCGAACACTGTAATAAATCAGTCCCGAAGCCAAATTATTCAAGATGGCACGGAAGTAATTGTCGAGCCATCTTGAATTAAAATTACCTTATAAATTTATTTTAGTTACTTTATGTGGGAATTCTTTTAGTTTATAGAAAGCTTTGCGCTTTGTCAAATGTCTTTTACTGTATTTTAAAGAACTTGTAATGTCCCACACTTCAACGTGGTCTTTATCAGCAGCTTTTCTAACACCACGACCTAATGTTTGAATTACTTTAATAAAGCTTTTACCAACCTCAATAACAACCAAGTTGAAAATACGTGGTATATTGATACCGGTGGACACGATGCCAGATGTTGCACCAACAATTACGTTATCACTATCATTAATTCGGTCATACTCTGCAACTCGAGCTTTTGATTTGTCCTTTCCTGAAATAAAAGTCATTTCAGGAATCAATTCTGCCAAAAGCTTACCACAGTCAATTCTATCAAAAACTACTAAGGTGTTTCCAGTCTTGGCGATATCCTGTATCATAGTAGCAATTTTTTCCATACGCTTTCTATTCTTAAGCAAATAGTCAAGCTCTTCGTGATATGTCTTGTATTCGCCAGTATCTTGTACTTGCATTATATTAATATTACAACTACTTAAGAATCCAGCGTCTTGAAGTTCCTTTGTTGTAACTTCATTAACTGTTTCTCCCAACAATGCCTTGACAGAAACTTTCTGAAATTCATATTCTGGCAAGGTACCAGTCATTCCCCACCTCAAAGGAGTATTTCGAAATGGTCCAGTTAGAAGATCATTCATAGCATCTTGTTTTGCGCCGTGACACTCATCAACAATCACAGCCACCACTCCATCAAGGAAAGTTTCAATGACATTTAAACCGTCAATAATTCCCATTTTCATCAAATTATTAAGACTCTGCCAAGTCACAATTGTGTGCTGACAACCAAGTTCTTTACGATCACCGTAAAAGACTCCAGCATCTAAACCAACATTTATGTAATCTTTATAAGTTTGATTGACCAAGTCCTTGGTAGGAACAATGATAATTGTCCGTGGTTTCTCAATTAGTTCGTCGTTTTTATAAACTGTCGCTTTTTCAACGACATAACTCATTGCAGCACTGAAAATTGTCTTACCAAAACTGACTGTAAGCTCTTGTACTGATTGTCGATTTTCAACAAAGTGCTTTACTGCTTCTATTTGATAATCACGCAACGTAATTGGCTGACCTTCAGCCGGGTGGCCTTTTGGCCAAACTTTACCATCGAAAATGTTTTCATCAAAATCGGCAAAAGTTATATCATATTTTTGTCGCTGGTCATCAAGAAGAATCTCATAACCATCGTTTTGCACAATTGGAAGCAAGATGTCTAATAAATTTAGATAAGTGTCACCACCAATTGTGCAAAAGGACTTCTTGCCATCCCATCTACCCATCCTAACACTTGGCTGGAATCGAGCACCAGGAACTTCATATTTTACTGCATTTACCAATTTACGCCTTGTACCAGGATTTAAATTGGAGAACTTAATGTTCACCTCATCAAATACAGTTAATAGTGTTTGATTTTCGTTCAATTCCATTTACTATCCTCAAATGCTCGCATCTTCAATTCCCGCAGCTCTTAATTTTGTTATATTGGATATTTGCCAATTTTTGATATCAAGTGATTTAATCAATCCAGTAAATTGATTCCTAACTAATGCGAAATAATTCAACAAATAGGAAAAATCTACGTATTCATCGTCACCTTCAACATATTTTTCAGCTTCTCGGACTGTCAGTTGTTTGTTGTATTTGGTTGTATAATATTCCAACCGCTCTTTTCTTATTTTTCGAAGCCGAATATTCAAATACTCAACAATACTTTCAATCTCTTGAAGTTGACTATACCTATACTCAAACAGCCCAGGTAGGCGGGCCGAAGCTTGTTCTAAATTACCTTTAACTGAAATTTCTGCTTTGGCAGCTTTCAATTGTTCTTCAAAATATTGAACTGCATCAGGTATCAAGTCTAATTTCGCTTCTAAACAAATTTGATTGTACCAATAATTAAGTCCACATTGCTGTGCCGCCACCTGGGTCATTATTACCTCATTTTATGATGACCATTCAGTAAGGAAGGTCATCATCCTCTTCGTCGTCTTCAGAATCATCAATTTTCAAGTATTCATCAAGTTGATCATTAATACCATATAAATCTTCTCTATCCATACCATCCATAACTGCGGCATCGACCATTTCTTCAAAAAAACCTTCGTGATCCGACTCAACAATATACTCAAGAGCCTTTGTTATCGCCAAATCAACCAGTTCACGTAAATTCATACCAATTCCTTTTCTTTTTTTCTTTTTACTTTAAAGATTATGATTCTAAACGTCGATTTTTATTTCAAATAGAATGTGGTCAGGTCTCCCCCAAGACCTGACCACAATGTCTTCACTCTTCAGTGTCTTCTTCAGCAGTTTGATTCATAGAAGTTTCAAGCTTTTCAGCAAATGCCTTATCTTCGCGGCTAATTGAGTATGGATTTTCATCCATAATCTGCTGTAGATGGTCATCTTTCCACTGCTTCTTAAACAGCTTAATCTCTGTACCATCTTTGGCAGTATATTTCAATTTATTACCGTCTTTAACAAGCAAGCCATCCATTTCAAAAAGTTCCAAAAGCCCGCTATATGGATCAAGACCAGTTGACCACGGAATTTCAATTGTTGTTTTTTCAAATGGTTTGTTGTATCGAGTCTTGTAACTCATACAAGTGGTTTTGATACCGTGAACACCAGTTGCTGTTGCTACCTGATCCTCATCGGATACTTCTTTCAATTTAAACTTACGCATAGCAATAACAATTGAGCTTGCATAAACGATACCATCACCACCAGTAATTTTAGCATCTGGATTAAACATATCCTGTGATGCATACGTGTGGTTAGTCATCAAGAAACCAATATCTTTCTGTTCGCACAGATAGATGCAGTTCTTAATAAAACGCTTCAATTGCTTTGCTAACTGACCTTGGTCACCTTTGGAATCACCCTTAAGGAAGTTTTCCTGGCCACTTTCAGTTTCTAACATACCAACAGAGTCAAGTACAATTAGAACTGGTTGATCTGCGCCAGATTCTTTGAGTGCGCTGATAAATTCAGCAACCATTTCAGTACAAGTAGACACAGTAAACACTGGAATACGCATAAAATTGTTTTCAGTATCCACTCCTGCATTTTTCAACCAAGCTTCGTCACCTGCACCTTCTGAGTCAAGCAATACTACGAAAGCATTGTGATCATTTTGTGCATTTCTCATAACTTGAGCTGCAATGAGTGATTTACCAGATCCAGATTCACCGGCCAACATATTAACCTTTGAAAGAGGGAAGCCTCTGTTGTAATCGCCTGATATTAAACGGTTAAGGGCATAGTTACCTGTGCTGATCCAAATTCGAGGATCACTAAATCCAACAGGAATGTCTAATTTTTCAGTAAGCTTCCTGCGGAATTTTGTTGGGTCAAAAGTTTTTGTTACAGTCATTATAATACACTCTCCAATAGAAATATTTGTCTAGTTTGGTGGCAGGCAACTGCCACCAAATCGTTTTGCTTAGTTACCAGCTCTACGAGCAGCAATTTCAGCCAACATTTCTTGTGGAGTTTTCTTTTTACCTGACTCAACAGTGGAAGCAGTCGTTGAAGCTGGTGCTGATACCGTTTCCTCAACAGCAGGTGTACCAGTATCAAACGGTGGTGTATCATCATCTGTTCCAGCAGTATCAGCTGGCTTTGTGAAACCAGATGATTGTGTAGCTGAATCGTCAGTCTTTAAACCAAACGGCTTATAGAACTTTGCCCAGCGGTCTGGATCATACTGCTCACCATCAACTGATGCTTGGAACATTTCTGCAATAGCATTGAGAGTGTCAGCATCTGGCTTCTTTGGCAAGAAATCATTAAGATTGAACAAACCGTGTGTTTCAATTGCTTTGAGCTCTTCTTCAGTCAACGGGCTTGTTTTACGTGAATATGATGACGCACTGTAATCAGCATATTGGCCCTTCTTACCCTTTACAATTCGGAAATCAGTACCGTGGCTGTAGTCTGTTGGAATTTCTTCCATATCCGGATCCAAAATACCATTATGAATTGTAGTATAAAGTGTCTTGTTGATCACAAAACGACGGATTGGATTTTCTGGTGAATTCTGTTCCTGGATTGGGTTGACACGAACGAACCCTTGGAACAGGAATGAACGCTTCTTCCAGTAAGAACGAGCAACGTCTTCCAACTGATTGTCCTTGAACCAAGGACGAATTTCAGTTAAAATTGGGCAGGTTTCTCCCCACATTTCCATACAAGGTACCTGGATCTCAACCGGCTTATTGCTTTGGCCTTTGATGCCAGAAAATTTGAGCTTAATCTTCTGCATTTCTCTCCAGAAATATTCATTGGAGTTATCACCATCCGGTAGGAAGCGAAGGTGTGCAGTCTCGCCTTCTGGAATGTCCCAGAATGGATAAGAGGCGCCATCATTTGAGGAAGTACGTTCTTTATTCTGATTGCTAAGAAGTTTAGCGCGAATTTCTTTTAAACTTAATTGTGCCATTTTATTAGTTCCTTATTAGTATTATTATTAGTATAATGTTAGTTTTTGGTGAATCTCTCTTTCACTTATTGAAGTAATTCTTCAATACCGCGACTACTATCGCTACTTTATTTATACATCGTGTGCGAAAAATATTTCAGTAACTAAACATTACTTTGTCAATATATGGCACCGACGTACTTTCAGTCAATAAATTAATGGGCCCGAAGGCCCATTAATTTTATGCTACGTGGTCTGATCCGATCTTTCCTTCATCCCACAAAATGTTAAATGCATCGTTGATCGCATCACGAGCCATTGGGTCACTCATCATAAAGCTATATTTGTGACCATTTGGGTAGCTGTCAATGCCAGTTTCGATTATTTGGTCTACGTCATCAATTGAAGGGTTGAATTCTTCAATTTTCTCACCCATCTTTTCAACAATTGTCAAATATGCGTCATTCATTACTTGAATAAACATTGGATCTTCAGCCAATTCGTTTGCATACAAATTTTCACTCGATACTACGAAATCTGGTGCTTCAAAAAAATCTTCATCTTCAGTCAATTCACCAGTCAAATCCATCGAACTACCAGCCTTACCACCAGTTAACAAGCCAATAAAGCTTCTGTCATCGATTTCAAATTCATATAGTACACGATGTACCACATCCAATTCCAATATAGCGTCTATTGCATCTCTGGCTGTAGAAGCTAGGACAATAACGGTCAAAGCATTGTCACGCTCCAATTCTGCCACCATTGGTAAGCCGCCCATATTCAGCTCGTTTCTAAATTTATCAACTGGACGACCATCCGCCATTAAAAATAATGCTGATTCCACATCAGTCATACCTTTATGCTCGATTTCAATGCGTTCTGGTGTGAAATCTACTGAAAGTATGAATGCTCGTTCAATGTCAGTCTCAGTAAGTGTCGATTCGTCCATTTGACCTGACTTACGATGTTCTTTTTTTGCTTCCATCCAGCCATCTTTTCCTGATGGATCTGTTGGGCAAGGTTGGCCATTCTCGAAAGCTTCATATCCAGATTCCCAAGCATCACGAGCATATGCTTCATCAAGCTCATCGTCAAATTCTTTTAAACCATATTTTTTAAAATAATCTATTAATTCTGGCTTTAGTTTTCTAAATTCACTATATGGTTTATTATAAAAATGCTTACTAAAAACATGATCAGCTGCGTCATGAGCATAATCGAAATGTCTTATAGCGTTGTATATGCTTGATCGCATAGTTTCACCCGTTGCATCTTTATCATCCAACATTCTTTCAAATTGCGATGTTCCTTCATCAATTTCTTTTTTTCGGGCGTTTTTGTTATGCTTACGCTGTTTAAAACGTTCCTGGCGATCCCAATCATCATCGTCAGCATCTGGATCATATCGGTAATCTTTACCTTCATCAAAATCTCGCATCATTCGATCATCACGCATTTGGTCATATTTGTAATCTGCATAATCAGCTTCTTGATCGGAAGCGTCTTGTGTTGCTTCATCAAACAATCGATTTGCGTCCTTAGGATTTACTACGTCCATTAAACTGTGATCTGTTCCTTTTTCGCATACATCAGTAATTACTACACCGCCTTGGTAGCCTACTGACGGATCAGACTCTTCAATTTCATAATGAACAGTCACTTCAACATCGTCGCGATCTGGTAAGTCGATATAACTATCAAAGCTACTCCCTGATGGCTTAAATTTGGCCTCTTCTAGATCTTCTCCAATTTTAAATTTGCCGTCCTGGTCAAATTCAATGTCATTTTGATCGTCAGTTGGTGCTGGACCATAATTATCACCGTCATCATTTCCTACACCATTATCTGAAGTAGTAATTTCGCCAGTTGTGCTGCTACCGTTGCCACCTTCAGCTATTTTTCGATATTCTTCAACAACATCTTCCTTAATATTATCAACAATCCAACTATTCATATCTTCTACAGAATCAAACGTACCAATGTGAATTGGTGCCTCGCTCTCATCTTCAGATGGAAATTCAATCA
This sequence comes from Gammaproteobacteria bacterium, assembly GCA_023228645.1. Taxonomy (GTDB): domain Bacteria; phylum Pseudomonadota; class Gammaproteobacteria; order Thiohalomonadales; family Thiohalomonadaceae; genus JALOAT01. The sequence continues at coordinate 29,439 of JALOAT010000003.1, read as the reverse complement.
ATTCAACTTTCCCGCTACTAATATCATAACACAATGGCAAATATGAATGGTGATAGATACCTTCACTTTCATAGGTCCAATCTGAATCATTATCTGATTCTGCTACTTGGTCTGAAACGGTAACTTCATATTCATCGTTCTTTTCGAAATTACTTGGTTCAATTACTGGAGTCTCTTCATTCACTGGTGTATTGTATGCTTTTTGCATCCATTCATCTTGATCTTGAGCTTCAACATTGGTATTGATAATGACTGGCTTATTGATCATATCATCATAATCAGCATAGTGGTATTTGCCAGTATCTTTAGTCAATTCAGCTGCTTCCTTTTCAGGATCGCCGGTCTTCGGAAGGATAACGTCTTCTGACACTACCTTAAGCATCATTTCTGACAAATTAACAATACGATGTTCATTCATTTTATTAGTTCCTTCACGTTTAACCTTTTCAATTGTTACGGTTTTTCTTCCTCTACGATAGGCAAATGGTAAAACTTTATTCTGATCGTGAAATAATGCCAATCTTTGACCAGTTTCTTTATCTTTTACTATCCAATCGTGCCCATCATCAAATGGTTCTTTTTCCATAATTATCCCTTTGACGAAAATTTATCTAAAGCTGCATCCATTTCTGCCAAAGCATCATCATATGATATTTTATATTTAGCTGAAATTTGATGCACTGCTTGGTCTGTCGCAACTCGATGGCCCATCCCCTGGCCAATTGTTTTCATACAATCGACCCATATATTATACATATCTTTGGCGCGCGAATCACCTTCGCTCTCATTAACAAACTGTGCTTGGCCGTAAAACTCTTGAGCTTTTATTGTTTGCATATCATCCACTAACTTCTTATTTCTTGCCAACATTCGATCTATTGTAATTTCATTTGGATTTTTAGGAATAAGCTTATCCTTTTCTGCCAAATCAGTTACCAGTTCTTTAATCTCTTTATATGATTCAGAATTGGCAAATTCAGAACAAATGTCCTCAATTGCATCGTGAACGCTGAGCTTATGACGTTTCACGTCGAGGGATTTCATTCTCCAAGCGCGCGCAATATCGTTTCGTTCTTGATCTTCAATAAATTCCAATACCATTGACTTAATGGGCCAGGACAAATGCTTTGACACATCATAGGCTATGCCAAGTTGTAGCATCTCATTAACTATTTGTGGTAAATTTTCTTTCGAAGCGTTATTGGCCTTTTGCAAATATTTTGAAACAATATTCTCACCATATTCTTCATCCAGTCTGTCTGATGGTACTAATGTCATCGCCCAATGCTCAAAATCAAGTGATTCCTTCAATGGCTTTGGTGCAAATCGATTAACAAAATCATTATATCGACGTTTTGATGAATAATTTTTCTTCAATTCTTCTCTTAAAGATATGTAGTGAGCTCGGATCCAAAATTTCTTTTCTGGGTCTTCTTCAGTAAGATGTTGTGATCTTAAACCTTCCATTGTTTCAACCATCTCTAAAATTTTATTTGAGATTGAATCGCCATAAAGGCCTTCATTATTTAAATGATAAGCAATTGCTCTCGCAGCATGTAAATTTTCATGAGGGATTTTAAATCGTTCACCGTCCGAAGTTTCGACAAAAATTTGCTTGATGTTTTTAGTTCTGGCGCCGCGCTTTTCTTCATTAACAGCGGTTGAGTGGCGTATAATCACTTTTGCGCCGCCAATTTTCTGATAGCTTGATTTAGAACTACCATAAAGATTCTCCAAAACTGGAGTGTTCGAGAAATCTTTTGGAGTCAACTTTTTACCGTATGTTCTCAATTTATATTTGTATCTATTGTTGAGTGCTATTTTACGTAATCTAGACCCATAACGGTCTTCAAAACTTTTTGCATCAACACCATCACTTAACGATACTTCAAGTGTTTGTTCAGTATCATTAATTTCAATCATGATATTGTCGTTCTTCAAAAAGAAACTTTCAGCCTCTTCTGGCTCATAAACAATATTGCCTTCATGGTTATATATGGCCATTGGTTCACTACCAATAACCTGATATATCTCCTTGGCAAAACCTTCTTTAGACATAGAGCTATCCCTTATAATTCTATGTGTATTTATTTGGTTTTAAAAGAATATGAAAATTAGATTTGGTCAATGAATTGACATTCATATTCTTGGGCAAACCGATCAGGTCCTAATGATTTCAAGGCATTTTGCTTAAAACTTTCATCACGGTCTGGGTGATCATTCCATCTAATAATAAATGGATGAAATCCATTGTTACCAGATACTGCACCTTGCCAGAGTTTATAAAATAAAGTATTTTTATTGCTAGGAGTAGATGTAACAATTATCTGTGATCCAATAGATGCACACGGAATAATACTTTGCCACAGCTCTGTGGCATTATTTTGGTCAGCAAATGCAAAATCATCAAAATATATTAAATTCAGTGACCGGCCACGAGCACTATGTGGCGAATTAGTAGTCAATACGATTAACCCGGATCCATTTTCAAAACGAAGTTCACGCTTGTTTCTAAGATCAATTTTTGGTTTTAAAAATGTAGGGAGTTGATCAAATGCAAATAGTAGACGGTTCAAAATTTCTTGACCGTAAGCGATATTGTTACCTATTATAGCTATTTGAAAATCCAATTTAAAGATCAAATTCCATAACATATATGCAGTTGCTATTGAGGTATTTCCCATCTGTCGGGCTGTCATCCCAATGCACATTTTGCTATTTTCATATATGTTGATTATATTTTTTTGATAATCATAAAGATTGAAATACATTGATCCTTTAACTGGATGTTGAATCTTAAAATAATTTTCAATAAAATATGTGATACTGTCGTAACATTGTATCGTTTCAATTGCTTCGTATCTAGTAATAATATTCATAAGTAATCCTCAAAGGATGAACGGCATTGGCTGATCGTCATTGTCGTAGTCTTCATCATCGTATCCATCGATTGAGTCACTAAGACGATCATACACTTCGTCATCATAATATTTGACTTCGTCTAACATTCTGATAGCATTGAATAGGCTCATAACCAAGTCGTCTTTACACCCAACTTCAGCTTCAAAACTTGATCCTTTTGCGACGAAGTTTTTTAATTCATAGATTAATTTTTTACTATGAATTTTTATTTTACCAGCTTCGATCATTCTTTTCATTTTTGAACAACCGTTTCTCTTAGTTTTGCCAGTAGTTTTAAATCCTCGATATTTTCGTTTTGGTTCAGATATGAATGTGCCCTTGAAATTTTCTTCACCAGTATCCTCAATAATTCTACTAATTGCTTCACCATTGTTATTGGCTTCTACTGTATAGAAAATTTCCGGATCACTGTTCTGACCAGCATCTTTCAAAATATAATAAATTTCATCCAATATTTGTTGTAACACTCTGACCTGAACTCTGTCAACTGATTTGTCATCTGACCATTCAGCAACTTGTTCAAATTCTGGCAATTGCCAAACAGTAATTGCGGCATTGTCGCCGCCACCAATGCCAATTGATGGATCGAGCGATACCAGGAATGACTTTCCTATTTCTGGCTCTTTAAACCATCGTATAGATCCAGTAGTCAAAACTGGATCCATCCCTTTCATATTTTCCAAAACAATTTGGTCAATTAACGTATCAGATTCTGAAATAAATTCACACTTAAATTCGCGTCTAAATCTAGCGTCACCAAGCTGTGCTCTCATTTTCGCTTCAAATTCGTCATCTCGATCTGGCGCTTCATCCCATTCCACAGTAAAGGAAGCAAACCCATTAGACCCGCGAGATCCGATTCCATTATCACACGCTCCGCGCCAAGTATTGGCGAACAAATCGTCAGCGTTGTTTGGAGTTGAAGTAATGATACAGCTACCACCAGTTGACAACGTCGGAGCGAGAGCAGTCCAAAATTCTTCAGCAATTCGACGCTCAACGAATGCAAATTCGTCCAAATAAACTAATGAAATAGCAAGACCACGGCCAGTCTTTTCAGTAGTGGCAGTAGCAATAATACGTGACCCGTTGTCAAAGGTTAAACTTTGCTTATTTTCTGTAATTGCTCCGCAACGAATAAAATCTGGCATCGCCTGATATGCGTGATATATTCTATGCATAATTTCACTTGCACCAGAAAATTGGTGGGCAGCAATTAATATTGTTTTATCCATATTAAACATCGCATACCAAAGCAGATATGCACCAGCAATGGTAGTCTTACCGACCTGTCGAGGCAAAAGATGTATGGAAAATTGATTTTCGTGGAAAACTTTGACCATTCTTCGTTGATATGGTCTAAGTTGGAATAAAATATCACCCTTAACTGGATGCTGAATCTTTACATAATTCTCAATAAAATATGCCGGATCAGAATGGCAGCGTCTGATCTCGTTGATTTGATACTGTGTAAAAACTTCTTCTTTATGGGCTTTCTTACTTGAAACGCCTGATGCCGCATTGGACATATTATAATACCTCTCAGCATTCTTCGTCTATATTTATGTGGTTGTTTTCAACAAAAGATCCATTTGACATTAAATAGCTATTGCAGTAATCTTGATTTTATGAATTATACTGAACGATATTCTTACGGATCTGACCGATATGGCGAAAGCCGAATTTTGACGTCATATGATCGATTTGATTTAGTCGACGAGTATCTATCATCGTTATCTAAAACCATATCACACACCCAAGCAGAATATTTTAATATGGTAATTTCTATATATGGTGAAATTTGGACCAAAAAGCGCGATCCAATCGACATCGATTCAATGAATTTAGAGCGAAATCGAACTATAGAAGACATACACAATGTATCTGATTTAACTAGGATAACCCCCATTCGCGACTTTATCTATAACGAACAAGCAAAAAATGAAGGATTTGGACTTTTACTAATGAAGGAAATTAGCCTCTACGGGCTAGTAGATTTATATCCTGAATTCTTTGGAGTTGAAGTAGGTGCGGTCGTTTCTGCAGGGACGTTGTTTTGTCAATGCAATAGTTTAATTAAAGTCAAAGGACCTGATGCTGAAACGTTTAGAAACGTTCGGAAACTTATATTATGACAAACGATAAATTTGAACATTTTATATCTATTATGACTGTCTATGATGGGTTCTCAGATACTAATTATCCATCAATTAAATTATGGTCATTAGAATTGGATGAAATGCGTCAGGAAGACTTTTCCTTTAACTGTATATTCAATTCAACATCCAAGGCAATATTTTCAATTATTGAAACCGAAGATGATTTAAAACTTCACATTGAACTAATGGTAGCAAAATATTCAGATTTAAATGCTGAAGACTATCCTGAATACACGAAAGGCGACTTTGAGTTCCAAAGTCGCCTTGTCGGTTTTGCAATTTGTCATCAATTCAATAATAGATTTTCATCTCTTCCAATTGTTGAATTGTCAGGTCCAGATGCGGAAACTATTGTAACTTCATTAGTATTACTTTCCTAAACGTCTTTTTGCGGCCTTTAGCGCACCTTTACTAATTCGCTGTTGACCAGTCAAGCTTTGAAACAAACCAGTTCCTTTGTTGCGGAATGAGTATTGATGACTATAACGAGCTTCATCAGTATCAACATCTTCGCCAGCTTCTGGTTCCATAGAATCTGGATCAATCACTACATCGTCGTCAGCTAATTGGTCGTCTTCCATTCCAGGCTCCATATCGGTTGGTTCCATTTCGTCACCCACACCTTCTTCACCGTCACCAATTGAGAAACTATATTCGTCATCGCCCATTGGTTCCATTTCTGTTGGAGCCATTGCCATATCGTCCATTTCTGGTTCAGCATCGCCAGTTGATGCCATAACATTAACTTGCTCTATTGCCTGCTCGACAATTTGACCCTGTACTGAGAATAAAGTTTCCAACGAGTCCAGCAAAGTTTCAAAACACGGTGCTTGAATGGTCATTGACGCTGTTGATCCAGAACTAAGTGTTAACCCGACCATAACTGACTTCAATTGTTGATCGTCATTTGAGGCGACACTTACGTCAAGTGAAACGATAGAGGCACCTTCATTAATTTGTGCTAATTTTTTAATTAAATCTTGATAATCATTCATTGATGGAGTTCCTTATCCTTTTGGAGTTTCTGACTTGCTATACTTGCTATTGAGCTTGGCTTTCTTCAAGTCAGCTTCCTTAACTTTAAATGGAACCATATGCAATTTAGCCTTAAGTTTTTTAACTTTTGGTCCATCGTTGATTTTAGCATTAAAGTCGTTAGAATTTTTAAAATCCCGTGTTTCTTTGTAACTTAAAGGATTTTCTACGATTTCAATATGTTCTTCTTTTTGCTTTGAGCGCATTTTGTTAATGGTTTCCAAATATGTTTCATTATATTTGTCACCATACAAAGTCATCGGTTCTGGAGAATCTGGATAAGATGATTCAGTAGTCAACAAAGGATCGTGCTCAACACCATTTTCCTCATCCTCAAATGCCTTTTCTTGGGCCTCAATATAACCTTCAACAGGTTCATTTGGGTTGCGAACTACTATTCTTTTACCATCGATATAAAATTTTTCACTGAGCTGTTTAGCTAGGACATTTGGAGCAACTGGCAACGAAGTAACAATATCCACAAAAAATATTTCAACATTTTCGTGTTGTGGAAAATCAAGAGATCGCTTATGGAAAATTGTTTTTTTAATTTTACCAATATCTTTCAATTTGTAACGATTTAGAAACTGCTCTAATTCATCTTGAATTCCAGTAATATCGTCCAAGCATTTAATCCTGAAACAATATTCTGGTTGATTACGTTCCAAATAGTCATAAAACTTGTTCATTGTAATTCCCCGGGTTCTTTTGATTATTTATCATCTTCTGGGTCAGTTTTTTCCTCAAAGTCAGCATCCTGAGTGTCACCGCCCATAATAGCTTTAAGTATATCGTTACGATGAGCTTTAATTCCTTCATTAACTGCATTTTCAACCAGGCCGGCTTGTATTTGGGCACGAGTCAATGCAACACTTAATTTAGCTCTATCATATTTGGCACTAACCTTTGAATCTGATGATTTATTAATTATATCCAAATATTGGGCAGCAACTTCAAATAAACGAGCAGACTTTTCAGGAGGTACTGATTGCGCTACTGCAAAAATTGTATCAAATGCATCTTTAGCCTGGTCAGCGACACTGTCCGAAGTTTTAGTATGCTCAAAAACGACTTGGTCAAGCTCAGTCAAATCTTTATAAGCTTTATCCATAGGCGATGATTGAGTGTTTTCACTATAGTCAGTTAAATCAATTTCACTATTTTCAGAAACTTCAATATCAGATTGAGTTAAATTTTCGTGAGTTTCTTGATCAGCCATAGCTTCTTTTAAGGTTCTCATATTAAGACTTGTGCTAATACTATTACTCATTATCGCTTCCTTGGCTTATATGTACCAGTTGCCTTATATAATTGATCTTCAGTTAAGATGACAAATTTACAACCGTGCTTTTGACACCACTGTTGGGCAGCGGCCCATTTCATTCTATTTAATGCAACTTGTAATTTATTTTGAATTCCTTTAGCCTTTTCTTGCAATGTTTGACTCATAGGCTTGATTTCTATCAATTCAGTTTTTAATCCGCCGTTTTTATCCTGATATCTAACTAAAAAATCCGGAACGTAAACTGTTGTTTTTCTTTTGAAATGATTATAATATGGAATTCTAATCGGCTCAGACGCCCAAGCAATTACGTCTGGATGAAAATCTAAATAGTGCATAAAGTTATATTCCCAGGAACTGCGCGCTATTGGATTTTTGTTTCCAATATATTTTTGCGGATTCTGAACTTCGTAAACACCTTTATAATAGTTACGAGCCATAAAATTGCTCCTTCAACGTTTCAATTTCAATATCACAGCGGCAATGTTTGGATAAATTATCAGATTTGGCCAACATTCTAAGATTATATTTTGACCCAATTATTTCAGGTTCAATTTGCATCGCATATCCGGCGCGCACGCTGAAAATGTGATCTAAATGAAATTCCTGACCTCGAAGACCGGTTGGATCAATTTCATCTTTGTTGTTAAAATAGCTCATCGCAGTGATGTAATCAACGGCGGCGCGATATTCTTCATATGTCTGATATTCTTGCCACTCAAATTGTATTTGTTCAATTTTCCCCAATTTTGTAGCAATACGCTTCAAATATACTATCTGTTTTTCTTCTTCACTAGCAGTCTTCCACCACTTATGGGCGCCAGTTTTAAACATTACATCAGCTTTCCATTGATCTTTTTCTTCATCAGAAAGTTTATTAAGCCATCCATATCTCGCTGCCATTTCTTCCTTAGTCAATAACGAATTATTAGCTTTGATAGTTTCACCAATCTGTGATCTTATAGACGCATCATCGCCGGCTTCTTTTCGATCGGCCCAAATGCGTGTTTGGTTCGCTCGAACTTTCTTAACAAATGAATTATGCTTTTCCTCATCTTGTGCATTTTCGGCTCGCCATTCTTTAGTTTTTAAAGATCGACATTTAATGCAGGATGAAGCATATCCTTTGTTGACGTTTATAAATTTATTAGGATCGCCACAAAATTTGCATTTTTCTTCACCATCAGCTTTGACATATTTGTTATAATAATCTTGCGAGCTAATATTATGTTGATCGCGAAAGTGCTTAGATAATTTACGCGCGGAATCAAATTGGTTATCGCAAATGTGACATTTCATCAATTATTTATTACTGGGAATAAAATTTAATGAATTATCCAAAAAGTCCCTTTAATACTTTAGCTGCTTTAACAGCCGTACCAACAGTTGGTGACAAGTTTGAAACAGTCTTCTCAGCTACGCCGAATACGGTCGATTGACTGACTAGTGCGTTGACCCCAGCCAGACCCTTTTGAGTGAATTGGATTTCGCCATTAGGTTTAGTAATAATCATACTGTTGGATCTAAAACTATTTGCATCTATATCTGATGATTTTGTCGACAACTGCGAATATAATCCGGTGCCCATAACTTTAGAGGCCACATTTCCCATCTGTCCTGAATACAAACTACGACCATTATCAGAATATTGAGAATCTAATGGAAAAGCACCAGTTGTGGATTGATTTTTATTCGTGCTGAAAACAACATTATTGTTAATAAGATCACTGAATGCATTAATACCGACGTTTAAGATTCCGCTTTTGGTACTTTTACTAGTGTTATTAGTCGTGACACTTGTTATAACTGAACGAAGAACTGAGTCTGCAATTTTACCAGTAGTAGTATTACCAAGCCCCAATGTATCACTTATTACGCTTGAGATTGAATCAGAAATTCCATTTTTCTGCAAAAAGGCATCCAAATATCCAGCAACCCGTTGGGTAGAAATACCAAGTGGTGGATTATTATAATCAAATTGAAACCCGAAATCAGTTGCTTCACTGGTGCTAATCTTAACAGGATCCATATTATAAGCGACATTTTCATATTCAAATGTTATAGTAACTTCAGTCAATTGGTCACTTGATCCAGCATAAGTTAATGGATTAGAATATTGGAAGGTACTAATCACTGGATTGAATAAGGTGATAGTAGTATAATAACCTCCAAAAAACTGGTAAATTATTATTTTTTCAAAATAATATTTTTCATCAGTACCAGGTATTGTCCTCATACCAAAACCACCAGTACCTGGATCATTAATCGCACTAGCCATTAAATCCCAAAATACGTAGCTATCATTTGATATAACACCATCTTGAAAATAGTGAGCAAAGTAGCTTTGCCAAAATTTCAATAGCTTGCCAGCAATATCGTCATAAAATGTTATACTAATAGGATTATGTGTCCTACCAGTGTAAATGACACGCTTTTTATTATATTGATTAACGACTTCAGTTTGGATTGAAGTATTTGGTCTTTCAACACTTTTCGCTTGGAAGTTAAATCCAGTTTTCGAACTTAGTTGAGATGCTGCATCAAATCCAGTACGTGTTGATGAGGCATTTAATGGGGTCACAAATTTGACCATATACAGGAACCCTGGGCGCGGTGCTGATGCGGTGTGAAATGCATAATTTTCACTTCCTACACCTAGTAACCTGCTCGCAGTCGGGGCTGATCTATAAATCAACCCACTTGAACGGCCAGCGACCTCAGAAAGCAACGTATCAGCTACGTCACCTAGAAGATTCCCAGCAATATTTTTGAAAACGCCTATACCAGCCATAAAAAATCCAATATCATTTATATTAGCTATTTATCTGATTATTTTTAAGTTTTATATAAGAAAATGGGTGGTAATCGTTTCCAATTACCACCCAGATAAAATTACCACTTAATTTTCTAAAACCTATTAGGCTCCAGAGAGGACGCCGCCAATACTTGTTAGAATTGGATTTGCAGTCATCAATTCTGTTGATGTTGCGTTATCGTAACGGATAGTTAAATCGATTGTTTGAACGCCGTTATTTTCAGCATAGTCTAAACCTTCGTTTTCATAGCTTTGGATCCAGCATCCTTCAAGAATCCACTGTTCCAAAACATTCACGTTACCGCCGTCCATAACTTCAACATACATATCAAACTTATAATTGACACCAGCAGCCGGACTTGTTTGTTCATAGTGGTTGTGTTGCTTTTGAAGCTGATATCCTACTAACTTTGAAACAGAGTTAGTGATATCGTCACGAAGCTTAACTGCAACAGTCTGCCAAGAATGCTTACCAGCAACGTAAACTTTTGAAGTGTAAACGTCGAGAGTAACTTCTTCGTGCTGAAGCTTAGGCTTATCAGCAGTCATAACCTGTTGGGTGAAATAAGATTGATCGCCAATCGGTCCGAAATTAATTGTGCGAATACGGAAGCGATATTTTAGCTTTGGCTGAAGGACACCCTTACGACCTTCTTGACCATCTGGTCCCATTGGAACGCCAAACTTTGTAAGTGTGGACATATTATAAAATACTCCTTTAGTGGTAATTCGTTATTCGTATTATTTATTGTTTAGGCTCAGAACCAAATTTAACATACAGATAATTCAATTTTATGGTTGAGTTTCTTCCTCTTCAGGCGGAGGTGGCGGATCTTCAACAGTGATGTAAATACATTTGGTTTCAGCAGTTTGACCACGCAACGTAATAATTGTATAACTAAAAGCATCAGCGCCAGTGTAGCCCGGATTGGGTACGTAAATTATACTCTTGCGATCGTCAGACATCCTAGCAAAACCATTATATGGTTGAGTGCATATTACCGGTTCACACCAAGTAGCCGCATACGTTTCCTCATCTGTCGGTGCCAAGGTTTCGCCACCAAATATATTATCGATGGTGATAATATACTCATCAGGAACAAACGGCTGTATAGTTTGATCACATATCACTTTGATTTCGGCAGCAACTGGTTGATTGAAAGTGATTAGCTGATCTTCAATCTCATAAGTTAACTGTGGCGGGTTCAAGTGTGTCTCGCCAAAGTCTGTACTTCTGTTAATTATCCTTATACCATCTTTATAAATCTCTACCATTTCAGCACTTGGTATTTTCCAAGGCACTTGTAATTGAGATGTCAATGCCATTTGATAGGTAAAAGATAGTTCACCGCGACTTAAAATCTGTTTAAATGTATCACTAGTTTGATTGACCGGTACTGTAATTTCCATATCATCAATAGGTGGAATTATTGTACGGCAATTATTAATATTAATCATTAGCCTCCTCCCAAATACCAAGCAATAGCTTTCAGCACTGGTTTAATTGGTACGTCGCCACACCAGACACTATTAGTATATAGTACGTTATAACTATAAGTTCCTTCAGGTTGTTGGTAAATTATAGTAATATCAGATGGATAAGCACTAGCTGCATCTTCTGCCAATTCGATGGTCGGATATCCGCCCTGACGAACATAATTTGTTGAATCGTAAATTACATTATTTTCAAATATAGCATTCAAATTAATAGTTTTTAAACTATCAATTGCATATTCATATGAATACAAAATATTAACCATTTGTGGTGCTGAATAACTTTGCATTATAGGTTGCGAATCATAAGCGATATTATTAGCTAGACCATAGAAACCAAAAGCAGTATTGACTACAAGATAGTTGCTTTGGATCCACGGGGCATATGAAGAAAATAATTCAAATTCGTGATTATGCACTAATACTTCATACATCCATTCAGAACCATATGAATGAAAGTTTTTATTTGTGAAATCAGCCCAATATGTATCATTGTATAGGTAACGATTATAATTATCCATTACCCAATTGGTCATTATTTCTCGGTTTTCCCAATTAATCCAATATTGAGGGATCAAGCTAATAAATTTATCAGCTTCAACTTGATTATTTTGGAAATAAACATCAATCAGACGAGTATCTTCATATTGTGAAATTGAATAATAGGTACTAACTACACGCCAATTCAATGGCGTGGCAATTTTACCTTCAATAGCATCAATTGGTTGAGATTCCACATAATTGTAACCGTGCTTACCAACTAATGAATCAAACACATATCCATAAATGTAAGCTTCTATCTTCTGTTGGGCTGAGTTAGCATTTACTAAGCTATTATGTATATTGTTAAAGAATAGCGCCTTCAAACTTTCCACAGTCTCATAATAAGTCAATTTACTAATAAACAACGAAGTAGGAGCAGTCCCATATTTGAGTTCATTAGTTTGGTCTTTAAATATGCCAATTGGTGCAAATGCATATTTAATTTGAGCTGTTTGATCTCGGAAATCACTATCAGGTGCTTTAGAATTTTTCAAACTGGAAGACTGATCCGCAAAATCACCATTCGGAGCATCAGAATTATATATAGTTTCATTTGTGAACAGTCCAACTGGACTACCAGTATTGCCTACTTTAGATTGATCAACAAATACTGATTCGATATCGTTATCGCCGTCAGCAACCGCCTTATATTCAATCCATTGCCCTTCTTGGGTATTTCTGTAAATATACTCATCATATTTGATTGCATCTGACGGTCCCACCAATTGCCAGGTGCCGACTTCAGTTTCGCCAGTAAAAGTTGAATCTGTATAAATTAAATATGTATCGGAAAAAATATTATCAAGATATTTCTTTAAATATACTTGATCGTCGTTTTGAACATTGATCGTCGACGAGAATGAATTACCATCAGATGAGAATTGCAATCCATCATATGAGTATAATGTAATTATTGTACTTTCTGACAAACCAGAGATAGTAACTGGATATGAATATAGGTCTTGATTAGGCACTCCGTCATATGCATCACCAAAATCTAAATAATCAGGCAAATCGTCAAGTAATTTGACGTCAACTAACATCTCCATACCGAGCCAATTTAAACTGATTTTCGGATCAGACGGGACAAGGAATTCAAGCCCCATCCAGCTAAAATTGGATTGAACTGCTGGCGCGATCGACATCAATAATTCGGTACCCATCCAAGATACATTAGCTATTGGATCACCGGTTACTGCGACATCAATATTTTGATTTGTCACATAAGCAATTGGTGTTGGCGCTTTTAGTACGACTTCTGTATTAACATTTGAAATTCTGGACGTTGAAGTGGTTGGTGATATTATTACTTCAGCAATTTCACTATGAACTCGTCGATCTGTTGGCGGATTAAGTTTCGTGATAACTTGAACCGCGGCGAAACCGACCGTCGTGCCAGGGACAGGCTTCAACAAAACTTCAGCACCAACAAAGCCAACTTTTGGTCTTTGTGGTTCTGTTATTGCTACTTCAATTGACGTAAAGCCGACATTAGAGGTCATTAGCTACTCCTCTTAATGCCAAGTTGCATATTTTGAACATCAGCTAAATTCCAAGCAGTGCTAGTTGATGGATTTGTTGTCATTATGGATGATGGTCTAGTTACTGATGATACTCTGCTGGCTGATAGAGAAGCTGTTGCCACCACTGTTTCAGTAGTATTGTTTTTCATTTTTAGTTCAACGCTGGTTGTTCCCAATGGAGATCCGGCGGCTTGCATATAAGGCAAAACCCCTAATACTTGAGTGTTGCCATCAATTCTATTAATTTGTGTTATATCGTAGTAATCAGCATCATTTACATTATTAGCCGTCACGTAAGTTTGACTAGTTCCAATAATTTGATCATTCACTACTGCAAAATTGTCAGCGCCATCAGACGGCAACCAATTCTTTTGAGCCGTATCAGACACGGGAACGACTGGCACCATATAAGTTAAGCCCAAACGCTCGCCGGTGGTTACATAAAAATTGTCATAATTTTGAATCGCACCAGATCCAGAAACCCAGCTAGTGTTGCCGCGGCCAATAGATAAGCTATCAATATTTTGGTATGAAACTGTTGAACTCAATGCCTGAACGTTTGATCTATTCAAAACTAATTGCCCATTTAAGTATAAATTAAATGTCATCGTTTGTCCATTAGTAGTTACCTGAAATTCAATATAATTCCACGTACCCGTAGTCAAAGTAGCTGTTCCTGAATATGCTACTTGTCCTTTAACAAATAAAACGTTACTTGAAGTATATAGTTGTATCACATCATTACTGGCAGATGATGCAGACGAATTAAAAAATGTTATAAGATTTGCTGACCCAGCATTGGTCATAACGTGGAAACCTGCACAAATACTTGTAGTAGGTGCAAAATTAATCATAAGACGATTATTCGAACTGGTACTATTAGAAAAACTTAAAAACTGGCCAGGAGGTGTGCCAGGCATCATTATACCTGGTGATCCTAAACTAAGAAAGCTAAAAGTCGATCCGCCGCCGCCAATATAACGGTCATCCAAGCACATAGATGTCTTTAGTGCATCAGAAGCTGAATCAGCGTATGCTTCAAATCCATCAGTAAAAATAATTGCCATTAGTTTTTCCTTAACGTTCTGAATATTTATTTTAATTGCAAGGACAAAGAAAATAGCAATTTTCCTAAGCTATCAAATATATACCCACATTAATTGAATTTATCACTTTAAACTATGATTAGGAATATGGCGCGGAAGGTACTGTGAAACTTGAACCAGTGTATCGAGCAACACTCTTAGTAACTCGAATTTCATCTATAGCGCCATACCAGCCAGTTGTACCTCTACCTGATGCATAAATCCACATTGGCTGGGTTGTTTGGTAGAGGGCGCCTGGTAATGTAGCACTATTAACTAATGATCCATTCAGATAAGATCGAACCACATTACTATCGTCTCTCGTAAGTGCGACGTGTGCCCAAGTACCAGTTAAGCTTGATTTATCAATACCGGTATAAAGTGAACTGAGGCTTGATCCGAATCCCAAATTAAAAATAAGTACGCCTACTGAATTAACTTGGATTTCGTAACCAAAATTAGAAGTATTGTCAGATCTATTACTGATAATATATCCGTTATTACTTATAGACACTGCATTAATCCAAAATTCAAACGTAAACGCACCAGGAAAAGCCCATACTGATTGATTTAGCGGTGTTATCGTATAATAATAAATTCCTGACGTTTTATTTAGATAATACGAATATGATGAATTAACGGGTGACGAATTTTGAACCGTAATGGCGGCGTTAGAACGCGCGACAGAGCCAGTATTGCCACTAATGTCAATATTGGTTGATAACACATTATTATTATCCCAATTTGCCATCAAAATAACATTTGACCAGTTAGGGTCATCAGTTCTAGCCAGCCCTAATTGGGTCGATGCTATGTCTGAATACGTCCAAGGTGATAAGGTATTGGGATTTGAAGTGATTACTGATCGTCGATAAAGAACAGTATTTGATCCAAAAGGTGCCATTGATAGTGTTGACCCAGATTCTGTCGAGCCAACTTTAATATTAGACTGTATTTTTTCAGTATTACCAGCCGTAGATCTTGCAAACATATATGGCTGGATTCCTGAGATCGTACATCCTTGATCTTTTAAACTTAAACCAGCAACATTATAATAATCCTTAACTCCAGCGTTCGGGGCAGAAACTAAAGTTGTCATACCAGGATTAGTTGTTTCATTGACCATTGCATAATTATCAGCGCCTGCAGAAGGTGTCCATTCTTTCTGCACATCCGACGATGGCAATAAAGGACGAATTTCTGTAGGACCAAGGCGCTCGCCAGTTGTCATATAAATGTGGTCAAACTGTTGCTGTCGATTGTTATATCGAGCATACGTTGATTTGCCATAGAATATCTGTTCAATACCAAAAACACCATTTCCACTACCATACCAGCTTAGAGTTGGCAAGTCGATAACTAATACATTATCCTGATAAACTTGAACAGCAGCAGATGAACCACTTATATTGATCATAACTTCAACGTGGATCCAAGTATTAATTGGAAATGTAACTGCGGAAGGGTTGCCAACCATTGATGCGCTAAGTGTATCAGACGTTGATATGATTGATAAATTGGAAGATCCATTAACAATTAATTCAATGTATGATTGAGTTGATCCAGTATTTTGAAATCTTATCACACTAGCAGTAGTATTACTGCATTGATAATACATACCAAAACAAAGTTGAGTCATAGGTGATGTATGGTATGTTGCTATATCATATGTCATAGCATTAAGTGAGGTATTAGTCGTTGACGAGCGCAAGCATCCGCCACGATTCTCAAAGCCTGGTTGAATTGTCAAATAACTCGATGTTACTTGGGACGCTGTAGAAAACAGACTGTATCTTTTACCTAAGTGTAGACCAGTAGCATTGTCAGTAGGTGCAGTGCCATAATAATAATCAAAACCTTCTGTATAAATTAATGCCATATCTACAGCCCTTTAAATTGCCCAAAACAATTGGTTTGCCATTGTAAATTTTCTAATGCCACCATAAAATTGCCTGGCTGGGTCTTTAGAATTATCACCCCCGATGGCGAAGCCGTTGGTGGAATCACGAATTTGTCCACCGTTTAATGCAATATCCAAAACTTGACTATCGTTTAAATATCCACGCAATCGACCAGAATAGAACATAAAACCAACCCGGTACCAAGTATTTGTTTGGATGTTCGCAATAGCTAACAAAGTGCCGCCGACTTGATTTCCTCCAAGGTTATCAGAGGCTGAATAAACTCCCAAACCAGCAAAAGATCCTTGACTACTATTTCCTAAGAATATTGACCATTCAGGCCACTGCGGCGCACCAGAATTTCCGCCAACTGTCGCAATTAGCTGATTATTGGCTACAGTAGTGGTATAAAATTCAAATTGAACTGAATATGGCATCGTTACGTGCCAAAACGGAACATCAGTATATCTGATGTTTTGTGATCCATTAAATATTAATGCATTACCAGATACTGTCGGGGCCGTATCGCCCGCGATAATCGTTGATCCACTCACAATGGATGGATAGTTTCCATTATCATCAATATAAAAACCGCTATTAGTCAATAGGAAATTTTCGTGTCTCCTAATACCAAGCTCACTTGAATTAAAACCACTAGCAGTCCACGGTGAAGATGTGGCTGGATCATTTCTAAGGTGTTCAGTAGTCGCTATTAGGGGGATACTCACTCCAGGCAGCATTGGTATTGATGAAGTCGTTTCTGTTGAGGATGATTTCAACTGAATTGAAGTTCTAGCAGTTGAACTAGCATCACTAGATGTTGAATAGGACAATCCTTGAACTGAAATTATACTGTCATTAGCATTCACTAATGATAAATCACTGATGGTATAATAATCAGTATCTAAGTCATTTTTTAATAAAACATTTGTATCCATTGATGGTGCGGAAATATCATTTACCATATTATAATTGGTTGTTCCGTTGAGAGGCACACCATCTTTTTGTGAGGTATCACTATCAGGGACCAATGTACTAATATTAATTGGTCCCAAAACTTCACCATCACTTAAATAAAAATTATCCATACGATAGCTACCACTATAGCCCAATTGGTATTTGCCAATAATGAAAGAAGACCAATAGTATGGAGTAGCTGTAAAACCAGTTCCTGAAAAGGTATATGCTAGTGTACCATTCAAATATACACTGACTAGAATTTGAGATCCACTGGTTATTTCAGCGTGTAGTTCAAGATACCACCAATTTCCAGTAGTAATTGAAAATGAGCTTTGCTGGGCAGCACTACCGTAAGTTGCCGAAATCCTCGTATTCAGCCTTCCTGACGAATTGACCGACAATAATATATATGCGCCATTTGGTGCTCGAATATTAAAGACATCTATGTCAGTACCAAATGATGGAAAATAGACGTGAGCGCCCATTGTCACTGATGTTAAAGTATTACCAATAGGTACTGGAATACTATTAACAGATGATGACGATACGGAATATACTAGTGATTTACCACCAGCATATCCAGTTGTATAACTAAAGTAGTTCGCCCAATTTACTGTAACCCCAGGATAGCGAGTTGAAATGTTAATTAACTCATTATTATTGCCTGAAGTTTCATTATAGTAATCAAACCCATCTGAAAAAAGTATAGTCATATTAGATCCGTTTTTATTTTATTTAATGCCAAAATTATCAAATTGGCCAAAAAAGTGATTTTGCAACACTTAAATTTCTTATACCGCCTTGAAGGAATACTGTTGGATAGCCAGCATTATCTCCGACTATTGCTAACCCATTTGGTGAATTCCAAGGTTGGACCAAGCTATCATCAAATCGTTGTGCCCCATTGAAATAACCACGCACCCTAAGTGATCCGTTGTTATATACCATAAAGCCAATCCTATACCAAGTATTCAACTGAACTGTACCGGCTGGCACTAATGTTCGAGTTACTTGGGCGGCGGCGCTGTTAGCTGATGCCGTAGCAAGTATGATCTGTCCGTTATTATACACTTGAACTACAAATTCAGGAAAACCGATACTAAATCCTTGACCGATATTAAACAACATTGGACTATTAGCTAATGAAGAGACGTAAAATTCCATCTCCATAGAATAAGGAGCAGTGACGTGAAAATCGCTCGAATCTGTATATCGTATCTGCTCAGTACCAGTAAAAATTAAAGTATCGCCCGATACTGCCGGTGCAGCTATGCCGCTTGTAATCCGAGTAGAAGTTGAGCTATTTGTAATTGATCCATTTGTGATTGAAAATTTTACATTTTCAAGCAAATTCATAACTACGCCGGACTGAATTCCATTAATATCTGAAGATGACCACGCACTGCTCGTAAAAGGATTGGCTTCGTAAATATTGCTTGGAAAGAATGATGAATTTGCCTGGCCTTCGTATGGTGTGAAAGATGGTTGATTTACTGTATTGGCGCCAACTTTTAATGTTTGGAATATGTTTGTTTGCCCGAAAGAGCTTTTATATCCAACTGTATTTGACTTAACTGCCTTAATTGGCCCAAGCACAGACGTGCCGCTTGACGGCAAGTCAGAAACATTAAACATATCAGTATTATTTGATGATGTGCCAATATTCGCCGTCTGAGTGGTTGAATATGCATTGCTATTAATTTGTGTATAATGAGCTGTTCCACTTGATGGAGTCCAGCCTAACGGTGTAGCATCAGAAGTTGGTCTAAGGGTTACGATATTCATTTCGTCACTTCGGGTTAAAGTGTTGTTTACGTAAAAATCATCAATCAAAACAGTGCGCAATGTGGTATCCCAGGAACCGTTTGTTATTATCGCTGAATTATAAAATGTATTTGAAGAATATGTAGTATCAGCATTAGATACTGATGCAACCATTACACCATCAATATAAAATCTCGCGATGCCGTTCGTTGTTCCTGCCCTTGCCTCAAGCTCATAATAATGCCAAGCTGTTGGGTCATAATTTGCTATCGGCTTACCAGTAAAAAGCGTAGTACCACTTCCATTTTTAACTACTGGATAGTAAAATAATCCATATGAATTATAATAAACATAAACCGACAAGGCTACATTTGAGTTAAAGGCTAAACTAATTAATGAATTAACATTTGACGTGGTTAATGACGGATTCGTATGTCTAATGGCTACCCCAACGGAAGTGGTAGCTATATTATTTGGGTAGGTATATTTAAAAGTAGTATTTTGAATAACAGATGATGATGTTATATACCCAGAAGAAGTTATGCATTGGCCACCATATCGGCCAGTTGTAAATCCATAAGAATTAGTACCATTACCACCCAATGTCCAATTTTGCGTGAACAGCGAGTTGGTAGCATAAGAGTTGAATCCATCAAAATAAATTAAAGCCATATCATCCTCATCAGCTTGACCTAATACCAATTTGCATATTATTCACACCACTTGTAGTCCAAGCTGTCGAAGTTGCCGGGTCTGTTTCTGATATAATGCTTGGTAGCACTATTAATGTATTTTCATACAATGACTGACTTGTTCCGTTCACTTCAGTGGTATTCGATTTTAAAGTCAAATTCGCCCCAGCTGGACCAAAAGTTGACTTGCTTCCTGCGCCATAAATCCCAACAGCTAAAATATTGCCAGTGATAGCAGTCACTGAAGAAATATCTTGAATATCATAATAATCTTTATCACCAGTATTAGCTGTTTGAACATACGTATTGTCTGCCGAGCTCATCAAGTCATTAACAACCGCATAATTGTCTGATCCGGATGATGCCGTCCACTGTTTTTGAGCGGTATCAGCATTTGGTTTTAATCCGGCAATGTGTAATTCCCCCAACCTAGCTGCCGTGTTGGTAATATAAAAATCATCATAATATAAATCGGGATTAAAACCAGATCCAAATGGGGGACTTAGACGAACAGAATCAATAGCAATAATGTTAGTGGTCGATTTCACTGGAACACTGCTTGTAGAATACAAAACCTGACCATTAAAATAAAAATTAATACTACCAGAAGTTAAGCTTGTTACGACTTCCAATTCAAAATAATTCCAAGCAGTTAAATCAAAGATTTTAGGCATTGTAACTGTAGCTACTGCACCATTGTTACTGACAACTATTTGACTTTCACTCATACCAACATAAGCAATAACTGTTGAGCCATTCATTAAGGTTATGACTGGATTCACTGTTCCAGATGTTGAGTTAGTTAGTCTTATAGCTGCACCAACAGAAATGTTATTCAATGTTGATGTTAGTGTTCTAATTAATCCAGTTGACCCTGGTTGAGTGATATAGCCACTACCAAGTGACAAACAGCGGCCGTCATAGCGACCAGATGCTAAAACTGAAACTCCTCCAGTAGCAGTAGCCTGTGAGTAATATTGTGGCAATATAGTATTGTCAAAATATCTTTCAAAACCGTCAAACCAAACAATCGCCATCATTTTTCTCCCTTAGAGTATTTCTGGGCCCATTTTTAAATTATTAATGTCTGTTGATTTCCAAGCCAGGCCAGTATCTGGATTTACCGTTAAGATAGGATCAGAATAACGATAAAAATCTGTCTGTGACATTAATAAGTTGTTAGTAGTTCCATTAACTGTCGTGCTACCGACAGTTAAATTTACTCTAACATCAATTGTGGCAGCGTCGTCCTTTCTGGCAGTATATACTGGTTGAATACCGTGTATTTTCAGAGGATTAAACGACATATCATCAATATCATATATATCCTTCCATCCCTGCGTACCGCCATAAATGAAGGACGAATTGTCCACAGTCAGACCATTTACCGCATCATAATTGCCAGCCAACCCAGTCGGATTGGTTTGGAAATTCTTCTGAGCAGTATCTGCATTTGGAGACAATACTATTACTCTACTTTCACCCAACTTGGTTGCCGTATTATTAATATATACATCATCAATATACCAAGTAGCTAATGAATTGGTATAGAACTTAATAAAATCACCACCTGTCAACGTGGTAGTATCTAGTGAATTAGAAACCGCTTGCGTGTCATTCACATATACAGATAATCTACCACTTGCAGAATTTAGCACGGCCTCGAATTCAATATAAACCCAGGTATTGAGCGGTATGACACCATTTGATGATGTTGCGACAACTGTTGACGGTCCTGATTTGATCTGCAATGCTCCATCAGTAGTTACATCTAACCTAAATTGAACCAAGCCGCCCGTTGAGTTAAAAATTTCAAGAATTGTATTTTGTTGTGTATAAGCTACTATTTTAGCAGCAAATCCGACACTCAAAGAAGTGAGTGTCGAGCCAATCTGTGTTTGTGCAAATGAACTGGACGCTGAAATATTGCTATTCATATACATTGCTTGGCTATTTGGATACCGGCCAACACCGGTTGTTATCAAGGTAGATCCGGCATTAGATATCGTCCATCGACTTGTTAATGGAAGTGCTGATCCAGAGCCAGAGGCTGTATAATAATCAAACCCCTCAATAAAAACAGCAGTCATAGAATTGCCCTCTTAATTAATCTACCAGTGTCTTCTACTGATATTTATTAATTAAGAGGGCAACAAAAAATTAATTATTATGGGGTAATACCACCACCCAAATTCAATACAACAATTCTAACTCCAGTATTATTTGAACCGCTTGATTTCAAAGCTAAATATTCTCTATTTTGCGATTCACCATAAACCGTCAATGGAACGATAGTTCCGTTTGAAACAACGTCAGCTGAAGTAAAACCGATCATATCAAGCTCATATGAATAGCAGAATCGACTTGTATTCAGACGAGCTGGGAACGTGACAATATATTTTTGATCTTCCGACAAAGAAACTTGGTTCTGTGCGTTGATAATCGAGTCGGAATCTTCCTGATTAATCTCGGCTCTGCGTCGGGCATAGTTTGGTCTTAGCAACCCAGTAACTGGGTCAGTTCCTTGCTCCACATTAGCAGTAGTATCTTCTGGATCATTAATATCGTCAGTGATATTATATAATGAATGGGCAATTCCTGCCGGCTTCAAAACATCAGCTTCACGAACAACCGTTTGGAAAAAATATGTTTGTTGTGGGAAATCCTGATTTGCACCATTGTATGCTACACACCAAACTGGTGCTTTACCATCAACAACTGTAGCACCAGTTTCACGATCTACCGGACGTTGAATTAGTACCCAATTAAAGTTGTAAGAAAATACGTCACTATCAGCATCTTCCCAAATACCGAACCATACACCGCGATCAGTAATTACCAATCTATATCGCAATGGAAAAGCTGTTCCAGAACCTGCGCCAATTCGAGTGGTTCGGTTAATAATACCAAATTTAGGGTCATCTTTAACTACTCGCTGTTCGTAAGTTGAGCTTGCAGTCATAATCGCCTCAGTAAATGGAGTCCAAACACCACTAGCGGTAATGTACTGCTGAACATTGTCTGTATTTGTTCCTGAACTAGGGGCAGTAACTGGATTATATACATTGGTACCCATCTTAAAATTAACATTACCAATAACATCGGTTGGCATCATCTTTTGCTGTTCTTGGGAGGAAGATGAAGCTTTTTTAACTAAGCCGACTTCATAAAGAAGTGGTAATGACCCATCATCAGCCAATGTTGCAGATGTACCAACGTAGCAAAAAGCATTTTGTATTTTCTGAACGTCAAACATAACTCTCCAAGGCTGTGTGGCTGCCAGTGGATCAACGTCAGATGATGCTTCTAACAAAACTTTATATGGAGCCGTAGCGGTTCCAGAATCAAACGTTAACGGATAAACTAAATCGAATCCATTCGCAACCATATCATCAACAAGTGATGCAATTAATGCAGTTGCTGATGGAAATCCGCCACGTTCTACAATAAATCCAGCCATTTTATACTCCTAATTATGTTCTTTTAATCTTTTGATTATATTGCATCAATACCGCCACCTTCGTGCAATACCAATACGCGCATACCAGTATTTCCAGTATAGTTTGCCTGAAGTGCTTTATATTTTCTTGGTGTTGGATTTGGTGTCGGGGTGGCACCATCATTTTCACCATAAACTTCAATGTCAATTATTGATTCTTGTGACACCACGTCTGCTGATGTTGTAGCAATCATATCAAGCTCGTGTGAGTAACGATAGCGTGACGAATTAAGTCTTGAAGGGAAATTAATTACATATTTGCCATCTTCAGTTAATCTAACTTGTTGATATGGATTGATAATCGCTTCTGAATCATCTTGATTTTGTGTTGCAGATCGGCGAGTCAATGTTGTATCAACCATCTTTGGTGCTTCTGGACGAAGAATATCTGATTCCCTAACCACAAATTGATAAATGTTATTTGTGATACCAGTAGTATCAGCAGTGCTATTCACACACCAAACTGGTGCTTTACCTGTTATAACTACTTCACCAGTATCTCTATCAACTGGTCTTTGAACTAATATCCAATTAAAGTGTGCTGAAGTTTCCGCAGTAACAGCGTCTTCCCAAGTTCCGAGGAAAAATCCACGTGGCGAAATAGACAATCTATAAGACATTGGGTAGGAATTGCCATCATCACCAACACGAGTACTGCGGTTAATGAAACCTTGCGAAAGTGATGAAGAAACAATATTTCCACCAGTAGCAATAGCGCCAACTGCACCAATAATATCAACTGGAGCGTTTGATGCATTCACTTCCTTAGCAAATGAACCATCATCTGGCAACTGGGTCGGAGTGGCGACAATAACACTAATTAAATCTTTTTCTAAAGCCTCAAAACGAATTCTCCAAGGCTGTGTAGCTGCTAGTGGATCAACATCAACACTAGCTTCTAATGTAACACTAAAAGCTTCGCCAGCAGTTTGAGGGTCAAACGCTGATACTGGATATTTCTGTGTAAATCCATTATCAATCATTTGGCCGACGGCATCAGCAATCAATTCCGCGGCTGTCAAAAAATTGTTTTTTTCAAATATATAGCCAGTCATTAATATTCTCCCGAACTTCAGGCGTTTAGTTCTTTATGTTATTTATTATTTAAATCCGATTTTTAAGATCGCAATTTAAAAGACTTGATCATATTCAACCGGCAAATAAGTTATAGTTATAGTAACGTCACCAGGTTGAAAATCAATATTTTCCATATCAAAATAAATTTTATTTGTTGGAGGATCTTCCAAATTAACAAATATTGAATATCGTCTATTTCTCAAAATTGACCCATCACTTAAAACCGTCGATCCATCATCTGTCAAATGATCCTCAGTTGCGGAGAATATATAAGGATTGGTCTCATCTTTATCAGGAGTAGACCAAGCCGTGACCTTAGCAACCTTACTTAATGTTAAATCGTAAATGATAGACGATTTGGCCATAGCTAATTCAAATGACTGAGTTTCACCAGCAACTAAATTAGTAACGGTATATTCAACAGTAACTCTTTTAGATGTTATGTCACCGCCTTTGGTAAAATAATCCCAAGTGCCGGCAGTTTCATTCCAAGTGTAAACGACACTCGTTTCAACCACAAAAACTGCCATACCATCATCCAATCGGTCAACAGGTATGAGTGCCAAATCGTCATAAGTAGGCACGCCGCGCCAGCCGCCTTTGCCATATTTGGCGTGATGAGTAGGAAATATGTCCGCATCTGTAAATGGTACGATAGCGGATGCAACGTTAGTACCTAAAATTGGTGTAGGATCTGCCATATGTTATGCCCAATGTACCTGTATGTTTGCGCCAGTTTGAATATTGTTAATTCTAATCAAGTTATACTGTGAAGCATAACCAGAAGCATTTGTAAAATTAATCACGGTGGTGGTAAAGTCACTGAATGCAAGGCCGCCAACAGTAACAGCATTCAATGTGCCGAAAGAAGCCGGATAGGCATAATAAACATATCTACCACCAGTAGCATTATAAGTAACATCTTTGACTTTTGATGTTGAAAATTCAGAACTTAAAGCGATGATTTCCGAATCAGTCAAAGTAGTATTCGGAGAGACACCCCAATATCTTTTATTTCTAAATTGCAAAGATGCCGTTGATGTTGCTGTATTTCCAGCATTTGCTGTACCATCAGAAACTGTTAATGTCCAAGAACGGTCCGAGCTAAATGGACCGTTGACTGTCGCAGTAGTATCAGACGGGGTGAGCGGGGTTCCGGTATAGTTTGTCATAGCCAATGTTGCGGCTGTCTTGTTCAACGACCAATTCAATGTGACAGACCCAACACTTGAACCAATTTCCACCAAATTTGGCGAGGCTGAGAATGAAGTGATCGCCATCGGCTTGTAAAGCAATGCTGCCATTTGAGCCTCCAAAATATCTAAACGTGCTTTATAATTTGCCAGGCCAGCAGGAGTAACTGCTACGTCATCTCTGACAGCAGCATCACATTCTTCCAAGGTGGCCTTAGGCACATCAATAGTCTTGTCAGCAGGTCCGTTATCAGTGACATATGCAAGACCAGTGCCAGTAATGGTAATAGATGGTGTGATCGCTGATGATAAATCATTAATGGAGGTCAAATATGTTTGACCTTGATCAGCCAACATTAACGTGGTATTACCATTTAAATTAGCTGTCGGGAATGTTGTTAAATTAAAAACATACTTACCCAATACATAATCACCAACAGATTCCGAAGTTATACTAACAGGTAGTTTTTCAGTAGCATTGTTAGCAGCTGGTAATAATTCATCACCAAGCAGTTCGTCCAAACGAGGCATTTGGACAATGTTAGTCAATTCTAATGTTTGATCAGGTAATGCCATTAAATTTTAATCCCGTTTCCGTCAATAAGAACAATGAACTGTTTGATTCGTAACAAATTAGCACCAACAGATAATGTGAAGCCACGGTCTTTGTAGTTTCCCCATTTATCATATGCTCTAACTGTAAAGAATGTTGTTGATCCTTCCGGTCCAGCAACACCAGTAATAATTCCTGTACTACTATTTAGCGTAAAGCCTGGTGGCAAACTACCAAAAACTAATTCATATGAAACAATTTGATCAACTAAATGATGCTTTGTTCTCAATTGGATTGTTACTGGTTTTTCTGTAGTAATATATCCCAATTCTCCAGGAGGAGTAATCCAAATTGGAGGATTAGCTGACCAGAATTCTTTAGTAAGCCCATTATAGAAAACTTCCTGATAATCTGGAGCCCATTTGAGTTGAAAAACTTGACCATTAGTTAATTTGCCAATATAGCGATCAAATAATAATTCTTTACCAACAAAAGTTAAACCGTCAGCTTGAATATTTTGTTTCTCATCTAAAATTAGGCTATAATCAAAGTGAACCAATTGTCCGTCAAAAGTAGTTTCTATATTCGATTGTGGCAAAAATCCAAGTTCTTCACAAGGGGCGCCAGTAATGTTCGATAAAGTGATGAAATTGCTTGCATAATTAAAACGCAAGGCATAGCCATAAGTTGGCGTGAATTCTGTACCAATATAGCTATATTGAACTGACTGTTCTAAATACACTCGTATTTCATTATTACCAGCAGCAGATAATGCCTGTTCAATATCGTTTTTAGCAGTGAAAACGTCACTACCAGTAAATGTTACTAAAACACCGCCAACAGACATTTGCGATCCGACAGTAACTATTGGATCTACTTTATCAGCCAATAGCACGTGGCGATCAAAAGTAGTTTCCTGAATATTGAAACTAGTTTGGTTGATGATTTGAGTAAAGTTTTGTACAATAGTTTGTGCTTTTCCTGGCTGGACATATGCAAGAACTATTGCTGGAACATAACCTAAAGTTTTTCCTGTGTCATCCTGTGGCAATCTCATCCAAGCTGGTAGGAATTCATCATTTTCAAGCTGCTTGACCTCTTGGCGGATATTATCAAATGAATGACTGTAATATTGAATACCATCCTGTGTTGGAATATTATAATCGGTACCATCCTGTGGATCAAGCAATGGAATATAAATTACTTCATACTCTACGTTGCCATAATTGTCTCTACCAACAGCATATGTTGGTATTCCCATCAAACTGCTAAATTTCTTATGATGGTTGGATAATATATTTTGTATTTGATTTTTATCATCAGTATGAATATTATTTGTGACCAATACATCATATTGTGATGCCCTGCCAAATGTTGGACTATCTGCCTTATATAAGACGCTGTCAGGAATTAAATCATCAGTATTCCAAGCTTCTAACATATGAACAAGTTCTACACTTAGCGGAACATAAAGGTCACAAGCAACACCAGTATATGCCGGCGTAGGAACAAATTTAATTACGAAATTTCTTGGTACAACATCAGATCCATCCATAGCTTCAACAATAAAACCAAGTTCTTGTGTTGAATAAACTTCACCAACATATCCTGTTAATAAACCATCACTTGATACACTTAAACCATATGGCAATGAACTATTGTATGATAAGCGATATGTTAATGGCAATGGCCCGTCATCAGGATCAATCGCCTGGAACTGGAAATTAACATATTGGCCCGGATGATACTCGATTGGATTTGAACCATCAGTCAATTGCCCAGATGGCGTAATCCAAATTGGTGCTAAATTAGTAGTATTGACGACCTTAACAGTAAATTGTTGATCAGAAAAAGCTAGATTAAAATCAGTTGCTCGAATAGTAAATTGATAGACGGTTTCACTATCAGTACCATTACTCGGTACGCCAGATAGTTGCCCAGTTGCTCCATTAAACAACATTCCCGTTGGTAAGAATCCGCTAACAAAAGAATAAGTAACCACGGATCCTTCAGGATCATTAGCAACAAAGTATAAAGTAGTTGGCTCACCAGAAACAATATTACCAAGGTTTGAACTAGTTATCCATACTGGAGGTTGATTTACTGTCGCACTGCTCACAAATATATTAAAAGATCTTTCAACTGTAAAAACACCATCAGTAACACTTGCAGTAAAATCATACCCAGTGTCTTGTGATATTAAGCCAATAGTGCCAGTTATCGAACCATTAATTTGATCCAACACCAAGCCGGGTGGTAATGAACCAGATACTATTTGATAAGACAGTGAATCTCCTTCTGGATCGTGCGCAATTAATGATGTGGAATAAATTTGGCCATTGATACCAGACGGTAACGGTCCTTCCTGAGTCAACCATATTGGTGGTGAATTTGGATTCAAAGCACCGTCAGATATTGTTAATGTAAATTCTTGTTCAGACTCTAATCCAGCACCAGGATTTGACAATATATCAGATACTGTAATGTGGAACGTTACTAAAGTGTCCTCGTCAACCGATCCAAGTGTACCACGCAAATAACTGTCTTGAATATACAAACCAGAT
Organism: Gammaproteobacteria bacterium; assembly: GCA_023228645.1. Classification (GTDB taxonomy): domain Bacteria; phylum Pseudomonadota; class Gammaproteobacteria; order Thiohalomonadales; family Thiohalomonadaceae; genus JALOAT01. The sequence goes on along the minus strand of JALOAT010000003.1, from coordinate 378 downwards.
GGCAAATCTACTGACGAGTATGTTAAAAGATCACCATCTTCATCATCAGCATTTAGTAAAATATTAACATACGATCCTTCAGGAAAGATTCCAAGATCTGCGTCATTCAGCCAAACAGGTGCAACATTAATTTTATTGGTCAAAATTGAAAAAGTAGAAGGAACAAGCTTATATCCATTACTTGCATATACGGTAAAGACATAAAGTTTATCAATATTATCTAAAATCGTACCAGTAATAGTACCATCAGTATTCAATGTTAATCCATTTGGGAACTCGCCAGAAGCAAAAAAGTAATTTAGAGTAAGATTTATCGTATCGTGTGCCAGCAAAGTTAATGCTACATCATCATTTTGATAATAAGAGCCCAAATTCCCA
>JALOAT010000038.1 GCA_023228645.1 Gammaproteobacteria bacterium | reverse complement strand
GCTCAGCAGCAGCGAACATTTCGCGAACTTCGTCAGCACGTTGAATAACCCGGTTAGCGAGGCGGCGGAGGCCGTCCCAGGCGATCTTTTGATCACGAATTTCCTTCGCCAAAGATACAGTGATAAGATTGGGACTGAACGTAGGTTCAAAGTTTCACGGCAGTAAACTGCCAACTTTGCTACAGTTTCAATTTCACCAGATTGGACTGCTTTGGAAATCAAACGGCGAATGCGCTTAGCGCGTTCATCACCTGATTCATAAAACTTTGGTTCACCCATAAGTGTGGTCGCAACTGCCATATAAAGTTCCATAATGGAATCAAACTTATATGATGGTGCGCCTTCGTGAGTAACGGTATTTGGTGACGTTTGTGATTGAATTGGTGCTTGACCTGGTGTATTGAACTTCATATCTCTTTCCTCTTCTTTTCTTCATCGGACAGCGATATGATCTAGATTGTCCCTAAAGCCAGGGACGGTCCTTCAAAGGTGACCTCCTTAACTTTAGGGCTCAATAAATTGACCATAACACTGTGTTAATATCGTATCCAGAAGCTTTGGTAATAAGGAATACCGTCCTGCTAACTAGCCTTTATCTGTTAGCATTTCAAATACCAGGTTAGGAGTTACCCGCCATCGATTTGAATTGAAGGATTTTCACCTCCTGGTGCAATAAATGGCCAGGGCCATTCGTTTTGAGCGTTCTATCGAAGTAACTGAATACTACGCATCAGCGTCTATGTTCTATTAATATATATACAGATAACTTAAAAGTCAACCACTTTTGGCGTGTTTTTTAACTTTTTTGATTAATTTTTATAGGATATGTCACGCCTTTGGCTGAATTATAATTAATCCAATCAACTTGAAAATTTATACCACGAAAATAATTTGATTGCTGTAGTATAAAGTCACACGTTCCAGGTTTAACAAAGGCTAACGTACAATGTGGATGATATTCATCAAATTTGTAATGATTGGGGATTAACTCTTTCAGGTGATAATGAATCTCGTTTAATTGATCGCTTTCAATATCAATTTTAGCCACATCAACTGTGTCATTTCTAAAAAAAGAAATGGTCCCAAATTCAACTTTAAACGATGGAATATTTTTTATTATTTCACGTATTTTATGTTCTGGATAGGTTATTTCCAAATCAGTAATAAGACTGATATGTGGATCAGTTACAATACCTGATCCATTTTCTGGATCGCTCTGATATTCGATTGGAATTACCTGATTAGCAAACGATATAATTTGATTATTAATTGTCTCATTGAATTTTATCATCAGAGACGACCAACCATAATTTTTCATAACAAATACCTCAATCTAACCAGCGTTTCTTAACTTCTTCCATTCGATCAGGAGATAAAGTTGAACCCAAGGCATTTAATACTTGTGCAACCTTTTCGTCATCACTAATGTTGGATGAATTAACCACTTCATCAATTTTAATTATAGTCTCATCTTCGGCATTATTAATGCCATTTTTAATTTCATCATCATTAAAGAAATCAACTATTTTTTCTTTTTTATCTTCTATTGTTTCGTCACTATTTGGATGCATTACATAATCGGTTGGACCTTCCAACGTGTCTGCAGATTCTGGTCCGTTGTCCAATGTGGGAACAAATGGCGGTAACTCGTCGCCATTATCTAATTTTTCAACAATCTCGTCAGGTATTTCAGGCGCAATTAATTTTCTTTTCTTTACTGGTTCATTTACCTTTTTACGATTATCATATGCTACTTGGGTTGCGATGACTAAAATAATAGCAAACGGATCAAGTAACAAAACCATAATCAAAGTGAAGTACATAACTGCATTCGAAGTGTCGGCACCAAATAACGCTGCAAGATATTTTACAGCACCAAGCTTTGCTTCGCTCATACTTTGTTCTTGATTTACGTCAAGTTTTTGTGCTGAAAGGGCGTCAATACGTTTATACGTCGCATCTATCTCTTCTTGAATTTGGCTTCGTTCTGATGCTTGGCGTCGATTAATTCTATCCGCTGCTGAGCTACTATATCTGCCTTGAGTTAACGAAGTTGATACTATTTCATCTAATGATTTTAATCGATCTTGATATCGTGTGATTTTATCCTGCTCTACAGCAAGTTGTTGGTCAATTCTATCAGCTACTAATTGTTTTTGTTGATTTGGTGCTTCTTGGCTGGCGTGTGATCCAGTCAAATATCCATAAACACCGCCACTAGTGACAGCCATACTGGCAACTACCATTAACATCAGTGTGCCGACCATCAAGAAATTAGACTTTTTCCAAAAATGATGCAACCAAACTGTTGATACTATTTTGCTAAATTCAATACAAGATCCCATTACAATAACAGGTACGGCGGCGGCTGCATACAGTGCGGCCAAACCAGTAATACTAAAAAAAGCTGCAACACAAGCCATTGAAATGGCCGCCAGGCCTGTGAAAAAGTAAATTGGTATTGAAATTTTCATTATAATAAATCCATATTTTTATAAGTCACTATAATTGATAGAAATCAAAAACTCAATCTATTTATTGGGCTGGCCATCCTAACAAAATAAATAACCTATAAGATAATTAAAAGGGGGGATCTGAAATGAATCCACTTATTGAATTCCAAAAACAAATTGGTGCCGTCCCTGATGGTGGGTTTGGTCCTGAAACTTTAAAAAAAGGAACTGCTTTTTTTAAGCTGACTGCGTCGCAAGGCGCTCATTTTTTTGGCCAATGTTCGCACGAATCGGCCGGTTTTACCATTTTTACTGAAAATTTAAATTATTCAGCACAATCACTAGTTAAAGTTTTTGGTAAATATTTTCCAAATATTTCAATGGCTACCCAATATGCTCGCCAACCTATTAAGATTGCAAATAAAGTTTATTCTAATAGAATGGGAAATGGGTCAGAAGCGTCTGGTGATGGTTGGAAATACCGCGGCCGTGGTCCTATCCAACTTACTGGTTCAAGCAACTATTCTCTTTTTGCACAAGCGATGCACGATAACGAAATAGTTTCCAATCCTGATATTGTACTTACCAAATATGCATTCCAATCAGCTAAGTGGTTTTTTGACCATAATAGTCTATGGTCATTATGCACATCAATTTCAGAATCAAATATTGTAGCGGTAACAAAGCGTATAAACGGCGGAACAAACGGATTAGCACATCGACGTGATATGACTAAGAAATACTATTCTTGGTTAGTTTAATATAGGCAAATACGAAAATGCCCTTGGTGCCAAGGGCATTTTCATTCAATCAAAAATGAACGATCCTTCATCTAGCAAATCCAATGAATGCTCTCTATCAAAAAATTTGTATTCTAAACTAATAGGATCAAGTTTCATTATTTCACCAATAACTTGTTCTTTTGTGAACGGGCCGCAACTAAAAAGATCAAGTTCAACCATAGTGCCGCCTTCAACAATCCAATCGTGGTATGCCAAATTAGAAGTCTCAATAACTGCGACGAGCGTCATTCCTTCATTTCCTGGAATTTCACACTTCCACGCAATAGGATTTTTCTCACCTGGAATTTCAGCAACCTTCATATTAACTGCATCAATTACCCCCAAAGACCAAGCTTTAAGCTCATCAACGGTTTTAACTGGATTTTTAACAATAGCACGAACCATAATATGCTTAAATTCCAACCTGATGCCCATTAATTTGTTCTCCCTTCACAGAACATAAAAAACCCCCCAAAGGCTAAGCCACCCACTTAAGAGTCCGCTGCCTTTGAGGGGCTTTGGTTTTTAATTTCTTACAATTATTTATTAATTTAATGTAAGATTATCAATCTGCACGTACTTTGCACATTTTACCGGCTCGCGCCAGCAAATTGACCGTATCATTCCAATTCTTCCCAGTCATTCGATATGCAACTTGGAAGTCAACAACTGGTACCGTATAAGCAGCGCCAGATTGTGATACAACTAGATAAAACGAATCACCAGTATTCCAATCAATATCACAGTCTGAAAGATGAACGGTAATTGATTTACCATCACCATTTGTCATCTTGACCATATTGTCATTATAAAGTGTTCCAACAGAGACTATCATTAAATTAACTGTCTCTGGAGGCAATGCCGGATTCGTTACCGTCGCCATCACGGGCGATGTTACGCCGAGCATCAACGCCGCTGCCAAAATTACCTTCTTCATACAAGTGCCCTTTTATTGCTGACTAACGACATATAACATATCGAAGAACGATGTCAAATGTTTTATTACCGTTTTGTCAAAGTTTCTTTTTCATATTTTTCATTCAAAACTCGGTTAACCCTGATAAATGTAGTTCGCTTACTTAGCTCTTTTAAAGATTTGGCCCCAACATATGTCATACCTGAGCGCAATCCTCCACAATAATATTGTATGGTATTCAACAAAGGTCCACGATATGGTACTACTGACGTTCTTCCTTCACTGGAACGGTATTCATCTACTTTTCCATAATGTTTTTTCATAGCAGTTGATGAACTCATACCGTAAGTAACTTTACCTACAATTTCACCATCATTGTAGACTTCATCACCACCACTTTCATCGTGACCAGCAAATTCACTTCCGATCATAACAAAGTCGGCGCCGGCACCGAAAGCTTTGACCATATCACCAGGATTAGTAATGCCACCATCGCTGCAAATATGACCTCCCAGGCCGTGAGCAGCATCGGCACATTCTATAATGGCTGATAGCTGCGGATATCCAACGCCTGCCACCACACGAGTAGTACAATGAGCACCGGAACCAATACCAACTTTTACAATATCAACACCCTTTAAGATAAGCTGTTCAGTCATTTCAGAAGAAACAACATTACCAGCCATAATGATTGCACTATCACCAATAGTATCTCTTGCATTGGTACAAAATTGAACAAATTTTTCCATATACCCGTTAGCGACGTCTATACAAACATTAGGGAAATATCCTAGTTTTTCTCTTAAAAGTAAATACTTGCCCCAATCTTCCTGGCCGATTCCAACAGATACAAATAAGTTATTCTGAACTGTAAGCAATTTTTGATTTGAAATGTATTCATACATTTCATCAATTGTATAGTGCTTGTGCAGAGCTGTGACCATATTATAATATGAAAGCACAGATGCCATATCGAAAGTACCAGTCGTATCCATATTTGCTGATACAATTGGAATACCTGACCAAGGTCTGGATGAATATTTAAAAGTGAAGGGCCTTGATAGAATCGCTTCTTTGCGGCTTGTGAGTGTAGATCTTTTTGGCTTGATTAGTACGTCTGAAAAATCTAATTTGATTGAGTCTTCGATTTTCATTAAAATATCCTGGTATTGGGTTATACCAGGATATTATGCTAAGGAGAGTTTTATGTCAATTTTTAATTTTCAGTAACCGTGATAGCCGCTTCCGCTGCTGCAATATTTGCATAAAGTTTAGTAGCATCTACTTGTTCGTATGCCCATCCGCGCGGTGGGGTTGTTTCACTAGTTGTGTTAGTGTTGGTGCGTGTAACTCTAACTGTTGGATCCCAGAATGAATAATTTTGGTTGTAGTCTTTGGAAATTGCTAAAGCTATCATACGCTTCACGGCATCAGCACCTTCAAGATAGGTGCCTGGATTTGATGAGTCTTCAATCTTCAAATATGAAGGACGGTCACGATAATATTCTAATGAAAAGGAGATTGATGTAGCGGCTGAGTTTTGAGTTCGACCAGTAACTACTATGTCTGTAATTTTAAATACTGGACCCCAATAACCAAGTTGATCGATAATTGCGTGAAAGCGCATATTAGAGCGGGCAATATCTTTTGATCCAGCATATGTTGTTGGCATACCTAATGTTCCAGCTAACTTTTCGTCACGATCTGGATCCACAGCGCCAGTAATTGTTACATTATATTGAAGCATATTCAAAGGTCCTAAAGATATCTTTATTATGTTATATTTATTATAGAAATGATGAAAGCGACCAAAGGTCGCTTTCATTTCACCGTTTATTTCATATTATGCAGCGTTTTCACGAACTTCTGCAAGTGTGATTTCATTAAAGAGCTTACCGAGGTAGTAAACAAGGAAATGCGCGTCCTCGTAACCTTCAGGGAAACCATCATCAATGCGGAGGGTTTCGAGTTCTCCAGTGGCAAGGTTGCGGGCGAGGGTCAAAATACCTTCTTTTGACTTCTTACCCTGATCAGTGATAGGATCCTTAGCAATACCTTTCCATTCGCCGTCAATAAGAATTGAACAAGCCTTTTGTGCAAACTTGAGTGTATCACGGTTAACTTTTTGGAGCAATGCTCCACCTGAACCGAATATAATAACGTCGGCGCTGTAGCCAAGCTCAATTACCTTATCAAGGAGCTCAATAAGTGTAGTATGTGAGATACCATCACCTTGAATCATACCAACGTAATTAATACGCTTGTGTCCAGTTTCGGTGAGCGTAACACCAAAATGGTCTTCCTGCATTTTGAGAAGTGCAGGAACAATCTCCATCATATCACCACTATCTGGGCGGAACACAACCTTGGCTCCTGATGCGATGATTTCGTCCTTCAATTCAGTGCAAAGGATTTCAGCTTCTCGGAAGACATCATATCCATCAATAACAACGCTGAAAATTGAGCCAGGAGTTGCATTGCGGATCTGTGTGCGAAGATAATCAATTGCATTATCTCGAGTTGGGCCAAACGAACACTGAATGCTATGCTCAGTTGCATAAACCGAGAAGCCGGCCATATCGCATTTGTAGTAGAAATTGGCAGTAAGAATACCTTCAACTGTGTCCGAGCCCATAAAATTAACCAAGTGGGCAGCGCCGCCGATTTCAGCAGTTTCACCACTCGAAACACCGCGGCCACCGAAGTCGTGAAGTGCAAACGGTACTAAGTCAAGATTTGCACCAGTTGCTTTGTATCGCTTGATGATTTCTTGCTTAGTGACATAATCAAAAGTAGCAATAGTAGTAGGATACCAAATGCCGCGCTGGATCATAGTTTCAAAACCAGCACTCATCCAGTAAAGATCTTCATCAAACACCGTGACAGTGTAGATGGGCTGGCTACCGTGCATTACAGTGCCTTCCTTGACTGCTCGAATAATAAGGGGAAGTTTACCATTGTAAACATTAACAACCTTCATCCAACCTTCTTTATGGAAGAGTGGGCGTCCAAAGTGTGCGAGTGCGAAAGCTTCGGCTGCTTCAACATCTTCAGCAGTAATAGTTTCGCTAAGGTAGCGCTTGACAAGAAGCTGCATACCAAAAGGAACAACAATTTCAGAACCCTTAATTCGGGCTTCACCATATGAAGTCATTGCCTGAATACCTTTAGGGTAAGCAAACGGGTGACTGAATTTGTAACTATCAATTCGGCAAATGAGGGAAATTTTGAGCTGATCTTCCTGGACGTATTCAACGTCAGTGCTCTTAGGTGCAAAATAATCTTTAATATTCATTTTGATAAACTCCTTATCAATATTTTAGCTGCTAATCTTTTTAGCTGCCTTATGTTGTCATATATACTATGTTGGTTGAGAGAAGTCAACCGATATTACATAATATCGGTTTTATCTTTCAGTTTTTTCTTCCATTTTTTAAGCTTTTTAGCAATCATATCTTCAACTGCTGTATAAAGCTGCTCATCATCCCAATCTTCTTCGCCTGGGAATTTAGTAAGAGCAATATCAAGTGCCACAATTGCAGAGTCCACTGCTTCTTCACGAACGTCCTCGAAGGTTTTATTTTTACCATTTGACTCACTCGTTACACTAAGAAACGCTTCACTAACCTCGCCAGTTTCTTCACTAAGCTTAGTTACTCGGCGGTGCGTGTAACGCTCTTGGTAAAGCGGTTGACGCTTATTAACTACTTCAAAAATTTGCTGTAAAATATCCATCAATCAATACTCCAATTTTGATGAAATTCTCTGTTATGTTCTTTCATAAAGTTATCATACGTTCCGGCGTGATCTGTCATTTCGCGCCAAGCGATAAACGTCCACATATTTGGATTTAAGAACTCATCTTCGTGCTCTGGATCAAAATCCAATAAGCGAAACTTCCACATTTTACCCTTTTCAATCGAGCGCAGTGTCATTCCGCTAGTATCGTCATATTCGTGTATCATTACTCGAAAAATAGATGGATATAGGGTCGGATCACAAGTATCCTCTTCACATAGCATCCAAATTGGAGTATTAAGTGGTGGCTCTGAATGTTCATCCAACCAAAGGCACCAAGTCATTTCTGAATTTACTTTATAATCCCTCATTTCATATGCCCCAACATAACTTGGATGATGTGGTAATGATCTTCAAAGAAGTCTTCCTCATTAAGGAACGCAATTGGATACCACTTTGCCTTTTCAGCATCATCAGATCCTTTGACTTTTGGAAGTTCATCCATATCTTCAAGTTGAAACAAAAATGCCTGCGTGATCATCCGACCTCGATCTGAACGATAAGGATCATCGAAATTTCGATCATAAACCATACTACCACGAAGAACCTTTTCCGGAACCTTGATCTTGGTTTCTTCTCGAAGCTCGCGAAGCGCACAATCAAGCAAAGTTTCTTCTTGATTCAAATATCCGCCTGGAAGAGCCAACAGTCCCTTGCCTGGGTGGCTACGACGAGTAACGAGCAAAATATGACCACTCTGGATGATAACACTATCAGCAGCATTAAATGTTGGTGCATACGGTGCGTTTGCCCAGGCCGCTTTATTTTTTCGATTAAAGGCCATTTCATTTTGAACATATTCATAATCAAAACTGTGAGCAAAATGGTCGAGAAAATTAACAACCCCATCAGGTAGATGCTGGAGAATTTTCACATTAGCCCAAGCTTCACCGCCTGCAAAATATGCTCGACGGATGTCAGTAGCATTGAGTGGGTTGACGAACTTGACGCCAACCGAGCCCCACATTGGGAATTTCTTTAGATAATATGAAGTGTGATCTTTTTCACAGCCGATGAGCCCAACTTTAACATCCTGGGTTCCGTTAGGACGAAACGATCCAGTTCCTTCATTTGCAGTGTTGAGGATTTCTTCCTTAACAGCTTCCTGAACTTGTGAAATCCATTTATGGTCACGATAAGTCATATCGCGAATAGGGAGAATCACAATTTTTTCATTTTCTTGATCAGTGAACGAAGCATTGATCATTTTTTGGCGTTCTTGGAAATTAAATGGGTTACGTTCAGTGCGCGAACGGAAGGATGATCCAACCAGGATAATAACCTTCTTAGCCTTCTTGAGGGCCACATCGACGACTGCCTTGTGACCTTTGTGAAAAGGAGAAAATCGCCCAATGAATACCAGCACATCATACTGGCCATCGTGGACTTTGCCATTATACAGGTCTTCAATGTCGTCAGGAAGGAATTCGAAATCGATAATTTTTTTGTATGTCATATTACAAGACTCCCTTGTATATTTTGAATTGATAGCATCTGCTGCTATTCATATCTATTTACACTTTCAAGACCGAAAAGTCAATCAGTAAATGCCTTTGGCTCCGATTACCGGGATCGAACCGGTCTCCTAGGGTTTAGAATCCTGTGCCCATCCACCTGGACCAAATCGGAATAATTCTTAGAACAAAAATTTACAAGCAATCATATCAGATGTGTAATTATCAATCAAATAATCATAAATCGCATCACCAGATTCTTTTCGATATTCAAATGTTTGAAAATATTCCTTACCAAACTTGAATGTATTAGAATCTGGTATTAGCCTATTCAAACGTCGTTCGATTAGAAATAGTAACAAATGACGCAATGGTGATTTTTGATAGATCGTATTTTCAACATTCTCTTCAAATGTGTAAAGAGTTGAATAAAACTGTTTTCTAAATCTTTTTAACACAAAAAACATTGTAGTATAGGCACCAATATATGCTTGCAATGCTGGTACGCCAAAATCAATCATATCATCTTTCATCTCGTTTGTTAGACGATTGATATCATTACAAAAATCGACATAATTTATTAGTCCTAATTGGTCCTCATCAGGAGAATCATTATTTGAGGCACCATATGATGAAGTCAATCTTGCCTTATAATGTTTATATGCATCATCTGGATTTGCCCAATCATCTAATGCTCGAAGTTTGGTTAATCCATATTCTTTATGGTATTCCAAATATTGCTCTGGAAGCCAAGAATTTGGGATTTTGGGCTTGGGTGACATTATTGATGACTGAAAAGCTTTTCGGTCACCGAAAAGCTTAATCCAAGCTTGTTCTTTTATACTTCTATTATGATCACCATTTGCTAATGATTCTTTAATTTGAGCAAAATTAAATGCCATTATTCGGGACTTTCATCTAAAGATGACGCTATTAAGTTACCATTTTCATCAAATATTTCAACGAAATCGATAACACTGTCGTCATAGTTATTTGGATTTTGAAGCTTTGCCAATACTGCATTAACAAAAGCATAATCAGGCGTATTGCTATAAAGGTTATTTAAAATAGGATCAAGTCTTGCTATCATAAATGATAACAGTGCTTCAGAAATTTCAACATTAGTGTTCAGAGAGTGACGAGAGACTGCCATAAATTTACGGCAGTCCTCAAGGACAGCGATAGTTTTATACAATGATTCCTTAAGAGCCAAATTCTCTTCTACAAGGCTTCCACTGTTTTGTGCTTCTTCCTTCGCCATGAAAATACCACTTTTCCTTATTCTGGCTACCTTCCAATCTAACAGAAGCTACGCCATCACTTAATTCTCTTACAATAACATATTTACCTTCACGAAATCGAGTTAATGTTATCGCCGGCAATATGTGTCCAAATTTTTCTATAGTTTCGTCTGTTTGTATAGGCCTATATACTTTTTGATCAACTTTGAGATATAGGCTATACGAATCTTTTTTTACTTGAACCTTATTCATACCTGAATGATTTTATCAAATCCTTCGCTTTCAACAGGCGGCTCAAAAGTTTTGATCATATCATCAATAACTTTTTTAGGGATGAACTTACCTTCTTCCTTAGCTCGCTTTTCAAGTCGACGAAACAACTCGTCGTGTTCAATATTAAACACAACACAAGTCTTTCGATAAATTTTAGGAATACGTGAAACTCGACCTCGACGAGATTTGGCCGTCAAATTAGTCTGATCCCAAATGATATTTTTCATATCAGCAATTGCAGCCATAAGGCGGGAATTAAGTTCAGCTTGAACTTTTTTCATATCCACCTTACGGAATGCATCAGTATATGTCATATTCGGATCGAGAAGCTTTCCCCATTCCACAATAATGTCGTCTGACGAAATTACTACGTAATCATCATCAGTTTTAGCAAGAAAATTCCTGGTCCAAGTTGACTTACCAGAACCTGGGGCGCCAACCAACATATAAAACTGCGGCATTAGTAAAGTTTCTCCGTCTGTTCCGAATACCAATCAGTGATAATCAAATATGAATGATAAGCACTGAAATATTCATTAATATCCACTCCACGCAAAGCAACAAGTTCACCAATATTTTCCTTTGGAAACTTCTTGCTGAAGGATTTCATCTTTGAATTTGCCTTGTAGGAAGGAATTCCTACCTTTTCAAAAACCAAATTGTCGCTATTTGGGCCAAGGGTGGCCCAAAAGCTAACATACAAATCCTGCGCGCGACCATAACGACGTGAAGAAGTTACAATCTTAGCGATGATACCAATCTGGTAAATTGGCTTTTTTGTCTTTGGCGTAAGATATTCCCGATAGCCAGACTTCATAATCTGAACATTGGAATCGTTAATGCCAATTTCATATTCGCTCGTCACGTTCTTCTCCATTTCGTTTTCCATATTCATCTTTTAACAAAAAAGCTAAACTGTGTCAACACCATCAATCTATTTGTTGTTCATTGGTGAGTAGAAGCACTTCAGTTTCTGAAGTTGGTGCAGTGAATGTAAGTTTAAATTCACCGTCAAGCACATCAACATCAACGTGTCCACCCTTCTTCAACGATCCGAATAGGATTTCTGGAGCCAGCGGAGTTTTAATCACTTCATCAATCAAGCGGGCCATTGGTCGAGCACCCATCTTGTCATCATAACCATCCTTAGCCAATTTAGCTAACGCTGCATCAGAAAGTTTGATGACAATGTTCTTAGTATCAAGCATAAGCTGAAGCTGTGAAATAAACTTGCCAACAATTGATGTAATGACATCTGGTGTAAGCTTGCTGAATGGGATAATACCATCAAGTCGGTTACGTAATTCTGGCGTAAACAGCTTCTTGGTTGCTTCATCAATCTCTTCCTGGCCTTTAGATTCGGCAGATCCAAACCCGAAGCCGTGCTTTTCAGAAGCAGCTGAACCAGCATTTGTAGTCATAATCAAGATAACATTCTTGAAGTCTACTGTTTTGCCCTTCGTGCTGGTCAGGCGGGCGCCATCCATAATCTGTAGCAAAATATTGTAGAGATCTGGATGAGCCTTTTCAATTTCATCAAGCAACAATACACAGTGTGGATTTCGATCAATTGCTTCAATGAGCTTGCCCTGACCATCATCGTGGCCAACGTATCCTGGAGGAGCACCAATCAATTGCGAGACTGAATGCTTTTCCATATACTCACTCATATCAAATTTGACGAATGGGATGCCAAGAATTTTAGCCAATTGCTTGCAGACTTCAGTCTTACCAGTACCAGTTGGGCCAGTAAAGACATAAGATCCAGAAGTCTTATCTTCTTCACGCAGACCTGCTCTTGATATCATAATCGATCTCACAAGTCTGTCAACTGCGGTATCCTGACCATAAACCATCGTTTTAATATCGGATGACAAATTCTGAAGCTTATCAGCTTCATCTTCATCAGTTTCCTTGATAGGAACACCAGTAATTGCTGATAAGATTTCACGAATAAGTGGTTCATCCACAACCTTTGACTGATCGTCGTCCACCAGTGCCAGTCGAGCACCAGATTCGTCAATCAAGTCAATAGCCTTATCGGGCAAGCGCTGGGCAATTTGATATTTTGCACTTAAAGTTGCTGCGGCACGGATTGCTGCATCCGTATATGTAACGCCGTGATGCTTCTCATAAGAATCTTTCAGCCCGTTCAGGATTTCAATAGTTTCCTGGATTGAAGGTTCGCTGACATCAAGTTTCTGGAAGCGCCGACGAAGAGCCACATCCTTTGCAAAATGCTTTTCATATTCTTCATAAGTGGTCGAACCAATACAAGACAATTCGCCGCGCGCCAGAGCAGGCTTGAGCAAATTACTAACATCCATTGATCCGCCAGATACCTGGCCAGCGCCGATAATAGTGTGAATTTCGTCAATAAACAGGATTGGCTGAATGCCTTCTTCTTCACGAATCTCATTGAGTTCCTTGAGAATATCCTTGAGACGCTCTTCCATATCACCACGATATTTGGTACCAGCCATCAATGCACCCATATCAAGCGCATAAATTACCGCAGATTTGATCTTTTCTGGTACTTCGCCATTGACGATTTTCAACGCAAGGCCTTCTGCCAAAACAGTCTTACCAGTACCTGCATCACCAACATACACTACGTTGTTCTTGCGGCGGCGCTGGAGGATCTGAATAGTACGTTCAATTTCATACTTTCGACCAATCAATGGATCAATTTTTCCATCCTTGGCTCTCTGGTTGAAATTAACAGCATATTGGGCCAATGCTGAACTATTTTGTGACTTCACAGCACCGGTTGCCGGATCAACATAACTCTTAGTCTTATCAACATCGCGCTTCAGGGCATTAAGGAATGCAGTTCGATCGATATTATTTGATTCCAAAACGTGAACAACTAGACTCTTTTCAGCACTTTCCTGAAGGATAGATGCCATTACGTGGTGTACTTCAACAATTCGGCGATCTGCCATTGTTGCCTGCTGCACGGCTCGCTGGACTACCAAGTCAAAATTTCGAGTAGGGGTAGGATTTGGGATTGGTTGGTTAGTTTCACGATATTCTGCAACCAACTTGCTATTAGACCAATGTGTTTGAATTGCCTCGATAATGTCAGATGTTTTGACATTCAACCTTTCCATAACTTTTGTAATAGTTTCATTTTCCAAAACGGCAATAGCCAAATGGTCAACTGTTACATATTCGTCTTTATTCGTTCGAGCAAGCTCAAATGCAACCTTGATTAAATTTTGCAAAACTGGCTGGTTGTGTTCAGACATTAGGTATAAGTCCCTTCATTTTTAAACTATCTCAATAGTATATGAGTTTGAATGGTTAGTCAATTACGGTTTTGGATTTTCTTTTTTTCAAAGCATTTTTGAATTGGAATTTTGAAACACGTTGGTCAAACGTGATCCCATCTAGATGGTCTAATTCGTGACAAAAGCACACTGCGTCAATGCCATATAACATATCAGTTACGCGATTTAAGTTAGAATCAAAATATTCAACTTTGATTATGTTAGGACGATGTACTATTAATTTTAGTCCAGGAAAACTTAAACAGCCTTCTGGATTTGGCAATACATTAGAACTTTCAATTATTTTAGGATTTATACAAACTTGAATTCCAGATATGGTTTGTATAACAAAAACTCTCCAAGGAATTCCTACTTGATTTGCTGCTAATCCTATAGCGGCATTCTCTATCATAGTGTGACACATTTCAGAAACAATGTCACTGAAATCATTAGGTAAATTAGACACGTCTAATTCATCCACTGGAATCTTTAAAAAAGGATCATTCTCATTTAAAAGCTTCATCAGTTCTTTTAACGCATTTTGTCCAAAAGATCAAGCTGATTTTCATCTAAATCGGTCGGGATTGATATTTTAATTATTGCGACCACATTACCTTTTCTGTCACTATTAAAAACTGGAAGGCCGGCGCCGCGCATAATTAATTTAGTATCTGGTTGGGTTCCTTTTGGAATCTTAAGTTTGAGTTTATGACCAGAAATTGGCTCAATTTCTACTTCAGTGCCCAAGATAGCATCAAAGGCAGATATATTTTGTAATATTAATACATCATTTCCGTGGCGTTGTCTTGTCATTTCCTGCCGAGTTATGACTGTCACGCTAATTGTGACATCGAAGCCCATTTTGGATTTAAGCTGTTTAACATTGAATCTAGCCCCATCTGGCACACCTGCTGGTATGGCAAAATCTAATTCAATTTCTTCACCATCCAAATTGATAGTATTTGATATTCTTTTTCCAGTAGCTACTTCGTCAATGGTAACTTCGACATTTATATTGAATGATTTAGTAGCTTGGGCTCTTTTGAAGATATCTGCAAAATGTTGATATATGAAATCTGAATTATCAAAACCAGCAAATCCTTGCTGATTTTTTGATCCTTGATCATACATTTGTCTTTTTTCTGGCGTTTTGATCAGCTCATATGCTTGGTTAATCTCTTGCAATTTGCCAACGGCTGATGGGTCAGCGTTTCTGTCAGGATGATATTTGACGGCTAATTTTTTCCAAGCTGATTTTATTTCATTCTGGTCCGCATTTGATGATACGCCAAGTATTTCATATGGATTCATTATTTTTTCTGCTTATCGTCTTTTGGTTGATTTGCTCTAATTAATTCACCAACATTGGCTAATCGAGCTTTACAGTCGTCAATAACTGCGTCCTGTCTAGTAATCAAAACACCTAAATCATTATCAGTTTGAACTAGGTTTGGGTCCGGCTTATCCATACATTTGAATAGAGAATCTGGATACGTAATTCTTGTCTGTGGATGCGATTGCATCGCGGCGCAACCAGCCAACGGTAAAAGAACTAAAGTAAAAAATATTTTTTTCATTTTCTTTCTCCTTTATTTCGAGTCCGCTGGAATAGTTTTAGATGTGTCAGTTGGTGTTTGAGTAGGTTGATAATTTTCCTTCAATCTATCCAAAGCTATTGTTAAAGCTGGGCTGGAGACACAGTTTGTAGTAACTGGTGCGGCCCTAATTTGCTTTTCAATCGTGTTAGTACGCTCAATTATAGTCTGGGTTGATTGGTCATTTTTATTAACGGTATCAACTATTGCTTCATAATTTTTTTGAAGCTGCTCATTCTTAGCTTTTTCAGACTTTAAATCTGACTCCAACTTTACATTTTCAGCAACTACTGAATTATAATGCTGAACTGCAAAATATCCTGTCGCAATTACTCCCACTAAAGCAATAAAAATACCAACATAAGACCAAGGAATGCCAAACATAAAAATATCCTCGTAATCGAATTACAAGGATATTTATTATTTTAGTAGTTAATTTTAGATACGAGCTTCTAAGACTCTTGCAACGGAAGTAGCAAGGTCCAAATCATATCGTTCATTATCTTCTTTCAAGCTGTCAAGGTTTTCAATTGCCCACATATAAAAGTCGGTAGGTATAGCATCAAGTTTTTGACCTTTATACTTACCAAATGGCCAAGTTTCAACCTTCTTGGGTGCCCAGCATAGATTATAAAGCTGCTCACCAAGATCTTGGTCTGGGTATATTTTCTTATCCATTACTGCAAGTTCAACCAACATCTCAAAAAGCTTCGCACACACGATAACATCTGCTCGGCCATCGTGCGCTGGAAGATTATCCGGAACGTCTAAATCAAGTGCATAACGTAGATAGCTTAAATTGTATTGCAATTTAGTATAGTCAACACCTAAAATTGCCTTTGCCAAGCGCCAAGTGCAAATCCACTGAGTATTCTCGAAATGTGCCGCTTCTGTATCCAAACCGTCCCTTTTGCAACTGTTGATCAAAACTTGCTTGTCATAGTCTGCATTGTGGGCGATATAGAATCGAGCATTTTTATTCACAAGAGCTTCTACCGGACTGGTATTTTGGCCAAAAGTTGGTAGACCTCTAATCATCCTGTTTGAAATGTGGTGGACGGCGGATGCTTCTGGTGGGATTGGTTTAACTGAACGATATAATATGTTTTCCGGATCACCGTGAAAATCAGCAGTATATGCCAGCTGTAATATTTCCGCTTCCTTGACATCAATGTTTGTTGTTTCAGTATCTAAAGCCACACAATCTTGTATTAGATTTTCATAATCAGCTTTCCATTGTGTATTAGTTGTCATTTTTTGACCTTCTCTCAGTTTGTGCAGAAAGTTTGAAAAATCCTGCCGAGTTAAAATTGTATTAGTAGGATCGTCTACACCAATTGAATGATCCAATTGCTTTTCACCAGTTAATTTTAATGCTACCCGGAATAGAAAATTTTGATCACACATATGTTCAAAAGCACAATAAACAATGTCATAATATAAACTGCTTTGGCGGTCTATTTCTATACCATCCCAATAAAGCTTTTGTGTCTTTTTCCATCCATTACCTTTTTGGCCTTCTCTCCGGGCTTCAAAATTAGGCAATTTTCTTATTCGCTCAGCATCATCTTCTTTTTCGAATTTCAAACTCTGTAAGAAGGATTCCATACAAGTATATTGGATATTGCCCATCACAAACGGGTGGGGCCACATATTACTCAAAAGATTTGCTGGCCAGGGCTCACCGTGACCGACATCGAGCTTATTTTCTTCCAACAACTTTTCCATTTTGGTGTACTTCATATGCGATTACATAACATTGATAGCTTGATGGCACAGTAAAGTCAATTTCTTTTGATTCTATATACTTTGTATTTCTTGTCGAGTAATTGAAATTTGCTACAAAATCATCAATGTCCAATATTTCTATATTTTTTAATAAATTTCCTCTAAGAATGGTACCGACCGCTAAGGTGCCATTTCTAATTGACGTATATTTTGTTTCAAAAAATTGATCGCCACTTTTGATTACTATTCTGGCATCATTGATGTTCGTCGATGGTATAATATTTTGTAAGTTATCAATTGGAATAAGTTTTAAAAATAACTTTGTTTTTCGATATTCATCCAAATAAAATGGCCGGCCATATCGATCATTCCAAGGATGGCGTTGAGTTATATTATTAGTATTCAATTCAGAACTTAATTCATCAGCCATTTTCTTATCATTCTTTAATATAATAAAAGCTGAATTGATAATATTTTCAGTAACTATTTTTTTATACATATCTCGATCGAGAGATATGAAAATATGCTGATCCTTTTTTACTTTTTTGTACGTCATAGTAGAATATTCTACTATATGCTTCATACCAAGATAAATCATTTTTTTAGGTTCCATCCGGTATGAAAGAATAGGCTCAACAATATCTCCATATGATAATGGCTTGGCATCCAGTGTACCGCTTGGTAAAAGTAATGATTTTCTTTTATATTCTTGCCAAGATAGTGGACCAATAATATAACCTTGATCAAATGTAGCAGTTTTTATTAAAACGTTTAAATTGTCTTGAGTTAACCTAAAATGTTTATTATCAGTTGTAGTGATAAAATAGTTATCATTACTTGGATCGGTCCCCAATTTTGAATGATAATAGCAAATATCATCCAATTCAATCAATGATGAATTTTTAATCTTATTAACGGAAAAAATATTATCTCTATTATACAATTTAACCATTGTTTAATAACCTAATTGGTAATAGCCAAAATGCTGTATGATTTAGCTTCAAATATTGACAAGGTTCAGCTATTCGGCCATTTCGAATTCTTGCATTGAGTAACAACATACTTAAATTTGGTTGAGTCAACCTTAGTGAGAAGCCGCGGCCGTCTTTTAAATTATCACCCCTTGACGATAATTCAAACAAACTATATGGAATATTTTCAATATACGGAGAATCCACATTAGTTCTATATTCAGCCAGTCTCCAAGATGGTTGCTTTGACCAACTCGAAACTGTTGAAATCAACGTTATCCTGTCTGGTACAGACCCTCTCGATAATAAAGTTTCTATTTTCATAATAGTAAGGATTTCGTACTTTCAATAATTTGTTTTAAATTATTAATTTCATCCGAATATTTCTTCTCAATTTCAGAAATTGATTTAGAAATTTCAGTGTCCATTTTTTCATAAAGATCAGAAAGCTGCTTGATATAAAAACCAACTTGGCCTGATTCATCGTCAACTGCGTCTATTTTCATTTATTGTGCCTCTATAAAATCAGCAACTTCTTTAATATTGCTAACCATCACTACGCCATTTTTCGTAACGGCTGATAGGAAATTTGCAATTCTTGTATCTAAATTGATACCAATCACTAGCTCAGGATTTTGCTCAGTTGCATAACAAAGAGCATATCCCTCCACGAATGGAATTTTGCTTTCAGTTACGATAAAAATGTGTGAATGATACAAAGCATCTTGTACCCATTCTAGCTCATCAGTATCGTTAATCAAAAGATTGTGATGAATAATTTGATAATCATCATCCATTAACAAGCGAAGTTTTTGGGCGACTTCGCGTGAATATGTGAAGATCACAGTGTCGATCCCGCACAGGTCGCGTATGGATTGTGGGTAGACAATAACTTGATCATTCATAACTTAGTTCCTTCTAACTTTTACAAGTTAGCATAAGCAAGCCGAAAGTTCAAATTATTTTAGAAGTAGTACCTTAGATGGATAAATTGATGAGGAGACTAGAATAAATTGTCCAGCAGTTTCCACTAGGCAATCTGGTCCGAGGATTTCTGACAATTTCTTGACAGCCATTTTTGTTTCTGTTGATTCATTAATAGGCTTATGATGTAAATCTAAAATATGGCAAAGTAATTTCATATCAGAAAATGTTACAAATCCAGTTGTGGCGGACGAATGTTTGCCTTCAACCATTAGTTTACCATTGCCCAATTTTACATTTTTTACATCAGTATGAGAAAGAAATTCCATAACTTCTTCATCCATAGACTGCTCGTGTTCAGATTTGGCTTCTTCTGAAGGCTTATATTGCACGTATCTTTTGATATTTTCTTTCGTGAAAGGAATTGCGTTCCCTTTAGTCTTGGGAGACATAAAGAGCCATTTTTGATTACCAATTAATGATTTTAAATCATTAACGATATCTTGCAAATCATAAAAGAAGTGTGAAATTCTTTCCATTTCAACAAAAACTTGATAATATCCATCTTCATTGATAGATTTTGAAACGTCAGAATCCATAATATTATATGGGCCACTTTCTATGAAAGAGGACAGATCATTAGCAGCACTTGGATCTGTTAAAAAGAATGATATTACCATTGACAAGTCATCAATCTTGCCGTGGTACTCGTCGATTGATATGACAGGTATAAGAACACCGTCCAGATCATCTTCGTGAAGACCTTCAGAAATCATTTATCACTCCTTTGTTTTAGTCTATATTAATCAAAGCTTTTGGAATACGTAGACTTATAATCCAAAAATGTTCTTCTTTTTCGTCAGTTTGCTCTTTAATTTCTTCATACTTAACTTTGACACCTAAATTAACCAAACGCTCAATAGCTTTTGGATCTGGCATTAAATTATAGTCATACTTGAGCTTTATTCTGACCCAATATTTCTCTAAATCCGGTCCGTCATAAACTTCACCTTCAAACCAATTCGTGTAAGCGTAAAGGTGATTGTTATCTAAAAAATCTTCTACTTGCAGGAGGACAGCTTGCATATTAGCAGGTCCTAATTTTCTAATGTTTGATTCTTCAATCAAAGTTTCGTAAGCTTCTGATCGCTGATGTGATTCAGTTAACAATTTTGATATTTCAGAGCTCACGATTAATCCCTCAATGAAATCCTGCATAAAAGTATTTAGTAATTTCTTATTTATTAGACTTAATCTAACACATACACTACAGGTTCATTGTTAATGACACACTCTTCAATAATTTCAGATATGGTATTCCAGTCTCCACCGCCAAGTCCTGCACCAATCATTGGCATTGCGAGACGGCCAGAGGTACAATGATCGTCAGCACGTATCATAGCCGTCTTGATGGCTCCATAATCCACATACCGCTTACCATCGTAACCATAAAATTCTTGGGTTATTGCATTGTATATTGTTACTTCAGTCTTAGGATCTGAATATACTATAATATTACCCAATTGTAAACCATTTTTATTATATTCATCCATATATGCTTGGTAACAATTTGGGTATCGGTCCCTGATAGCACCAGCAACGCCAGAACGAAACTTACCTTGGGCATTACAACCGTGGATAATATGTGTCTCCGGGCTTAACACAATGTTACCCTTGACAACTGTAATTTTACCCATTTGCAAACTCCCCTTCTAATTTTACTTTATCATAATTTGTAAAGCAATGAATTTCAATTGTATCACCTCGATCGACTATTGATGGCTGTTTATGCCACCTAATATTAGCCAACCTCTCCATTAGCTGCGTCTTGTCACAAATTTCATCAATTATGAAATCGTGTTGGCCAAAATGGTTACTAGTTTTAACCAAATTAAGCATTTGATCTCGCCTCAGTAAAGCTCATTTCGTCAATGAGCTTTATTTCCGATTCAGTTTCAATCCAAGCTCGGGCGCCACACGAAAGCTGGTCACCGTTGTAGACCATCCTTGATGGGCCAAGGATTTCAACTTCACGAGCATAGCGAGTTTTATTGCCAAACTTAATAGTATAAACTGGGCGGTTTTTACCGTCTTTGGCATTCATCGCTATATGTTGGCGATTAACGTGGATTATAGCTTTTGGCATTTTACCGGTCCCACTGTGACCCTATTTGAGCTGATGGCTCTTCCTGTAGTATCATATTACAAAGATTAATAATGTCAGTCGCTTCTCGGACGCGGCGTTCGTTATTTTGAACCACCAAAGATTCATTTTGAATAGTAGAGGCGGCCGCAGCTCTAACCTTTTTAGCTAATTCGCAAACATCATAATTAGATCGCATAATACCATCGTTCCTTAAAACTTGAACCTTAATCCGAAAAACCAAATGTCAACCCTGACGAACCACGTACCATCGTGCTTTCCGAAGCCAGCCCTGAGCATACGATTATTTCTGTCAAGTGGTATCTTAGTCATCATTTTAACAGTTTTCCTTAAAACTTGAATCCAGCTAAAGTCTCTGACCAAATATCGTTAACTGTAGTTTTCTGCAAAGTAGCCAATTCAGACTTTTTATCTTTCAATGCATCTGCCAAACGCTGCATACGTTCTGTTGTGAGAGACATAATGTTCATATTGAGCAAATAATCATACCCACCTTCAACAGTGATAATGTTCTTCATCTTAGACAAGTCAGCTTCAACGTCAGCTTTTTTGCGATTGTTGACAACAAGTTTACCCTTAACAATTGCTTCAATAAAATGATATTTGCTTTGATCAACATCAATATCTAACTGAAGTTTACCAAGCATATATGATTTGCGCTTATTCAAGAAATCAAGCTTTACATCAATATAATGGTTGAGGATTTCTACAACGTCATTGAAAACTCGTATCTTGTTAAATTCGTCAACTACGGTGTAATTTTCTGAAACTTTCTTAATAAGTTTCAAATGACTCAATACTTCGTCATCGGTCATTTCTTTAAGCATCTTAGACTGAAAAACTACTTCAAATTTAAATTTATCGTCTTCAGACTTGTCTGTATAAGACTGAATATGTTTCTTTTCCTCCAAAGTATCAAGCACATCAAGATAACCCCTAAGATCGTATCCTACCGGCAGTTCAGTAATTTCAACTTTAGTAATGCTAATACGCTTAATAGCGCCTTTGATGAGCCACTGATTGTTTGAGTCGCCTTGCTCAATAGTGCCACCAAAACCTTCATAATATGGGACAATATTTTTGTCTTTCCACTTTTTACCAGCCAGGCGGTCATTGATGAGCTTAATCAAAGTCTTTGGCGACCTTGGGAGTATCTTTTGAGCAAAGCCAAATGACACGCCTTCTGATCCATTAACCAACAGTAGCGGTAATTCTGGAACAAAAAAGCGGGGCTCAATTTTAGTACCCTCAAAAAACTGATCCTGCAAGATTGCACCATCTTGTTTATTGAACAATTTGAAGAATTCTGCAGAGCCGTGAGTGTAAATGTAACGCGAAGCAGAAGCTTCCTGGGTGAATCGGGTACCAAAGTTGCCTTCTCGAACCAACATTGGAATATTGTTGGTACCCACGAAGTTTTGGGCCAAGTTCACAATCACATTATCAAGGCTACCGTGTAGATATTCTGTAAACTCGGCAACTTTAGAACCAAGCTGTGATACCTTAATTTCATCCTTAACGTTCTTCTCTAAAATGGTATGGAGAATCTTTCGTCCAGCATTTTTTTGGCCATCCACCACCGAGGCAATCTTGCGAAGGTTGTCATATGACGCAGTATTGACATATTCGTCATTAAAAAATCGTTTAACACTAATGGTCATTTAAAATTTCCTTTACGCAGACGCAATATTGAATTCGTTGTTCATAATGTATTCCTTGCGCTGCTCGACAGTCGCATCGGATAGCCATTCATCAATAACAGTTTCGTCATCGAAGTCAATGATATCAATCATTTTATTCAGTCCATCAGTTTGAATAATATGTTTTAGATCACTTTCTTTCCAGCTTCCCAGACCCTTATAATATTTCGAAGTTTCGCCAGCAGCCAACTTTACTTCGTCTTGCAACGAATAATTCCACCGCACCAACTTTCCAGCTTTTTTAATACCAATAACTGGAGTATTCAAGATACCAATCTTGCCCTTAAAATCAGGCAAATACTTGGTAAAGAAGCCAACCAATAGGCCACGAATGTGGAAGCCGTCGAGATCCTGGTCAGTTGCGAAAATAATCTGATCATAATCCTCATTATTCAAAATCATATAAAGCTCTGACAATTCTTTGTTTGACGTAAACTTTTTCTGATCTGCTGAATAAGCATTCAACGGCTTACCTTTGAGTTCATAATATCCACAATTCTTACGCCCAATTGCTGGCATCAAACCACCAGTTGCTGATGCCCCCTCGGTGAGCAGTAGATAGTTTTTAGATTCAATAGGAGGCAAATATTTGTCAGACTTGATTTTCTTTGGGGCTTTGCCCAATTCTTTCATATCCTGCCGGCGTTTGAGTTCTTCCTTGATTTTATAAACCTCAACAATTGGGTCCATAATATCTGAATTTTTCAAAACCTTAGCAGTAATTGAATCATAAGGAATGTCACCAAAATATGCGTTAATTTCAGCAACACTGTTAGTGATTTTTTCCTTCGCTTGAGAATTAAACTTTGGATTCTTAACGTTCTTTAAAAATGCAATCACCATCAGCTTATTACGAATATCGCCAGGCTTAATGGTCTTATATTTCCTAACAAGCTTATCGCGAATACGATTGACCAAGTTGCTGGTAATTACGTCAATGTGTGTACCACCATCAGGAATCTTCAAACCATTAACATAGGAAAATTGCTTGAAATCGTCATCAGAATTTGGGATAACGGCAAATCGATAATCGTCAGATTCATAAAGCTCAAAGCTTTCATTAAAAAGCGAGACATATTTCTTAAATGTGCTGACGTTAATTTTCTTCCCGTTGAACTTGAAATTAATATCTGGGAAGGTCATAGACAAATTAATCAAACGCTGTCTAATTACATTCTTGTGTGTCTCGTCAATAACTGTTAGACCAAATTTTTCAAGGTCTGGATAAAACTGAACAGCAGTACCTTGTGCCTTGGTCGCACCTACTGATTCCTTAAATGATTCAGCATTGTTCTTGATCTTGATAGTGTATGAATTTTTACCATCGTCAGTCTTGCCAATAAATTCCTTGGAGAAACAAGCCGTGGCAAACGACCCAACGCCGTTCATACCAATCTGAGTTCGGTTATCGTCATCATCAAAGTTTGATCCAGCTCGAGCGTGATTCCAACAAAGTTCTGGAATATAATGCCCGTCCGCGTTTTTGACCACTGGAATACCAGTACCGTTATCCTTAACAGTGACATCAGTATCAGTAATATTAACTGAAATTTCATTACTGAACTTAAAATTATTTTTGATAGCTTCATCAACTGAGTTATCAATAATTTCGTTGATAATTTTGATCAACCCTGGAACGTATTCCACTGTTGAATAAACCATCTTATCGCCATCAAGAAAGAATTCATCAACCTTAGTTAGGTCGACCGCACCAATGTACATTGCTGGGCGCTTAATAATGTGTTCGCGCTCTGAAAGCTTTTTGTGGGTAATCTTAGGTTCAGTCATAAAAAGTAGGTCTCTTTCCGTTAATTCATATTTCTTTATAGCACGTCATAAAGTGATAAGTCAATCCTTGGATTCGAACCAAGAATGCCGCGTTAT
Source organism: Gammaproteobacteria bacterium (assembly GCA_023228645.1). Lineage (GTDB taxonomy): Bacteria > Pseudomonadota > Gammaproteobacteria > Thiohalomonadales > Thiohalomonadaceae > JALOAT01. Next base: position 15,517 of record JALOAT010000038.1, on the reverse strand, counting down.
CAGTGCGTCGTGATGCCCCTCGTAACCACAATCAATTATGGCCAGAATGATTTCACCAGATTGACTTAATCAGTCTATAATCTCAACCAATTGGTCAGCTTGGCAAGATCGCCAAGCTTTGACTCCGAAATCATAAAATGAAATCAAATTTGGATTGTTTTCACGTTTCTTAGTTTGATCTCGCTTTCCTGAAGGTCGGTCTGATTCAGGAATGAGGTCTAAATTAGTAGTAGCTTTTTCAACTACTCTCAGAGTTCCGTCTTTTTTGATAAAACTGAATGAAACTGTTGATTCCAATCGTTCTAATAGAGATTCTTTGTTCATCTAAAGGGGCCTTTTTCCTTGTTGCTGGACATACCATAACACAACATGAGTCGAAAATCAAGAAGTAGCTGTGCTTTAGTTTTAGCTTCGCTACTCCTTGATTTCTTTTCATATCAATAAGACCTTATTTGTTGTAAATTTTCAAAACTTCTTCAACAACTTCAGAACGTTCAATGTCGGTCTGATCGAAGCGAATAACTTCAATATTATCAGGTCTTGTGCTTTCAACTTTGGCCAAAAAGTCACGCAAGCCGTTATCATCAGTGCGGTCAGCCTGCTCGAGGTCTCCAGTTAAAACCATCGTTGAGTTTTGACCCAAACGAGTCAAAAGCATTTTCATTTGGTTTGGTGTAGTTAGCTGAATTTCGTCAGCAATAACGAAGCAGTTGTGGAAAGTTCTGCCGCGCATATAAGCTAATGGAGCAACTTCAATGACGTTTTCTTCAATCATTGCTTCAATTTGCTTTGGATTATAGTATTCTTCAAACACGTCAAAAATTGGACGAGTCCAAGGTGCCATTTTTTCAATCAATGAACCTGGAAGGAATCCGTGTTGTTCATCAACTGAAACTGCTGGGCGGGTTATTACAATACGTTCAATTTCTCCATTCTTTAATGCTTCTATGGCTTTTAATGTGGCCAACAATGTTTTACCTGTACCCGCTGGGCCAACACCAAATACTACTGGGAAATCCTCAATAGCATAAAGATAATCTTCTTGGTGGACATTTTTTGGGACAACTTCTACTTTGCTCTTACGTGAGCGTTGTGGAAGATTAGAGGCATAATCGCTCATATTCACGATATTATTTTTACGTGAACCACGATTATTAGCTTGTTGTGCGCTTGCGCGTTGTTTTTGACTTCTTTTAGCCACTTGCTTCGCTCCTTAAATTATTTTTCTATAAATAATAGGAAGCAAAAGCGTTCTACACCAATATTTATAAGTTTTTGCTCATATGATGTAGTAGATAAAGGTAAAAAATTATTCAATAACTACAGAAAATTTTAACCCATCCAAATCACTAATTTTTAAGTGATGCTGTAATGAATTAAAGTGTTCTTGCAATACCTTAATTACTTTGCTTGGAGTTGGATCAGGGATCGGCGTTGACAAGTAGGTAGATTGATTTCTGCCAGGGACTGTCTTACTCGGATAGGATATCGATGACGTGACTTTTATCATTTGGTAATCTTCTCGTAAATTTCGTTCCAATCTGAAACTACCGGTATTGTAGGATGCTTGAACATCTTTCTATAGCTTCTATGAATAATCATAGCTTGGTGGCCCATCTTTTGAGCTGTTTCGGCGTGTTTTATATTATCATCCACAAATGGGCAATTATTAAAATCTTTTAAATGCTCTGACTTACATTCATACCAATTAATAAAACGCACATCAGAAAATGTGCCTTCGCCGAACATTTTATTCAAATTATTCCAACGAAGTTCAGCAGTTTTTTGATCTCGCCCGCAGGCAGTAATGCCTATAATTGTCCACCCTTCAGATTTCAATTTAGGCAAAATTTTACAAGCATCTGCTTTAGGCTTTAAATTTTCAAAGTGTTCAGATTGGTTGAAATCTACAATATATTTTTCAAGTTCTGGAATTGGAATATGACCAAATGCTGTAGTCTCACTGGCTGCATAAGCTGATGCTTTATGACCGTGTGTCTCTCTAAAATGCTTACGAAAATGCTTGGACCAAACAACGGCAGCATCGTCAATGTCAGTGAGTAATATTTTGTTCACTATATTTCTCCAGTTGCTTTGCGATATAAGGATAACGCTCAGCCTGCATAACCAACGTAGCTAATGATTCAGCAATTGGCTCTTTATATTTTGAATAATAATGGTCAAGAAGTTTTTCCTCATCATCATAACCACTGTCATTCTTTAATACAGATTGTGCTAAAATGTCAATAATAATCGAAGCTTTTGATTGATGCTTTTTAGACAATTTTGTCATAACTGCACTACTCTCAACCGCCGAATCATTTTCAAGAAAATGATTAATTACTAAGTATAATTCTACTTTCATTCTTGACCAAGCCTTCCTAAGCGAACCAATGCCGCGGCTAAATTAATTTCTGGATCTGCGACAATTGTATGATCTACTAAGGCTTGTTTGATCACCAAAATAGCATCTTCTTGCTGAGTGGGGCCGCCGAAAATCTCTAAATTCTGATACATAAAAATGTAGAGATTTTCAATCTCTTCTGGCTGCAAGTTTCCAATTAGTAACTTACGAGCTTCACTAAGCGATTTTTTCTTAAAACACTCAATCATTGTCAAATACACATCATTATTCGAGGATTCAGATGACGATGGTGGAAGTAAAGTCCCAGTTGTTGAATTTTGCTGAATAGCATTGATAGTTTTTCGCAAATCTGGATAATATGCAGAAATATACGTATCAATAGTTTCTTCATCACCAGCAATTTCTTCAGTAGCAAGGATTTGAAGTATTCGATATTTGTAATCATCCTTATCAAGGGTCTTAATACTAAATCCTTGACAGCGACTGTGAATAGCATCGATGATTTTATGTGGATAATTGCAAGTCAGGACGAATCTCGCAACATTGGAATAAGTTTCCATTGCATTTCTAAGAATAGCCTGAGCATTCTTGGACAAATAATCAGCTTCGTCAAGCAACACATAGCGATATTCACCACTAAAACTCATTGTCTTTACAAAGTTGATTATCTTGTCTCTCATATTATCAACACCAGTTTCTTCTGATGCGTTTACATATAATATGTCCGCAGATTCAACATTTAATTCATTAAAGATTACTTTTGCTAGGCTGGTCTTACCAGTACCAGCCGCACCAGAAAGAAGGATATGCGGGATCGCTCCACGGTTTATCCATTCCTTGACTTGTTCTTTCTGTTTAGCATCGCACCAAACGTAGTCATCAACAGTTCGGGGCCGATACGCTTCAACCCAAAGATCATTCAATGCCATTATTTTTTTCTTTCTTAAATTGTCACGCCTTCTGGCTGTTCATCAGATACTAAGTATATCTCCTTAGGGTCTATACGTCGATAAATTTTACCATTGATCAACGTTCCTCTAGTCCAGCTACCGTGCTTAACCATAACCCAATCACCAGGCTTTACTGAATCTTGATCTGGACCAACTTTAAAAATACGAGCCCATCTTGGTCGAATTCCACGTTCTGTCTGATCTTCATTGGGTATTATTAGCCCATTTACGACACGTTCAGAAAAAGTTTCAAGTCCATCGATTAAAATGTGATCACATATCGCTTCAATGTCAGAAGCATTAGTATGATAGGAATATTCATTTGAACTCATTATTCAGACTCCGTAATCTTACGAGCTTTTTTTGGTGCTTCGGGAGTTTTAGATTCTTCGACAGCTGATTTAGATGATGTCTCTTCATCAGTTTCAGATGATTCATTATCCACAGCATCTGGAATAGATTCATTCGTCCATCCGCTTCTAGCTGCCTTTAATGCTGCAATTTCGCTTTGAATTGATGCTTTAGATGATGAACTTACAACGGTAGTGGCCGCAGCTCGATGTTCGGCAGATTCAACTACCTGGCCGGCTCGGCCGACCAAATCACCTCTTGCATTCAAATTAGCATTACCAACTGCAATAGTTTTGGCGTTTTTATGCACCAATTCGTCAAAATTGACGACTCGACCTTTTTGGCTTTTATGAAACATTATAATATCCTCACTTTAAAAAATCTTCTATGGATAAACCATATTTAATACTATCAATCTTATGAATTCCTATCAGGAATAAAACATATGAACTTACGCTCGAGCCTCGACCAACACCCCAAAAAATATCATTTTTTCTAAAATGATCTACTAGAAAAATAATGTGCCTAATCAATGGATATAAATTTCGTTCACTAAACATACTAAGTTCTAGTGCTACTCGCTCATCTTCCTCGCGAGTTTTACACAGTCCAAATACGTATGCTTCGACATCCATACTTTTGAAAGGTTCAGGAGTATTCCATTCAAATTCATTTCTATTATCAGTATCAGCTTGATAAAAATCAACATTAATTGTAGAGATTTTTTTTAGATGTTCTTGAAACAATTCTGTCTCATATGTTCGCTCAACGGTAATATCAGACGTAAGCTGCTGATCAATAATCAACCGCTCAATGCCATCTTCTTTTAAGATGACCTTTCCCGTATCAGTCACATATCGTCCATTAAGCTGTTTCATATTAAAAATATACAATAATCAGCCAGCTAAATCAACTTATTTTTTATCCTGTTGCTCGCTCATTATTTTTCTAAATAGGCTCAATTTTCCGCCTTCTCGCTCTTCAACCTTTGGTTTACTTTCAACCTTTTCTTCTTCAACTGGATCGTCAACCGTCAATGTGACAACTGAATCCGTTTCGTATATTTCCTTAAACATTTGAACTTCCATTCGTTCAGATTGTTCAGATACGTAGATCATAAGTAAATTTTTAAATTGTGCAATTGCGGCAGATGATTGAGTTACGTATGCGTGACTCAATTGCTTGTTAATTTTAACAATTTTATCTTCTAACTGTTGGTCAGATAGTGATGACGGATCGTCATTTAAAAGTGGATTAAACATTATATAGTACATTCCCATTGTCTATTCTTATCCAGTTAGTCCCATTGCTCCAAACTAAAGTATTAGCATTAGAAGAAAAGCACATTCCGCCTTTGACTGTATTTGGGGCGACGGCTAAAATTTCAGCAGTTGTAAATTCAGGGAAAACTGGTATTCCACTAACTGATGATTTGAATGGTGCTTTATTTTGAAGATCTTCAATCTCAGATTTAGCTGCCGCAAAATTGTCTCGGATCACTTTAACTGGTTGATCTATACCAGTTTGCGGTTTGGTTGGATCAATATTTGATGCCATTATGGTTGTTCCTCGTAAGCGTTAATTCTATATGTGATATTTATGCTTTGAAAATTTATGAAGTTTGACTTACTCTAAATACTATGCTACGATTATGATAAAATTCCAGGAGAGAATATGACTATACCCGCTTTCTGCCATCAATGTGGCACAAAATATCATAATAATGAATGGCCAAGAGAATGTCAAAATTGCGGGCATCAAGTTTGGAAAAATCCAATTCCGGTAGCTTGCATTTTGCAGCCTATGACTGACGGCAATCGCATTGGCCTGCTAATATTAAAAAGAGCCATCGAACCACATTTGGGAGGCTGGAGTTTACCAGGCGGTTTTATGGATGATATTGGTGAAAATGCTGAGCAGGGCGCGATGCGTGAACTATATGAAGAAACTGGAATTCAATTAGATATTGAACCTTCGATTGTCAATAGCGTTGCTACTGGTAGAGGCCAGGTTCTTTTTATGTGCGAATCAAATCAAATTTTAACTTATAATCCAAATACTATCAAGCTATGTGCTGAAAACTCTGATTTTCGAGTGGCTTGGGAGCCAGAAGATTTAGCTTTTCCAATTCACAGGGAAGCAATGAGACAGTGGTTCCATAGGAAAGAACGTAACGAACGATTTATAACAAGAAGTGCTGCTGGTATCACGGTTACTGGATCCGGTTCTGGCCCAAACTTATTAGAAGAATGGAGTAAACGTTTTGAAAAATAAACATTTTAAAGTAATTAAACCAACTGACCAAGATCAAGATCCTGGATTAGGTTTTAAAATTTTCCTTGCTGGATCGATTGATCAAGGAAAAGCGGTTGATTGGCAAACCCAGATATCAGAACTTTTATCAAATTCACCGATCACCGTGTTCAATCCAAGAAGAGACGATTGGGATTCATCTTGGGTTCAAGATATTTCCAATGACCAATTTCGATATCAAGTAGAATGGGAATTGGACCATATGGATCTGGCTGATAAAATTTTAATGTATTATGACCCTAAAGGACAAGCACCGATAACCTTGTTAGAAATGGGTTTACACGCTCAGGATAATAAATTAATTGTTTGCTGTCCAGATGGATACTGGCGAAAAGGTAATGTACAAATCACTTGCAAAAGATATCAAATTCCGCTATACAACACGCTAGAAGAGTTCATTGACACTATCAAGTCTGCAATTGGATAAAAATATGGGTATGTATTTTCATTTCAATGTTGATCCGGGCCATTTGGGAGCATCAACTCCAAACGAAATTGCAGTAGTCACATTTGCGCAGATGTACGAAAATATTACTGAGCAATTATTTAAAATTTCAGAAGATGATTTAGCATCAAAAGGTATAGTAGCTGATTCAATTAGTCAAATCATTGACATACTATCTGATATCAAAAAATGGGAATTAGATGAAAATTTCTATAATATGAGAACAGAATATCTTAATATTATGATAGATCATTATAATAATTTGACAAAGGAGTTAAGTAGTGATTGATCCAACAGACGTAACAAAATATAATAGGACAGAGGCTGAACTTGAAGAATAGTTAGAAGAATGCCTATTATTTTAATAAATAAAAATAAAAGGCCAAAGTCAAATGAAAAATTATTATGTTTATGCTTTTAAAAATCCGCTAAAAAATAATCAATATTTCTATATTGGTAAGGGCAAGGGTAAAAGATACAAGAAACATTTTTATGAGACTATTTCAAATACTGCTAATAAGCACAAATTTAATACTATACAACAAATTTTAAATTCAAATTTAGAAGTTGGAGTTGATCTTATTGAAGAAAATTTATCTGAAGATCAAGCATATGAATTAGAAACATTGTTAATAACACATTACGGTCGGGCTGGGATAGACAAAGGAGGCATATTAACTAATATATGTTTAGACGCCAGGCCGCCAAATTATAATGATGTTTCGGAAGAAAAACAGCTCAAGTGGTCGAAAAATATATCCGAAGGTAATAAAAGAAGCTGGGATAATGGGACGAGATTTATAACTGAAGCTATGAAAATATCAATGGCCAAAGGAAGATTTAAATCTGGTGAAGAACATCCTAATTTTGGTAAAAATGTTGGCCCAACTTGGATTAAAGGGCTAACTGCTGAAACTGACGAGCGAGTCAGAGCGGGTGTTGAAAAACGAATTGGCCAAAAACGATCTAATGAGACAAAAGAAAAAATGAGTCAAATTCAAAAATTGGTTCAAAATGATCCAGTGGTTAAGGAAAGAAAAAGTAAAGCTTTGATGGGGAGAGAATGTCCAACTAAAGGCAGACCTATTTCAGAAGAACATAAAAAAAGTATCGGTGAAAAAAATAAAATTAAACTTAAAGGTAGAAAAAGAAACCCTGAATCAATTAAAAAAATGATGGAAACTCGATTAAAGAAAGGCTTGATTAAAAATTATGACCCTACCAAATATGAATAACTCTTTTTACGTAGATCCTAATAAAGTCACAGACTTTAATCGATCTGAGTGTGAATTAGAACTTTTTCTTCTGTTTTGCATAGTTGTGGCAGGAAAAACTGCGAAAACACAGGCCAGGCTTTTAGATAATTTCTTAGTGTCTTTGCGATCTAATTATGGAAGTGAAAAAACATCACCATTTCAGCTAATTTGGAATGCTGATAACGTTGGATGCTTAAGGTCTGAAATTGAAAAAAGTCGATTAGGTCAATATAATCGACTAGAAAAATCATTCAGAAAAACTCACGACTTTATTGGCAAACTAAAGACTATTACTATCGATGAATTAGAAACGATTCCTGGCGTTGGTCCGAAAACTTCAAGATTCTTTTTATTACATTCTCGAGAAAATCAAAATTATGCAGTGTTGGATACCCATATTCTGCATTATATGCGTGATAACGGATTGACTAGTTTGAAGGTCACGCCAGGTGGAAACGTTTATAGACAAACTGAACAATTATTCTTAAATCACGCCAAAGCCATCAACAAAACATTGGCTGATTTAGATTTAGAGATATGGACAACTTACAGTGGCAACTAAAAGTAAAGATGAATTTGGAGATCGTATCAAGGCTCACGAGTCGACTTGTACCTCCAACAAGCTTGATCGCAATTTACCAGTCTACTTAAGGCTAGATGGGCGATCTTTCTCAAAATTAACTAAACCCTTTGATCGTCCACACGATCCGAAATTTGCTTGGGCTATGGCTGATACTGCGAAACGAACTATGGCTGAATTTCACGCTGACATAGGATATTGTCAATCGGATGAAATCAGCCTGGGATGGTTTCCTCTTAGCGAAGAAGCCTCACCACTTTTTGATTATAAGATTTTTAAACTTACTAGTGTTATTGCGTCATTTGCATCAGTAGTTTTATATCAAAATTTGATAAGATTGGGCGGAGTTTACAAAGATAGAGCGATGAAAATGCTTCCACATTTAGATGCTCGAGTTTTCAATGTGCCTTCTAATGTTGAGCTTATGAATGCGTTTGTTTGGCGTGAGCACGATGCCTTGAAGAATAACGTTCAACTTCTAGCCCGATACAACATTGGCCATAAAGTTATGCAAGGTTTACCTAATGTTGAGGTTAAAAAGCTTTTGAAAGATAAAGGAATTGATTTCGAATCTTTACCAAGCTGGCGGAGAAACGGTACTTGGTTCATCCGCAAAGGGGTTAATGTCAATACTCCTAATGGACCAGTTATACGTAAAAAAATTATGAAATTTAAGAATGTACCATCAACAACGGCAGAAAAGCTCATAGTTTATGGTGCAATTGATCCATCATATGTACCGGAGGGGTGAAAAATGAGCTTTTTTTCGTGGTTTAATACAAATGATTTACCTCAAAGTAGTATAAAGAAGCAAATAATTGATCAATCTGGTCATTTTTTGATCGCATTTGTATTATTTGCTATTATGATTTTTGGCATCCATCAATCATTGTCTTTACCAATTGTACTATTTGGACAAATAATTTGGATGGCAGTATTGTACCTAACTAAAACTAGTAAAGAATATGGTATTATTAACAGAGTGCTATTTAATGTATTACCATTTAATTTCCTAATGGTAGCATTAACGGTTACATTCGTGTATTCGTTACCCATCGCACTACCTGGCATTTTGGGTGGATTCGTATTGGGATATAGTAGAGAAATATACCAACACAATCATTTTGGTATATCAAAAGGATCCGCACTTGATATTGTGTTCTTCGCAATTGGTGGTTTGGTATCTTTAATTCTATTTTTTACTTGACATCTCTATAAAATTTATTATATTTGAAAGCGTATGATGCCGATTTGGGTCATACGCTTTTATCTTGCTTTTAAAGGAGAAAAAACAATGAGAAATACTTTAGTACCAGCCTTTGTAGGATTTGATGATCTTTTCGATCGAGTGTTTGGTAATGATTTTGGATCACGTTCTTTAGCGGATCGCAAATCTTCACTATTTGACACTGCATATCCACGATATAACATCATTAAAAATGAGAATGGATATACGATTGAATTGGCTTTAGCTGGATTCTCAAAAGATGATCTTTCAATTACAGTATCTCACGGAATTTTGACAGTGTCTGGCGAAAAACAAACCCAGACAACAAATTTCCTCCATCAAGGGATTTCTTCAAAATCATTTACGAGAACATTTGATTTAAATTCAAATCTTGAAGTCGGTGAAGTGACATTTACTGATGGCATTTTAGCAATAACGCTAAACAAAATAGAGGAAAATGAAGATCTTCGAAAAATTGAGATTAAGTAATTAACTCATAAAAAAAGGGGCGGTCAAAGCCGCCCCTTTAATCTTTCTAGCAAACTTATTACAAAGTTTCACCAGTATTTGCGATACGAATTGGAACGTAGATAAATTCAACTGCCTTGAGTGGAATAATAGCAACGTCTATCCAAAGTTCATTACGATCAATGCGCTCAGGAGTATTATTGGTTAAATCACAACGAACGGCAAAGTCATCCAATGCTCTCAAACCAAGCAAGTCACCCAAGAAGCGTGAAGTAATAGTTTGAGCAGTATTGCGAGTTTCTTCATCATTTGGTTGGAACAATAATGGTTTCAAGAACTCATTTGCGTGGTAACGAATGTAGTTCACCAAACGAGCAACGTTAATACGATCCAATGCAGTTGTTGATGGGCTCAAAGTCTTTTGACCCATAATCAAAATACCGCGATTTGGCTCCAATGAAATTGGATTGATATTGTTGCTATAAAGTGTGTCACGATTACGTTGTGTCAAAATAACACGAACAAATTCACCCTCATCACTCAAGTAACCAACGCTTTGTGCATTTGTAACAATACCGCGCTGTGTACCTGCTGGAGCAAACCAAGGATAAGCAACACTATCACTGTATGCGATTGTTCGAATTGCCATAGCACTTGGCGGCACCATAATATCAGTACCGTCAACATTGGTTGACAAGCCCCAAGGGTAATATTGTCCAACATAGACATTACTAATTCCAGTACGACCATCTTCACCATTAATTGCAGCATTGGCAGTGTTTGTTGCATATGCAGAAACACTAGCAGCGTCTGGCTTCAAACGTATTGGTGTATCACCAACAACAAACGCAACTTCCTTGATATCAGTATTGAGTGTAATCATTTCATCAATCAATTCTGGATAACCAGGAGCGGCGATTAAGTTGAAGTAAATGAACTCGGAACGGATATCTTCGTTTGAAGAAATCACTTCCTGCATTGCCTTAACAACCATACGGCGTTGAGCTTTTCTCATCATATATGGTGAACCATCTTCAGCATTGCCAGATACCGATACCCAACGGTCACCAATGGTTACACCTTCGTGGGTATATCCTGGTGTCCAAGATTTAACATTACCAGTTGAATAACGGGTATTGAATAGAAGTGTACCAGCTGGATATAGTTTTGGATCTGGACGATCAGCATCAACTAAGTTTGATGTTAAACCAGCAGTCCCACCAATTGCACGAGCATCAGCAAAAACAATACCTTGGTTGGTGGTTTGATCACTGGTATCAACACGGATCCAAGTGCCGCCTGTTCTGCGATACAATTTTGGATAATGTTCCAAATCTGAGGTATCAATCCAAAGATCATAATCTACCAATGCAGTACCATTGCTATGTGCAGTTGGTGCAGTAGCAGAGAAAATTACACCATTTGGATCAGTGTTTGGGTGGGCATTCTTGTAACCAATCCAGTTTGATCCATCATTTTGCATAATATCAACTTGGAAGTTATCATTGTACCACAACGTTCCTTCAACTGGAAGACCAACTGGTTCACCAGTCTGTGCAACATAGTCCAGGTTAGCAAACGATGTACCATTGAACATCTTGATAACGTGCTTGCAATTTGATGCAGTATATTGCACGTACAATACACCAGCAGTCAACGAATTGTTTGCTGTGTAGAAAGCAATAGCATCAGCATCGGTTGCGAAAAGTGGAGCATATATTTCTGACCATTGATCAGTAAATGCATCGTAACGGCTAATAATATAATCAGCACCATTATTTGGTTCAGTAGTTTTGACCCAAATGTGACCAGTGTGATAAGTTGGTACTGTATTTGTTGGTGGTACACCAGTGTGTGGTGCATAAATTACCTGGACGGCTCCGGTGCCGCCGCCAACAAGTGCTTGTGGGCCTTTAGCAGTTACCCAAGTTGCCGTACCAACACGATACCACGTACCAGAGATTTTTTCGAATAGGCCAAGATTTTTAACTGAAGAACCGATATCAATTGCAAAATTACCATTTGAACCTGCAGAGTTGGTTACTGAATCAGTTGTAGCATTGAATGCTACGAATAGTGGGGTGATTTCATTCCAAGCAGAACCGTTACCTTGGAAAATGCCAAATTTAGTATCAGACAAATTCAACCAATATGTACCATCAGCAGCAGGTCCTGTTGGTTCAACGCTACTTGGCTCAAGCTGTTCAAGTGCAATATCAGCACGAAGGATATAAGCAGAGCTTAAAATTGCTAATGATTGATATGCAGCGCTGAGGCCGTATTCATTCAATTCACTACCGTGTATTGGTGTGCCTTGGTTTGATTTGAAAATTGGATTACCAAATTGTTGGATTAATTCGCGCTGAGAAGCGACTGGTGTCAATACTGAAGATGTAGCAGTACCTGGAGCAACTGTTCCAGCGTTTCCATCGAGTGAAACTACCTTATTGGAGGCAGTAGCAACGACAAAAAGCGGAATGGTGCCAGAACCGCCAGTGCTGTATGCACTATCATCAACGATGGAAAGTGACACGCCTGGAGAGATTAATGGTGTGACCATACTTTTTTCCTCTAAATGTTTGAAGATAAATCTTCTGAAACTTTACTTGTGTATTTATTCTTTAACTCACAAATCAGCTGGTTTTCGTCAGGTTATCTTAGTAGATTATTGCCCACGAAAATTGATTTGCCAAGTGCCTGGATAATAAACTTTATCTATTGTTGGCTGCCATTCTGATATCTCCGGCGACCAACGATATTGGGTATTAGATAGACTACTGGTAACAAATTCTGGATTTTGCGATGTTGAAGAAAAAACTATCACCCATTCAGTACCATTATATTCAATAATATCATTAGCTTTGGCATCAGGTACGATCCTCCATCTTGGTTCATTTAATGGATCAGTATCAGTACCTTCAGTCAAATACAAATCATCTTCTTCGATTTGACCCCACGTTGTATTAAAGCGGTCAGCCAATGGTAAAGCCCAACCAGGAGAATTAACTGGCATATCAGCAGCCAACAAATATCGTTGCCCAGTTGCCAAATCAGGCATTTTACCATCTCCTGGATAGTTTTCCGAAGGGTCAATGATTAAATCAACATTTGGTATGGTATTATCATACAAATCTGCAGGATCAACTACCCAATTTAAAACTTTAGGGTCAGATGTTTTTTCAATTTTACCAGTTATCCCAGTCGAATCACCAAAACGGTGTTTAATAGTTAATATAGAGTTATCAGATATCTCATCAGTATATGCATTCTCTAATTTTGACCAATCATAATACACTCCATCTAAATTTTCAGTTAAACGTATTTTGAAATTTTTAATTTCAATTCTATAATCATATGGAGTTATGATAAATGTAGTAGCTAGATCATTTTCTGATACAGTTTCTAAAATATCATAGTCTGGCAATTCATTCACAGCGTGTAAGTTTGTAATAATAGTTTCGACAGCTTTTCTTCGTGTCACATTAGCTGGTGGGCTGATCCATATCGGCATTTTAAATTTCAAGCTCGCGACGCTGATGGTTTCAGTATCACCGACTGGTATTTGTCGACTATCCCAAACAATGTCATCCAACAGTTCAACATATGTCAATGCAGTCCAATCTAATGGACTGGATGATGTTTGTAAATCAACTGATGGATTAAATAACATCAAAATTTGTTCAATAATTTGAAATTTCTCATTAGCATTAGATGTATAAATGTCAAGCTGCATAGACAGATCGTATGGTACTGGCATCAATCGCTCAACGGTAAATCTATCACCAATAGTGTTTTCATACTGATTGGTCGTATTATTAAATTTTCGCTCATTAATTAAACTTCTATCAATATGTACTGGATTCTGTCGGCGTTCTGGTGATGGATTTAAATTAGTAACATAAAAGGACATAACTGGAGTTGATAAAATAGAATTTTCTGATTGCTTCTTAATGATATGGGCAACCATTCTTGTTATATCGCCATAATGAATTGGTACCTGACGATTTTGGATTGAACCATCACGGCCTTTACCGGTTTTTGTAATAAATCCAGCAAAAAGTCTAGAAAATTGTACTAAATATTTTCTTAGTTGCTCGTCGTAAAAATATTCCATTATTCGTTATCTATCTCCGGCTTAATTCGTGGTGCAAGAACTTTTGAAATTGCCTGCTTGCTATCCTTCAAACCATCAGCAGTTTGAACTTTATTATTATTGTTAATAAATCGTTCAAGGACTCGATTCGCAACCATAAATTTGTGTCTGTAGTCAACTTCTTTACGCACCCATTTTGTTCCTTCTTTCTTGAAAAGTACGTGAGGCTCATAATCAGTTCTTAAAAACCAAGAACCATCCATAACATTAGCAGGAAATTGGTCACCACGACCAACCAATTCTGCACCATTTGGCGGAATGCCGTCTGCCATCAACAAGTATGGTATTCCATTTTCATTCTCACCATTTACATATAAATGGGCGTGTTCTAGATTTCTGTTTGGTACTTGTGATTCGGCTTCTGCTTGAATTGCATTACTAATCTGCATAGTAATATTGTGAGTGCTGATTAGATTTTTCAAATCATCTTCCTGATCGCCATCGCCTAAAATATCTCTAAATTCTTGGGAATCAGTTATTGGTGACATCTTTACTCGCCACAAGTGTGGACGCCACGTTGGGTCGTATCCATCTTTAGCTCTGCTGGCATCTTCAACTTTATAAAGTTTTGGTATTGGTTTACCAAGATCTTGGATGTCATCTTCTGAAATCATAAAATCGTCACGCAAAAAAGGAGCCTCGATCACATCACCAGACATAATTCTACGACCAACTATCTGTAACATTGTTGATATATGAAATTCCACAAATATAGTATCAGCTGATCCCATCAAGCCCCATTGCGTCAAGTCAAAATCATTTTGATCTACTTGCATAATCCCTTTAATGGTATAGATATTCTCGTCATAGCATCTGTCACGATTTTCCAGTAACAACAAATCTTGTATTTGAAGCTCATTCATAAAATCATAATCTGGCTGGGTCTTATCATCAGAACCTTGATTGTAAGTACCTTTATACTTGTGAACAAGAAATTCAGTTCCGCCTATATTAATTTGCTCACCGATGATGCTGTCAAAATATTTGTAATCTTGACTTTTATTGTTACTCCAAAGTGTAAAACCGTTCATTTTTTAATAATTCCTAATGCTATTTTACAGGCTATTTCGATCGGTGTTTCTTTAAGGAATTCTGATTGCCAATCAAATACTATATTATCTATTAATATACCATAATTAATCAATAAAAATGATGAGGCTAATTGATAATATTCATCATAATTATTAAAGTTTTGCGCTTCAAGAACAGTCTTTTCTACCATCGTACCTTTTCTAAGATGATTCATAAAATCTACAAATGTTATTCTTGATATTTGAGTAACGTCATCAACTTCCAAACTAACCACATATGCATCTCTACTAATAGAAATCAATTTTATAGTATAAAGCCCATCAAAAATATATTCTTTACCAAGATAAAATGATGGATCAGCATTGATTTCTATTAG
>JALOAT010000037.1 GCA_023228645.1 Gammaproteobacteria bacterium | reverse complement strand
TGCGGCACCGCTCATTCGCAGCGCCTTGGTCGTGTTCTTTCGCATGACTGTGCCTCACGATGGTGAAGGCCACAGTTTTCGGGATGCGTTGACGAGTGGGAAGGGTGCGGTTTATTGACCGCTTACGATTGATGTTCAGGGTCTCATACTTTTTCAGCAGCCGAAGCGCCGTCTTTCCGATGCTTTCCATTTCCTGGCGAAACTTGCACACCAGAGCGTATTTCTCTTGGTCATGGCTCGTGAACCTGCCGAGATAGATATAGAGGCGAACGTTCTCGCTGATAAGGTGGCTGTGCAGGTCGAAACGGAAGTCGTGGAGCTGTTGCGACACCGCGGCGAAATCGTTTCGGTCAAAATGTACCTTGATGGCCCCCGGCGCGTGTCAAGCTAGTTCCCGCGTGACTCATGCCGCCGCTTTCGCTTTCTCGTTGATCTTGCGCGCGCAATCAGCCTCCGGCTTTCCGTTCCTCCGCCGCCAAAGAACGCATCGCACTCAAGGCCTGTTTAAGGGCATCCGATTCGGAATCCCGTGGAAACACCATGTACGCGGGCAGCCGGAACTCCGGGCTGTTCGGCACGCGGTGCAGTTCGCCTTTCCTTATCAGTGGCTCCGCCATTCGGATCGGAAGAAAACAGGAGCCGCCGTTTGCGAGGATGAGCTTTACGCCGAGCCAGCCTATGTTGGCGATCTGCGCCGGCCGTTCCAGTTGCGGAAAGTAGCTGTTGTGTTGCGCATAGAATTCAGGGCCCCAGTCGACATAGATGTATTTGTCGTCCGGCCAGGGTTTCCCGGCATCAGTACTCAGAAGCACCAGGGATTCATCAAACAGGTGTTCCACTTGCAGACCTGGGCTGTGTTGCGGCGTATACATCAAGCCGATGTCCAGGGTCCCTTTCATCAGCCGCCGCATCAACTCTTCTTCGAATCCGATTTCATTGCGTAGCGAGATGTTGGGTGCGATCTCGCGCATCAGCCCGGCCCAGCGGGGAAGGAATCCTTCGCACAAGGCGATGCGTGCGCCAACCGTGATGCTGCCATTGAAGCGGCTCGGCAAGCCGAGGTCGTATCGGGCCTGTTCAACCGTGATCATCAACGACTTGGCATGGCGCAGGAAGCGCCTGCCCGCGAGTGTCAAGACAGCCCCGCCGCGGCTTCGCGCGAACAATTTCGCGCCCAGATACGCTTCGAGATTGCGAATCCGCGCGCTGACCGTGGATTGGGTGACATGAAGGCGGCTTGCGGCTTCGAGAAAACTGCCGTTGGCCGCCACCGCCAGAAAAGTCCGGATTTGATCAGTATCCACGCCCCGTCTTCCTATCGAAGTTTTCGATACCAACGTGCAAATTTTATCGTTTTTTTGCTTCACCAGTATCCACTAATATCCCTCAGAACTAAATGACCCACTAATCGACTTGTCTATTGGCGCAGCTAAAACGGACGGACATTGGCGTCTTTCCAACATGAAGCGTGTTCCGGCTTCTAACGCGACAAGCAGGCAAAACACGCGCCGCTAGGGCACAACTGTCTTTGGGGATCGCATGGCGAAGTGGACCAGCTTGATCGGCCTCGAGCCGAACAAAACCGGGCACCTGGAAAAATGGCTTTCCCTGGGCGGCGGATTGGCGGGTGTTCTCGCCGTGGTGTGGATCAGCCGACACTTCGTCGATCCTCAGGGGACCGCGGGGGTTGCGGCTTCCGTGGGCGCATCGGCTGTCCTGTTGTTCGCGGTTCCCCACGGGCCAATGTCCCAACCGTGGCCGGTTCTTGGCGGCCATGTCACTTCTGCGCTGATCGGCGTCGCCTGCGCCACGTGGATCCCCGACCTTATGGTGGCGGCGCCTGTTGCGGTCGCGCTTTCCATCGGTGCAATGCACTACCTGCGCTGCATACACCCACCGGGCGGCGCCACCGCACTGACTGCCGTCGTCGGCGGCGATAGCCTTCGCGCCCTCGGGTTCCAGTATGTTGTGACGCCAGTGTTGCTTGACGCATTGGTTTTGCTGGCAATCGCGATTCTCTTCAACGGTCTCTTTGCCTGGCGCCGCTATCCCGCCGCCCTGGCCTCGCCACGCGCGAAATCGGCCTCCGCCCATCCGGTGGCAAAGAACGAGGACCATTTGAGTCGTCGTGAACTGGAAGCGGCGGTGCGCGGCTTGAGTCACCGCGCAGCGGGCGACCACACCGGCTGTGATCTTCAGGAGCTCTACCATCTGCTCGAACTTCAAAGAGACGCGACCAGCATGGCGCCGGACGATATCCAGGCCGGACGCTGTTACAGCAACGGCCTCCATGGTCCGCTCTGGCAGATTCGCCGAGTGACGGCGAAAAAGCACTCTACGGATTCTGGCGCGGTGCAGGTGGAGTTCAACGTCGTCGCCGGCGCTGAACGGCGTGCAACCGGCAGCACCGCGTCCGACGTGTTCGCCCGTTGGGCCAAATACGAAGTCTTCCTCAACGAAAACTCGTGGCAACGGGTGGATTACACGGAAACAGCCGCTTAATCGTCGGCAGGAGGCGGATATGCGCAGATTCAGATGCAGAAACCTGGTGCGCGAAGACTTCATTTCCGCGCTTCGCGAAATGAACACATTCCTGGATATCACGGTGGACGATCTCATGGAAATCAACAGCAAGGTAGAAAAGCACGCTTATCTGCGCACCACCGGGAATATCCGGGTCAGCGACCTGATGACGCATCCAGTCGAAACCGTACACGCCGACACGACGCTTGCGGAGGCGGCGCACCGCCTTATTGTCGGCAAGATCAGCGGCCTGCCCGTGGTCGATCGCCAGAACAAACTCGAAGGTATCGTCACCGAGGCCGACTTCCTGCGCGCATTGGGCGTGCCGAGTCACCACCCCACACACAGCCTCTGGCAAACCCTGGAAACGATGTTCGCGCACCCGGTCGATATCCAGGCGCCTGACGATCTCGTATCCGACGTCATGGTGTCCGATATCGTCACTGCCGCGCCTGAGCAGACCCTGCATGACGTACTCGAATTGATGAAAAAGAACCGCATCAAGCGCGTGATCGTCTGTGACGCCGAGCGTCACGTGCTTGGCATCGTCACGCGCTCAGACTTGGTCAGAGTGTTCTTCGACAGAATCCGACAACCTTCCCCTAGGGAAACGCTGATTTAATCGGCGTTTCCCGCGGCACATGGATGTGCCGCCATTTTCGTCCGCGTAAGCGGTTGAAAATGAAGGCGAGCAAAAACCACGCTTTTTGCTCGCCGTGCGCTGAGAAAGCCAGGATGGCTTTATTCAGCGCTTCCCTAGGTAGCAGTCGACATACCGTAGCCGTGCAGCGGAGAACAGGCGCCGGCAAACGAGCTGCACACGAACGCGCCGCCCAAGAAGAATGAAGGTACGCCATGGACAACTCTACCGCCTCCGAAATCTCAAGCCGCACGCAAGGCTCCAGCGATTTTCGTCTCCTTGAGGAACTGCTCCTTTATGCCGACATACGGATCAATGGCAGTCGCCCGTGGGATATCCAGATACATTCACCCGTCTTTCCCCGCCAGGTCTTCTCGCGCGGCAGCCTTGGACTGGGTGAGGCCTACATTGACGGCCTGTGGGATGTCGAGAGTCTTGACTCCTTCTTCTTTCGTGTTTTGCGCGCTCAACTCGATCGCCAGATCGCGCCGATTCGACTGGCGCTCCACGCGCTGCGTGCACACATCCTCAATCTCCAGACGGTGAGGCGCGCCTGGCAGGTTGGGGAGGCTCACTATGACCTCGGCAACGACTTCTATCGAGCCATGCTCGATGATCGAATGACGTACACCTGCGGTTACTGGAAAAACGCAACGACGCTTGAGCAGGCCCAGGAGCACAAACTGGAGTTGGTGTGCAGAAAGCTGGGGCTCAGGAAAGGCATGCGGGTGCTCGACATCGGTTGCGGCTGGGGAAGCTTCATGAAATTCGCCGCAGAACGCTATGGCGTGGAGTGCGTGGGTGTCACCATTTCCAGGGCACAGGCAGAGTATGGCCAACGACTCTGTGCCGGTCTGCCGATAGAGTTCCGACTACAGGATTACCGTAGCATGAGCGAACAGTTCGACCGCGTCGTGAGCATTGGCATGTTCGAACACGTGGGGCGGAAAAATCATCGCGAGTACATGGAAGTTGTCCGGCGGTCATTGAAAGACGACGGCCTCTTTTTGCTGCACACCATCGGCAAGAACAACCGTAAAAGTACCCCCGATCCCTGGATAGACAAGTACATCTTTCCCAATGGAGATTTGCCTTCCCTTGGCCAGATTGGTGATGCCGTGGACGCATTGTTCGTTATTGAAGACGTCCATAACTTCGGGGCAGATTACGACAAAACCTTGATGGCGTGGTATCGAAACTTCGACGCGGCCCGGCCGAGTCTTGCCGCTTACGGTGAGCGATTTCACCGCATGTGGCGCTATTATCTGCTCTCCTGTGCAGGCGCGTTCCGGGCGAGAGACATCCAGCTATGGCAGGTGGTTCTCAGCAAGCGAGGCGTGCACGGGGGTTATGTGCGGCACGACTGAGCAATTGTGGGACCAGAGTAAAACCCTGCTCCCGGGTTTACTCCGACCTGAGGCGAAAAAGGTGGTCGGTCTATTTCTCGTCGAAAGGGCCATAAAAAAGTCCCGTGTTCCAAAACCAATGCTTCTGAAGCTCGCCGCGTAGACAGGCCCGGCTTTCATCGAGTCCGGCTCCATTGAAACCCAGGGAGGGGCGTTATGCGGACGCTGTACTACGCAGCGGCGAGTCTCGATGGATTTATAGCCACTGAGGACGACTCCCTCGATTGGCTGCTTGCTCTCGACGATGTGAGCGAGACAAGTTATCCGCAGTTCATTCAGGGTGTAGGTGCGCTGGTCATGGGATCGGCGACGTATGCGTGGATGTTGCAACATGTCATCCGGTTGGGCTCGGCTATACCGGATGCGTGGCCGTATGTCCAGCCAGCGTGGGTGTTCTCAAGCCGTGACCTGCCCCGAATACCGGGCGCGGACATCCGCTTCGTAAGAGGCGACGTCCGGCCGATCCATGAGCAGATAAGGCCCGTGGCCAAGGAGAAGAATCTTTGGCTGGTGGGCGGTGGTGAGCTCGCGGGAAAGTTCTACGATGCGGGCCTTCTGGACGAAATCATCGTGCAAGTGAGCTCGGTCACCTTGTGTGCAGGCAAACCCTTTCTGCCCAGGCGCATCACCTCACCTCCACTCAGGCTCGTCTCGGTTCAGAGTCGGTGAGGGATTTGCCGAGCTGCTATATGAGATCCGAAAGTCCGGTACGCCTGCCAGGTGAGCTTCCGCCAACCACGCACCGGCCAGTGCGCCCGTGGGAGTACCGTGGACGGGAGCCCAATCCGCCTCTGCGAACCACCACGAAAGAGGTGGAGTCTTTCCTCACGACTGCGCACGAGGAAAGACTCGACCGTGCACTCGTCTCCGAACCACGGGGCGATGTGCCCACGTGATCTCATTCGGCCTTTTTGCGCTTTTCCTTCTTTTCCCGCCGTTTCTCTTTAAGGGATTTTTGGGCCACCTTCTTCGTCTGTTCCTTGCTCATGCTGTGCACTCCTGATTCGATGGTTCACCGAAAGCGCGGGATCATCGCCGCGCACGGACAGCCTTATTAAGGCGCGTTGTTCGAGGCGCGCGAATGTCGCTTGGAAATGCACGGCCAGGAGAACGCGATCCGTAGAGTGATCAGGCCGGGGGCAACGGCATGCCCCCGGCTTAAGCCTGGAAGGTGAGGGAGCTGCCCGAGCTACGAGTGACTAGAAGCTGCAACATGGTATTCGGGTTCATGATGAGCTGACACGGCTCAACCATACCTGGAAACGAGTAAAACGCAAGCCGGCTAATACGGGTGCAGCTATACAGCCGCTGGCGTGGTTTGCTTTTTCCTGTGGGGTATGTCTCAATCTGAGCAACGGCACCGAAGTGGTGCCGGTCGCCGCACCGGATTCGCGATTCCATGGCCAAGCGTCAACTTTTCAACCTTCGTCCTCGCCCGCCAACCCGCTAGTTGCGGGATGCGCGGTTGTGCGCATCCCGGTCTTCTGCAACCGAAATTCGTTCGTTTTCAAGCTACTTTTCGTTGTGCAACCCCTGCAAGGTAGAGCAGGGCATGCCCGCTGCGGAATGCCTGTCGGTTCCGATCGATCCGAGCCGGGTACTCGTCGGGAACGGGTGATGGAAGCTGTGCCCACCTGTGAACGACGGACCCGTCAAGGCGCGGATCCGGGCCCAGCCCTTCAGGTGCAGTGCCGCTCACGGGTGCGAGCGGCCGCAGCGCAGACGGAAGGTGAGCCATGTTGGCAATGTCACGACACAAGGGTCGATCATGACCGGTACGGAGCTTTTGCTGAACTTCATTGGTGGCGTTGCGCTACTGGTGTGGGGTGTGCGGATGGTGCGCACCGGCATGATGCGCGCCTTCGGCGCGCAGTTACGTCACGCGCTCGCCGCGTGCACGGGAAATCGCTTCGTGGCCGCCGGTACCGGGCTGGGTGTAACGGCGGTGTTGCAAAGCAGTGCGGCGACGGCATTGATCGTCTCGCCCTTGGTTGCGCACGGGATGCTGACCGGTGGTGTCGCGCTTTCGGTGATGCTGGGTGCGGACGTGGGTTCAGCACTGGTCGCCCAGGTGTTCGCCCTGGACTTGCGTTGGTTGGCACCGCTCGCGATTGCAGCCGGTGTGTTCACCTTCCTGAAGTCGCGCGCGGACCGGGCGCGCAACATCAGTCGTATCGTGATCGGCATAGGGTTGATGCTGCTCGCGCTCAGTTCCATCACCGCTGCCTCCGCGCCGCTGCGTGACGCCGAGGGTTTTGGGATATTGCTCGCGGCGCTTGGGGGTGACCCGATCATCGCGCTGTTGTTTGCGGCGTTGCTGACCTGGCTAGCCCATTCGAGCTTGGCGATGGTGTTGCTGGTGGCTGCCCTGGCGGGGTCGGGTGCGCTGCCGCTGGCGCTCGCCTATACGTTGATTCTGGGTGTGAACGTGGGCGGCGCGATAGCGCCCTACACGTTGCAGGCCGGTGCCGTGGCGGCCGCACGGCGTGTGCCGCTCGGCAACCTTCTGATGCGCGGGCTGGCCGCTCTCGTGGTGCTGCCGCTGTTGCCCGGCATGACGGAGTGGCTGTCGATGTTGGGTGCCTCGCCCGGGCGTGCGGCGGTGCATGCCCACCTGATTTTTAATCTGGCGTTGGCGGCACTGTTCCTGCCCTTTACGGAACAGGTGGCACGCGCGACCGCGCGCCTGCTTCCGGACGCGCCCGCCACGCCGGACCCCGCGATACCCCAGCACCTGGATCCGGCGGCGCTGGATACGCCGTCGGAAGCCCTGACCTGTGCCGCGCGGGAATGCCTGCGCCTCGGCGAACTGGTCGACCACATGCTGCAACGCTCCATCGAAGTGCTGGAACACGACAATACCGAACTGCTGACCCAGGTGGGCGCGGACGACGATCAGGTGGACCGCCTGCACGAAGCCATCAAGTCCTACCTCATTCAACTCTCCCGCACGCACATGAGCCTCGAGGAGAGCCAGCGCTGCATGGAGATCATTCGCTTCACCGTAAATCTGGAGCACGTGGGTGACATCATCGAAAAGAACTTGATGGAGATTGCCGCAAAGAAGGTGTACCACGGCTACCGCTTTTCATCCCACGAGTTGGCAGGGGTCAAGGAGATTCATGCACGCGTGGCAGAAAACCTTCAGCTCTCACTCAACGTGCTGTTGTCTCGCGACCCGTTGCTGGCGCACAGGTTGCTGGCTGAAAAGCGTGCAGTACGCGCCCTGGAGCGCGCAGCGGTGCAGGCGCACTTCGAGCGCCTGCGCGAAGGCGCGGCGGAGTCGATGAGAAACAGCGCCGTCTATATCGACGTCATCCGCGATCTCAGGCGCATCAACGGCGATCTCGCGTCGGCGGCGTATTCGCTCGCGGGAACGGATGCAGGTGAGCGGGTTGCCGCCGCGCCTCGGCCAGACGCGGGTGGGCCAGCCGCATCGCCGGGCTAAAGGCTTAGGCAAATGACCGCGCTCATTTCGTTCGGCCTGAGAAAACGCGATTACCCGGACCTTGATACTTCCAGCTATCAGCGTACGGCGATGCGGTAGTTCTTTTTCGTGAACAGTCGCAGACAGGCGTCGACCACGGCCGGGTCGTAGAGCGTGCCGCGATGGGTCTTGATCTCGTCCAGGGCATCTTCGATGGTGAGGGCGGGGCGGTAAGGGCGGAAGGAGGCGATGGACTCCACCACATCCGCTACCGCGATGATGCGGGCCCCGAGCAGCAGCTGGTCGCCTCTGAGTTGATTGGGGTAGCCGGAGCCGTCCATGCGCTCATGGTGCTGCAACACCATCTCGGCGACGGGCCAGGGGAAGTCTGTGATCTTGAGAATGTCGTAGCCGATGCGCGCGTGGGTCTTCACCAACTCGTACTCGATGGGGCCAAGCTCGCCGGGAAAGGAGAGGATCTCCGCGGGAATGTGGATCTTGCCGATGTCGTGAATGCTGGCAGCCAGGGCAATGCCGTGGATCTCGTCGGCCGGAAGCTCCATTTCCTCGCCCAACTGCCGGGTCAAGTCGGCTACGCGCCGCTGGTGTCCGGCCGTATACGGGTCGCGCTTCTCGATGGTGGAGGCAATCGCTTCTATGGTCGCTTCCATGCTTCGTTCCAGCCGCAGCAGGTAGCGTTTGCGCTCTTCCTCCATTTCGTGCTGTTCCGTGATGTCTTGCAAGGCGCCGTCCCAGACGATGCTGCCGTCTTCCTGCCAAGTGGGCATGGCGTTGCACAGCAGGTAACGCAACCTGCCGTCGGTATCCATGCTGCGAAAGACCCGGTTGAGCCGGCCCCCGGCCGTGGCTACCGCGTTCTCGAATTCGGCACGTTCCTCGGAAAGCAGGCGCGAAAGAAAACGTTCGGGATCGCCCAACAGGTCCGGAGGTGAAAGCCCCAATGCCGTCCGGGAACCGCCACTGACATAGCCGAACTCAAGACTGCCGTCCGGGTAGCGCACCAGTTGGAACAGCATCTCCGGCACGTTGTCCGCCATGACGAAGAAACGGTGCTGCGAGGTGAGCCGGGCGAGCGTGGAGCCGAACAGCCCGGCCACGGCCAGGTAGAGGTTCAACAGATCGCGGTCGAGCGTTGCAACGCCGCGCTTGCCCAGGCCCATGACGCAGACCGTGCGGCCTTCCACATTGAGCGGCAGGAACACCACGGCGTAGGTGGTATCCAGGTGCAGTGTCTCGGTGGCGAGGAAGCCGTTTTCCAGGACCTGGTGGATCACGTCCGATACCGCGGTGTGCAATTGCGTGCAATTCCTGACGCCCACGCAGTGGTGGAACACCAGTCGGCCGTTCCGCCGGGGGGCGGCAAACACGCCCAGATCCGATTGCAGGAAGTGCAGCCCGATCTTGCCGAACTCGGCCCAGATGTCCTGATGCGGATCGAGTGCCGCCAGGTATTGAGCCGTCTTGATGACGGCATCGAGTCGCTGTTCGGCGAGTTGGGACGTCATGGTGTCGTGAATGGCCTCAGATACAGATGTTCCATGAAGGTGCGCGCGAAATCCGCGTCGTGGGCCAGGTTGAGCACGCTGCCCGCACGGTCGCGCAAACGGGACAGGCGCTGCCGGGCCGCGGTCGACAGCAGCAGGTCGGCGCAGCCGCTCAGGGCCGTGTTTCCGGCCAGCATGATGCGTTCGCGGCTCACCTTGGGTACGAGTCCCACCGCCTGGGCACTGGTGATGTCCAGGTAGCGACCGAAGGCGCCGGCGATCCAGATGCGCTGGAGTTCATCGACGTGCAAGTCCGCCGTTCTGCAAAGCGCAGACACTGCCGCGCCGATGGCAGCCTTGGCGCGCTGGAAGGCGTCCACGTCGCGCTTGGTCAGCACCATGTCACGCTTGCCGGCGGAAAAACGGAACTCGCCGCCGACGAGGTTTCCCCGTTCGTTCAATATGCCCTTTTCACGCAATCGCGCCATGAGATCCACCAGCCCGGAGCCGCACAGCCCGTTTGCCTGATCGCTTTCCAGGGTATGGAACTCCAATTGCCCATTACAGGTGACCCGGTAAATGGCCCCGGGTTCCGCCGGCACGCCGAGCCCGACGGTCTCGAAGGCGGGTCCGCCGGCTGTGGCGGTGACGTACAGGCGTTCACCGTCCCACAGGGCGACTTCCGAATTGGTGCCTGCATCGATGAACAGGGCGGGCGTGTCGCCGTCGTCGAGCCGGACCGCCACCAGCCCGGCCAACAGATCGGAACCGACGAATCCGGCCAGCGGCTGAACCACCTCCACCTGCGCATGGGGGTGGATCTGCCAGCGCGCAATCCAGGGCGCCACGTCGTCCGGGCGGCATTCCAGCGGCAGGCTCCAATACTCGGGACAGAGCAATCTCGCCAAATGCTTGCCCGTGAGCAACGCCAGCATGGCCGTGTTACCCACCAGGACCACACGCACGATGCGCCGCAGGTCGAAGCCGTCGTGGACCGCGATGTCTTGCAGGGCCTCGGCGAGCGCATCCACCACCTGCGCGCTCATCTGCGCCGCGATCTCGCGCGAGTGTGCTGCTGCCGCCAGGCGACTGATGAAGTCGCTGCCGTGCGCCGCTTGCGGATTGCGGCCCCAGCGGTCCGCCAACCAGCGACCGCATTCCAGTTCAAAGACGGAGAGGCTGAGATTGGTGGTGCCGATGTCCACGGCGACGCCGCACGGCCGCGGAACGTCGACGACGTCCGGCATGACGTCGTGCTCACGGGCTTCGCCGCGCTGCCAGAAGCCCTCCGGTGTGGCGCGCCAGTCCGAGGGCGGTGCCGGGTTCAGCACTTCCACGGAGAGCGCCTCGTGGGGCCGGACCTGACAGGCCAGGCGTACGCCTTGCGCCAACAGATCTTCATGCAGGTGAAGCTGTTCGCTCGTGGTCACCGGCCCCGCATCACCTGCCAATATGCGGATGCGGCATAGGCCACAGGCACCGTTGCCGTGACAACCGGAGCGGACGCGATACGGTGTGGGTTCCAGGACGTCGCGCACGGAACGGCCGGGCGTGAAGACCAGCCTGTGGGTCTGGTGGTCGAGCAGGATGGTCAGTTCCGGCACGGCGCGTCCGCCGCACAGGCGGCCAGCATGGCGTGAAGATTGTCCGGGTTCGCCTCCAGCGGCACTTCCGAGCCGGAGGAAAGCAGCAGGCCGCCGCGCGTACCCACCTCGGCCCGCGCCGCACAGACCTCGTCGAACATCTGTCCGGGTGTGGCCAGTACGAAATCCAGTGAGCGGATGTTGCCGGCAAGGCAGGTGTGCGGGAGATGCC
Organism: Gammaproteobacteria bacterium; assembly: GCA_023228645.1. Taxonomy (GTDB): domain Bacteria; phylum Pseudomonadota; class Gammaproteobacteria; order Thiohalomonadales; family Thiohalomonadaceae; genus JALOAT01. The sequence goes on along the minus strand of JALOAT010000037.1, from coordinate 29,565 downwards.
GTTTTCCCTCGGTGAGCGACACCTCGTAATCGAGGGTGACGATATCGGGGCCCATGCCGGGAAGCGCCGCCAGCAGCGGTGAGATGGGGCCGGCGATGTCGAGCCACGCCAGCGCCCCGGCGTCACGGAAGGCGGCCATGATTTTTTTCTGCCGCGGCAGCACCTGTGCGTGGAACAGTGCCGGTGGAATGACCGCCGGGGAGGATGAAGGATCGATCAAGGCCACCGCCTGCGCACCGGCGCGGATCTGCGCCAGACCAAAGGCGATGGTCACTTCGGTGGCATAGTCGAGTATCTGCAAGAACGCCTCAGGGGCGTCCACAAGAAAATACAGCGCCTCTTCCAGCGCCATGTAGGTGGTGGCCTGGCTCATGGGACCGGTCACGGCGCCCACCAGCAGCAGGCGATCACCGACGGCACGATGCAACGCCGCGGTGGCCTTCAGCACCTCAGGCATGCGCCCGTCTCGCGTGGGATCGGGCAGCTTCAGGCGGGACGGAATCTCGCCCGAGTGCAGCGCATACTGCACCACGTGAGGATAGAGATTGGGACTGTAGTGCAACGTGGAACCTATCGCCTCGGTTTCCACGAAGGTGTCCATGAAGGCATACACCGCGTCGTATCCGTAACGGTCCTGGGCGGCGAGTTGGCACCGTGCAAGACAATCCCCGTCGCGCAGGTAATCGGACAGCGGAACGCCCGCCGACACCGCAGCGTGTCCGAACACGAGGGGAATGCAAGGCACGCGATCGGCCGGTCTGAAGCCCACCGTTGCCAGGATGCGTTCCCGCCCGTTCACGGTAGCTCCTGCACCATTTGCTCGAGATAATGGGCACCGTCGAAGGCGGTTTCGGCCACGTAGTCCACATCCAGGCTCTCGGCGCTGGCCTGCTTGAGCGCCGCACCGCCGGCGACCACTTTCACGTGCCCCAGTCCCCGCGCAGCGAGGGCCGGTTTGATCTTGCGCACCTGGGGAACCACCGATGAAATCAGTCCGCTGACCAAGGCGGCAACCGCCCCCTCGCGTTCCACCGCCTCGATCAGGTGAGGAATGGGACAGTCCTGGCCCAGGTCCACCACGCGAAAGCCCTTGCCGATCAACACCGTCTTGACGATGTTCTTGCCGAGATCGTGAATGTCACCCTCGGGCGTGGCGATGACAAAGGTTGCACGCCCTTCGCCGCGGCTCACGCCTTCGGGGTACAGCACCCCCACCACCTTGGACACCGCACGGCCCACGAGCATGATCTCCAGGAGGTTAAAGCCTTCGACGGTGCATTTCTCGTCGAGCCGGGTCATGGCGGTCTCAAGCCCCGCTACCACGATGTGCTCACGGCTGACCCCCGCCGCCAGCAGCTGGCTGGTCTCCGCAAGTGCCGCCTCTGGATCACCTTCCAGCAGGGCAACCATCAGCCGATCGAGTGCCGCGTGTGCGTCGTTGGGCATGGCGTGAATTTCGATGCCTGGTAAAAAGATTGTGCCACAAGTCATCGCCCAATGGCCGCACTTCAGGCACCGCTCGGCAGCCGGATCACGTAATCCGCTATACGTCAGCACTTTGAATGCGAGGCCGCATGAAGAACTGCGTGGTCCCGTTGCCCCATTCCTCATTATCGACGTGCATGATCGCCGGTTTTGGGGGGTATTCCGAGAGTGCGTGAAAGGCGAAATCGCTACGGCGAGCGCGCCTCATCTGCTTGTCCAGCTTTCGTATCTCACCGAAGGCCGGCGTCAGCGGTCGTTTTCAGTCCAGGTTAATCTTGCCGGTGCACTCTGTCTCCGTGGACAAAAAACACCCCACGGGAGCGACATGTTATGAGAGCAAAATTTCTGAAGGTGTTCGTTACGGCCGTCGCAATCATGGCGACGTCTGCAAGTATCGCGTCCGAGCATCGCAAGCACGAGCGCTGGGACGACGGGGCCCCTTCGGTGGTGCTTGTGCGTGCTCACAAGCTCATTGGAATGGACGATCAGCATCGGGAGCGTGTTTTGTTCGAAGATGCAGATGGTGTGCTCGTGCCGCTGACCGACTTGCGCGGATTGATCGCACGGTTGAATGCGGACCTGGGGCAGATCGCCACGGGTTCTTATGACGCACTGAAGTTGCAGGTCGCAAACGAGGCCCACATCTACGGCACCTCCGGGAGGCCCGTGGTTACGCGTTTGCGCAATGAGGGCGAGCCCGATGTGCTTCACCTTCCTGGCTCCCTTCGGGTGACAGACCGTGGAGTTCAGCACGTCTGGCCCGAATCGGCAGAGGCTTGGCCTTATGCGAACCGGGACTACCGCAACAAGCACAAAGATAAGTACGCTCGTCAGGGCAAGGGGCATGACGAACATTGAGCAAGCTGGAATCCATTAGGAGGGTGACCGGGATCGAGCCGGTCATCCTCCGGGTAGACCTGCCGGGCAGGAGCACGTCATGGCAGCGGCGCTGTCACGAGCGAATGCACAAAGATTGGGCGGGAGTGCCAGGGGCGGCATACCTGTGCAATGGCGTCCATTGACTAGCCATACGGTCCCCGCACTCCCCGCTGCGTTATTCCGGGACCCCGAAACGCTTGAGCACCGACGCCAACGGACAGAACGAGGTGAAGGCGCTTTGCGCCAGATTGGCGCCCACCATTGCGCCCAGTGCCAGCCAATAGGGATGCACTGCGACGCCCAGGGCGATGCTCAGGAGTACCACGGTCCCGGCGGTGAAGTGAACGATTTGAATGACGTTCATGGTTATCTCCTAGTTCTTGTAGCTGAGTTGCAGGTTGATGATGTTCTGGTCGAGCTGGATGGTCGCCGGGCTGGTATTTGATCGCACTTCGTTCTCAAAGGCGTGGGCATAGGAGAACGAGCCCGAGAGACGATCCGTGAAGGCGCGCGTGAAGCCGAGCGAGCCATGCCATTCCGTGACCGCCAGTGAGCCGATGTTGGAGGTCACGTCCTCCGAACCGATGGGCGACTCACCATAGTTGAGGCCCGCCCGCACGGTGGCCCGGGGACTGAGGCGGCGCTGGACGCCCAATGCAAATACCGTCTGATCGCTCCAACCGAAGGTGAGGGGCTGGCTGCCCGTCGGGGTGTGGAGCGTCACCTCATCGAGGACATCGCTGAACGCAATGTGCTTGACGTCGAATTCCACCAGCCAGTCATCTCCAGGTCTCCATGCGGCACCGACCGCCGCCTGCGCCGGCGCATCCATGGTCATTTCAAAGCGTCCGCTCAGGGTGTTCCACTTGAAGGCATCCATCTGCTGCCGGGTGATGTAGGAGGCCCCCAACGTCAGTTGGTCACTGAGCGCATACGTCAGGCCGAACCCGGCGCCATACCCGTAGACCTGGTTCTGCGGCAGCTGGAACTGCGGCGTATACATGGCCAGGCTCTGGTAATCGATGTTGAGTGCGGCGCCGACAGCCAGACGGTCGGAAACCCGATAGGACAACCCGGGGGCGATCTTGAGGAACTGCTTGTTGGTAACCACGGCCTGATTGCCGGGCATGGGCGTCGTGTCGTCGAAATCCACGCCCATGCCCGAGAGCCCGGCCATGCCCATGCCAAACACCACCCGATCACTGACGCGCACCGCCACGGCGCCCGAGGGGATCAGATAGAGTTTGGAGTCGCTCTCGTTGCCGTTCGCCTCACGGTTCGGATTGAGGAATCCGAAGCCGGTGTCGAACCGTACCTCTTCGATGTCGAGGCCGGCCAGGCCCGCCGGGTTGGTAAGCACGGTGCCCGCATCCTGCGGGGCGGCGACGATGGCGCCCGCCATTCCCCACTGTGTGGCCGTCACCCCCAACATCTGATCGCCGTTGGTGGCGTAGGCCGTTGAACCGACGCCCATGAGCACGATGCCCGTGAACGCCAACGTGTTGGTTACGGTCTTGGTCTTGATCATGGTCATGGCTCCCCCCTTTTGTGGTCCGCAGGATTAGCGGAGTCGATCGCTCAGGCCCGGCGTGCCGCGGAACATCTGGTGACAGCCGACACAGCCGGTGGTGATGGTGGTGAGGTAATTCGTTGCCAGGGCCATATCGCCCCGTTCCGCCGCCTCGGCGAGCTTCAGCGTGTTGCCCTCCACGGTTTCATTGAACGGCAGCAGCGCCGACAGGGCGGCGTCGTTGATATGTTCCGGCTTGAGATAGGGCAGCAGTCCGCCCCGGGGCATGCGGTGATTGGCCAGACGTCGCGCCGCTTCCGCGGCCTGCTCCGGGTTTTCGGTGACGATACCGGCCACCATGCTCTGATAATCGGCCAGCACTTCATGCATCACCTGACGAAAGGTGACGCGATCGCTGTAGCGGGTGTGCTGGGCAAGGAGTTGCAGCAACAGCTTCTTGGTCTCTGGGGAGAGGGCTTTCACTTTTTGCTGAAGTTCGGGCTTCATCAGCGCTACCTGTTTTTGCATGAGCGCCATTTGTTCGTTCATGTCGGCGCCGGCCTGGGCAAACGCCAATGAGGCCGTCCCCAGCGTAACGACTGCCAGCAGGGTGGTGACCGTAGTGGATAGTTTCATGTGGGATCTCCTTGTGTATGCTCGATTTCAATCCTGCTCCTCAAGGGTTTCCTGGCGGTTACCCGATTGTTAGCCATTGCTACAAGTTGTTTCACAGTTGTTTCAGTGCCACCGGAGGGACGCGATGCACGAACCGAAAGAGAGCATTCTTGTCGTTGATGACGATGGGCCGCTCGCGGCACTGATGCAGCGTTACTTGACGGAGAACGGTTATCAGGTGGCGACGGTCCCCGATGGGCGCGCCATGGACGCTTACCTTCATCAGGGGCGAGCGGATCTGGTGATCCTCGATTTGATGTTGCCCGGTGACGACGGCCTGACCATTGCCCGGCGCCTGCGGCAACAGGGCAAGCTCCCCATCATCATGTGTTCGGCGCGCGGCGACGAAGTGGATCGCATCCTCGGCCTCGAACTGGGCGCGGACGATTACCTTCCCAAACCATTCAATCCGCGGGAGTTACTGGCGCGTGTACGCGCCGTATTGCGGCGCGCCGGCACACAGGAAGCCGAGGCCGTGCAGAGCTTCGGTCCGTTTCGGCTGCACCTGGAGAGTCATCGCCTGTTGCGCGACGGTGAGGAGGTTGCTCTGACGGCCGGGGAGTTCGCGCTGTTGCGCGCCTTTGCCGAACATCCCAACCGGGTGTTGAGCCGCGACACACTGGTGGAGCTCATCAAGGGCTACGAACGCGGCCCGTTCGATCGCAGTGTCGATGTGCGCGTCACGCGCCTGCGACGCAAGCTTGAAGACGATCCCGAGTCGCCTTGCTACATCCGCACGGTCTGGGGCGCCGGTTATCTCTTTTCACCTTCGGGTCATGACTAAGCTGCGGCCGCGCACGCTGTTTGGGCGGATGTTCCTCACCGTTGCGGTGGTGTCCGCGTTGTTCCAGATCTTTACCCTGGCGGTGTTTGCGATCTTCCTGTTGTTTCCCCTCGGCAAGCGTGCCACGGACGATCTGGTCTCGGTCATGATTGATGCCGCGCAGATTTGGGAGCAGGCGGCAGACAAGCATGCCGTTGCACAGATGCTCCACGAGCGGGACTTGCATGTGGCGCCGGCGGACCTGCAGGTGAGCCGGCCAACGGTTGCCCTGCCTTACATCCAGTTTCTGTCTGCCGCCTTATCCCGTCAGTTACATGGCGAAGGCGAGCTCTGGGTCTCGGTAGACCCCAGTGGCGAGACCTGGTATTGGGCGGACATTCCCCTTGATACCGCCACTGTGCGCGTGGGCTTTCCGCGTTCGCGGGTGGCGGTGCGCCCACCCGAGGCGTTGGTGCTGGAATTGGCGGTGGGGCTGATTGTGACGGTCGCCATGGTTATCGTCCTGGTGCACCGACTTACGCATCCGCTTGAACGGCTTTCAAATGCCGTACGGCGCATGGGGCGCGGACCTTGGCCAAAGCCGGTGCCGGAGGAAGGACCGGAAGAGCTGGCCGAGTTGGCGCGCAGCCTCAATCACATGAGTCGCCAGGTTCAGGAGTTGCTCGCCAACCGCACCACCCTGTTGGCGGGCGTTTCCCATGACTTGCGCACGCCCCTGGCCCGTGTGGCGCTGGCGCTCGAAATGATCCCGCGCAGTGCCGCACCTGAACTCATCGCCGGCATCGAACGGGACCTCGAAGGTATGGAGCAACTGCTCGGACTGTTTCTCGACGTGAGCCGAGGAATCACCGGAGGCGTGAGTGAAGAGGTGGATCTTTGTGAACTGCTGCAAGGGCTCGTCGACGATGCGCGGCGAAGCGGCGCCGTAGTCCGGCTCGGCCCCGTCCCGTCACTGCCTGCCGAACTCGCGGCGATGCCGTTGCGTCGGGTGCTGTGCAACCTGATCGAAAATGCCGTGCGTTATAGCGAACCGGAACCCGTGGACCTTGAACTTGTGCACAGTGGAACGGCCATCGACATCCGTATTCTGGACCGGGGGCCAGGTATCCCTGAGGATCAACGCGAGCGGGTGTTTCGCCCGTTCTACCGGCTGGAACGGTCGCGCAATCACCGCACCGGTGGCAGCGGGCTTGGTCTCGCCATCGCCCAGCAGCTTGCGCTGGCGAACGGCTGGCAGGTGGCGCTGCACCCGCGTGATGGCGGCGGTACATGCGCGGTGGTGACCCTGCCTGTCGGCTGCCTGCGGGAGTGCCAGCGTGTCATCGCGTAGGAAGGCGGCGTCGTTTCGGCGGTTATGACCTTGGTCGAAATATCTCTCTGACGCCATGCTCAATGCTTTTTGACGCGAAAAATGGCACCGAACACATTGTCCCCCGTCACTTGATGGAGCAGGGCCAATGCCACATGGCCCCACCAGTACCACCACAGCACTTCACCGAAGAACTTGTGCTGCAAGGTGTAACGCGTAAATGCCATCGGATCATCAGGTGGGCCCGCGTGACCGGGAGGGATCATGGCAAACATGATTGCGCCGGTCAGTGCGCATCCCGTAAGCGCAATCACGCCAAGGCCATGGATGAATCCGGAAAGGCCGATGCCCGGGCCGCTCGCCGGCAGTCTTCCACGGAAGAGATGTTTCGCGTCGCGCACCACTTCGCGCCGTGCGGCCTTGCCCCAGGGGAACAGCATCGCAAACTGTCCATAGGCGTGACTGTAGATCCAGAACAGCACGAGCACCCCAGCGGCGATGGCACCCACCAGGCGGTGAAATGGGAACAGGTATTGGGTCCCCGGGTCCGACATCCAGATGCTCGTGAACTGTTGGAACGTTACCGTCGTGGCGATGAGCCAGTGCAGTTTGCATACGTTGATGTCCCACGTTCTCGCAGTCATTTCCCGTCCGTACCACGCGCGTCACAGCAGGGGCTGCGATGGTATTCGATGCACCGGTTGTAGTGAGCGGCCGCAATCCGGACCCATAACGCGAAAAAAAAACCCGTGCAAAGCACGGGTTGGCTGAGGAGAACGACTTAGCGGCCGGAGCCGTACGGCTCGGAAATGGGGATTTTCGTCAGTCGCCAAACGTACCTTAAATGTTGTACCTACAGCCGCCGCCGCATCAGTCTGGCCGAGAGGAGGTGGCCATAAAATGTGACGGCGGATCTGGTCAACAGCATTGCCGGAAGAAGACTGGCCCGGACGGAGATAGCATGCGCCCATGAACCGAGGCGCGTCTTTAGGAAAACTCGGATTTCACTTCTCGGAAAATTCCGGCGCCACGGCCTGTGGCGGGTGTAGACAACCGTCTCGTGCTGTCCGGCCGATGTTGAATGGGAAAACGGCGGGTATACGAATGCCATCCTAGGCCATTGAGCGGACGGATGATTTGTTGCATCGAATGCGGATGGGGCGCTCGGGACGCGCCGGTGTTGAGGCGTTGGACAGGTTCCAATGGCATAGGAATTATCCGAGTCACCGCCGCACGTCCGCAGAAAGTGAATGATTTCTAAAACCGTTGCAGAAGTCTTCTTGGAGAAAGATGGGCGACACAACCTTTTTCAATGTAGGGAAGTGTCTTCGAGGAAGAGTCGTCGATTACCCGAACACGAAGGCGTCGGCCGCAAAGCATGGGCGTGAAGGTCACACACTGTGAAGCCGAGGCGACAAGCACGCGTTCCGAATGGAGGCGATGTGTGTGCGCGCGCGCAGGCACACCCATCTACTCCAACCGTGATTAGTAGCGCCGCCTACGGGCGCCCGCGTCGCTGCGCCTGATGGGCGGCAAACTCGTCGGCGCTGATCGTCCCGTCGCCGTCCGTATCGAGATCCGCAAATGCAGGGGCATTGGGAAGGTTGCGCATCAGGCCGCCCTGCTGCGCACGTTCCTGAATGCGCTCTCCCCGCGCGGTCTCGAACTCCTCTTGTGTGAGCCGGCCATCGGCGTTCAGGTCGTAGTCGGCGAAAGAGGGGAGATTTCGCGGCGCGGCACCTTGTCCCTGGCCCTGGCCTCGTCCGGGTCCCATGCCGCGTCCCATTCCCTGCCCGCCGCCATTGGGACCCTGCTGCATCCGCTGCGTCTGACCAAGCCGTAATTCGGACTCGGTGAGCCGGCCGTCATGATCGGTATCGAACTCTTCGAAGCTGGGTGCGCTGGCGGCTCCCCGCATGGGCATGCCCGCCTGGGCGCGCTGGCCCATGCGTTCGCCGCGAGCAGCGTAGAACTCTTCCGGGCTGATGGTGCCGTCCTTGTTCGTGTCGTAGGCCGCGAACGGGATGGGTCCGCGTGCAGGCAGGTCAGCCGCGAAAAGGCTGAGGGAAGGAACGGCGATTAGCCATCCGAATGTGATGGCGCGTGCGATAGTTTTCATGGTCTTGGCTCCGTGCGTGTTGTGGAGTACGACTTCACTGGAGGCATCGGTTCGATAGTAACGCCGTAACGAAGACTCAAGCATTAGATTCTTGCATAATCAGTCTCGGCAACAGGCAGATCCCTCAAAAGGGGGGCGCAGGCCCATTGTGAGAACAGTTTCACATCCGTTCCGGCCCGAAGACAGGGACCTGCCGGGTTCCATTCCTGCTTTCGCGGAAAACGCGGCACGTCTTCGTTTTAGGTGCGTTGTCCGGGCAGACTGGGAAGATGTCCCAGATATTGCCGGTGCAGTTCAACAATGGCTCGAAACCACGGCCGGGTTTTCGATCACTGGCGTGGGGTAGAGTCAAACAAGGGAGAATCATGCAGGGATCGCGCGCAGTCTACGGAATTATCCAGGAAGCCGCTGAAACAAGGGTCTCTTGAGCGGTGGGCCGAACACACTCGCATAGCAAGCAAAGGGGATGAAGATGAGCGACACGTTGTTCACACCGGTAGAGCTTGGAGGCCTGCACCTGAAGAACCGGGTTGTGATGGCACCGATGACGCGCTCGCGAGCCGTCGACAATGTGCCGAACGACATGATGGCCAAGTACTACGCCATGCGCGGCGAGGCGGGGCTCATCATTACCGAGGGGGTTGCGCCGTCGCCCGGTGGGCTCGGTTATGCGCGTATTCCGGGAATGTTTTCGGAGGCGCAGGTGCAAGGATGGCGTAAGGTGACGTATGCCGTGCACCAGGCCGGCGGCAACATATTCGTCCAACTGATGCATACAGGGCGCATTTGTCATCCCTTGAATTTGCCGGCGGGTGCACAGGTACTTGCGCCGTCCGAAATCGCTGCGCAAGGGGAGATCTGGACGGACAGCCGTGGCCAGCAACCGTATCCGTCACCAATCGCCATGAGCGAGTCCGACATCATGGCAACCATCGCCGAGTATGCTGCGGCGGCCAGGAATGCAATCGATGCGGGGTTCGACGGCATCGAGGTGCATGGGGCAAACGGTTACCTCATCGACCAGTTTCTCAATACGGCGTCGAATCACCGTGCCGACCGTTGGGGCGGTACCATCGAGAATCGTATTCGTTTTGCCGTAGAAGTCGCGCGGGCGTGTGCTGCGGCCATCGGTTCTGAGCGTGTCGGCATGCGTATCTCGCCCTATGGCGTTTTCAACTGCATGGCGCCGGATGCGGAGATGGATGCCCTGTACGAGCGCCTGATTGCTGAACTGAACGGCATCGGCCTGGTATATATCCACGTGGTCGATCACAGCTCGATGGGCGCGCCTGAAGTCCCTGCGGCGCTGAAGGAAAGGATCCGTGCCGGGTTCAATGGCAAATACATCCTGTCAGGTGGCTACGACCTCGCGCGTGCGAACGTGGATCTCGATGCGAAGCGCGGCGATCTGGTGGCCTTCGGGCGTCCTTTCATTTCCAATCCCGACCTGGTGCGCAAGCTGCGTGACGGTATGCCGCTGACCGATCCGGACCCGAGCACCTTCTACACCCCGGGCGAGAAGGGATACACGGACTATTGACGCTGCAGTGAAATAGGGCGTCGGGTGCCGTGAGCGAAGTTACCGCACCTCGCCCCGTTGGCGCACGCCCAGCAGCACAATGGCCTCGAAAGTCGCATCGTTGGTGCGACGATGGGTGAACAGATCGGCGGACAGGGTGGCAGTAAGGGTTTGGGACTTGGCCGAGTAGCTCGCGTCGACCAGTTCAAAGCTGTCGAGGACCTCCTCGCCGCCGTCTTCGAAGAACTGGGCGAACAGGTTCACCTCACAGCCTTCGCAGGTGGGAAGGAGCGCGGTGGCTTCCCAATCGCGGGCGGTCTCGGGCGTGCGTGTGCCCGAGACCTTCACGGACTGAGTGCGGCGAAGCTGCCGGGCGCAAAGCCGACTTCGGCATAGCCAGGCAAGATCAGCAGGCCTCCCTGCAGCGGAACGGCTTGCGTGACCGCGGGTGGGTCGAGGAAGAAATGCCCGTGGTGGCAATTTGTTCGGCTACCGTGCTCGTCGGCGGACCTGCGAGGACAACCGAGCACAGAAAAAGGGGTAGGGATCTTCGAGGTAAGTACATCGCTTGATTGGCTTATCGAGGCGCTCCTTGCGCGCCGCAGAATATCGGAAGGCATAAGGCCCGGGCAACGTACGACGTCGGCAGCTCCGGCTTGATTCATGTGGCGTTGAGCTTCCGCTATCGTGAAGCAGGGGTGCACCCGGAGCCTGCGTACGACAACGCAGCCTCTACTGAAATCTCCGATTCTTGGCCGTTCTGCGTCTTGGCATTTTGCAGCCCCGGCGTAGTGGGCGATGCTTAGGTCATCGGCGAACAGAACAGGAGAATCCCATGGCTCTTCTGAGCGGCAAGGCGGCGGTAGTGACCGGCGCGGCCTCCGGCATCGGTAGGTCCATTGCGTTGCTTTATGCGCGCGAGGGTGCGCGTGTGGTGGTCTCGGACTTCAACGTGGACGGCGGCGAAGAAACGACCCGCATGGTCCGCGACGCGGGTGGCGAGGCGATCTTCGTGCAGACCAACGTGACCGATCCGGCCTCTTGCGAGGCGCTGGTGAACAGGGCGGTAGATACCTACGGGCGCCTGGACGTGGCCTGCAACAACGCGGGCGTCGGTGGCGAGCAGGCGCCGGCGGGCGATTACAGCATCGATGCCTGGCGCCAGGTCATCGACGTGAATCTCTCCGGGGTTTTTTACTGCATGAAATATCAGATCGCGGCCATGGCGAAGACCGGCGGCGGCGCCATCGTCAACATGGCCTCCATCCTGGGCCAGGTGGGCTTTGCCAATTCCGTGGCCTATGTGGCGGCAAAGCACGGCGTGGTAGGCATGACCAAGACCGCGGGTATTGAATACAGCGCGCGCGGCATCCGTGTGAATGCGGTAGGGCCGGCCTTCATCCGCACGCCCATGATCCAGGCGCTGGAGCAGGACCAGCCGACCTACAAGTTCCTGCTGGACCAGCACCCCATCGGCCGTCTGGGCGAACCCGACGAAGTGGCGGAGCTGGTGGCGTGGCTGAGTTCCGACAAGGCGTCTTTCGTGACCGGCGCCTATTACCCGGCGGACGGCGGTTACCTCGCACACTGAGCGCCAGGCACTCGGGGGGAGTCGAATTCAGCGGATACGAGCGGCCAAGGGCTGAGCCCCTCTCGTAGAGTGAAGGGATGGATCGAGCGCTTGGAAGGCTCTCTTCTCCTCCGGAAGCGGGATTGGGAGAGAGATGAGCCGCATCAAGACGCCAAAGCATCATTCGCGGTCACAGACGCAGGGGACAAGCCCAGAGGGGCAGGAGGGGCTGCAACGCCGCTTGGCGCCACACACCTGTACTTGCGTGCGCACGCTCTACCCAAGGACTACCGCCTGAGCCAGGCGGTAGTCCTGCGGGATCCGGCTTCGCGTCAACGCGCGATAGGCAAGCGCCAGCTTCCGGGGGGAGGAGGCGTAAGCACCTCGCGACCTCGGATCGCCTCGTCGCGAGTTTGGAGCGGATATCGAGTCGCCTAGCGTTTGCCCTTGGTGGCGGATTTCTTCTCGGCGGGGGCCGCGGCCTTTTCGAGGGCTTCGAGAAGCACAGTGTCCAGTGCGGGCACCGCAGGCACTTCTGCCGCGTCTTTCGCGAGCGCGCTGAGCTGCGTGTGCAGCGTCTCGCACTGGGTGTGCAGTTCGCGATAGTGCGTGACCAGCTCGGTCGCCTTGTCCTGGGCCGCCTGCATGGCAGTGAGGCGGTCGTCGAGGGCCTTCTTTTCCTTGCGTAGCGTGGCGGCCTGTTCTTCCGCCTGCTTGCGCGCGTCGGCCTCGTCCTTCTTCTGCTTTTGCAGCGCCTTCAGCTTCTTCGCGACGTTTTGCGGGGTATCCGACAAGGTGGCGTGAATGCTCTTTATTTCGCGCTCCTTCTCGGCCAGCCGGGCCTTGAGGTCTGCCGTAGCCTGGGCATTGCTGTTGCGGATGTCCTGAATCTGCTGTTCCAGCTTCTGCTGCTCGGCCAGCGCCTGGGCATTGGCAGACTGCGCAGCCGACAGTGCTCTTTGGGCGTCGTCCAGCTTCTTGTCGGCCGCTGCGATGGCTGCCTTGGACTGCTCCTCGGCCTTGCGCACTGCGATGTCCGCCTGTGCGGCGCGGGCGAGAGCGGCTTCCATGGCGGCTTGCAACTCGTCCGCGCTGCAGTCGGGGGCGAGCTTCAGGGCGTCGGTCGCTGCACGCATCAATATCTGTTTGCTGATAGCCAGGTCTTTCCAGACTCTGAGCTGTAGTTCCAGATCGGTTTCGGTCACTGATTCTCCGGGATCGATTATTCATCGTGCCGGGCCATTGGAGGCGGGCACAAATTGCGGGGGTGTACGGTTACGGTCTTGCCTCTCGGACGGGGCCGCGGGAGGATAATGCAAGACCGCGAATTTTGCCACCGTCAAGAGCAAAATGCACATCGTTCCGGCAATTTTCTCCTACCCGGGGGCGGTGATCATGACGCTCGAACAGGCGCGTTGGTTTCGATGCAGGTTTTGGAGGGACTAAGGGGCGCTGGTGAACACCTGCGGTCGTGACTAGGATTTGTGAACAGGCGTGCTTCAAGCGGGCTCGAATCGGGACGTTTCAAAGGGGACGCGCGATGATTTTCAGCATTGGGTTGGGGGGCGTTGATCATCTTCCTCATCGGCCTGGCGGTGGTGATTGGGTTGATTAGCCTGATCTTTTGAGCCGCAGGTCCGCTTTGCTTTTGTCTGTGCTGGTCGCATTAGCTTGGCGGTGTGACATTCGGCCGCCGAATTCGGCGGGACGTGCAACCTCCTGGCACACATCGCCCGTCCATAACGAGTAACCCCTCCCCGCACCGGGTGACCAGGCATTTTTCGTCACATCGATGAGTTCGACCAGTTGCCGCATTTTGTACGGACAATGGCTTGACCCTCGCGAGGCAGCATCGGTACGGGCCGGGCGCTGTGCTCAGTCCAGGGCAATCAGCTGCGCGCCGGCCGCGGGCAGGCAGTCGGCAACGGCGGCCCGTCCGGTGGGCTCGTCGACCCGCTGCAGCCGTGTGCGCGCGTAACGTTCTCCGATCTCGACGGCCTGCCACACGTAGTAACGTTCCCCTGCGACCACGTCGATCTCAAGGTGGTCGGCGTTTTCGGCCCGGGTGGTGATTACGTGTCTACCGGGCGCCGCCGCTACGTACAGGAAGGTCTTTGCCCCTGTGCTGCCGAGCGGATTTCCGTCCATTTCCACAGCCATGCTGACGGCGGCGCCGAAGGTCTCATGGCGATAGATGTACACACCGGCCATGGTGGTCCCGTCCGTGTGCGGGCGCGGCGTAGTGGCTTGAGCTACGGCGGCGGGGGGTGCGGCCCGGGTGCGTTCCGTGCGTCGCGGGGCGGCGGGTGTCGGCGGAATCGGGTGCCGCGTTGTACTCATCTTCACAGGCCGTGCCGCTGCGCGCTTCGGTGATGTTGCGCGCACGGGGACGGGGGGCGCGGCGGCAGGTCGGGTGGCCGGGTGCACACCCGTTTCCGCTGCGCGCGCCACCTCATGATTGGCAGCCGGCAGCGAGGCGCAGCCCGACACGGCCAGCGCGAAGAGGATGGGCAGGGGGGAGGCGGTACTCCTCATGCAGGGTCCAGTCCGAGGCGACTCCGTCGCCGATGGCCGCATGGTGTCGCATGCGGCCGGGCGCCGGCTACCGGGCGATTACCGATAGTGCGCCATCGAGGTGGCACGAGCACATCGGCGTTGTTCGAGCGAACGCCCGTGGTGTACTACCAGTAATACTTGTACCCGAGTGTGGTGGCGGTGACGTCCTCGTCCGAACTGGAGACGGCCAGCCGCGCACTGTGGTTGCGGGTGAAGTACAAGGTCGCCGCGAGCTGCGTGGCCTTCGCCGTGTCGATGCCCGCTTCGTCGTAATCGAGCGAGGTGCGCGCCAGCGCAATCTCAAAAAGCTGCACAGGCTTGAAGCGCGCGCCAAACTGGAAAGCACTGCCGTCGTAGTCGGCGGTGGCACAGAACGGGGCGCACACCTCGACCTCACCCGTGGCGGGGCCATAGAATGCGTAGAGGCTCAGCGATTCCATGGGCGAGACATTGGCGCCCAGGGCCAGCGAAGCTCCCGATTCCGTCACCTCCAGGTAGCCGTCCTCGGATTCGTTGCCGGCCGCATAGGAGGAAAAGCGTACGAACAGGTTGTCGTGAAAGCCCCAGGAACCTTCGATGTTGGCGCCGACCAGACCTTCCACTTTGTAACCTGCTACGCGCACGGGCTCGTCGTAGGTGATCGCGAGCAGATCGACCCCCAAATGGGTGTAGGAGATGCCGGCCGCGGAGACGGCGTCAGGGAAGCCGACGAAGGCACAGATGATCGCAAGCACTTTTTTCATGACCCGTACTCCTTGTGAGGTCAGCCGGAATTTACCGGCGTGCAGGCCTACACGCAATTCGGTCCGTACCGACGTGCTCCGCAAAGCGGCGCCGTCGATTGTCCACATTTCCTGTGGATAAAGCTGTGGATGCTCTGGGCACAAGCGCCGCGAGGCCACACGGTCACATAGCGCGTATCAGATCGGCGAGATTTTGAGCGTTTGTGACGATGCGCTTTGAAAACAACATGTTACGTTCCAAGGCGGTGAAACGTTCGGTGTCTTGCGCAGGCCGCGCCGGGTAGTCCGCGGCGGTGTGTGCAACCGCCGCTAGGTTGGTAACTGCCCGCTCACACGCCAGGAGCCACCCAACCGACGCCTGGATTGATTCTCACCAAGACGCGAAGAACGCCAAGGGCTGGAATAGAAGCAGGGTTCCAGTACTTTCTCTCGACCTTTCCTTTGCGATCTTGGCGTCTTTGCGAGATGACATGTGCTTCAGGGTTCGGAACAGCTAGCTAGGTTCGGCCGCATACCCTTTGCCCGGCGGATAGGAACAGCCCGCAGCGCCCGCTTCTGCCCTCGTCGGGGTTTTCCACAATTCCTGTGCATAACTCTGTGGAATGTCTGGGAGCAAGTCGCGCCAAGCCTCGTGGCCCGGCGCTTTGCATTGGCTTGGCCAAGTTTTGAACGCATCGCGAAGGCGCCTTTGTAATCATTGACTTACGAATGTTGTGCAGGAACGGCGGGGGCAGGGAAAGAAAAACAGCAGAGATCTTGCGCACACGCATGCGGTTGTGCATAAGCGCATGCGCGGGTGATGGGATCACCTCGGCAACTCATGGCGCGGTGTCGCCGCGCGACACGAGGCGGCCTCCCGGCATCACATAACGCCATTGATGCTCCAGCGAACGCAGCGGCACACGGTCGCGCTCCGCCAGGGAGTAGAGGCTGGCCTCCTCGCGGGCACACCAGCGGCGGGATTGGGCGTTCCAGTAGAGATCGCGGTGAATGTCATAGATGGTCCACATGGGGCCTCCTTCGCCCGCGTGCCGGCGGCCGCAGGGCGGATGTCTCTATCGGGTGGCATGTATCTCTGAGCAAGCAGCGGGCCAGGTTTGCAAGGCGCAAGTGCTTGAATTCCGCGACCATGGCAGACGATGGGCGTCAATGGTTTGACGCTACCGTATCCGGCACCGTACCTTTTATTCAGGCTGGGTAAGGCCGCTCCAGTGTGAGCTGATTTCAGCCGTGGAAGGTCTTGATGCACATGCAAGGGGATTTGCTCAGGGGCGAACAAAGAGAAGGGGGCGGTGTTTGGCGTCACTCCAAAGTGCGCGGCACTCAGGCGGGTGCAAGTATCGCCGCGAGCCTCTCCAGGATGCCGCGCTGCTCGGCGGTGAGGGGTTCTACCCGAAGTCCGATGTGCAGCACTTCCGGTTGGTCGGTTTCATCCGTGGCCTCGATGCGGCGGACACAGGCTGCGAGTGCGAGGTGCTGATCGGCGAAACCGATGTCGAGTATCACGGTCGTCAGTACGGCGGGTACCGCGCCGCGGGCCGGGATGAGACCGCTCACCCGCTCGTGCGTGAGCTCGTTCAGGATCAACGACGTCGTGCGGCTGTCGAACTGCAGCCGGACGCTCGGCGTGTGTTCCTGCGCCTTCTCGTCGGGTCTGGCGGCGCCCGGATGTCTCGCGAGGGCGTTCTCGACTTGACGCACCAGTTGCTGGGCCGAGAACGGCTTGACGATGTAGCCGTTGACCCCGGTCCGCGCCGCCTGAAGCACGCGCTCCTTTTCCGAATTGCCGGTGACCATGACGAACGGCAGCTGGCGGATGGCGGCCCGTTCGTGGGCCCTAATCCAGGCCAGCAGTTCATGCCCGCTGAGCTTTGGCATGTCCCAGTCACACAGCACCAGATCGAATTCCGATTCGAGCAGCAGCGCCTGCGCCTTGTCGCCGTCTTCCGCCTCATGGATGGTCACTTCGGGCAAACCCGAAAAGGCCTGGCGGACAAACATCCTGACCAGACGCGTGTCGTCCACCACCAGTATCCGTGCTCGGTGCATTGGGTTTCCTAACGCCAAACAAACACAGGACGGGGAGCATACCAGCGCCGCGGCCGTGGCGCATCGGTGCGCCTGATTTGATCGTGCTTGTGCAACGAGTGTCAAGCCGGTCACAGAACCGGCGGCGCTGACCCTTACTCGCCGTATGCCATCCTCCGGTCACTGCGCGAATCGCCTATCCGAAGGAAACGTCACGCGAGTTCGTGGGCCTCGCGTTTTGCTCCGGCAGTTCCGTACATGCCTTCCGCCGCTTTTCCTTGCCACCGCACCGGCGCGCATCAGGCGAATGGCGCTTGCTTGGTGTTGGAACGCACAGACTCGCGTTCAGCAAACCTTAAGAAAACCGGGACCCACTGGCGCCGCACGTGACGGTGGCTAAGCTGCATATTAATCATCGTGCGAGTGATTTTCTCGGCTGATGTTTGGTTCAGCATTCGTTAAGGAGGCGGGATGTAGCGTGACAGCCATCATCCCGAGGAGGGAACCACCATGGTGGCCGTACCGTTTCCTGGCGAGGCACGATTGCGCTTCGTCGAACGCGAAAATCCGTAGCGGGCGCGTCTCGAACAGCACATTCACGAGCGCTATGCCCAAGCCTATGGCGCGGACATCCGGCACTTCCTGCCGACGCTCATCGCCGTGGAGGCCAACGACGGCCATGTGCTCGGTGTCATGGGCGTGCGGCCTGCCGCGCGCGAAGCGCTGTTTCTCGAACAGTACCTCGATGGTCCCGTAGAGCAGGTACTCGGACGCCACCTGGGCGTCGCGGTCGAACGGTTGGGCTCGATGACGCCCTGTACACCGGCATCGGCCAGCACGTGCAGGCGCTGCGCGGGCGTAAAAAATGTCGGCACCGGCACTGAACGGTGCACGCATTCTGTTACTGGGCGCCAGCGGCGGCATC
This sequence comes from Gammaproteobacteria bacterium, assembly GCA_023228645.1. Taxonomy (GTDB): domain Bacteria; phylum Pseudomonadota; class Gammaproteobacteria; order Thiohalomonadales; family Thiohalomonadaceae; genus JALOAT01. The sequence continues at coordinate 11,463 of JALOAT010000037.1, read as the reverse complement.
GGCGAGGCCACCGCGCGCGCCCTGGCTGCGCGCGGTGCGCGCCTGTGTCTGGCGGGTCGTCGTCGCGAAAGTCTGGCCGTGCTTGCGACGGAACTGGGTGAAGGGGCCGCGGTGGCTACCGGTGACATCGCCACCGAACAGGGACGGCGGTCACTGGTGTCCGGTGCCCTCAACGAACTGGGTGGGCTCGAACTGCTCATCAACGCCGCCGGCGTGCTCGACTTCGTGCCGTTCGACATCCACGACCCGGGCGCGTGGAACGCATCTTCCGCACCAACACCCTCGGCCCGATGCTGCTGATCCAGGCCCTGTTGCCCGTGCTGCGCGATGCGCGCGGACGCGTCGTCAACGTGGGGTCCATCTTCGGCTCCATCGCCTTTCCCTACTTCGCTGCCTATTCCGCCAGCAAGTTCGCTCTGCGCGGCTTTTCGGAGGCGCTGCGCCGCGAGCTGGCCGACAGCGGCGTGGGGGTGACCTACATAGCGCCGCGCGCGACGCGCGCCGCCATCAATTCCGACGCGGTGATCCGCATGGGCGCGGCGACCGGCATGAACATGGACGAGCCCGCGGTGGTGGCGCACGCCCTGGTGCGGGCCCTCGAAAAGGACAAGGACGAGGCCTACTTCGGCTGGCCCGAGGCCTTGTTCGTACGAATCAACGCGCTGTTTCCCCGTGTGGTGGACCGCGCCCTGCGCGAGCAGGCCCGAACCATGGCGCGTTTCGCGCGCCCGTGAAAATCGAAGGAGACGAGACATGCTGCGTTATTGCGTCGGAATCATGTTGATGGTGGCGGTGGGCGTGGCACAGGCCGATGCCCTGGATGCGGAAATCAGTCGCCTGGCCGGCGCCTGGGACGTGGCCAATTTCGCCACCGCGGGCGAGGCCAAGGAATAAGCCCTGGCCGGGCTCGCCGAACAGGTGCAGCGGCTGCGTGAGATCTGGCCCGAACGGGCCGAGCCGCTCGTTTGGGAGGGCATCGTGCTGGCGAGCTGGGCGGGCGCCAAGGGCGGGCTCGGCGCTCTCAAGCTGGCCAAGCAGGCCCGCGATCAACTGCTTCGGGCCGAGCAGATCGACCCGTCGGCGCTGAACGGGTCCGTGTACACTTCACTCGGCAGTCTCTACTATCAGGTGCCGGGCTGGCCACTCGGCTTCGGTGACGACGACAAGGCGCGCGAGTACCTCGAGAAGGCGCTCACCATGAATCCGGACGGCATCGATCCGAACTTTTTCTACGGTGATCGCACAGGGCGATTACGCCAGGGCCGTTGCCGTGCTCGAGCGCGCCTTGCAGGCGCCCCAGCGCCCGGGCCGGGACTTGGCCGACCGCGGTCGCCGTGCCGAAATCGAAAAGGCGCTACGCACGGCGAGGGACAAAATCGGCGCTAAGAGCTGGTGAGCCGTCGAGAGGAAAGCCGCATGCGTTTGTTGCTGGTCGAAGACGATACCTTGCTCGGCGATGGCGTCAGCGCCGGGCTGCGCCACGAAGGGTATGCGGTCGACTGGCTCACCGACGGCGAGTCCGCCTGGTCGGCGCTGCAATCGGAGCACTTCGATCTGATGGTGCTCGATCTCGGCCTGCCCAGACTGCCGGGTCTCGAACTCCTGACGCGATTGCGTGCCAAGGGCCTGACGCTGCCGGTACTGGTCCTCACCGCGCGCGATGCCGTCGAGGACCGCGTGCGCGGCCTCGACAGCGGCGCGGACGACTATCTCACCAAGCCCTTCGACCTGGACGAATTGGCAGCCCGGCTGCGCGTACTGTCGCGGCGTAATGCCGGACGCGCCGCGCCGCTCATCCGGCTCGGCGACATTGCCCTCGACCCGGCGGCGCACACCCTCACCGTCGGCGGTCAAGCGGTCGAGACCTCCAGCCGTGAATTCGCCCTGCTGCACATGCTTCTGGAGCATGCAGGTGAGGTGCTGACGCGGCGCCGCCTCGAGGAGGCGCTGTACGGCTGGAACATGGAAACCGAAAGCAACACGCTAGAGGTCTACATCCACCGGCTGCGCCGCAAGCTCGGCAGCGCGGTGATCCGCACGGTGCGCGGCGTGGGCTACATGGCGGTGCGCGACAGCGAATGATCTCCATCCGCTCCCGGCTGTTGCTGCTGTTCCTCGGCCTGATGTTTGTCGCCTGGGCCGTGATCATCGCTTCCACCTACGTGCAGACGTCGCACGAGGTGGAGGAAATCTATGACGCTCACCTGGTGCAATCCGCGGATGAGCTGCTGATGTTCGCCAGCCACGAATACAGCGAACAGCTGGCAACGTCGCACCACGTGGGGGCGCCCACCCTATTGCCCTTCGAGGTGCAGGAACTCGTGCGCCGTCAAAGCGGCGACGAATACGCGCCGCGGCTGGGCTTCCGGGTCTGGGTGGCCGGGCGCATCCTGCTGCATTCCACCGACGCGCCGCTGGCCCCGCCGCGGGAAACGGCGGGGTTCAGCGAACGGGAAGACGAGCGCGGACTCTGGCGCGTCTACACCCGGCACAGCGACAACGGTTTCGCCGTCGAAGTCGCCGAGCACTACGGCATCCGCAGCAAGATCGTCCGTGAAGTGGCCCTGGCGACCGCCATCCCGGCGCTGTTTGCCTTCCCCATCATCGCGCTGCTCGCCTGGTTTTCGGTCGGCCGCGGCCTGGCGCCATTGAGCCAACTGGCACGCCAGGTGAGCTACCGGGCACCCGAGTCCCTGGCGCCTGTATCCGTGGAGTGCGCACCGCGCGAGGTCTTGCCGCTGGTGGAGGCGCTCAATCGATTTCTGGAGCGCTTGAGCGGTACGCTGGAACGGGAGCGACGCTTCGCCGCGGATGCCTCGCACGAGTTGCGCACGCCGCTCGCGAGCCTCAAGGTGCAGGCACAGGTCGCCGCGCGGGCGGCTGACGCCGAGACCCGCGCGCGGGCGCTCGGCCATATCACCGAGGGCGTGGACCGCGCTACGCACCTGGTCGAGCAATTGATGACTCTTGCACGCCTCGATCCGGCCCAGGTGGATGCCAGCCGCGCGCGCATCGATCTCAATCGGGTGAGTGGCGACGTGCTCGCGCAACTGGCGCCCGAGGCCTTGAGCAAGTCCATTGAACTGGACCTGACCGAGGCGGAGGTGGGCGAGATGCAGGGGCGTGCGGACCTTATCGCCATCCTGATGCGCAACCTCGTCGACAACGCCGTGCGTTACACGCCGCAGGGTGGACGCATCGTGGTGCGGGTGCGCGATTACGACCACGAGGTGTGTCTGGAGATCGACGACTCCGGACCGGGTATCCCGAATACCGAGCTCGACCGCGTGTTCGATCGTTTCTATCGCGGCCTCGGGCACGGGCAACCGGGCTGCGGACTTGGCCTGTCCATCGTGCAGCGTATCGCCGAGTTGCACCGTGCCGCCATCACGCTCGGTGAATCGCCGCTCGGCGGTCTTCGTGTCGCCGTACGTTTTCATCGCTGACCCACCACCGGGTCGAGCACGGTCGGCTCCACCCTGCCCGGCAAGCGTACGCGGCGCCGGGTTCACAAATCTTGCCCCCCGACAGACGGCCCGGTACAGCACACCAGCTCTCCACCTGTTCTCGTAGATCCAGCTCCCCGAGCAACTCGGTGATGCTGAGTTCGAGGGCGTCGGCGAGCTTCGCGATGGTGTCGATGCCAGGGTTGCGCTCGGCCCGTTCGATGGCGCCCACATAGCTGCGGTCGAGCCCGGCCCGGCCCGCCAGCTGTTCCTGCGAGAGACCTCGCAACAGACGGCAGAGCCGTATGTTCCGGGCAAGTGTCTGGCGCGCTGATTGACTCATTGGCGGTGCTTCCGGTCGTGGCGGTCGAATAGTGTACGGATATACAGGCTTCGTCAACCATGAACCCGGGTGCCGGGCGCGTCGCCTGCCTGTGCGCGGGCCGCGGCCTGATCTGCGGCCTTTCGTCCGCATACGGGCGACGGTCGTCCGTGGACAGCAAAACGCCGCCGGGTCTTAATGCGCCATGGTTGAGACTTCATCAAGGACGCGCCTTGCACAGAACGTGCGCCTGTTGAGAACGCTGCGGGGTTGGTCCCAGGAGCGGCTGGCCGAAGCGGCCGGCCTGGACCGCTCTTACCTGGGCGGCATTGAACGCGCACAGCGGAACATCAGTCTGGACATCCTCGAGCGGCTCGCGCGGGCTCTGGGCGTGGGCATTGCGGATCTGCTCGGCGAGCAGGACAGTCGCCGGGTTGGCGAGATGCTGCTGGCCAGCATCAGGCGTTCGGTGGTGGCTCGGCGTGGTGAATAGGAATCGACGTTGAAAAAGGAGTTCGACGTGCTACTCATGCGACGTGGGATCGGCCAGATGATCAGCATCCAGCCGTCGCCCGACATCGACCCCACCACACCGGTGGGTGAATTGTTCGCCAAGCCGGTGGAGGTGATGCTGATTCAGGCCAGTGGCGATCAGGCACGCTTCGCCATCTACGCGGATCCTGGATGGCTGGTGGTCGAGGAGGAACTGCTGCGAAGCCGCTGATTCCACCCGCCGGCGCGGGAAACCTCTGCTCGCGAGCACAAAGCTATCCCGCCCCGGTTACGCGCCGGGGCGGCGTGGCCGTCTGTTTTCGCGCAGCCTGCTAATCGTTTATTGAACGAATGGCTCTTTGCGGAGAAACGGATCATGGGCAGCGGAAAACTGCTGATTGCGGCCGCCACGCTGGCTTCTCTCGTGGCGTGCGCCGGAAACGAGGTGGCGAAGCCGACCGACGAATTGAACGCGGCGACCGAGGCCATGGAGCGGGCGCGCCAAGCCAACGGCTATGAATTCGCCTCATTCGAAATGGCCACGGCCGAACGCAAGCTGGCCGAGGCGCGTACCCTCGGCAACTCGGACGAAGATGCCGATCGGCTCAGGGCCAAACGACTTGCCGAACAGGTCACCCTGGACGCCCGGTTGGCGGAAGCCAAGGCGCGGCTCGCCAAGGCCGAGGTGCTGCAGGAGGAGATGAACCGTTCCATCGAGTCGCTGCGTGACGGCAACGGGACGACGGGAGGTGCCCAGTGAAAGCTGCATCGTTGTGGATGGCGTTGACCATCACGGTCGGGATGTTGGCCGGCTGTGCCGCCTCGCCGGAAGATGACTCCGAGCTGAGCAGGCTGCGCGGAGATCTGCAGGCGCTCAAGAACAATGCGGACGTGCAGGCCCATGCGCCGGACGCGGTACTCGATGCCGAGCAGACCCTCGAGCGGGCCGAGCGTGCGGTGGCCGACGATGATGGGGACGCCCGCGATCACTACGTCTATCTGACCAAACGGCACCTGGACGTCGCACGTGTTTCGGCCGAGCGCGGCGCCGTGGAGAAGGACATCCAGGCGCTGGGTGAGGAGCGCGATCAGCTGGCGCTGGGCGCACGGGAGTCAGAGCTCAAGGAGCAACGGCAACGCACCCGCGAGTTGGAGGCGGAGCTGGCGGCACTGGAGGCACAACGTACCGACCGCGGCATGCTTCTGAAGCTCGATGATGTGTTCTTCCAGACCGACAGCGCCAACATCGCTCCAGGCGCGACACCGACCGTGGATCGGGTGGCGGGCTTCCTGACCCGGAACGAAGATCAGCACATCATCGTCGAGGGGCACACGGATTCGGTGGGTGACGCGGGTTACAACCAGGACCTGTCCAGCCGCCGCGCCGAGGCGGTGAAGGAGCTCATCGTGGCGCGCGGCATCGAGCCCGAGCGCATCGTGACCCGCGGCTATGGAGAGAGCCGGCCCATTGCGAGCAACCAGAACGCGGGCGGCCGTCAGCTCAACCGCCGTGTGGAGATCGTGTTCCCCGATACGGGGCGCTGACATGCGGGGCTTCCCCGGCGCGTTTGCGCCGGGGATTTTCACGAACCCTGTGTGGAGAGTCCGGGGCGCAGCAGTTGGGCGCCTTTCACCAAGCTGAGGACCAGCGCCCCGACGAGCACGCCGCCAAGGCCGTTCACCAGTGTGGGCACGAGCGGGGCCAGCCCCGGCAACATGGCCGCAGCACTGCTCAGGGTCGTCATGAGGTGCTGCGTGCCGGGGATGCCGTGCAGCACGATACCGCCGCCTACCAGGAACATGGCGGTGGTGCCGACGATGTTGAGAAGCTTCATGAGCCGGGGCGCCGCCCGCAGGATGGCTGCGCCGACGCGCCGCGCCAGTTTGCCTTCGCGCCGGACCAGATAGAGCCCAGCGTCATCAAGCTTGACGATACCCGCCACCAGCCCGTACACACCGACAGTGACCGCCAGCGCCACACCGGACAGCACGGCGAGTTGGGTGAGAAAGGATGCGTCCGCCACCACCCCGAGGGTGATGGCGATGATCTCGGCGGACAGCACGAAGTCGGTGCGCACGGCGCCGCGGATCTTGTCGCGCTCGAGCGCCAGCAGATCCACGGTGGCGTCTGTGAGGGCCTGCACGTGCCGGGCGTGGTGCGCCGCCGCCTCCGCCCCGTGGAAGTAGCGGTGCACGAGTTTCTCGAATCCTTCGAAACAGAGAAAGGCGCCGCCCAGCATGAGCAGCGGCGTGATGAGCCAGGAGGCGAAGGCGCTGATGGCGAGCGCCACGGGCACCAGGATCGCCTTGTTGAGCAGCGACCCCTTGGCCACTGCCCAGACCACCGGCAATTCGCGGTCGGCGTGAACGTCGCTGACCTGCTGGGCGTTCAGCGCCAGGTCGTCGCCCAACACCCCCGCCGTCTTCTTGCCGGCGACCTTGGTGAGCACCGCGACATCGTCCAGCACGGAGGCGATGTCGTCGAGCAGTACGAACAGACTGGAAGCCATCAAGAAATCCTGCAAAGCCCTGCACGGGGGCGGTGCGCGATTCTACCGGCCCAAGGCCGCGCGCGGAACCATGCTCAAGGAGCATGGCAGCCAGCGATGAGCTTCCAGCTTGCCCATACTGCCCCCTCAGGGCGTGCGGGTCTCTTCACCGGCCTGCTGTTTCTCCTCGATCTCGTCCGAGACCTCCAGCCAGTACGGTTCCGCCTCACAGCTGCATACTGGATCGCTCCAGTCGGGCACGTCGTCGTTCATGCGCGACGTCTTCGCCCTCAAGGGCGGCAGCTGTTCGGCCTGCTGTTTGCCGGCGCGGCCGGGTTCTTCCGGGGGTGGTTTGGGATCAGCCATGGGTTGTCTCCTCGGGTCTCATTGCAGAAAGCCTAGCAAGCCAAACGCACGGCCCGGCAGCACCCCTTGGCCTATTCTGAATTCAATGATGCCCCTACGGGAGGAGGCGATCATGGGCATGCTGTCGAGGTTGGCGACGGTCATCAAGGCCAGGATGAACCAGATCCTGGCGCAATCCGAGGACCCGGCCGCGCTGCTGGATTACTCCTATGAAAAGCAGCGCGAGTTGTTGAACGACGTGAAACGCGGCATCGTCGAGGTGGTCACCTCGCGGCGCCGCCTGGAACTCCAGGCCGGGAAATTGCGCGCCAACCTGGGCAAGCTGGAACAGCAGTCGCGCGATGCCCTTGGTGCAGGGCGCGAGGACCTCGCCCGTCTCGCCATCCAGCGCAAACAGGCGGCCACACAGCAGTTGGAAGGTCTCGAAGCCCAGATTGGCGACCTGGAGACGGAGCAGCAGAAACTGCAGGCGGCCGAGGCGAAGCTGACTGCCAAGGTGGAGGCGTTCCGCAGCCGCAAGGAACTCACCAAGGCGCAGTATTCCGCCGCCGAAGCCCAGGTGCGCATCGGCGAGGCGGCCACCGGCCTGTCGGAGGAAATGGCCTCCGTGGGCCTCGCTATCGAGCGTGCCGAGCACAAGACGCAGGACATGCGTGCCCGCGCCTCGGCCATCGATGAACTGGTCGAGGCCGGTACCTTGGAGGAACTGGGCTCGCCGGCCGCCGACCGGCTCGACCGCGAACTGGCCCAGATGACCGCCACGCAAAACGTCGAGGCGGAACTGGCGGCACTCAAGCAGCAGGTCCATGCACCCGAAGCGCGGCCCTGAGCGAGGAGAAAGCCATGATCGTGCGGATCCTGGACGAAGGCCAATACCGGCTCGACAGCCGTTTCGTCGATCGCCTGAATGAGATCGACGACATGCTCGTTGCGGTGGTCGCAGGCAGCGGCGCCGGCTCCTTCGACGCGCTGTTCGCGCAGATGCTCGAACTGGTGCGCACCAATGGTGAACCGCTTGGCGACAGCGAGCTGGCGGTCTCCGACGTGGTGCTGCCGAGCCCGTCCATGGGCCAGGATGACCTGCGCGCGCTGTTCACGGACGAGGGCGTGGTGCCGGGCTGAGTGGCCTTACAGGGGCATGCCCCAGAGGGGAAACCAGCGCGCCTGATCCGGTTCCATCGGCAACTCCCGCTCAAGCAGCGAACCAAGGCGCAGTTCCTCGGCGTTGTCACGTTCATGGTCGCCCTTGTCCGGCGCCATGGGATAGAAACGGCCGCGTTTGTAGTTGTAGATCAAGTACACCGGCGCGCCGTCGCGCTGGAAAGGAAACACCGCCGCCAGCAGCTGCTCGGCAAAGCCGTGCTCCTGCAGGGTGAGGCTGGTCATGTGCATGGCTGCGACCAGTTCCTCGAAGCTGGCACTCGTGATGAGCACCCACAAGAAGCCGAGCGGGTCCTCGGCGAACTCGACCTGCGTGCCCGCGCCACCGACGATGGCGCGCAGTTCGTCGCGCGCCTGTGCAAAGCGGGTGGACTGTACCGGGCGCAGACACACGCCGCCGCGGCCGGCGGGCGCCAGGCCGAGTTGCACGGACAACGTGACGTAGGCGCTGGACATGGCGAACAGCGGTTCGAGGTTCGAGCGGGCTGGGCGCGACCGCCCGAGCAGCGCATCGAGCCACTTCATCGGCCTTCCATCTGGCGTTCGAGACGGCGCAGCTGCTCCAGCCGCTTGTCCAGGGAAGGGTGGGTGGCGAACAGGCCGGACAGCACGTCACCGGTCGCCGCGGGAAAGATCAGGAAGGCATTCATGCCCTCCACCTCGCGCAGGTCGCGGCTGGGGATGCGTTGCAGATTGCCGCTGATCTTGACCAGGGCGGAGGACAGGCGCGAGGGCGCGCCGGTGATCACCGCGGCGCCGCGATCCGCCGCCAGCTCACGGTAACGGGACAGGGCGCGGATGAGGAAGAAGCTGATCAGCCACACCACCAGGGAGGCGAAATAGATCAGCATGACGCCGGCGGCATTCTGGCGCCGCCCGCCGAAGGCGCCGGCCCACATCATGCGGCGCATGAGCAGCTGTGCCAGGGTGGCGAAGAAGCTGGCGAGGGTCATCACCATCACGTCGCGATGACGCACGTGACTGAGCTCGTGGGCGAGCACGGCCTCCACTTCATCACGTTCGAGGCGCTGCAACAGGCCGGTGGTCACGGCGACCACCGCCGCCTTGGGGCTGCGTCCGGTGGCGAAGGCATTGGGGATGGACGTCTGCACCAGGGCGACGCGCGGCTTGGGCAGGTCGGCGAGGGCGCACAATCGCTCCACACTGTCATGCAGTTCCGGCGCGTCGGCACGGGACACCTCCCGCGCGCCCATGGACCACAGCACGATGCGGTCGGAGTAGTAATACTGCGCGCCGAGCAGCAGCGCCGCCACCAGCACCACGCCGGTCAGCGACACACCGCTGCTCCACAGCACCGCGATGAAGCCGAGATAAAGGGCGGCGAGCAGGAACAACACCAACAGCATGCGCAGCGTCAGTTGCTTGTCTTCCGAATACCAGTGCCTGGCCATGAATGTGCACCTTACCGGCAGTATAGGTAAGCCGAACCGGCGCCGATGCGGGCAAAAAAATGCCGCCTCGCGGGCGGCCGTACCAAAAGGAGAGTGGAGGAGGCTGGCAGCCCCGCGATCTTAGGAAGTTAGTCCCGAAGGACGCATCCCTTAGACCGGTGGCTTTGCGCCCTTGTCTTTCAACAAGTTTGCCTTTAGCAGCCTCACCTTCAGCCTAGGCGCTGCCGGTCCTGGCGACATGGCGGTTTTGCGGAAATCCACGGCACGCATCCTTGCGGTGCGCGTCATGCAATCACCGCGCGGGTTGGCGCATGGGCGGGGGAACAGGGCACAATCCACCGGTCCAGGAACAACAAACACATCGATAAATGGAAATGCCGCGACCGCTGTTCACCGCCTTTGCCGCACTGCTCATCGCGGGCTGCACCACGGCGCCGCCGCGCAATATCGACAACTCCTGCGCCATCTTCGAGGAATACCGCGGCTGGTATCGCGCCACCAAGACGGTCCAGGAACGCTACGGCGTGCCGCAGCACGTGCAGCTCGCCATCGTGCACCAGGAATCCAAATTCGATGCGGAGGCGGTGACGCCGCGGCGCTACCTGCTTGGGTTCATCCCCTGGCGCCGCGCCTCGACCGCCTACGGCTATGCGCAGGTGAAGGACGAGACCTGGGCGTGGTACCAGCGCAAGAGCGGAAACTGGTCGGCGGATCGCGACGACTTCGCCGACGCCGTGGAATTCATCGGCTGGTATGCGGACCTGTCCCAGCGCACTCTCGGCCTGTCGAAGTGGGATGCGCGCCAGCAGTATCTCGCTTATCACGAAGGCCACGGCGGATTTCAGCGCAAGACTTATCTGCAAAAGCCCTGGCTGATGGGTGTGGCGAAGAAGGTGCAGGCCCGTGCGCAACGCTATGCCGCGCAGTTGAAGACCTGCCGTGACGATCTGGACGGCCCGTGGTGGTGGCCGTTCTGAGCCGGCGGGGCCGCTGACCGGCCCCGCCGCCTGAGATCAGCGCTTGAGGGTCTTGCCCTCGAACACCAGCGTCTCGCCGGGCTGGATCACACGCGTCGTCACGTCGAGGCGTTTGGCCTCGGCGACGAATTCATCCATGTCCTGCGCCAGCACCGGAAACGTGCCCCAGTGCATGGGCACCGCGGTGCGCGCCTGCACGGCCTTGGCGGCGCGCGCGGCGACCACCGGCCCCATGGTGAAGTGATCGCCGGCGGAGAGCAGGGCGAGGTCGGGTGCGTAGCGCTCGCCGATGTAGCTCATGTCGGCGAAGTAATCGGTGTCGCCCGTGTGGTAGAGGGTCGGCCCGCCGGCCACGCGAATCACGAGGCCGACCGGATTGCCCGCGTACACCATCGCCGGGGCCTTCGGGTCGTCGGCCGCGAAGGGATTGTCCATGCCGCCCGAGTGTTTCGCGTCGGTCATGGCCACGCGCACTTCACCCTCGGCGATGCTGATCTCGCCGCCCATGTTCATGGAGGTGGCGATGCCGAACTGCTTCTGCGGATAGCCCTTGAGCTTCACCATCTGCGCGCCCAGCTCGGGAATGGCCACCAGTTGCGCGCCGGTTTTTTTCGCAAGCGCCGCGGCGTCGGCGATGTGATCGCTGTGCCCGTGGCTGAGCAGGATGTAGTCGAGCCGCTTCACCTGCGCGATGGGGTCCTTGCCGGCGGCGGGATTCTTGGGGTTGCCCAGCCAGGGATCGATCATCAGCACCACGCCCTTGGGCGTCACCACCTCGAAGGTGGCGTGACCGTGCCA
>JALOAT010000092.1 GCA_023228645.1 Gammaproteobacteria bacterium | reverse complement strand
ACAAGTTTAACAATAAAGGTTTGTGGCATCCATTTTCATAATTATTTTTAAACTTGTCAGTAGCTATACCTAACGGCTTTCCAGTAATGTTTGGTTGACAATATATTACATCTGAGTTATATTGCCTCCAATCATTTGATGAAACATAGCTGATTAATGACGGTTTATCAAATGAGCCTAATTTGTTTTTCCACCAATCTAATTCTGGACATTCATACGAGGCATAATTAAAAGCACCAAACATATCACGATCGTACCATTTTTTAAGCATCATTTCAATGTTGGAATTACCTAATTGGTTAATTACTGGAAGGACAGATGGGTTTTTACAGAATGAGTAACGACTGCCACCAGCGTCGCCTTTCGCACTAATTGGGATATTATTGTGAAAAAAGTCAACATTTAAAAAATTACCAGTGGCTGGGAAAAAAATACTCCCACCTGCATTTTTTAATCGATTATATGCCAACGCAATCTCGCCAAAATCACTAGTGATTACACCTTTGTTACTTTTCAATGCAGGAGTTATATTAAATGCGCTAGTGCCATCAATACTGTCTAAAATATGTTGGCACCCACTGATTAAATCTCCGTGTTGGTCAGACTTTGCCAGTGCTGTGATGACGTCATCTTTCATTTCATCAATATTTGTGTAAGTTTTTCCACCCAATCCTAATAAAACTGGTGAAAATGACTTTCGAACCGCACTGTCACCATTAGTAACTATCAAAGTTTGATAGCTATTATAGTTTACTAAGAAAACGTGCTCTCTTAAATCTTTTCCGCAAGTGATTGGATATTCTTGAGTTGATACTCGTTCATAAGTTATATCCAATTCGTCTAAGAATGACAACACCTCTTGTTCTTTCGCTTTTACCCGAATTCCAAATAGTGAATTTTTTGTTTTCTTATCACATTTAAAACCAGCGCTTCGTAAAAAACGTAAGACTGTAGTGACATTACTACTGACCATCATTTTTAACCTTTTATTATTTTAATTATTGTTAAAAATTAATTAAATTTCGTATGACTCTTCATAGCTGTATTCTGTAAAGTCATTTTCTTTAGTAACCAACAGCACGGTATTAACTCGAGCAACAAACTCATCCTTATGTGAGATAAGGAAGACGTTCTTTTTGTTGTCACGTGCCATATATTTTAACATACCCAAAGCAGCTTCACCGCCAGCAGTATCCATACCATTATCGACCAATTCATCAATGAAGAGAACGTTTAGTTCATTTTTAGTGTTCTCATAAACATCTCTGAATGCCATACTTAGGCTCAGGATCAAACGAGTGCTTTCACCAGTGCTCAAGTTGTCAAAGTCAAAATCTTGACCAAGCTTGGTGATTTCTACACTCAAATCGCTCAAGAACTTGACTGAATGAGGCAATCCCATTTTGTGCAAGTAATGGCTAAGTTGTGTATTGAGATAACCCAAGTTCTTCTCAATAATCCTCTTTCTGATAACAGAATTCTTGTCAGTTAGCAATTTATAAAGGAAGTCTTGGTGGTCCTTCATTACAATCAATTCATTCAATTGTGTATAGTCAATATCAGTCAATGAAGTAGTCTTCAAATTCTCAATTTGATCATCATATGGATTGGAAAGATTGATTTGATTCTCTAATTGAACTTCAAGCTTATGCAAGTTGTTCTTATGATCATATGCATCATCTAATGTTTTATAGTGAGTCTTGGAAGGTATGGTTCCCATTTCATCAAGCAATTTCTGCTTTGAATCTTTACGCTCTTGTGCAGTGTTTAAAAGTTCTAACTGATCTTGTAACTTTATGGCAGTCTTTTCCAATTCACTTTCAACCTTGCTCACCATTTCTTGATGCTGGTCGTCGTGTAAATCGTGACCACAAGCGTGGCATTTTTTATTCAACAAATTAGTAAAATCGTCTTGCAATTTCAAAAACATATGTTCAATAGTATCGTATGAATTTTGCTCAATATTGAGATTTCGTGTAGCATCTCTCAAGTCTTTTTCTAAAACTCTATACTGGTCAATATTTTTGTGAGCATTAATTTCAACGTCAATGTCAATTTCCATCATAACTGCAATATTTTCAGTAATGGTATCCATATCTCGTTGATACTTGGATTGCCAAACTTTATGCTTATTCTTCAAATCATTAATAGTTTGTTGAACTTTGTCATTTTGAGTTTTAATGATGTTGATTTTCATTTCTTCTTGATCAATGAGTTTCCGCGTCTCCTTGATCAGTTCTTTTAGTAGTTCAGCTTTTTCAGACAGCTCAGTAATGCCCAAAAGTTCCTCAATGATTTCTTTTTGGGGACCTGGCTTTTCATTCAAGAATGGTGTTGTCTTGGTAGTAATTCCTACAATATGTTTGAACAATGTATAGGAAAGGCCTATGACTCGATTTACTTCCTTTTGGGTTACTGAATTTTCACCTTGTGATTCATTGCCTTCTTTAGTGTTGACCATTGAATCATTAACGTAAAATTCAAAAATGTTAGGACCACGGCCTCTTACGATCTTGTATTTGTTGCCACCCTTTTCAAAATATAACTCAACTGACATATTTTTTTTGTTAGTTTTGTTAATTAGGTTATTGAGCTTGATGTTATTTGATATCGGTTGGCCATAGATTGCATACGCTAATGCGTGGAGCAATGTTGATTTGCCCACACCGTTTCTTGAACCATTACCGCCCATATCCAAGTTATTGCCTAAAATCAGCGTTAATGAATAATCGTCAAGCTGAATTTCCTGCGGAGCATTACCAACAGAAAGGAAGTTCTTTATTATTATTTTTTTAAACTTGATCATTGCGTGCCTTTAAAGTGATAATGTTCTGTAGATATTCATTAGCAAATCTGAATCAATAGTATTACTATCGATTGAACTAATGTATTTCATAACAATGGAGTCAACTGATTCAAGATCTGATTCTTCAACAGCCAAGTCATCATCCTGTTCTTCATAAACAGCACTAAGTGACAAATCTCTAGGGTCATAAGTCTTTTCTAGAAGATCGCGCAAGTATGTTGACATTTCATATGTTAGAATCAAATCATTCTCAATTCTAATATATGTCATATCATCAATATATTTTGGAGGGTTCTTTAAAAGCTGTGAAAGTTTAATTTTTCGATACTTTGGCGCTTTTGGCCAAGATTTATATTGTGGAACTCCGCCCCATTCAAGCATACATATGCCGCGATCGTCATCCCAAGCGTCTGAAAAGTCGTGAGGAAAGCAGTTGCCAGTATAATGAATATTGCCTTTGATTTGTCTCTTATGGAAATGGCCTGAGAATACATATTCCGGCTTGGTGATATCTTCTGCTCGAAGTTCACCAGTGTCTGGCATCTCAACCATCGCATTCATTTTAAAATGCGGAAGCTCAAAATGTCCCATCATATACTTACATTCAAGTTCTTTGACTTTTTTCCATTCGTCATTCACTAGCCACGGAACAATTGCTACTTGGCCTTCAAGGAAAATGTCTGATATGATATGTACATTGTCTAATTGGCGACCAAACTCGATAGAATTAATTTCCCGTTTGTCGCGATAGTATAAGTCGTGGTTGCCAGTAATCAAATAAACATTTTTAAATGCTTTGCTGAGTCGCTCAATATTTGATATTGTATAGTTGATAGTGCTGACATTGATTCTTGCTCGGTTGTGGTGCCAATCACCATTGAAGAAACAAGTCTCTGCACCAAACTTTTTAGCCTCTTCAATCATCCAGATAATGAAGTTTTCACAATCCACATTATGTTGGCGACTGTCATTGCTTTTCCCAAAGTGTATATCTGTAAAAATTACAGCTTTTTCAAAAAGTTGATCAGTTGATACGTTCATGTATTTCTCTTTATTAGAAATTTCTACTAATGTTATATTAATGGTAGGCTGGCGAATAATCAATATATTTTGGCTATATTTTTTTCCACATTGGATTATATGGATCACTACTTACATTGACGAATAATGTGCATCCCACTGGGTCGAACTGTATTTCGCCTATGGATGGTGTCGAAACATAACCGTATCGAGTCTTGAACCCAATAACTTGATTCAAGTGTGGGAGATCGCCCCACTCTGGAAATGATCCAAATGTGGCATCTAGCCAATTTAATAGTCTTTTTTTCACAGCATTATTTCTCTTCATCAAAAAACAAATCAAACAAGTTCTCAACGAACGGTGTATATTTCTGTTTAGGTTTGCCTTCATTATTTTTTGCACGTTCATACTTGTCAAATTCACACATAACATTTTGCAAATCCTGTGCGTGGAACGGTTCGTCTTTAAAATGCTTGTTGACTTCTTTAAGTAATTTTTGCAAATGTAATAGCCAGTCGTCAGCCATCCAGGCATCATTTTTATTTCTACCAAAAACCCGATTTAAACCACGTTGTGATCCTGGTCCTGGTGCGGCCCAAGTCCACCAGTCAGATGCATTTTTTAATATTGGAGTATATTTCATATCAGCTACTACTTGAGCACCTGTAAAGCTTCCTACTCCATAGCAAGAAAGTAATTTTTTATGGAAAGATTCCAAGGTATCATTCTTAGTGGGTCTTATTTTTGCTCGATTTTCCCACATTGGATTGAGTAGTTTTTGAACAAGAAAATCTTGTTTTGGGCCAGACCAGTTTGGAGTGGCAATCATATATGCTGGATTGTAAATTTTAAGGTTTTTTGATTGTCGCATTGCCACCATATTGAGGAATTTGTCTGGATCCCAAGGAACCGGATATCCAAGGTCGCTCATTGAATCAATGTTATTTAAGGCCATTCTAGCTACAGCCATAGCGAACCACAGATCTGGATCTAAATTATTAGGTTCTCGCCAGTTATCATTAATCCAAATAGTTACTCGGTCGTCTTCCCGACGCATATTACAAAACCGGTAGGTTTCAATAATAGTGTCACCAATATATGGTACACCATTTAATTTTGCTTTACGGGCCTCCTCCCGTTTAGTGATGAACTCTACAACATCCTGATCTCGCATCATTCTGACTCACCATTAGGTTCATTATCATCTTCATCGTTTTCCTGGCTTCCTGTATATTTGGATCTTAATGAAAAAATAGAGGCAGTCGGACCAGTCATTGGTTGAACCCCGCATATATCGTGAGCAATGATAGATGGCATCACTCTTCGAATAATTGGCAAAATAACTTTATCATATTGAGGTTTACACGCCTCATTTAATGATGGAAAAGTACCAAACCAATATTTCAACCAATTTTTGATTTTATTGATTATCATCGTGATGTTTCTTTAATAGTTCTGCCATTGTGAATGATTTGCCAGTTGTCATATCGACAATTTTTGTATTAGACAGATTGATAGTCAATGGAACATACGGACAATAGAAAGCAGAAGCATCGAACATCTGCTTTCCTTTGTAACCCAGGATCAAACTAAAATGGTCATCAATATTAATTATTCGTCCGAAGTGTTTTTCGAACCAATTCTTAATTTTATTTAGATGGTGTTTCACTTTCATTAGGTTCGGCTTCTTTCTTAACTTTACCAAACATTCCCTTTTTACCATCAGCAACTTGCGGCATCATTCTGCGTGGCTTGTTTTTCTCTCTAAAATGACCATTGCTAATGTGCCATTGGTCACTAGTTTCAAGCTCATTAGTAATTTGTCGACTCATTGATGGCGCTTGTCCACTATTTTCTAACAGGTCATCGCGCAAATCACGATCTTTCTTTTCAGTATTGAGAACACGTTTGAAGGTGTTATATACACACGTGGTTAAGAACGCGAATGGGTTTAACATAGTCCCGCGGGACTCGTTGAATTGAAGACCAACCATTGAGAGTTGGAGTAATGCTGAACTTTTCATATCGTCTAGATATGAATAATTTCGCCAGTTTGACTTCTGCCCAATCTTTTCAACCAATAGATAATACATTTTGCCAAGTTTCGCAGTGGTCCTACCGTGATCGGTTGAGAATTGACCATCCTGGGTGTGATGACTCTTTAGAACCGTTCGGACATCATCACCATCAAATATTACGTGAATAAATGGTGGAAAATTAACTTTCATATATCCATCTGAGAGTTTTTTCTTCATTTTGTCATCGGGCCAGTTTGGATCAAGCGGTATGTGGTCAAATGACATAATTCGTATCACCAAGTCGTCTTTAGTCACAACGGGATCAGTTTCACCATATTCTTTAACCAATCGTTTTTCTCGGGTTTCAATCAAGCTTTCAATCCACGAATCAAAATCAACAAACATTGTTTTTTTGAATAAGTCTCGATTTGTTAGTATTTCGGGATTGTCGATAATAGTATCATAGTCTGTAAATTTTGGATCTTCATAATAACAGTAGGTCATTTTACTCTTGTGTATTTCTTTGACCAGATCCTTGTTGTTTAGGTAATTGGTAGTTGATCGTTTTGCCATTCAGTAGGGTCTCTCAGTTCTGCTTGACGGGTTGATGTGAATATGTTATCACCGCGCCATAAATATCTGTCTTATAGATAGATTGTAGTATATTGTGGTCAAGAAAGTCGATATTTCTGGACACAGGAAAGCTCTGATTAAGTGATTTTTAGCAAATAAATAGTGTATTAGAGGGTAGGTTAGATGAAAATTACAGAAGTTAGCAACTTTGATGGTAAGAAAACGGCAGTATTTTCATTTGCCAGGATGAACCCGCCGACTGTTGGGCATCAAAAATTAATTGGTAAAGTAATATCAGAAGCTCAGGCAATGTCATCTCCATATTTTATTATGATTAGTCATACTGTTGATAAGAAAAAGAATCCTTTACCATATGACATAAAAATGAAATTTATTAAATCCTGTTTTCCGTCTATCAAATTTATGGATGCGGTAACTTTGGAAAAAGATGGTGAAACCAAAACGGTGAAAACACCATTTGAGATGTTAGAATATCTATGCCAGCAAGGATATCGAAATGCCATAATGGTGGTTGGTGCAGATCGTGTTGAGAATTTTGAAAATATGATCAGACCCTATATTGGTAAAGATTTTGATTTAGACTCCTTCAAAGTAATTAGTGCTGGTGAACGGACTGGTGAGGAAACTAATGAACAAGCTTCAGGAACTTTAGTTAGACAGCTTGTTAAAATGGATATGAAAGACGAGTTTGATAAGTTCATACCAACCACCAATCAAAAGATAAAAGACGAACTTTTTGACGAATTAAAAAAATACTTATAAAGGAATTCGTAATGAATGGCATATACGGACGCTGATTTACTTAATATCTATAAAGGATATACATATGGAATAGCATCTTCTGAAACTAAAATTCAGAATATGAGCTCTTCTGATAAAACAAGATTAGCATCACTGGCTGAAACTGATTGGTATGCTGAAAATTCAACTCAAAGTGCAAATGCTATATTAAAATTAACTGACGTTCCATTCAGTGCATCATTGATTAGGAATGTTAAAGCATACAATTCAAATTCCTCGAATAACCAAGATAATAAAATATACTCAAGCACGTCATTGGCGGTGGAAGATTCGTCACCATTAAGTATTACTTCTGACTTATCTAGATTTTCCACATCATTTAATGATAGTGTAGACAATACGGCTCCCGGAAGTGATATAG
>JALOAT010000036.1 GCA_023228645.1 Gammaproteobacteria bacterium | reverse complement strand
TCGGCGTTGTCGGCGAGCACGAAGCCGAGCGGGCCCGCGGCCAGGTTGTCCCGCACCACCAGATCCTCGGTGGTGCCTTCCGGCAGGCGGATCTCCAGTTGGAAGTGCTTGTGGGCGCCGACGGCCGGCACCAGGGAAGGATCCAGATCGCTCTTGTCGAACACTACGGCGGGCACGGTGACGCTGGCCTGCGCGCTCGCCTCGTAATCGTTGACGGCGTCACCCGCCGGCGGCAGCGCGCCGTTGCGCATGCCGGTGACGCTGCCGTCGGCGCCGATGCTGCCGCCTGTGTTCAGCGCCGTGCTGCCGCCCGGCAGCGAGGTCCAGCTGGCCTGCACGGTGTTGCCCAGGATCTCCTGCGGCTGCGCGGGCGTGTCCACGCGCACCTTGAAGCTGAAGCTGCGGGTCTCGCCGGGAGCGATGACGAAGTCCGGATTGGCGGGATTCCAGCGGAAAAGGGGGCGGTTCGGACCGAAGGTGGTGGTGTCCACCACGTCCGGGGGATCGAGCCCGCCTACGCTCCCCAGGAAGGTGAGATTGCGCACCGCCGCCAGGTCATCGAGCACGCGCAGGTTGTAGGCGGCGGCGCTGCCCGTGTTGGTGGCCGTGACGGTCACGGTGAGTTCGTCGGCGGCGTCAGCTGCGGCGACATCGAAGGCCTTGGTGAGGGCGATGCGCGGTTCCTTCACCACCAGGTCCACGCGACCGAATTGCAGGGTCACCGTGGCGCCCGCCTCGTCCACGTAGTCGGCCTGCACCGCAGTGGCGCTGCCGCCGTTGCCGATGACGACGCCGTCGTTGGTGTAGACGGTGTTTTCCACACGGGCGATGAAACGCACCGCGAAGCGGTAGTACTCGTCGCCGCTGTCCTTGTTGGTGATCTCCTGATCGCCGAACTGCCATTGCACCAGCCCGTCGGTGCAGGTGGGCGTGAACGTCCCACCGGGCGAGAACTGGGCCTGCGCATGGGGACCGGACGGCCCAAGATCGACCACCGGCGCCTCGACGCAACGGATGCCCTGGGGAAGGTTGTCGGTGAGGGTGAAGCTGCGCAGCTTGGCCACCGGCAGGTAGGTGACCAGCTCGTATTCCACTTCCTCACCCACCGCCACCGGGTGCGGCCTGTCGGGCAGCGGCGTGTGTGCCGGCGTGTTGGCCACGCGCACGATCTGCTTGGGTTCCACCTGCACCGGCACCATGGACGAGCGCACCCAGGCGCTGTCGGTGTAGGCGCGCGCGCCGCCGATGTCGCCCGTGGGTCGTGTCGGCGTGCTCTGGTTGCCGTACTCGTCGGGCAGGCTGTCGTAGGACACGCTTACGGTGTGTTCCAGCCACTGGCCGGGCGCCACTTCCGGGTAGGGCTTGACGCGGTAATACAGCGTGACGCTCTCTCCCGCTGCGATGCGCTTGAGCGGTGCACTGTGATCGTGGTGGTAGGTGATGCTGGCCTGAACGCCGCGCACGCCGAACACGTTGTTGGTGATGGTGCCCTCCAGGGCGTCGGCGCCATCGCTCACCCCATCGCCGTCGTTGTCGAACCCGTCAGCAGTGAAGGGGATGACGTATTCGAGGCCGGTGGGATCGAGCATCACCGTGGCCGCCAGGTCATAGGCGGGTGCGCGCGCCACGCCGCCGGATGCGGCCTGGTTGGTGAGCACGATGCGGTAGAGGTACTCGTCGTAGGCATCGCCGAGGCCGCCGCCCGTGGCGAGGGCATGGAAGTCCGCATCACTGCAAGTGCCGCCGCTGCGCGTCAGATTGCACACCTCGTGCTCGATGAGGATCTGCGGCTCGGTGATCGTGAGATCCACGCGCCGCAACGACTGCTGCGGGTAGCCGACGGTGCTGGGTCCGAGCAGATAGATCTCCTCCTCGCCTTCCGTATCGGCGAACACCGCCTCGAAACTGGAATTAAGGATGTTGCGGCTCTGCGCCGCGTGCACGTTCGGCGCTGCGCGCGTGTCGATGGCGTTGTTCAGCAGGCGCGTGGTGATGTCCACCTTGAACCACTCGTCCTTCTGGGTGATGCGCTCCGCAGGCACCGCCTGGTTGAAGGTCCAGTCCACCGAGGTGGCGTCCAGGGGATTGAGCCCGGACGGATTCAGACTCACGTTGCGAATGGCGCTGGTGCTCTGCGCGTAGGGGTTGCTGGAGGCGAGGTATCGTTGGCTGCTCGCCTGCCCGCCTGCGGGCAATTCGTCCACCACCTGGATTCTCTGTACCGCGATGTAGGTGAAGCCCGGGGTCTGGAAGCCGAACCAGCCGCCAGTGTCGATGTGGAACGAGCACTCCTCGCCGATCTGCACGAAGCGATCGGGCAGCGCGGGCGGTGGCAGGTTCTCTTCGCTGCAGAGCCCGAGTTGGGTCTTGAGCAGGTTGAAGCCGATGACACGGGCGCGGATGCCGTCCAGGGAGTAGTTGTTGGCGCGATCGGTCACGCCGTCGGCGCGCGGCGAGGGCGTGGGAAACCACAAGGGCGTGCCGTCGCTCAGCGTGATCTCGCCCACCACGTCGGCACGGAAGGTGAGATCGTCCGCGGCCAGTGCCACCGGGTCCGTGCTCTTCACTACCTGGAATGGGAGCGAGCGCGTCTGCCCCGGCGCCACCGGGCTGCCGGTGCAGCGATACACCGTGGCGTTGGCTGGGATGGGCGCGGGCTCGCGCCACACGGCCAGCGGCGGTGGATTGCTGGTGACGCTGCAACCGGCCGGTGCACTGACGACCGACATGGTGACGCCGAAGCTCACGAAGGTCGCGTAGTCGGCCGCGTCGTGGCCGCCATGGTTGGTCAGCTGCACCGTGAGCGGCAGCGGCTGGGCCGGATTGTTGGTGAGGATGAACACCAGCTCGCTGCCGCTGATGTCCACGTCCAGGTCCTCGGGACGGGCCGTGTAACTGTCGTTCCAGTTCTGGTGCAGAACGGTGCCGTTGCAGAACTGCTCGTACCAGATGTCCACGCGGTTTTGCAGGCTGAGGGTGGCGGCGGGATCGGTATTGGGCGGATCGCTGTTCGGCGCCTCCTCGCGCACGTCCAGATTGGCCACCTTGTCGTGGTAGGCGGGATCCACCAGCACGATGGGAAAACTCACCGTGATCCGATCGCCGCGCCGCAGCAGGTTGTGCTGATCATCCGCGGGGTTCGCGGGATCCACCTGATTGAGGGTGGAGCTCCACAGGGTGAACTCGGGCGACGTGTTGGCCAGGCGCACCGCGGGGTCGGTGTTGCCGCCATCGAGCGATCCCGGCGCTGGATTGGTCCAGGTAATGCGGTTGGTCATGCCGGGGTAGTTGCCATACGCGGGCTGCACCGTCAGCGCGCGCGTGGCGTAATAGCCGCTCGTCACGCCGCTCCATGCGGCCGGGGGCGTGGTATCCGTCCACCAGGTGGGATCGATCACGTACTGCGGCGGCAGGATGTCGCGCAGACGGATGTTCTTGACCGTGCCACCGGTGTTGTTGGTGATGCGCAGGGTCACCGTGCCCTTGCTGCCTGCCGGTTGCGAGGTGTTGGTGCCGGTAATCTGACGCTGTACGGTCAACCCGCTGTTCACGAAGGTACTGAGCGTTGCCGAGTCCGAGGTCCTGAACGAGGGGATGGCGCCGTTGTTGCTCGCCGGGGTGCTAATGCCGCCGTCGGGGTTGTCCACTTCGCAGCCCCACTCGAGGCCTTGCGCGGTGTTGCTGCGGTTGACGCAGGAATTGGTGATCTTGCCGACCAGATACACATAGGCGTTGCCTCCCTCCGGGGCATCGAGTAACGCGCCGGCGGGCGGATCGCCGAACGGCGGGTCGAGGCGGAAATCGTTGATGGATGTGGTAGGCCCCACCTGCACGCAGGGCGATCCGCCGGGCGCCACGCCGTTGTTGTTGGCCACGGCGACGGCGCTGGCGTCCGTGGGGCAGGCGTAGTTGATGAGGTAGTTGCCGGGGCTCATCACGTCACTGACCGTGATGTCCTGCATGGGCGCCGCGCCGCTGTTGCTGATCTGGATGCGCCAGATCACGTCATCGTCGGTGTTGCCGTACACCGGATCGGAGTAGCCGCCCTGTGCCGCGTCGATGTTGCGCCCGCGCTTGGTCACGCGCGGAATCGGCTGCTCAATAGGCAGTTCCTCCAGGGCCGTGTTCACCGTTTGCACGCGTCCCGAGCAGTCGGAGCGGTAGCTGACACTGGCGCGGATGTCGCGATCCGCCCATACAAGCCCCTCCTCGCTCAGGCCGCTGTAGCGCTCCACGTCAAACAGAATTTCCAGGCTGCTGTGGCGGTTCGACTGACTGGGATTGCGCGGCCCCGGCAACACAAAGCTGCCGAACGACCAGGTGAGCACCGAGCCGTTGGTGCCGCTCACCGCCGGTTCGAACGGATCCGGATCGGCCACGTACGTGCCGTCGAAACGGGTACTCCCGGGCACATAGGTCAGACCGGAGGCGCGCAGATTTTCCACCACCGTGAGATGGGTGAGATCGACGCCGAGGGGATTGCTGACGACCAGGCGCACCTGCCCCTGGCCGCAGAGCTCACAGAAGCTGACCGACAGGTCGTGACGAATGAATTCCACGCCGGCGTCGGGCGTGCAACTGCCCGGCCATGCACCCGTCGCTTCCATCGGCAGGACGAGCGCAGCGCACACAAGCAATCCATGCATCGCTCGCTTCAGAGAGCGTGCTACTGCCAGGAACAACCGCATCTGGTGGGGGGAAATCGTCTATTTTCTGGTTAGGAACCATGATTTTAGGAAAAACCACCAGGAGCAAACGTGAAGCCAAACCCAAAAGCGACTGATGCATAAAACAAAATGTTCTGTCATGACCCGTTTGTCGCTCATCCACACACCATCCGCCCAAGGACCGCTACAGGCGGTCCTTCGGCAGACTCTTCCTACGTCGCTGGCAGGAAGTCGATGGGATACAGGATGGTGACCTTGGGCACGTTATCCTTCGGCCCAAAATTGAAGCGGCCCACACGCGCGACCACCTCGTCCAGCAGTGCCTTCGACTGAAGATCGGTGGATTCCACCTTGCACAGGGACACCGAACCATCCGGCTCGATGGTGATTCTCAACACCATTTTTCCGCGTAGCGTCGGATCGTTGCGCAGCTCGCGGTTATAGATGCGATACAATGCCGCCTTGTAGCGATCGAACACGATCTGGATCTCTTCATCCGTGCGCGACGGTCCCGGTCCGCTGCTGAGCGGGCGGTCGGAATCACCCGCCTCCGTACCGATGGAACTCTCCACCCGTGCGAATTGCAGTCCGCCACCCTTCCTGCCGGTGTTACCCATACCCCGACTGAGGCTGGACGTATTGATGCCGCCGCTGCCGCCCTGCGCCTGCGCCACGATGAGCGAGCGTTCCGCACTTGCGCCGGTCGCCTCTCTGCCCTTATCGCTGATACGTGCATCCCCCCCCAGCTTGGGCGCACCGACGTCGTCCATGAGGTCGGAGAAGCTGTTCTTGAAGGCGAGAAGGCCTGAGCTCTCGGCCTTCTTGCGCGCTACCTGCGTCTCGGCTGCGGTCGGCGTCTCCCTCTGCGGCAATTTCTCGTCCTTCTGTTCAGGCTTGGGCTGCTCGCGCGGCTCCACCGGTTTGGGCGGTTCCTTCTTCACCAGCCGCGCCAGGCGCTCGGGAATCTCCACCACCTGGTTCTTCGGCGGGGGCGTCACGGTCCAGAATGAGACGAGCATGGCCACGCCCACACACAGGAACAGGGTTGCAAGCAGCGATTTGCGGAAGCGCCATTCATCCTCGCCGTTGCGCGTCCAGGGCATGACCATGGCTCGATACGGCGGTTCCACATACTCGCGCTCGATGGCGAATTCGAACCTCGCTCGTTCCTCCTGTTCCTGCACCCGGGCCAGTTCGTCGTAAAGTTGCTGCAGGTTGTCCTGTTCGCGGAGCAGCTCGTCATCGATGCGCGCACGGTCCTGCTCGAGTCCGTCCAAGTCCTGCTGGAATCCGTAGATGCCCTGGCGGATCTGCGCGAGGTGTTCGGTGGGATCGTTCGCGGCTTTCAGCTCACCCCAGAAAAGATCCTCGGCGCCCAGTTCGTGCAGCCGCTCGAGCGAGGCGCAGATATCCTGGAGCAGTGCATACTGCTGTCCGTCGGCGAGCAGGTGCTGCAGCGCGGCGCCGGCCTCGCTACGCTTTGCTTCCAGCGCCTCGACCTTCTCGCGCGTGCGCGCGACCTCCGCGAGGATCAGCTGCTGTTCTTCAGAAACGGCGGAGTTCCGCATGATCAGCCCTGATGCGCCTTCTGATTGACTGCCAATGAGATCTTCGTATAACCGGCGCCGGTACAGGTCGCCATGAGTTTCTTCAGCACCTTGAACGGAATCTCCTTGTCCGCAAGGATGGTGACCTCCTTGCTTTCGGCGATGGCCTGGGTGTTGATTCCGATCGCGCTGTCCTTCAATTCCGTAAGGCGCGCCCTCAGCGGCTCGATGAACTCGCTCTGGGAGGCGAGCACGTCCGATGTCGCCACCACCGGCGCCCCCTGCACCAGCACCTGTTCGGCACTCACCATCATAATCACGGTCTGCCGGGGCTTGGATTCCACCACGGAGTCCGGCAGGACGATTTCATCAGGCGGCTCGATCACTTCGGTCGCGGACTGATTCACCAACAGGAAGAACACCAGAATGGTGAACACGTCCATGAGCGACGTCAGGTTGAGGCCACCGGCCTTGTGCTTCTTCGCGCGCGCCATGCGCTTCAGGCGTCGAGTGTTCTTCATGGCGCATCGCCTATGGAAAGCGATGGAAACAGGGTCAGTTTCTGCACTTCCGCACTCCCCTCCGTTTGCACCTCGGCCAACTTCACCGCATCCATCACGTGGATCAGGTCCTCGTAGGCGATATCCGGCTCGATGAGGATGGTGGCATCCTCCTTGTCCGGGTACTTGCCTTTCAGGTCCAGGAGAAAGCGCGACAGCGCCGCAAGGTCATACGTGTCCTCGCGCTTGGCAAGCGTCTTTACCACCTTGTTTCCCTCGATGATCTCGAGCGCCTTGTCACGCACCACCACCTCGATGATCACCTTCGGTTTGTCGGGAGCCGCCCCGCCGGCCGCCGCCTCCGGAAGATCCAGTTCCTGTATGGTGATGCGCGAAAACACCGCCGTGACGAGCAGGAAAGGGATCAGCACCACCATCAGGTTCAGGAAGGTGGTGATATCCAGCTCTGGCGCTTCCTTGCTGCGTTTGTAATGGTGTGCCCTGCCCATAGCTTTCCCCTGCCGCTCAGGCGGCCGCCTTCACCGTCTCGTATTGCCGCTTGGCGGTGCCGGAAATGATGTTCAAGGTTTTCACCGAAGCCATTTCCAGGCTGTCGATGATCTCTCCGGTGCGTGCCACGATATAGGCGTGGGAGATCAGCAGCGGAATGGCCACTACCAGACCGAGCGCCGTGGTGTTCATAGCCACCGAGATACTCGCCGACAACAGGTCGGCCTTTTCCGCCGGGTTGGCGTTGGCCACGGCGTTGAAGGCGTCGATGAGGCCGAGGATGGTGCCGAGCAGGCCGAGCAACGTGGCGATATTGGAGAACAGGGCGATGTAACCGGTGCGCTTCTCCAGCTGCGGGATGATCTCCATCATTCCCTCTTCCATGGCGATCTCGATGTCCTCGCGCCGGCGCACCGTTCCCTGACGGACCAGCCCCAGGCTAAGCAGCTCGCTGACGGTCGACTTGTCGTTTTCAGTGAGTTGGCGCGCCTGCTCGAAGTCACCTGCCACGAGTACCGGATGCAGCTTGTCCCACATCCTGCGGTTGGCGTTTCTCACCATGAAGAGCTTGATGAAACGCTCTACCACGATGGCGGAACCAATGGCGCCGACGGTCAGGATGGGGTACATCCAGATGCCGCCGTCGCGGACGAAAGTGACGATGGTGTCGATGATGCTCATGCCAGTCCTCGTTGCTCTAGGTTCATGGATTGCTCAGTTCGTAGTAACGCAGTTCGCGCATGAATACCTCCTTGTCCACGGGCACGAGCCCGTCATCAAGGAGATGGGATGTCAGTTCGGAATCGTTGCCCACGTCGGAACCTTTCCAGGGCACGATCACCAGCGACTTGGGTGTTTCGTTGTTGCCGACGATGGAAATACCTGAAACCACCTTCGGTTCCTCTTCCTGCGCCGCCTGCACGCTCGCCGCGACGAGACAAAGCCCGGCCAGTGCAAGACGGCTGCGCGCGTATCGCATGCTCATTGCGCGGTCCTCCTGTTCGCCAGATCGGCCATCCAGATGGTCACCGCCTTATCGTCGGGTACGGCTTCGCTGTAGAGTCGGTAGTGCTCGTAGGCGCACTCCAGGTCACCCAGGTACAGATCGCACAGGATCCCCAGGTTCTTGCGCGCCGGGAGGTAGTCCGGATATTTGCCGAGCACCCGTTCATAAGCCGCGCGGGCTTCCGCGAAACGCCCGCTCCTGCGCAGCACCATGCCGAGTTCGTTGTTGGCGGCGGGATGGTCGGGATTGATCGCAAGCGCCTTCTTGAGCGCCTCCTCGGCGGATTCCAGCTTGTCCACATGGCGGTAGGCGATTGCGAGGTTGATGAATGGCGCCGTGTTGTACTGGCCCTGCGGATGCCGCGTGATGGTAGTGAGCAGCGCGATACCCTGCGCGTGCTCGCCGGCGCGCAGATGATCCAGGGCCTTGTCGAAATCGCCCTGTAATTCACCGTCCAGCTTTCCGTCCTCGCGAATGGCGTAACCGTCGGCCCCGGCCGGCCCACCGCGGCCCGGGCTGAGGGCGTTGCTTGCGCAACCGGCGAGCACGCCGGCAAGGAGCACCAACATGGCCGCGAGGCGCGTACGGGATGCATCATGGCGCCGCCGTGTCTTTGCCATGAACCTCACCATCAGCCCCCCGCCGACCTGCCATCATTACGCCCGTCGTCGCCGGCGCCCTGCACCGGGACATTTACCGCGGACGCTTCCGCGGTTTGCATATCCGCTGCCGTCTTCGCCGGTTGGAGCACGATGTCGTAGCGGTAAACCTCGATTTCTTCGAGATAACCACTGCTTTCTTCCGTCCGTGCATAACGCGCAGGCATGAGCACCGCCAGTTGCCCAAGACTGTTGTCGATCCAGCGGTTGTAAATACCGCCGGCGAGGAGTTCCAGGTTTTTCCTGTGCACCTCGATGGCCTTTTCCTCGAACGGGAAGGCCTGCTCCTCGATGGCCAGTTCGTATTGCTCAAGTTCCAGCGCGTTGAGGTTGTCCGGGCGCTCCGAAGTCATGAGTGCCTTGCTGAAATGCAGGTAGATCTCCGCAATGTAATAGGTGGCGGCCGCCGTGCTCTCGGCGACCTCGTAATCCGTGAGCTTGCCGAAGGCGTCGAGCGCCTTCTTCATGGCCGCCTTCTTGCGTTGCAGGTTCTTCTGGAACGGCTTGGTGAGCTTGATCGTGGTCAGTTCGGCGTAACGCGGCTCCGTCAGGACCAGCGCCGACGTGGCGGCGAGATAACGGGTGCGTTCGGTGCGCTCCCGGCCGGCGCGCGCATCCGCGTCCACGATGTGGCGCAGTTCCCGATGCCACGCCGCTTGATCGCCCCTGTCCCGGTACACGACGGCGAGCCGGTGCCGGGCTTCCACCGCGGGTTCCAGGGGTTTGGGGAAAAGACGCAGGTAGCGGCTGTAGGCCTTGACCGCGCCTTCAGGCTGAGCGTTTTGCTGGTACAGGTCCGCAGCGATGAGCAGGGCGCCGCGGCGCACCTCCTCATCCTTCGACTCGGACTCGATACGCTCGTACTCCGCAGCGGCGAGACCCAACTTGCCAGCCTCCTTGTACACGTACGCGATCTTCTTGGTGACCTCCGGCTGCAGGCCGTGACCTTTGTAGTTTCCGCGGAACGCCTGCAATACCTCGGCGGCCCTGTCCCAGGCCTGCAACTGGATCAGCGCTGCAGCCGCATCAAACTCGGCAGTGGGGCGGATCTTCGATGCGGGTGCCTGCTCCGCGATGCGCAGGTAGTGGGCAGCGGCTGTCGCGTGGTCGCCGGCCTGCGTCGCCTGCTCGCCCTGCTTGTAGATGGAGGCGGCGAGATTTTCGAGCAGCCCTGCGCGGGTTGCATCCTTCTCCGCTGTGCGTTGCAGAACGTTGGCATAGGCCTGCTCCGCATCGGCGAAGTGGGCAAGGTCGAAGGATGCGTGCGCGACTACCAGCCAGGCCGCGCGGACGATAGCTGGTTCCGCCTCGGGATACTGCTCGATTACGCGACGACCGGTGCCTGCGGCGAGGGTGTGATCCTTCAGGCGGTACAGGTCTTCGGCGGCGCCGCTCAGCACCATAGCCGCCTTCTCGTGGGCAGGGAAGGATTCGGCAAAGCGCAGCGATGAGCGCACCACCTCGCGACGTGCGGCATTGCTCTCGGTTTTCCCCGTGTTCAGTTGTTCACGGTACGCGTACACCGCTGCGTAGCCTGCGGCAGGCGCCTTCTCGTGCGCCGGGTAACCGTAGGCGATACGTTCGTACTCCACGGCCGCAGGCGCGTAGTCCTTGTTCTCCAGCAACAGGTCGGCCATCTGGTAATGGATGGGCGGCGAATCGTTGTCGTTGGGGAACGACTCCAGGTATTCACCGTACCAGGTAAGGGCCTCACGGAAGTTGTCCTCGCGTTCCCGGACCTTACGCTTGTCCTGATACAGCGCGTGATAGTGGTTGGCCAGTTCCTTCAGGTTCTGTTTCAGATAGCCAAGCACCTCCGGATAGGCGGCCACCTGGAAGTGCTTCCAGTAATCCGACTTGAGTCCATATTTGCGTGCGAAGGCCTTGTTGGAGTCCACCACCAGCTTGGGGAACCCGCCTTCCTTGTAAATCTCGATAATGCGCATGTCGAAGCGCGGTGAGGCCTTGTGGAACGGATGCAAACGCACGAAAGTGCCGTAGGCGAGCGCGGCGTCGTTGTAGCGGCGCTTTTCCAGGTAGTGCTCGCCGAGGTTGCTGTAGACGTTTTCTTCGTACGTGCGGGTGCCGTAACGGTTGAAATAGTCGCTGACGGCATCCGCGCCGCCGAGATAAGAGAAGGCGAAGCTGACCACGCGGAAGGTGTCGTCGATGCGTTTCTTATCGATGTTGTCCGTGACGTTCTGGAAGTCGGTACCGGACGCCACCTGGTGATCGAGCAGGGCCATGAACCGGTGCAGGCCATCCTCGTAGAGTTCCTGCTTGTAGAATGACCAGCCCAGCTTGTAGAGCGCCAGTTCATGGAACGAGGAGCCCGGGCCTATGCCCACCACGACCTGATAGGCCTCTTCCGCGTCCAGGAAGCGCTTGCGGGTGAAGAAATATTCACCGCGCCGGAACTGCACCTCGTCCACGTAGCGCGACTGCGGAAATTCGGCCACCAGACGGTTCATCACCTTCATGGCCTCTTCCACCTCACCCAGTTCCTCGTAGGCGCGGGCCATCTGGTACAGCACCTGGTCGTTGCGCTCGTACAGCGGGTATTTGGCCAGCAGCTTTTGGTACAGCGCGATGGCCTCCAGGGCATCGGCCTGCTGGGCATCGGCGGCCTCGGGGTGAAGTGGCACCGTGGGCGCGGCCTGTGACGTCACTGCACTCGCGGCCGTGGCGCGCCGTTCGAAGTCCTGTTCCGACTCGCGCGTGTCGTCCCGTGCCGCAGGTGTAGCCGTCATCGCCACCGGCGCCGCGGCCGGCGGCGCGGTCTTTTCGCCGGCGGTGCTCACCGGCGCCGGAGCCAGTGGCGCGAGTTTTTCACCGGCGGTGCTCGCCGGCGCCGGCGCGGTGGCGGCTCCGCCTTGCACCAAGCCGTATTCCTTTTCAATCTTGAGGTCGGCCAGGCGGCGGATCGCTTCCGGTGTCATGGCCGATTCCGGCGTCGCTTCCAGGAAACGCCGGTAGCTGGCGATGGCTTTCTCGATACCGCCCTCGATCTGGGCTTCCGTGATCTCGATTTTCATGTGACGCAGCTGCGCCAGGGTATCGCGCCCGCCCAGCGACGAGCAGGCGGCGAGCAGCGGGAGCAGCGCGATGGTGATGCCGAGCCGCGCCTTCATTTCGCCGCCCTCTCCGCTTCCTGCTGGCGGCTGACACGATCGTAGCTATCGGCCAACGCGAAACGCGCCTTCACCTGCTGTTCTTCCAAGCGCGCGCGACGCCGGTCCAGTTCCTCCACGGCCATGGCCTCCAGCAGGCTGCCCTGGCGCGCCATGAGCCGGGTGATCTTCTCGTTGGCGTCGCGGCTGCGGAGGCGTAATTGACGCAGCGTATTTTCGTAGCCCTGGTAACTCTGGGTCGCAGCCTGACGCGAGCGGATGAAGGCCTGGTGTCCGGTCTTGAGATGGACGATTTCCTGGTCCAGCTGGCGCAGATGTTTGTGGGCCGTGGTGAGACGGTTGTCGTAGTCGGTGTGGATGTTCCAGTGCAATACGCCCTGCAGACGCGCGACGCGGTCGCGCACGCGTGCATCCGTGCCTGCCTCGCGCTCCAGCGCCGCGAGTGCTTCGCGTGCCTCGCGCTCCTGTGCGGTGACGAGCAGATCGGGGCGCGGCATGACCAGCATGGATTGCAGGCGTTTGTGGATGAGGTCGCGCTGTTCCAGGCGCAGCTTGATGCGTGAGTCCAACAGGCGGAACTGGCGATCGATGTCGGGCAGAAGCGGTTCGTAATAGGCGCGTCGCGTCTGCACGAGTTGCTCCCATGCGTTGATCTGCACGTCCCATTCGGCGGTGCGCCTGCGCAGGTCTTCCAGATCGAGATAGTTCCTGAGCGACTGCTGGAAGTCGTGGGACGCCATGAGTTCGGTGAGGTACCAGGTCTCGGGGGCATCCGGAAGCTCGCGCAGCTTGATCACCCAGTCGCTGTCCTGGGCCAGTTCCTCGCGCACCAGCGCCCGCAGGAAACGGCCCTCGCGGATGCTGCGGATGGAGGCATCGAGCCGGGTCAGCTCGTTGCCGAAAGACTCCAGGGCCTGACCGTAGAGCAGCGCAGCCTTGCCGTGCACCTCCAGCTTGCCGTAGGCGTAGGGCAGCGCGAGCAGCGCCTCCGGTACGGTGCGGTCGGTGATGTTGCGCGCGGCGAGCAGCGTCCAGGGTACGATGGCGCGCTCGTAATGCTCCTGCGAGGCGTGCGCCCAGCCTGCGCTCAACAGGGCGCGGTTGGAAAACGGTCCGGTGAGCCGCACGCGCTCCAGGAAGGTCTGCGCACCCGCGTAGTCCTCCGCTTCCAGCAAGCGCGTGCCGAGCACCAGATTGGCCTTGTCACGAATGGCCTGGTCGCCCTTGTCGTCGCCGCCAATCAGACCCGCGCGTGCGAGTTCGACGCCCGCTTCCTTGAGGCGGCCGGCCTTGTAAAGCGCAATGCCGAGGTTGTACGCAGCGAAACCCTCGAAACCCTTCGCATCCCGCAGATCCTCGAGGATGGCGATGGCGTCGGACAGTCGCCCGTTGGCGATCAGGACCTGGGCGCGCAGGAACGCCACGTCGTCGCGGATGCGCGCGGGTACCGGCCCCTGGATGCGCTCCAGCGCGTGAAGGGCCTCCACGGGCCGTTCCTTCTGGAAATAGACGCGGGCGAGGCGCCAGGCCGCCTCGTTGCGCACTTCCGGCGCCACGTTGGCTTCGAGCACGGCCGTGATGGCACGCCCGGCACGATTGTGCATGCGGTAGGACAGCTCGAAGTCGCCCACGGAAAACTCGGCGTCATCCACGTGCAAGTGCAGGGAATCCAGTTGGCGCTCGTCGACGCCGTAGTGCTGGCCCAGTTCGTTGTCGAGGCGGGCGACGGCGTCGAACCAGCGGCCCTGGTGAGCTTGGTAGAGGGCCTCGCCAAAATACAGGTCACGTAATTCCGCTGTAGCCGGCGCCGAGCACGCCAACCATGCGATCACACCGGGAAGCAGTCGGCGCAGGCCGGCCATGAGCCAAACTACCAGTCCCGGACTTGGATGCCCGGTTGCCCGGAACCCGCGATGTGGATCTCCACCAGCTTGGGCCCCACGGCCTTTTCCAGGGGGGCAGTGGTGGTCACCCGATAGTCGTTCCCGCCCCCCGACTTGCCTGCGATGCTCACCTCCAGTTGGTGAACGCCCGCGGTGATGTTGCCGGTGTAGATGCGCTGCACGCCGCCCCTCTGCAGCGCCTCCAGTTCCTTGAAGGTGTAGAGGTGATGGGCCACGTCCCTGCCGTCCAGGCGGATGTCCACGGCGTCCAGGCGCAGCGTGTCGCCCTTGGCCAGTGAAACGAAAAGCGAAACCTGGGTCCCGGAGGGATAGAGCAGCTTCTCCTCCAGCCGGCCCAACTCGGCGGCGATCCCCAGGACCTCACTTTTGATATCTTGCACCTGCTCGTCCAGCCCCTTGATCTGTTCCCGAGAGACGCTCGCAGACACGGCGGGCGCTGACAGGATCAGGGCCAGCAGGCAACTCGTCAGGACACGCAGCAGGGGTGGCATGGTTTTTTTTATTAGGTGAGATAACAAAATAAGTTAGTGAATTTAAAGATATCTTGAGCTGGAATTCCGACGAGTGACGCACAGTTTTTCCAGTGCGGCACGGGCGGAGGTGTCCACATGAGAACTGCGTCGCAGAATGGCCCACGGCCAAACACCTCTTGACCTCCCGGCCCCCGCATCGTTACATTCCGCCGCGCTACAGGTTCCCCGAGGGCATCCGCCCGAGGGGTTAAACGGGAAGCCGGTACGCTCGTTCGAGCCAACCCGGCGCTGCCCCCGCAACGGTAGACGAGTCGAGGATCTGCACGACGCCACTGTGCCGCAGGCATGGGAAGGCGCAGATCCCGGGAATCCCCGCTCGTGAGCCCGGAGACCGGCCTGTCGCACACACGGCGGTATCGCGGAGGGCGATGCCACGACGCGACAGCCCCCTGCCCCGTCTTTCTCCTCCGCACCCGCCATTTCGATCCCAGATGGCGCGGGTGTGCGCCAGGAGAAAACCATGAGAATCCGCCCCCTCGCGGCGGCGCTGCTGTGCGCCTCCGCCGCCCAGGCCCAAGAGGCCGTCTCGCCGATCATCGTCACGGCCAGTCGCGCCGAATTCATCGACACCGAAGCGCCCTACGCCTCGGAAGTGCACACCCGCGAAGCAATCCAGCAATCGGGCGCCGTGAGTCTGTCCGACTATCTGGATCGGTATACCTCGGTGGCCGTGATGCCCGCCTTTGGCAATCCACTGACGCCCAAGATCGACATGCGCGGTTACGGGATCGGCGACGGCTACCAGAACGTGGTGGTCACGCTGGACGGTCGCAGGCTCAACAACATTGACATGACGCCCCAACTCCTCGGCGCCGTACCGCTGGCAAGCATCGAGCGTATCGAAATAATCAAGGGCAGCGGGTCGGTAGTGAGCGGTGATGCGGCCATGGCAGGCGCGATCCATATCCACACCCGTGACGTGAGCGGCGTCGCGATCAATGTCGCCGCAGGCAGTCATGGGCTGATCGCCAGTGCAGTCTCGGCAGGTGTCGCCGGCGAGCATGCATCGCTGTCCGTCACCAGTGACAACTACCGGCACGACGGCTTTCGAGATGCCGATCCCCTCGGCCAAAAAGATTCGGTTCAAAGCGACAACGCCCGCGCCATGCTGCGCGTCTTCCCCTTGGAATCTGTCGAACTGCGGTTTGGCAAGGAGCGCACGCGCATCGATAACGTCTACGGCGGATACCTGACCCTGGCCCAGTTCAACGCAAACCCCGCTCAGCACGGCGGCCTCAACTACAACGGCCAGGAAGTCAGCGCGGACGTCAACCTGTTCGGGACACGGCTGGAGCTAAGCGATGCCTGGTCTTTGGACGTTACGCATTCCCGCGAGGACAAGACCTCCGAGTACGCCGGCGGCTGGGCATCCACGTACGAAAATGACGCCACCGATCTGGCAGTACAGTATGCACGCGGGCCCTGGAACATTGCTCTCGGGTGGCAGGAATTCGATGGCGCGCGCGCCGACGGCAGCACCGGTGACACCAGCAAGCACAACACGGGCTACTACCTGCAAGCCCACCACAGCATGGGCTCGACCACCTACAGCCTGGGCGTTCGCAGCGAACGCATCGAATACACCCACGCGCCTGCCAGCGGTG
Source organism: Gammaproteobacteria bacterium (assembly GCA_023228645.1). GTDB lineage: Bacteria > Pseudomonadota > Gammaproteobacteria > Thiohalomonadales > Thiohalomonadaceae > JALOAT01. The sequence goes on along the minus strand of JALOAT010000036.1, from coordinate 25,880 downwards.
CGGACCTTAAAGATGAGCACGAGATGTCCGCGTTCGACGTGGGGCTCAACCATCGACTAAGCGACCAAACGAATGTCTTTGCCAACTACAACAGCGCCTATCAGGCCCCGGACATCGATCGCTTTTTCACCACCGACTGGACGACTTCGACCACGTCGTTCAATGGCTTTATCAGCCCCGCACGCGCGCGCACAGTGAACCTCGGCGCCAATCACCTCACCGCGAGCAACACCCTCAAGGCAACGCTGTTCTATGCCCGCCTGGAAAACGAAATTTTCTATTACTCGACCGGCCCGTGGAGCGGCTTGAATACCAACATCGATGAATCACACAAATATGGTCTGGAGTTGCAGGACACGTACCGCCTCACGCCCAACCTGACCGCCTCCCTGAACTACGCCTATGTGCAGGCCATCATCGACAGTGAAGATCAGGGCGGGGGAGCATTCGACGGCAAGGACCTGCCCGGCGTATCGCCGCACAAACTGAACCTCGGCCTGCATTACTCACCCAGCGAAAAAACACGCTGGACCGTCAACCACACCTGGCGCAGCGAGGCCTATGCTGCGAATGATTTCGCGAACACCCTTTCCCAGAAGCAGGACGATTATCATGCCACGGGCGTCGGCTTCGCTTATCGCTTCGATGGAGCCGAGCTGTTTGCCCAAATCGACAACGTCTTCGAGCGCGCCAATGGGCAATGGATCGAGGACGATGTGATTTACCCCGTCAATTTCGAACGCACGTGGCGCATGGGCTTGCGCGCGGAGCTATGACAGCCCATCCCATGCGATTCGCCATCGCCCTGTGCGTGCTGTCGCTCACCGCCGCAGCACACGCGCAAGGGTTTGTGGCGCAGGACGATCTTGGACACCGCGTGCAGGTCGCGGCCCCTGCCGCCCGCATCATCAGCCTCGCCCCCCACGTCACCGAGCTGTTGTTTGCAGCCGGGGCCGGTGAACAGGTGGTGGGCACGGTGGAGTTCAGCGACTATCCACCCGAGGCTGTGCGCATTCCGCGCGTGGGTTCCTATGCTGCCCTCGATATCGAGCGCATCCTGGCACTGCAGCCCGATCTGGTGGTGGGCTGGCAAAGCGGCAACGGGCCGGTGCTCGAACGGCTGCGTGCGCTGGGGCTCACGGTGTACGTGACCGAACCGCGCCGTTTCGAGGACGTGCTGCGTGCCATCGACAACCTGGGCGTGCTCGCCGGCAGCGCAGAAACGGCGCGCGAAGAGACCACCGGATTACACACACGCCTTGCCGCCTTGCAACGGCGTTATGCGCAGGCCCCCGCCGTGTCCGTGTTCTACCAGGTCTGGCATCAGCCGCTCATGACCGTGGGCGGGTCGCACTTGGTGACGCGCATCATCGAGACCTGCGGCGGGCGCAACGTCTTCGCCGGTGTGGAGGCGCTGGCGCCGGCGGTAGGCGTCGAGTCCGTGCTCGCCGCGGCGCCCGAGGCCATCGTGGCGAGCGGCATGGACGAGGCGCGTCCCGAGTGGCTGGACGACTGGCGGCGCTGGCCGCAACTGCCGGCGGTGCGCGATGGACACCTGTTCTTCATCCCACCGGACCTGCTGCAGCGCCCTACCCCGCGCCTGCTGGATGGCGCGGAACGGCTGTGCGTGGCTTTGGCGCGCGTGCGCGAGGCACGTGGACATTGAAGACGTTCACGCTCATGGTGCAAGGCACCACCTCCGATGCCGGCAAGAGCACACTGGTCGCGGGACTGTGCCGGCTCATGGCCCGTCGCGGCCTGCGCGTGGCGCCGTTCAAACCGCAGAACATGGCGCTCAACAGTGCCGTGACCATGGATGGCGGCGAGATCGGCCGCGCGCAGGCGGTGCAGGCGCAGGCCTGCGGCATCGCACCGCACACCGATATGAATCCGGTGTTGCTCAAGCCCAACACCGATGTGGGCGCGCAAGTGATCGTGCACGGCCATGCGCTAGCGAACATGCACGCGCAGGATTACCACGCGTACAAGCGCATCGCCCACGAGGCCGTACTCGCGTCCTATACCAGACTTGCCGCACAGTACCAGGCTGTGGTCGTGGAAGGCGCCGGCAGCCCCGCGGAGATCAACCTGCGCGAGGGCGACATCGCCAACATGGGCTTCGCGGAGGCGGTGGACTGCCCGGTCATCCTGGTGGCGGACATCGATCGCGGCGGCGTATTCGCCCACCTGGTAGGCACCCTGGCGCTGCTCTCGGAAAGCGAACGGGCACGCGTGAAAGGTTTCGTCATCAACCGCTTTCGTGGTGATCTGGCGCTGCTCGAATCCGGCCTGCGCTGGCTGGAAAATCACACCGGCAAACCGGTTTTCGGTGTGTTGCCGTACCTGCACGGCCTGCACCTGGAAGCGGAAGACGCTATCGAAACCGCACAGATGACGCATGCCGACGCACTGCGTGTGGTCGTGCCCGTGCTGCCGCGCATCAGCAACCACACCGATTTCGATCCCTTGCGTCTGCATCCGCGGGTGGACCTGCGCTTCGTCCGCGTGGGCGAGCCCCTGCCCGGCTGCGACCTGGTGATCCTGCCCGGCAGCAAAAACGTGCGCGCCGATCTCGACGCGCTGCGCGAACATGGCTGGGAGCGCGCGCTGCAAAGACACCTGCGCTACGGCGGCAGGGTGCTTGGCATCTGCGGCGGTTTCCAGATGCTCGGCCGCGTGCTGCGCGATCCGCACGGCATCGAAGGCCCATGCGGCGACAGTGAAGGCCTGGGCCTGCTCGATTGCGCCACCACCCTGGAGCCGCAGAAACGCCTGGCCAACGTGCATGGCAGGCTCGCCTTTGCCGATGTGCCGGTACGTGGTTATGAAATCCATGCCGGCCACACCACGGGCGCTGGCCTGTGCCGGCCGTTCGCACATTTAGGGCAAGGTCCGGAGGGTGCGGTCTCAGCAGACGATCAGGTGATGGGCAGCTACGTGCATGGACTGTTCGAGGAAGCGGCCACCTGCGATGCGCTGTTGCGCTGGGCCGGACTGGCCGACCCGGCGAGCCCCGATTACCCTACCCGCCGCGAGCAGGACATCGATCGCCTGGCTGACGCGGTTGAGTTGCATCTGGATGTGGAGCTGATCCTGGGCCTGGCGACGGACAACAGCCGTTGACACGGGAATTCAACACAGAGGCGCAGAGGACACAGAGGGAAAGATGGCAAGGGGGCGACATACGGCAGTCTGTCCTACACATTCATTCCTTTGCGTTCTCTGCGTCTCTGCGCCTCTGCGTTGGGGCGTTTCTTCCCGTCAAATGTAAGGCGTCACGATGAAACAGCTGATACTCGGTGGTGTCCGCTCCGGCAAGAGCCGTCTCGCCGAGCATCTCGCGGCGGCCTCGGGCATGGCCGTCACCTACATCGCCACGGCCGCGGCCGGCGACGAGGAGATGCGTGCGCGCATCGCCCATCACCGCGCCCAGCGCCCTGCCGCATGGCAGGTGGTGGAAGAGCCCATTGCGCTCGCCGCGGCACTGCGTGCCCATGCCAGCGCCGACGGCTGCCTGCTGGTGGACTGCCTCACCCTCTGGCTCACCAATTTGTTGTGCAGCGACGACAGCGGGGCGCTCGCCCGCGAGCGCGACGCCCTGCTCACGGCCCTGCCCTCACTACCCGGGCAGATCATTCTCGTCACCAACGAGACCGGTCTCGGCGTGGTTCCTGCCGATCCGCTGTCACGCCGCTTCTGTGACGAGGCGGGCCGCTTGCACCAGGCCCTGGCGGTCGCGTGCGATCGGGTCATCTTCACCGTGGCGGGCCTGCCGCAGGTCCTGAAAGGAGCACCGTTGTGAATGAATTGACCTGGCTCGACATGCCGTGCGCGGACCTGAGTGAGACCGCGCGCGCCGCGGCCGAGGCCCACCAGCACGCGCTCACCAAACCGCGCGGCTCCCTGGGTCGACTGGAGCGGGTGGCCATCCAACTGGCGGCGCTTCAGGGGACATCCCGGCCGACAGCCGACCAGGTGCACATTGCCGTTTTTGCAGGCGATCACGGCGTGGCCGCACGGGGCGTGTCCGCCTATCCGCAGTCGGTCACCGCGGAGATGGTGCGCAACTTCGCCGGCGGCGGTGCGGCCATCAGCGTACTCGCCCGCGAATTGGGCGCCGCGCTCGAAGTGATCAACCTCGGGACGGTGACGGAGCTTGCGACGCTGCCCGGCGTGTTGTCCTTGCATCTCGGCGCGGGCACCGCCGATTTCACCGCGGCTCCGGCCATGGATGAAGCGCAGTTCGCCCACGCCCTCGCCGCGGGACGGGACAGCGCGCTGCGGGCGGTGCGCGCCGGCGCGCAGATCTACATCGGCGGCGAAATGGGTATCGGCAATACCACCGCCGCCGCTGCCCTCGCCTGCGCCCTGCTTGCCCTGCCGCCCCAACGCCTCACCGGGCCCGGCACGGGCATGGACGCGCCGGGCATCGCCCGCAAGAGCGCCATCATCGCACAGGCCCTGGCCTACCACGCACCGCAACTGCAAAGCCCGGGCGAGTCCCTGCGCCGCCTCGGCGGCTTCGAAATCGCCGCGCTCACGGGTGCCTTCATCGCCTGCGCCCAACAGGGCCTGCCCATCGTGGTAGACGGCTTCATCACCACCGCGGCATTGCTCGCGGCCGAACGGCTGCGTCCGGGCGTGCGCGACTGGTGTCTGTTCGGCCACCGCTCGGAGGAGCCGGGCCATGCGTTGTTGCTGGAGGCGCTGGGCGCCACGCCGCTGCTCGATCTGGACATGCGCCTCGGCGAAGGCAGCGGCGCTGCCGCCGCCGTACCGTTGCTGCGCCTCGCCTGTGCACTGCACAACGGCATGGCCACGTTCACCGGCGCCGGCATTTCCGATCAGGGGGCGGCGTGATGCGCGCGTTCCTGCTCGCCGTGCAGTTTCTCACTCGCCTGCCCGTTCCCGGCACGGATCAGATAGTTGCACACGACCCCGGTCGCGCCGTGTTGTTTTTTCCACTGGTGGGCCTGCTGCTCGGCGCGCTGCTGGTGGCCCTTGCAGTCATGCTCGCCGGCGCGCCGCCACACCTCGCCGCCGCGCTGTTGCTGGTGGTTTGGGTACTCGTCACCGGGGCCTTGCACCTCGATGGACTGGCGGACAGCACCGATGCCTGGGTGGGTAGCCACGGCGATCGCGAACGTACCCTCGCCATCATGAAGAACCCGTACGCCGGGCCGGCCGGTGTGACACTGATCGTGCTGGTGCTGCTGGTGAAATACGCGGCTTTGCATGCACTGCTCGCCGACGCGAATCACGCGGCACTGCTGCTTGCCCCGCTGCTCGGCCGCACAGCCATTCCGCTGCTGTTTCTCACCACGGCCTACGTGCGCCCCGGCGGCCTGGGCGACGCCATGGCGCACCACCTGCCGCGCCGCGGCGCTATGGTCGCGGTGGGCACTGCGGCATTGCTCGCGCTGCTGCTCGGCGGGTTCACGGTGCTGGCGATGGCCGCAGCGGTGCTGTTGTTGCTGCGCACTCTGATGTGCCGACGGCTCGGCGGCGCCACCGGCGATACACTGGGCGCCAGTGTGGAACTCGTGGAGGCCGCGGTGCTCGTCACCGCCGCCTTGGTCGCCTGACATGCTTGCCGAACTGGCCGCTTTCCTCACCTGCCCCATCTGCGGCAAAGACCTGCGCCTGAGCGACCACGCCCTGCGTTGCGAGACACGCCACAGCTTCGACGTGGCACGCCAGGGCTATGTCAACCTGCTGGCCGGACACGCGCCGCCCGGTAACGCGGATACCCAGGACATGGTGCAGGCCCGCGCGGCCTTCCTCGCGGCGGGTCACTACCGGCCACTCGCGGATAAAGTGGCCAGGCACGCCGCGAAGCTCATGCAGCGCGGGTTGGTGATCGATGTGGGCGCGGGGACCGGTTATTACCTGCACGCACTGCTCGAACAGATTCCCCATGCCGTCGGCCTCGCCCTGGACATTTCCAAGTTTGCGCTGCGCCGCGCGGCGCGCGCCCATGGCCGTGCAGCGGCGGTGGTGTGGGATGTGTGGCGCCCGCTGCCCGTGAAGTCCGCCAGCGCGGCCTTGGTGCTCGACGTGTTCGCGCCGCGCAACGGTGCCGAATTCCGGCGCGTGTTACGGCCCGATGGCGCCCTGCTGGTGGTCACGCCCGGCATGGATCACCTGGCGGAACTGGTGGCGGCCCTGGGACTGCTGACGGTGGACGAACACAAGGAGGCGCGCCTGGAGGAAACGTTGTCGCCATCGTTCCATCTTGCAGAGCGCGAGGAGTTGCGCTTCCCTATGGCCCTGACCCAGGCCGAGGCCATGGCGCTGGCCGGCATGGGACCGAGCGGTCATCACCTGACCCAGGAGGCGCTTGCGCAGGCCATCGATAAGCGGCCGGAACCACTCACCGTGACCGCTTCGTTCGTGATCTCGGTGTTCCGCCCGCGAGCATAGTGTTCTTGTCAACGAACTGACGCACGGTGAGCCTACATGGGAATGATACAAATCCCTCCGTGGCCTCTGCGCCTCTGCGCCTCTGCGTTGGGGCCGTTGTATTACTGGGCTTCAACGCAGCAGTGCGAGTGCCGCCAGGAAATCCTGCTCGGCCTCGGACAGGGCATCTTCGAGCATGGCGTGGGTGATGCCGGCCAGCTCCCAGGGTCTGCTCTCGCGCGGCAGGAAGTCGCGCACCTGTTCGCGATCAAACGACGGCGCCCGCCCTGCGGCAAGGGCCAGGTGCACCAACGCCGCTTCTGCGCCGTGGCTCTCGGCCTGCTCCGGATGGATGTGCCAGGCAATCACACAACGAAACAGCTCGGGCAACCGCCAGCGCCGCGCCAGCGCTTCGCCCACTTGCGCGTAATCGAAGCCGATGAATTCGCGTTGCATGGCATACAAGGGCTCGCCACGATAACGGTGTTCGAGCAGGGTCTTGCGGCCCAATTCCGGAAGGCGGGCGTAGATGACCAGATGACCAACGCCATGCAACAGAGCCGCCACGAACATTGCATCCGCATCCAGGGGCGGCGAACGACGGTCAGCCAACAGCCGCGCCAGCACGGCGCAACGCACGCTCTGGCGCCAGAAGGCGTAGATGTCGATCAGGTTCGCTGGAATCCCGTCGAAGTGGCGGATGACCTCAGTGGCGAGCACCAGCTGCTTCAACTCCTGGATACCGATGAGGGCGATGGCCTCACTGACGTTGAGCACTGGCCGCAGCAGCGCGAAGAAGGGGCTGTTGGCGAGGCGCAACAGCCGCGCAGCGAGCGCAGGGTCGTGCTCAATCACGCCGACGACGGCTGTCAACGTCGCCTCCGCATTTTCCAGCAGGTGCGTCAAGCGGGCGTAAACTTCGGGTGGAGACACCAGCGCCACGTCCCCAAGCAGTAAATCATCAACCTTGAGGTCCGTCCGATCGAAACGGATAAACGTCATTGCTTTAACCGATCCTTCGCAGCTTTCAGGTCGAGCGTCGGCCGACCGATGAAATAGCCCTGTCCATAATCGATGCCCATCTCCACCAGCAAGCGGAACGTCGCACCGTCCTCGATAAATTCCGCCACGACTTCCTTGTCCAGGCTGTGGCCCACATCCACCATCGACTGGACGATGGCCTTGTCGCGGTGATCATCGCGAATACCCACGATGAACGAACCGTCGATCTTCAGCATATCGATGGGAAAATGCTTGATGTAACTATAGGAGCTGAAGCCCGAACCGAAGTCATCGAGAGCAAACCTGCAACCCAACGCGGCGATTTCACAAATCAGGCGTCGCGTGTGCACCAGATTGACGATCGCGGCGGTCTCTGTGATCTCGAAGGTGAGTCGTTCCGGCGAAACCTGGGTGGCGGCCAGCTTCTTCTTGAGCAGCGGCAGCAGGCCCGGCTCCTGAAAGGCATGGCTCGACAGGTTGACCGCTAGGCGAAGGTCGGGGTGTTCGTGGAGAAAATCCAGCGCCTTGTTAACCACCCATAGATCTATCTGTTGCGCGAGCCCCAGGCGTTCTGCGGCCAACATGAAGCGTGCGGACTCACCGTCACCGCCACAGGCGGTGGGGATGCGCAGCAGGGCCTCGTAATGGGAAATGCGTCCTTCGGCCACGGACAGGATGGGCTGAAAGGCCAGAAAGAACCGATCCTCCGCCAAGGCCTGGCGAATGGGGCGGGCCCAGTGCATATCCTCGCGCAGATGTGCCAGGGCGCGATCGTCATGACTGAAGCGATGGATGGCATTGCCGCCACGCGTTTTCGCCACATAGCACGCCTGTTCCGCCTGGGCGAACACCTGGCTTGCGTTGGACACGCTGCCCGGCAGGAATACAGTCACGCCGCAGCTGGCCGCCACGTGATAGACGATGTGTTCGCCGTCGGGCTCGATTTGCGACACGCGCACACGCAAGTCATCGGCGAGGCGCATAGCCTCCTGCTCATCCGCCCCTTGTAGCAGCACCGCGAATTCATCGGCACCCAGCCGGCCAAGAAGGTATTCGGGCGGCAAGGCCCCACGCAGGAGATTGGCGACCAGCAACAGAAGGTGGTCACCGGCACCGTGCCCAGCCACCTCGTTGTGCAGTTTGAAACGGTCGATATCCAGATGCAGCAGGGCGTTGGTGATGCCACGCTGGCGACCCAGCTCGATACAGGCGCCGAGCGCCCGTTCGAAGGCGCTGCGGTTGGCCAGTTCGGTCACCAGATCGTGATTGGCGGCGTAATGGCTGCGCGCCTCCATGACACGCCGGTCGGCCAGTTGCATCTGGTAATGCTGCTCCTGCGTGACGCGCAGACGCCGTTCGTTGATCAGCTTCCAGGCCAGCAGCAGGCGGTGATGCAGGTCCTGACGGATGAGACGGCCGTCCGTATGCAGCACGTCGATGCACCCGCTCGCCAGCGCATCGCCCCAGGCGGCCTCATCGGGCGCCGGCCCATACACCAGGCCGACGATGCCGAGTCGGCCATGCTCGATGAGGTCATGGAAGCGGCGGCAATGGTCGAAGAGCGCCTCGTCCATGCGCTCCATGCAGAACACCACGAGCGCGGCGTCACCGTCTCGGCCGTAGTGCACCGGCGCCAATCGCGCACGCAGCTCGCCCGCGTTCACGTGTTCGACCGACGCTGCGCCCTGACGACGCAATTCTTCGCTTAACCAGTCGGTCGGTTCACCGCGGCTGTCGATCACGTAGATGGTTGCGTCTGGAGAGGACCCTTTCAGGCCCATGGCGCACTCCCTTTGCACATGAACACCTTGTCTTCTTATTCGGAACGCCGGCCAGTGTACCCGCCTGACGTAGGGGAATACCACTCCGACACGGGATGGGTGCGCGCCGGGTGCGGGGGCTGTCCCGCGCCGCGCATCGAACCGAGCAGCTTGGCCTTCAGGCCAGGCCGGGGAAAAGTTGCTTGATGCCGTTGGCCATGATTTCCACAGCAATGGCGGCCATGATGAGGCCCATCAGGCGGGTGACCACGTTGATGCCGGTGCGCCCCAGCATGCCGGCGATGTACGGCGCCGCCCGGAACGAGAGCCAGACCACCACGGCAATGAGCAGGATCTCCAGTTCCAGCAGCGCGTAATGGCCCACCGCATCGCCACGACCGGCATACACGATGACCGTACTGATCGCGCCCGGGCCCGAGAGCAGCGGTATACCCAGGGGAATCACCGCCACGGTCTCCTTTTCGGCAGCGTCCTGGACCTCCTCTTCGGTCTGCTTCGCCGGGCTCACCCGCGCGTGCAGCATGGAGATGGCGATGAGCAGCACCAGGATACCGCCGCCCACGCGGAACGAAGCGAGACTGATGCCGAAGAACTGCAGGATGCTTTCGCCCGTAACCAGCGCCACGGTAAGCACCACGGCCACCGTGGTGGCGCTGAGGCGCGCCGTACGCGCGCGCTCGGCCAAGGTCTGCTGACGGGTCAGGCTGATGAAGATCGGCACCGAACCGATGGGATTGACGATGGCCAGCAGGCCGGCAAAGTACTTGATGTATTCGACTTCGTTCATGGCAGGGCGGATTCGTAGCCTCGAGTGGCGCCGCAAGGCTAACACGGGGCAATCGGGTGCGGAACGCAACCGGGTGAGTCTCGGCATATTTCCCACGTACTCACGTCTGTTCCGTATCGCCGAGCACGCCCTCCACGTAGATCCGCTTGACCAGCACCATGAACAGCACCGAAAGGGGGGCTGCCACAAATAGGCCGAGCAGTCCGTACTGCACCGCCAACAACAACTGGGCGGCGAGCACCAGCACAGGCGGCAGATTCACCACTTGGCGCTGCACCAAGGGCGTCACCAGATAGCTTTCGAGGCTTTCTACCGCGATGTATAGCAGGACCACGTAGACAGCGAGCAACGGTGTCTCGGTGAAGCCCACGAGCACAGCCGGGATGGCCGCGAGCACGGGGCCGATGGTCGGAATGAACGTCAGCAGTGCCGCCGCCAGCGCGAGCGTAGTAGCGAGGGGCACGCCAAGGAGCATCAGTCCCACCCAGGTCAACACGCCGATGGTGAACATGGAGACGAACTGGCCGAACAGCCACCACGTCAGCATGTAGGTAAGCTCATCAAGGAGCAGACCCGCCTGGGGGCGGCTGCGCGGCGGCACGAGCCGCAGCAGCCCGGTGCGGTACAGGTCTGGCTCCGCCGCCACATACACCGCGGTAAATACCACCACCACCAGGGCTATCGCCCCACCGATAACGGTGGAAAAAATTCCTGCAACACGCGCCAGGGTTCCGGAGGCGATACCCGCCCCCTGCCCGCCCAGGGCATGCTGGAGCGAGCGGACCACCGCCGGATGGTTTTGGAGTTTCTCCATCACCACATCTGCGGCCTCGGGAAGACTGTCGGCGAGCTGGGCGAAACCGTCGATGAGCAGTGGTCCAAAGAGCAGCAGCACACCACCCACGACGCTGAAGAGGATGAACACTGCCGCGGCGAAGGCCAGCCCTGGCGGGATCTTTGCACGTTCCAAAGGACGCGCCAAAGCGCGCAGCAACAAGGCCAACAACAGGCCTGCGAACAACAGCAGGAACAATTCCGCGCCCACATAGAGCAGACCCATCAGGGCCACGGCCAGCACGACCACCGCCACCACCGGCAGGCTATGGCGTGCAATGCCGACCAGACTCTGGGCTTGCTCATTCAGGCGCATGGCCCGGCACACCCGTGATCGCACCTGGCTTGGCCACGTGCGGTCTTGCTGGACGCCGCGTGCACAGGCAGGCGGACCACGCCGACGCGCACACGCACAGAAGGTAAAAGCACCTGCCGAACACCGCTCGTTCCGCCAGTCCCATGGATATATCCACCGGCCTTTTTGCAATCTAAGCACGCGCGAGGCCCGCAGGGATCGCCCAACGCTTGAACTAACGGAACAACCAGGCTCAGGAACAGATTTTCATGGTGTTCGCTTCAGGAACGAAACTGCGCCCGCCCGAGCGAAACGGGTATGGAAGGGATTTATGTCTGATGGATGGGTCGGATGTCAGGTCCACGGACGGAGCTTGCTCATTACGAGCAGCGAAGCAGTCCGGCTTGCTCCTGATAGTTCATCACTTGGCCTTGCTCGCAACGGTCGCAAGGAGAATGGCCGATGTCCGGTTGCGTTGGCGAAGGTCGTGCCGGCCCGGCATCAAACCGATGCCGGGCCGGGCCGCTTCTTCACTCCTGCACGATGGATTCGAGGCGCTCCAGGTCGTTGATGATCCGGAACTGGCCACCGGCACGCTCCACCTTGCCGCGCCATGCCTCCAGCCGCCCCGCGTATTCGCGCGGGTCGATGTTGTCGCCGCGCAGCTTGGTGACGTTGAGCGCCACCACCTGGATGCCCGTGAGATCCAACGGTACGTCACGCACATAGCCCGCAGGGATCTCTTCCTTCATGTCGGAGAAGATCAGGATGGTCTTGCTACCCGTGCCGGCCTCGCGCAGGAACTCCACGCCCTGGAGCAGGCCACCCGTGATGTCCGTGTAGGTGCTGGATTTGACCTCCTTCACGAAACGGTTGATGTTCTCCAGGAATGCGCGTTTTTGCTGGTTGGCGCGACTCGGCTGCTCGTCGAAGCTCACTTTGGCGATGATGTCCTTCTCGCTGAAACTGGCGGTGTCGATGCGAGCCACCGCGAAGACATCGGCGGAATCGAGCTTTGCCAGCACGTAGTTCATGATGCTTTGTGCCTTGTTCAGCTCCTGTGTATAGGTGCCGGAGGTATCGAGAAGCATGTAGACGCCCTGGCGATGATCCGCCGGCGCGGAACATGCCGTGGCGGCCATGCAGGCAATGGCGATGAACAGTGTCTTGAGCTTCATGATCAGGCCTCCGCAACCTTTGCCCGCGGCGACGCCTTGTGTTCGGCGCTGCGGCTGGCGATCAGCCTCTCGATACCCAGCGGCGCGAAGGCCGCGATGTCGTAGATCTGAATCAACAATGCACCCAGGTGGTGGAAGATGTTGCCGCCGAGGCGGAAAAAGAATGCGAGCGCCCTCAGTCCCAGAACCGCGAGCACGCCGGATACCGTGCGTGCCGCATGGATGAACGACTCCAGCGGGATGGCCACGAAAGTCAGAGCGAACGGCAGGATGAAGCCCATACCCATCTGTGCGGCCGCGGTGATCCACTGCTGCCCGGCCACGGCAGTGTCCGTGCCGGCCAACTGGGCGATCAGCGCGGCATCGTCCTGGGCAAGGATTTCGCGCATGTAGGCCAAACCGGCCTCGACGCTGGCCAGGATGAACAGCAGCACGAAGGCGGCCCAGCCCATGCGGATACGCAAGCGGTCGTCCAGGGCGGAGATCACGGGGAACAGGCGCGTGACGCGCATGGCCTCCATGAAGAACAGACCCATGGCGATTTCCATCAGGATGATCACCAGCGCCGCCACCTGCGAGACCTTGAAGCCGGCGATGTAGGCACTCCCGCCCACCATCTCCTGCAACGGACGCGCAATGAGGTGGAAGTTCACCAGGGCGCCGCCCACCGCAATCACCAGCACCAGGCCGGCGATGAAGAACTGGGTGATCGAAGACGACGACAGCGCCCGCTCCGCATGTTCATCGCCGCGCACGATACTGCGATACTCTTCCATATAACGGTCGATGCTGCGTGAACGCTCCAGCAAGCGGTTCAGCGCCACCGAAACCGAATCGATGCCCTTCACCAGCTTGCGCCAGTGCGGCATGGCGCGCGACAGCAGACGATGACGTTCGTTGGTCGCCTTGCGGTATTCCTCCAGGGCCGTGGACTGATCCCTTTCGATGGAGGTCTGGATGTCCTTGAGGACCTTCGTCATGGTGTCGCGCGTCGATGAGATCTTCGCGATGGTGTCCACCGCGTGCACCCAATCATCGGGCGCGGGCGGGCTTTCCGCATGGGACTGATAGTCTTCCTCGATACGCTGGATCGAGGCGCTGAGGCGCCGGTGCAGGGCCGGGTAGTCGGACAGGTCGCGGTTGACCGCCGCTTCGACGCGCTCAAACTCCCGTTCGACCACCCGCTCCGCCGCTTCGCGCCCGGCGCTGAGCAGAACCTCCCGGTTGCGCGCAACCAGTCGCTTTTCCAGCAGTTCCAGGCTGCGGGCCGTAAGCCGCATGCCGTTGCGCAGCACGCGCGTGATCGAGCGTATCGCCTGATGAACCGGCATACGGGCCAGGTACAGGACGACCATGCCGAGCACCACGAGCATGGCTATGGACGCGCCGGGTGAATCGGGGAAAATGAGATACCAGCCTTCAGCGGACATAGTTCGACCCCTTCTTAGTGTTTTATCGTCGATAAATAAGCGTTAACCGGATTCAGTACTGTTAAATGGGTCACGACGGACAACGAAGTCCGTGACAAATAACTAAAGGAATCTTGCAACTGAGAGCCGTTGCACGTTCCTGCCACGGCGCTGCCGCGGGCGCACGGATGCTGTCGCGCACCCGCGCTCAGCGGCATGATCACTTGCGCTCGCGCAATGCATCGCACGGATACAGCCGATATCATCTGCGACCCGTTCATCATTGAGACTGTGGATGCCATGTTCTACCGCTTCGTCCTGTGTTTGTCGTTAGTCCTGTTCGTCCCGGCGGTATCCGCCCAGTTGGTGTTCTCGGCCCCACCCCGTGAAGATGCCGCCGAAGCCAGGCGGTTCTATACCCCGCTGGCCAAGGAACTCAGCCGCATCGTCGGCGACCAGGTCGTTTTCGAGGCGCCGGAAAGCTGGGCGGCCTACAGCCGCCACATCCAGGAAGGACACTACGACTTCGTCCTCGACGGCCCGCACTTCGTCGCCTGGCGTATCGCCCATACCGGGCACGTCCCCCTGGTGCGCCTCGACGGTCACCTCGATTACACCTTGTTCACCCACCAGGACGGCCCCACGTCCCTGGACGCCCTGAAATTCGACAAAGTCTGTTCCATGGCATCGCCGAACCTGGCGGCCGTGGTGCTGCTCGCCCAGTTCAGCCCGTATCATGCGCCAAAGCTGGTAGCGCCGCGCGGCGGCGTGAAGGGTTCGTTCGAGGCCTTCCTGAGTGCACGATGCAGTGCGGTGATACTGCCCAGTTACTTCCTCGAAAAACTGCCGCCGGAAAAGACCGCCGGCCTGCGCACCTTGTTCACCAGCAACAAGCTGCCCAACCTCACCCTCACCGCCGGACCGCGCGTGGATCCGCGCGCTCATGCGGATCTCGTCGCTGCCTTGGGCCAGGCCCATACGCTGCCGACCCTGAAGCCCCTGCTCCAGAAACTCGCGGGCAACGGCACGGGCATCTTCTTGCCCGCCACGAGCAGCGCTTACGCCGGAAACGAGAAGTTGCTCGAAGGCGTGGTATGGGGCTGGTGACGGTGTGAGCGCCATCACAAAACGAGCGTGACTCCGGCACCATAAGGGGGCAATAAGCCTTTTCCCTGTTTCCCGGCCCCCGTGTGCCAGTAAAAATCGCGCCCTCGGAACACTGCCGAAACCGTGAAAAGGAAGAAACAAGAAAATGACCGGGAATCAAACACGCGCCATCGCCATGCTCACCTTCGGCCTGCTTTCATCGGCCCCTGCCTTCGGCGGCGAGCAACTGGCTGTGAACATCACGCCCGAGCTGGGTACGGTCGAAGTGATGCACGCAGGTCAGAAGGTGCTTATTCAGCGTAACCAGGACCAGGAGGCGGTTCTGCGCGGCGAGTACGCCCGGACCTCACGGCCGTGTCCGCCGTCCTGCATCCAACCGGGCACCATCGCACCGGGCGTCGAGACCGTCGGCGAATTGGAAGTGCTCGAGTATCTGCAACGGGTCAGTGCAGGTGATGATAGCGTGCTGGTGATCGACTCGCGAACCCCCGACTGGGTCGCCAACGGGACCATCCCGGGCGCCGTGAATATTCCGTGGAACACCCTGATGGAAG
Organism: Gammaproteobacteria bacterium; assembly: GCA_023228645.1. GTDB lineage: Bacteria > Pseudomonadota > Gammaproteobacteria > Thiohalomonadales > Thiohalomonadaceae > JALOAT01. The sequence continues at coordinate 10,531 of JALOAT010000036.1, read as the reverse complement.
GCCTGGATGGGGCCGACGCATTCAGCGTGGCCGAGATCCTGGTGAACCGGTTTGGCGCCAAGGAGGACGGTACCGGTTTTGATTTCAGTGCTGCCAAGACACTGGTGATGTTCTGCAACGGCATGTGGTGCCGTCAGTCACCAACGAACATCCGCCTGCTGGTCGGCATGGGTTACCCGCCCGGGAAACTGAAGTGGTATCGCGGCGGCATGCAGGACTGGGCCATGCTCGGCCTGACGACCCTGAAAATGCCGGTACCTCCCCTCGCTGCGAACTGACCGCCAATCGCGGGCTTCTGGATACTGTTGTAGGAGCCGACACCGTCGGCGAACATGCCGCTCCGGCGTAGCGCCGCGGTCAGAACCCTTCGCCCACGGGGTGGGCTCCTACGGGGGCTTCTGGGATACCTTGTAGGAGCCGACACCGTCGGCGAACATGCCGTCTCGGTGTATCGCCGCGGTCAGAACCCTTCGCCCACGGGGTGGGCTCCTACGGGGGGGTATCGGAACCTTGTAGGAGCCGACACTATCGGCGAACATGCCGTCTCGGCGTATCAACCCTTCGCCCTCGGGGTGGGCTCCTACGGGGCTAAGCTGCACCCTCGACCGCAAGCCAGGCATCCTCTGCCGCCCGCACAAGCAGCGCGAGCCGTGCGACGATCTGTTTCCGGAGGTCCAGCAAGCCGTTCAGCACCACCGCGGCTTCGTCCAGCTCCAGATAGCGGGCGTGCGTTGGCACCCAGCCGGTGCGCAGGTGTTCGAACACCTGGGTCTTTTCGTCAAGCGGGTTACGCAGACGCCCTGTGGCGATACGGATGGCCGTGAGTCGGTTGCCGATCTCGGCCTGCTGTTCGACGATGCGGTCCTTGAGGCCCGCACGACCGCGCTCCGGGGCAGTCAACAGCAATTCGAGTACGCCAAGGTGGATTTCCAGCTCATGCAGTAAAGTCATCTGCGACTGGAGCTTGTCCAGTGTTTCGCACAGCGCGAGGCCGCGCGCCGCCAGGCCGCGCGCACCGGGTAGCCGCGCCGCCGTTTCCGGCCGCTCCAGCAACGCGATGGCGTTGGCGATACGGCGGGAAATCCGCTCGCCCTGTGGCGTGAGATCACGCGTCGCCTTCTCCAGGGCGGCTTCCAATTCACGACAGCGGATCTGCACGCTTTCGAGCGCTTCTCGTGAGCGCCGTGTCGATGTCCCGGAACGCTGCATCAGTTCTTCATGGAGCGCACGGATGAGTTCGTCCGCCACTGCGTCACGCTGCTCCAGGATGCGGCGCGTGTCCGTGCCGCCCGCTGCCGTCGCCGCGCGCAAAGCCCGTGCCTCCGCGACCAGTTCACGCGTGGTCCGGGTGCGGTCAATGGAACGCAACGGCGAGATGGGCATCGCATCGGCAAAGGCCCCGCCGCTGAAGGCGTCCACTACGGGCTGCGCGGTACTGGTCCGCGTCTGGAGCTTGACGGGTGTGGCGGGCAGGCCCAGGCCGTTGCGGTAATGAAGCATGGTCATTCGCCGTGTCAACAGGGCGTAACCACGCACCAGCTCGCGCGCCGGCGTGCCGCACGTGATGACGGGCTCGAAGGCGCCCTGACGGATTCGCTCGATGCGCCGGGCGTCGGCCAGATGAAATTCCGCAACAGCCTCCTGCTCGATCTCCGCGGCGGCCACGACCTTCGCCAGCCCGGACTTCGCCAACACGCCGAGGCGCGCCTGCAAGGCACCTGCAAGATCGGCGGGCAAGGGCCGCCCCTTGCGCCAAAGTTCCTGTGAGGCGGCCGCGGCTCGATCGGCGGCAAACCCGACCAGGCGCATGCGCCGAATGCTTCTCGCGAAGGTCTCCGCGCCGACGATCCACGCCTGGTGGCGATCGCCATGCCATTCGATGGATCGCATCGCCGCGGCGCTGGTGCCGATGGCCTCACGCAGCAGGTGACCGAGCAGGCTGCGCGACAGGCGCAGCAGCACCGCGGCCTCGCGCGCTGCGAAACGCACCGGCGCATACCTCGATTGCAGGCCACGCTCCAAAGCACTGTCGAACAGATCCCGGCCGTGCACCGCTTCGTGGAGTATCTGTACCGCCGTCACGACGAAGCGCGCCATGCGGCCGGTGCTGCCGCTGATGTGCAAGGTGAACGCACGCGCCAGCAAGCCACCCAGCTCCGCCGTGCTGACACTTGCCAGGACGGGCAGACCGATGGTGAGTGTGGAACCGGGCTGGCGCCCCGCCTTCACCGAGGCCGACATGTCGAGCAATACGCCCTGCGGGTACGGCACATGGATGGCTTCACATACGTAGGCGATGAACTCGAACAGTTCCGGTTCGTTGGCGCGTTCGAGAGGTATGGCCATGGGCAGGTGCGACTGCACGCGCACGAAGGGTTTGACCAGACCGGCGATGGTCAGCACCAGAACCGTCATCGACACTGCGTACACAGGCACCACCACCGCAGGCCAGGGCACTTGCTCGATGAGCCAGCCCAGGGAAAAGGCCAGGGTTACGAGCGAGGCCGCTAGCAGGCCGATGACCAACACACCGAGCAGGGCGATCACCGACAATACGAAGGCCGCACGTACCAACCAGACGCGCTGACCGAAAGAGGGCGGCACGGAGGGTTTGCGATAGGCGGCGGGTGTGTCGGAGGTCAATTGAGTCGGCGTGGATTCAGCATCGCCGGGACCTTCGATGCGTACCTCGGCGCCGGCCTGGATGAAGATCTCCGCCAGCCGCGCGGCGGTCCGTTCCGATGCCCCCGCGAGGAGGACCTGCGAGGGGCCGTCGAGCAGCTTTTCCAGGGCCACACGGTCCCGACCCAACGCCTCCGACAGGCGGCCGGCCACCCCTGAACGCGTCTGCCCGCGCCGTAGCTTTCCCTGGTAAACGACCCGGAAGCCTGTATCCATCGCTCGTGCTTAGATCCTTCAGGTAAGGGGCGTAAGCATAGGCAAATAACGATTGCGATTATGTCGCACGGTTCTCGGTTCTAACGGGAAATAACGAAACCGGCGCCTCGCAGGCGAGGATTGCCGGGAGTGCTGATACACTGCACCGGACCAATCGAGAGGGAAACCCATGGCCTTGCATGTCGCCGCACTGCCCTGGAAAGAGATCATCAAGGTCCTGCCGGCCCTGGTCGGCACCGCCACGCGGCTCTGGGAACAGACGCGCGCGCAACCGCATGCCGCGCCGGTCGATCCGCAGGGTGATCCGCGCAAGCAACTGGCCGCCATGCTGCAACGGCTCGAGGCCATGGAAGCTGCGGAGCTGGCGCAGGCGGACCTGGTGAGACAACTGACCGAGCAGCTGCAAGGCGTGTCCACGGGACTCGCCGAGCTGGCCCGGCGCAACACCTGGCTGACCATTGCCGCCGCGGCGGCAATGGTGCTGTCCGCCACGGCGCTCGGCCTCGTGCTGTTGCAGGGTTGATTCGGCATCGTGACCGCCTGGCTGCACGTCCAGGTCGAGGCCGGCGTCGAGCGCGTGCCCTGCGGTACCGTCGTCACCCTCGGCCGCGACCGGAACAACACCATCGTGTTTTCCGAACCCGAGATATCCCGCAACCACGCCATGGTGCGCCGGCTCGGCGCCGCCGACTACTACTTCATCGACAGCGGCAGTTCCAACGGCAGTTGGGTGAACGGTCGACGCATTACCTTGCCCACACTGCTCCACGACGGCGACATCATTTCCATCGGTCGCGCCGAAATCACCTTCGAACACCCGGCGCAGTCGGCCGCCTTCACCGATTCCCTGTCACTCCAGGCCACCGTGGTGATGCCTCGCGCGCTGGTGCGTGAGATCACGCTTCTGGTCGCCGATATGCGCGGCTTCACGGCCCTGTCCGAGCGGCTCACCATTCAGCAACTCACCCGGGTGATGAACCGTTGGTTCGACGACGTGAGCGAAATCATCGCCTGCCACGCCGGCATCGTGGACAAATTCATCGGTGACTGTGTGTTCGCACGTTGGGACGGTGGAGATTCGCCACACGAGGTACGCGCGGCGCTGCGTGCCGCCTGCCGTATCGGCGCGGCCACGGCCGCCCTGAACGACGCCTTCCCGGAAATTCCCGTACCGCTGCGCATCGGCGTGGGCATCCATACGGGCATCGCCGCGCTCGGCGTCGGCCACGAAAACACCGCCCTCGGCGACAGCGTGAACACCGCCTTCCGACTGGAAGCCGCCAGCAAGGCGCTGGAAACGGACATCGTGCTGAGTGAAAGCGCCTATGTCCATCTGCCCGAGGAATGCCGACGGGAGACCCTGCAGGAACTGCACCTCAAGGGCAAGACGAACCCGGTGCACGTGGTGGCACTGGACTTTGCCCACGCGACGGCATTGCTCGCCGTGCTCCCTGATTGACGCTGCGTGAATCGCCCGCACCCCGTCATGACTCACTGCCTCACAGTGCCGCCTCGAAGACCGCATGACGGATCGCGTTCTTGCCACTGCGCTTCACGTCATACATCAGTTTGTCCGCCAGTTGCACCATGCTGCGCGTATCCACCGGCGGGGTTTTGAACACCACCAGGCCGATACTGAAAGTCACCGCGCAGTTCAGCTCCGCCATGGCCCTGAGCAGTTCGTCGCGCATGGCCTCGACCACGGCCACGGCGCCCTGTGGCTCCGCCTCCACCAGCAACACCACGAACTCGTCACCGCCCGCACGGGCGATCACGTCGGCCTCGCGCACCACGCGCTGCAAGGTGGCGGCCACCGTGCGCAGGACTGCGTTGCCCGCCACGTGACCTTGTGTGTCGTTCACTTCCTTGAAGTTGTCCAGGTCCATGAAGGCGACGGCAAAGGGGCGGCCGAAGCGCCGTGCCCGTGCGATCTCCTCCTCGGCCTGGAGCATGAAGGTGCTGAGATTGAGCAGCCCGGTCAACCCATCGCGTTCGGCACGGGCGCGCTCCCACTCCAGGCGCTGGTGCAGCAGATCCACCAGGTGCAGCACAATGACGAACAGCAGGAAGGGTGAAAAGCCGTTCCAGTAGCGGATCCATTCACGTTCATACAATTGCGCACTCCACTGCCCGCCCTGAAACCAGGCCACTGCGGCCAGCACGGCGATCACGTAGCCGAGGCGCAGCCCGCCCCACCAGCCGGCCAGGGCCACCGGCAGCACGTAGAACACCGACAGCGAAAACTGGTCGGGCATGATCCTGCCCAGCGCAGCGATGAGCAGCACCAGTCCGGCCGCAACGGCCGCCTTCAGCCAGCGCGGCAAGGATTCGATGTCCCGGAGCAGATTGCGCATGCGACTCCCTCGCTCTTGGCCCGGCATCTCTAGCCGTCGGCGGCCTCGCCACGCACACGGCGCATGATCCATTTCTCCACTTCCACCACCACGAACACCAGGAAGCCGACCACCAGCGTGTGCAGCCAGGCGTCGAGTCCGATATCGTCCGTGCCGAACAGATTTTTCATAGGCTCGAAGTAGGTGAACAGCACCTGCAAGGCGATGATCACCGCGATGGCGGGCCACAGTGCAGGGTTGCCCGTAAGCGCGCTCAGACGAACACTGGAATCCACGACGAAGCGCGCGCTGAACAAATAAAACACCTGGCCCATGACCAGGGTGTTCACGGTGGCCACGCGCGCAGCCTCCAGGCTCGCGCCGTCCGCCAGTTCCCACTGGAACACCACCAGCGAACCGACCACGAGGATCGCCGACACGAACACCACGCGCCAGGCCAGCATGGGTGAAAGGATGGGCGCGCGGGGGTCGCGCGGCGGCCGGCGCATGACGCCCGGTTCGCCGGGCTCGAAGGCGAGCACCAGGGCCAGCGTGACGGCCGATACCATGTTGACCCACAGGATCTGCACCGGCGTGATGGGCATCACCATGCCGAACAGGATGGCGGTGATGATCACGCTCGCCTGCCCCATGTTGGTGGGCAGCACGAACAGGATGGCCTTGGTGAGATTGTCGTGGATGGTGCGCCCCTCCTCCACCGCATGCACGATGGTGGCGAAGTTGTCGTCCGTGAGTACCATCTGCGAGGCCTCGCGCGCCGCATCGGTGCCCTTGTGGCCCATGGCCACGCCCACGTCGGCGCGCTTCAGCGCCGGCGCATCGTTCACGCCGTCGCCGGTCATGGCGGTGATTTCACCGCGCCGTTGCAGCGCCTCCACCAGGCGCAGCTTGTGTTCGGGGCTGGTGCGCGCGAACACGTCCGTCTGCGCCACCACTTCCTCGAAGGCCGCACCGTCCAGGCGCTCCAGTTCCGGACCGGTGACGGCGGCATGGCCCTCACCGATGCCGAGCTGTGCGGCGATGCTGCTGGCCGTGGCTGCATGGTCGCCGGTGATCATCTTCACCCGGATACCCGCCGTACGACACAGGGACACCGACTCGATGGCCTCCTCGCGGGGGGGGTCGATGATGCCCACCAAGCCAAGCAGCGTGAGGTCTTGTTGCACGTCGGGGAAATTCAGTTCGGTGCGGCCGGCCGCGGTGGGCAGCGTTGCGAGCGCGAGCACGCGATGCCCGCTCGCAGCCAGGCCGTCGACCTTCGCCTGCCAGTGGTCGGCGCGCATTGGCTGGATCCCGTCGCCAAGGCGCTCATGGCTGCACATGCCGAGCACCCGCTCGGGCGCGCCCTTCACGAACACATAGCCGTGGCCCAGGTGATCGTGGTGCAGACTGGCCATGAAGCCATGCTGCGATTCGAAGGGAATTTCGTCCGTGCGCGGATAGTGGCGCCGCTCCGAATCCGGGTTGATACCGAGCTTGGTGGCCAGTACCACCAGCGCGCCTTCGGTGGGATCGCCGCGTACGCGCCAGCCCTGCTCGCCGTGTTGCAGTCCGGCCTCGTTGCACAGCAGGCCCGCGCGCGCCAGTTCCTCGACCGCGGCGCTGCCGCGGGCGCCCTGCATGGGGACCAGTTCGCCACTGGGCTCGTAGCCCACGCCCGTGACACGCCAGTCGCCCTCGGCGACCACCACGCGGGCGACCGTCATTTCATTGCGCGTCAAGGTGCCGGTCTTGTCGGTGCAGATGACGGTGACCGAGCCGAGCGTCTCCACCGCAGGCAGGCGGCGGATGATGGCGTGCCGTCTGGCCATGCGCTGCACACCGATGGCCAGGGTAATGGTCATGATGGCGGGCAGGCCTTCCGGGATCGCGGCGACCGCAAGTCCGACCGCCGCCAGGAAACTGTCGCGCAATTCGAAATCGCGGGCGTAATAGGCAAAGCTGAAGCTCGCGGCGGCAATGGCGAGAACGACCCAGGTCAGCCAGTGGCCGAAGTGGTCTATCTGTCGCAGCAGCGGCGTGGTGAGGGTCTGCACTTCCGTAAGCAGTTTGCTGATGCGGCCGAGCTCCGTGCCCTCCCCCGTGCCCACCACCAGCCCACTGCCCTGGCCGTAGGTGACCAGCGTGCCGGTATGAGCCATGCCCAGACGATCGCCGATGGGTGACTCCGCATCGACCGCGGCCGTGTTTTTTTCCACCGGCACGGATTCGCCGGTGAGCGCGGCCTCTTCGATGCGCAACTCGCGGGTACGGAACAGTCGCAGATCCGCCGGGACCCGATCGCCCGACTGCAGGAACACCACGTCGCCAGGCACCAGTTGTTCAGCGGGCAGGGTGCGACGGCTGCCATCGCGCAGCACGGTGCAAGTGGGCGTGAGCAGGCTGCTCACCGCCTCCAGCGCCTTTTCGGCCTTACCCTCCTGGAGGAAACCGACGATGGCGTTGATGACCACCACGCCGATGATGACCCCCGTATCCACCCATTCGCCGAGCAGCGCCGTGATCACCGCGGAGGCGAGCAACAGATAGATGAGCACGTTGTGGAATTGCAGTAAAAAGCGCATGAACGGCCCCCGCCGCGCGGGCGGCGGAAGCAGGTTGGGACCGTACTCATCGAGGCGCTGCTCGGCGGCGGCGGTGCTCAGCCCGTCCGGGGAGGACTGGAAGTGCTTGAACAGGACTTCGCTGTCCAGGGCGTGCGGCTGGAGGGGGCTTTCCGACATAGCGGCTCCGGGTGCTTGTTGGTATTGTTCTCGGCGCGCAGGGTACCGTGATCCGCGCCGGGGGAACCACCAGATTATCGGTTCAGCCGGTACGCTTGTCGCCCCGCCCGAATGACCGTATCGGACGCCACGACACGGCGGCAGAATGAAGGCGGCTACGAGAATATCCGAAACCGCACAGGCCGCTGCGGTATTTGCATGCATCAAGGCACGGTAAGCGCAAACCGCGCGTCAGCGAATGTACGCCTCCGTCACGTAGCGGCGCAGCATGCGATGGCTGTTGAAGAAGGGCGCGTTGCGGGAAATGGCGCCTTTCATCACGCGGATCCAGCCCGCTCGATCCGTGTAGTACAGCGGCAGCACCTTCTCTTCGAGTTTGCGGTAGAGCGCCGCCGCATGGTCGGTCTCGTTTCCTTCACCAATGGCCCAGCCGGTGATGTCCTCGATCCAGCCCTCGGCCCACCAACCATCCAGCACACTCAGGTTCGGCACCCCGTTGAGTGCCGCTTTCATGCCGCTGGTGCCGGAGGCTTCCTGCGGCGGCAAGGGATTGTTCAGCCAAAGGTCCACACCGGCGACCATGACGGCGGCCAGGTCCATGTCGTAGTCCACGAGGAAAACCACGGGCAGCACATCCTGCAACGCCTCCGCCGCGCGATGGATGGCAACGATGGCCTGCTTGCCCCCTTCATCGCGCGGATGCGCCTTCCCCGCCATCACCACCTGTACCGGGTAGCGCGCCGCGATGGCGCGCAGGCGTTCCATGTCGGAAAAAATGAGCTCCGGCCTTTTGTAGCCGGTCATGCGCCGCGCGAAGCCGATGGTGATCACGTCCTCGCGCAATTGCCGGCCCGTGCGCTCCGCCACATTCTTCAGCAGTTCGCGCTTCTGCTCCATGTGCGCGTTCCAGATCGCCGCATCGGCAATGCGATCGGCGTTCACCAGCAACTCGGGCTCGTGTTGCCACACACTCACTTCGCGGTCATACACCATGCGCATGGCCGGCCCAACCCAAGTGGGCGGGTGAACGCCGTTGGTCACCGCCTCCAGGTGGTAGCCCGGGAACATGGCGCTGGAAGTCTTGGCGTGGCTCTTGGCGACGCCGTTCACATACTCGCTCGCGTTGAGGGCCAGACGCGTCATGTTCAGATTGTCCGTGCCGGCAAGGGAGCGGAGCATCACCATGTCGCGGAACTCATCCAGCACATGTTCCACGAGTTCATAAGGAAACTTGTCGTGTCCGGCCTCGACCGGTGTGTGGGTGGTGAAGTTGCATAGATCGCGAACCCGGGGCAGGTCGTACATGACCTCGCCCGGCCGCACGTCTTCGGGCGCATAGGTGTGACGGCGCAGCAATTCAAGCACCAGAAGCGCCGAGTGTCCCTCATTCATGTGGTACTCGGTGATTTTGAAACCCAGTGCGTGCAACATGCGTGCACCGCCGATACCCAGCACACACTCCTGGCGCAACCGGTATGCCGCATCGCCGCCATAAAGAAAATGCGTCAGGGTGCGATCATCCGGGTGATTTTCCTCCAGATCAGTGTCGAGCAGAACGACCGGCACCTGCCCCCCCAGTTGCCCGGTGACGACGTGCAGACAGCCGCGAATCCACACCTCGCGGCCCGCAATGCCGATGGCGATCTTCGCGCGCAACGGCTGTGTCCAGGCGCTGACGTCCCACCAGGCGGGCTCTTCAATCTGGTTACCCTGCGCGTCGAGGCTCTGACGAAAATAACCGGCTTTGCTGAGCAGGGTGACGCCGACCATGGGCACGCGCAGATCGGCCGCCGAGCGCAAGGTGTCGCCTGCCAACACACCGAGACCGCCCGAGTAAGTCGACATTTGCGAACACAGCGCGATCTCCATGGAGAAGTAGGCCACTGAAGGCTGATGGACAAACGGCTCCAGCACATCACCCACCGGCAATGTTCGCTCAGCCTTGCTTCCGTCCATGTGGCTTTCCTCCACAGGAATCACCCGCAGCGCAGCGGTGTGCCTTCATGCCTCGCACGGCGGGCGGTTCTGGCGTTCCAGGAATGCCCGCAGCGCCTGCTTGCCCCCGCCGACCCAGGGCGCGCCATGGGCCAACAGCAGGTGTTCGAAGGGTTGTTCGACAAGGTGATAAAACGCCGCCACCAACCCGCGCTTTACCTCGTCCGGTTCATCACCCATCAGCCCATCGGGCACGAAGCCGAGCTTGTCGCCATGGCGCACGATGGCATCGCCCATGGCCAGCGCGCCGTCCCCTACCGGGATGAGAAACGCGGTTTCCTCCGGGCACAGCACACCCACCGGCAGCGCCTTGACGCCGCCGGGCAACACATCGCCATGCAGGAAGGGCCTGACCCGCTCGCCGTGGGTGAACTCGTGCAACCCGTCGAGGTGGCACCACACCTCGGTGCCGAAGCGCTCGGCGAAACGGCCGCTGTGGCGATAATGGTGGCGGTTGGTGAGATAAGCATGGGCCGGGCGCGGGCGGCCGGTGAACCCGTTCAGGCCCACGTGCGGCACACGCGGATCGATGAGCACGGCAGGCTCGGTGGCCTGGACGTA
>JALOAT010000035.1 GCA_023228645.1 Gammaproteobacteria bacterium | reverse complement strand
GGCCCAGTTCTCAGCATTTGTCACCCTTGGCATCGCGCATCTTCCTCTCCCAAATGCGCGATCCGATCATCCGTTTTCACCGAAGTTCCTGTTCCCTCTCAAAAAAATGTGACTAAGAGACAGCCCTCCGGGAGAGGGCGGGGGAGAGGGGATCAATTCAGATGCGGCTGTTGGATTATTGATCCCCTCATCCTGTCCTTCTCCCGGAGGGAGAAGGAACGAATCTTTTTGCAGCCGGCGGTTAATGCGCTAATTGCCAAGCCTCTGTCCCTCCACGAATGATGTGACCAAGAGACAGCCCTCCGGGAGGCGAGCGCATGGATGCGCGAGGTACGACTCCATGGATGGAGGAGTAGACCGCGCCGGGAGCAGGCGGTCGAGAGCAACGCAGGGAGTATGCGACTGAGCGCAGGCGGAGCACATCGACTCCGCCCGTGGCTGATATTCGATTGCAGCGATGTCAGCGCCCGCGGCGGCGGGTGTGTTCGAGGGTACGCAGCTGGGCGAGGGCCTTGAGCAGTTCCGCCTGGGCCAGGTCGCGATCGCTGTAAAGCGTGGCGGTGCGCATGGCTTCCTCGGCCGCGCGGCGCGCCTTGAGCGCCGCCTCCTCGTCGATGTCGCCACCACGCACGGCGGTGTCGGCGAGAATGGTCACCACGTCGGGCTGCACCTCCAGGAAACCGCCGTCCACGTAGATGAATTCCTCGTCACCCGAGGCAGTGCGGATACGTACTTCACCGGGCACCAGGAATGTCATGAGCGGCGCGTGGCGCGGCAGGATACCGAGTTCGCCGCTCACCGCCTGCACGGATACCATGTGTGCCTGGCCTGAATATACCTGGGCCTGGGCGCTGACGATCTCCAGCCTGAGCGTCTTGTCAGACAGTGGCACCTCAGCCATGGATTTCCTTCACGTTCAGGTTAAAACCCATGGCGCGCATGGCGTTCAAGGTGAATTCGCAGACCACGTCCCAGTCGTCGAGCTTGTCGGTATTGAGCACCAGGTCGAAGGTGTGCGCCTCGTTGAGGTGATGATGCACCAACCTGAAGGTGGATTCGTCGCGCTCCCTGTTGATGTGGCGCACGCGCTCCAGCGCGGCCTCGCGGTCCAGGCCGTTCCGCGCCGCCACGCGATCGGCGCAACGATCTTCACTGCCCACCACGCGTAGGCGGAAGGCCTCGCGATTGGCCAGCACGATGTGGGCGCCACGCCCCACGATCACGCCGCCTTGCTGGGCGATGCACAGCAGCACATCAAACAGGTGATGGCGATAGGAAGAAAGAAACGAGCTCTGCCCCGATAGCAGGCCAAACAGCCAGGAATCGCGGATGTCCTTGGTCTTCTCGTCCAGGCGCGCCATGAGTTCGCGATCCACCTTCGCACGCTCGGCGATGGCGTCGAGGATCTCCTTGTCATAGAGCGGCACGCCGAGACGCTTGGCGAGGCGTGAGGCGATCTCGCTGCCGCCCGAACCGACGTCGCGGGAGAGGGTCACCACCGGCCGGTAATCGGCCTCTGAACGCTTCTTGCCACGCGGGTAATATTCGGACGCGATGAGCGTCTGGATGACTTTCTGGATATCCATGCTTGAACCTCGGCACCGTTAGCGGAACCATACTGCGTTCCACAGGCCGGTCAAGCCCAGCCATGAAGAATTCTTCAAGCTACAACCTTTCCGCCATCGGCGTCGTTCACTCGCCCTACAAAGAAAAATTCGGCATCCCGCGCCAACCCGGCCTGGTACCCGAGGCGCGCGCGACCCTGGAACTGTTCCCGCCTTATGATCGCGAAGAGGCCCTGCGCGGACTCGAGGCGTTCTCGCACCTGTGGTTAATCTTCGCGTTTCACGCCATCCCGCCCGGCGCCTGGAAGCCCACGGTGCGACCGCCGCGGCTCGGCGGCAACACCCGCGTCGGAGTGTTCGCCACACGCTCCATGTTCCGGCCCAACCCCGTTGGCCTGTCCGTGGTGGCCCTGGAAGGCTACGGCCGCGAACAGGGCAAGCTGGTGCTGCACCTGCGCGGCGTCGACCTGCTCGACGGCACGCCCGTGCTCGACATCAAACCCTATCTGCCTTACGTGGACGCCATCCCGGAGGCACGCGGGGCCTACGCCCACAACCCGCCCGAGCCGCTCGCGGCCATCCACTTCTCCGACGCCGCCGCCGCGGCCTGCGCCGCCCTCGAAACGCGCCATCCCGGCCTCGCTCGCTTCATCACCGCCGTCATCGCCCAGGACCCGCGGCCTGGTTACCGCGGCGATGCCGAAGGTGTCTATGGCATGCACCTTTTGGACCTGAACGTGCGCTGGCGCACCGAAGGCGAGCGGGTTACCGTGCTTTCGGTGAACCCCGTCGAAAACCGCCCGGGTCAGCTTCGCGACTAGCTGCCGAGACCAGGTCTCGCCGCTGGGGCGTGCGGAACGTCAGCCTCACATGGCGGCAGGCTCTGGGGGAATGGGGGATGCTCCGGTTCTAAACGCAACGTCGGGCTCACGCGTCGAGGTTGTAGCGCTTGATCTTGCGCCAGAGGGTGGACTTGTCGATGCCGAGGATTTCCGCAGCCAGGCTGCGATCCCCCTGGGTCTCGCCGAGGATCTTCCGGATGAACCAGGTCTCCAGTTCTTCGAGGCTCTGGAGCGGCACATGTGCGCCAACCCGGACTTCGCCTTTCGGGCCATTGATGCGTGGCGGTAACAATTCCACACCAATTTGCCCCGTTTCGCAGAGGATGACCATGCGCTGAACCATGTGCTCCAGCTCGCGCACGTTCCCGGGCCAGTCGTAACGCATCATCATGGCCAGCACCTCGGTGGTCAGTCCACCCACCTGTTTCCGATATTGTCCGGCGAACTTGTTGACGAAAAAGTAGGCCAACAGCGGGATGTCCTCGCGGCGCTCCCGCAAAGGGGGCAAGGCCACTTCCATCACCATGAGGCGGTAGTAAAGGTCTTCCCGAAAGTGGCCGCTCCCGATCATATCGGTCATGGACCGGTTACTCGCTGCCAGAACCCGCACATCCACATAATGCGGCTCCGTTTCCCCCATGGGATAAAATCCGCCGTCCTCGAGGACGCGCAACAGCTTGGCTTGTAGTGAGAGGGTCGCATTGTTGATCTCGTCGAGAAACAGCGTACCGCCGTTGGCGACGTCAAACAGCCCCGGTTTATTGCGGTCCGCGCCCGTGAAGGCGCCCTTGCGATAGCCGAACAGCTCGCTCTCAATGAGGTGTTCCGGGATGGCGGCGCAGTTGATAGCCACGAATGGGCGATCACGCCGCGGGCTGTTGGCGTGAATCTGGCGTGCCACCACTTCTTTTCCGCTGCCGCTCTCGCCGCTAATGAGTACGCTGCAGTCATAGTCGGCGGCGGCGGCGATAATCGCCTCCACACGAGCCATGGCCTGCGACTGGCCGATGAGCCCGCCTTCCTCGTAGATACGGCTGCGTGCGCGCAGGCGGCGGTTCTCGCGTCCAAGCAGGTGGTGCTCAAGTGCGCGCTCTACCGTGCAGCGTAATTCCACATTTTCAAACGGTTTGCGCAGGTAGTCGAACACCCCGTTCTTGAACGCCTCGATAGCGGAGTCCACGGTGGCATAGCCGGTGATCAGCACGACTTGAATCAGCGGCTCGCGCGCCTTTGCGGCATTCAACACATCGAGGCCGCCCCGGCCGGGCATGCGCAGATCGGTGACGACCACACCGACCGCACACCGCTCCAGGACGCCAAGCGCCTCTTCGCCATCCCGCGCGCACACCACGTCGGCCCGATCGCCCAGCGGTTCAAGCACACTGGCGATGAGGCCGCGCATGTTCTCATCGTCTTCCGTGATCAGGACGACCGGGCGGGCGTGGTCTTCACGCGCGCGCGTCGCAGGCATCACTGCATTCATGCACCACTCTCCCTGGATTCACGCCCGGCAGGCGCAGGACGAAGCGCGCGCCGCCGCTGAAATCCGAGTCATAACGCACATAACCGCCGTGGCGCACCATCATGGCCTGGCAAATGGAAAGTCCCAACCCGCTGCCCTCGCCGACTTCCTTGGTGGTAAAGAACGGATCGAAGATGCGGCTGCGAAGTTCCGCAGCGATGCCCGGGCCGTTGTCTTCCACTACGACGGTGACGAAGCCGTTGCCATCGTCACGGGCAGCCAAGCGGATGCGCGGTTCGTCGACGCCGGCCAGTGCCTGAATCGCGTTGAGAATCAGATTGGTCAGCACGATATCCAACTGGCCGCAGCCGCCTTCAAGCAGCAATTCGCCGGGCGGCAAATCGAGTTCCACGCGGATGCTGTAACGCTTGAGCCGGCACGTGATGAACGTGTCGATGAGTTCCCGGATGAACTGGGTGATATCGCACGTTTCCCCGCTGCACGGATCGCGGCGAGCGTAATTGAGCAAATCGTGGACGATGCGTGAACAACGCTTTGTCTCGTCGCCGACAACACTGGCATAGCGAATAAGCTTTTCATCGGTGCCGGCGGCTTCGCGGAGGAGCTGCGAATAACCCAGGATGTTGCCCAACGGCGTATTGAGTTCGTGGGCGACGCCGGCGGCAAGCTGCCCCATGGCCACCAGTTTCTCGCGTATGGCCACGCTGTCCTGCAATTGGCGGTATTCGGTAATGTCCTGGACAGTAATGACTGCGCCCATGTCCGTCTCGCGCTCGTTCAAGAAGGCCAGATTCATGCTCAACCAATGCGCAGCGCCTTTCAGGGGCACCGTTATTTCCTGATTGCGGAGCGGGTGCTTGTAAAGAAACGCATCACGTAGGACTTCACGGTCGGTCTCATTCAAGGTGAGCAGGTGGAACAGGTTCTTGCCCAGCAGCTGGCCCTGGGGAAGGCCAAACAACTCTTCTGCTGTCTTGTTGACGCCCGAGATCTGCAGGTCATCTGCAATATGCAATAGTGCGCCGGGCAGGCTCTGAAGAATGGCGTCGATCTTGTTGCGCTCGCCAAGTACCCGGGCCTGGCACTCCTCCACCGTGGAAAACATCTTGTGGAGAATGACGATCATCCGGTTGTATTCCACAGTCACCTGGCGCAACTGCGGATCGCTGGTAGGCAGCAGCATCACCGGTTCGAGCAACCCTTCCTGCGCACGCTGAATGCTCTCGCGCAGACGGTGCAAGGCCGACCGCTGGCGATAAAAAAATAGCCCTGCCAAGAGCAGGGCCATCAAAGACGAGGTGAAAAGTGCCGCGAGGAAGAGAAAGCCATCGTCCCTGACGACAAACAACACGATACACAGGAGGCCGACGGCGATAACGGCTAAAAAGCGCCGTTCACGCCGGAACGGATTCGTTGCGTCAGCCAGCATGCGCCTGCGTCCCCCCCCGAGTGCAAGCGGGCCGGGGCTGTTGCGGGAGCCCCGGCCATGTGATTAGAAAATCATTTGAAAGCCAAGCGTAAACTGGTCGTAGTCGCGCAAGGATACGTTGGTTGGATGGTCCCTGTCGAAATCCACGGTCATGTACTCTCCCGTGAACTTCAGCTTCTGGCCATCCAGGTAGTAGTTGAATCCAGCGCCCGTTCGGGTATTGTCGAGCAGCCCGCTGTTCAGATTGTACTCAGCCTCGTCATAGCGGGCAAAAAACTGCAGGCGGCCCGCCCCCACCTTGTTGGGCAGCAGGTAACCCACTTTCGCGTAATACCCATCGAGCTCGGTGTTCTGTGGCAACGCACCGTCCGGATTGCCGTTGATCGCATCGCCGACGCTGTAATCGAAGATGGCCGCGGACGCGGTGAAGGTACCGGCGGAGGTGGGGTATTCGAAGAACATGTCAGCGGTGGTCGCCTCGTAGTCTTGTGCGTCCTGCTGCATGGCGGCATCGGCGTAGGCGACATCGGCCTGGGTATCGTACGCGACACCGATGGTAAACACCGTCTGAGTCCCCAGGTAGGTGCCCCGGTAGCCGTAGTCGTACTCCGGATCCAGGGGGCTCCAGTGTAAACGGGCGGTCAGGCGCGGAGAGTCCTTGGCCACCTCGTCACCTTCACGGCCGTCCGCAGCCATGAGTCGATACTGAAGGGCGCCATCGGCAAGATTGCCCCACAATGCCACACCGGTATCGCGGCTCCCGGCAAAGGGCGTGAAGGAAATGTCACTGCGATCCAGAGTAAGGGGCTCCAGGCAGGCCTCGAGGTTTTCGCGCGAAAAGGTGTTCTTGAACCGTCCGGCAATGACGCGCAGGGTGTCCGAATAGTCGAGCGTGACGTAGGCATCACGATAGAACACCTCACGGTCGTCGTTGCCATCCTTGCTGTCGCTGCCAGCCTCCAGTTGCGCATAGAAGCCCAGGTAGTCGTTGTACTGCCCGGTGAACGTGAGACGGTTGCGGCGCAAGAAGAAGTCGGTCTGATCGCCCGAATCGTTTGCAGAGGTGAAGTCCTGTTGTTGCAACCACATCTGTACGGCGTAGTTCAGGGAGATATACCCTTCTTCACCGAATTGAATCGAAGGCCCTGCCGCGCCAACGCCGGGCAGCCCCACGATGAGCACGCCTGCAAGCAGGCGGCGTGTCTTGTTTGTAATGGCATCCATACTACTTACCTCCCCCCATGACGCTCAGGTAGCGGGTCAACTTGGTCTCGGCATCAGCCGAATGACAGCTGGCGCAGCTTTGTTCGATGTGCTCGCGCGGATTGGCAATTAGCTTGTTATGCGCCATTTCCTTGCGGATGATGCGCGGGTTTCCGTTATGGCAACCGGCGCAGGAGTTGTTGACCGTGCGATGTTCGGCGTGCCAGGGCGCAGTGGCCGGATCTTCCTTGGGTGCGTCCGCGCGGCTGCCGTTGTGGCATTTGAAGCAGCTCGACGCACCCAGGCCACAGGCATTCGCCACGCCTATCAGAGAAAAACCGCTGATGCCTTCGTGAACCTCGGCGAGGCTTTCGGCACCCCAACCATCGCCGCGGCTATCGATGGCCGCCTCGTGAGCCGTGGACGTGGGCAGGGATTCGACCACCGCGACGCCGACGCCCACGATCGCCAGCGTCAGCACTGCGAGACTCGTATTGCGCAAAGTACGCCCCAAGTACGTGAAGGCTCCCATATCATTCTCCTCTGGTGGTTTCTCGTTGCGACGATTTCGGAGCGGGCGTGGCCCGCTCCCATTCGTTTTGTTTGCTGCGTTGTTCCGCTTCGCGGATCGCGCGTTCGTCGAGCCCGTCATTGCACATGCACAGCGGCCCGCTGCGGAACTTGAGACGGGGCTCGTTGGCCGGCCTGTCGGCCTGAGCGAAGGCCAGCGGTGTCGAAAGCAGCAGCACCATCAACACTGTTCCTTCAACAATCCTCATGGGCGCACCTCGCCGCGGCCGCCTGGTTGTGCGCAGCCAGTAACGCATCCAGCGAACGGCTGACGCTCATGGCCTCGAAGCGCGTCCGCCGGGCCTCATCAAGGGCGCGGCGCAGGTCGGCCACGGTCTCCGCATCCATGCGGCCGGCCTGTTGCAGGCTGTGGGCGAACACGCGTTCGTAGTGCTCGCGCGGCGCCACGTCGAGGCGTGCGGAAACCCGCCAGCCGCTCGCCTCGGGCAAGGGAAAGCTGCGCTCGAATTCGAAGCGGCCGCCGGCGGGGATGCGTGTGTCGAACCATTCGCGGGTGATACCCACGTCGGCACCCCAGCCGATCACTTCCTCGCCCAACAGGCGGATCTCGCCGTTTGGCCCGTGCAGGTTCAGGCGCACGTACACCTTGGGCACCATGTAGGTGGGGAAATGGTGGCCCGCGCCCACGTTGCTCACGGTCACGCGCACGGCGCCGCGTCCGTTTTCACGAAACGTCGCCAGCTCCAGTTTCACCGCCTCGCGCACCGTGGCCGGGTCGTGTATGCCACGGAACAGGTGCCGCCGATCCGGCATGTGGCATTGCTGGCAAGACTTCAGCCCGGCGAAGGTGCTCGCCTGCCATTGCGCAAACGTGTCTTCCTGCAACTTGCCGGCAAGCCGCGGGCCGTCCTCCGGAAACTGGTGACAGGTCGCGCAGAAACGGCTGTCCGCAAAGGCGTCGTGCGCGGTGAACCCCTGGTGTGCGGTGCCTTCGAGGCGGCTTTCGGGACGCGCGGGCGGCCCGAGGCGTTCGTGGTCGCGCACATGGCACACGGCGCAGGCAACGCCCTGCTGGTGCAGATCTGCCGGGATGTACTCCGGACGCGGCTGCGTGGGTACGGCCGACCAGCCGTGTTCGAGCGCAACCAGCGCCTTTTGTTCGGCGAGCGGCGCATGGCAGCGCAGGCAGCGATTGCCCTGCGCCTGGTCCATGAGGCGCAGTTGCCAGTGGATGCCCGGACCCATGGCCTGGCTGTGCAGACTGGTGCGCCACGCCTCCCACTGCTCGGTGTGACATTGTCCGCAAGCCTGTGCACCCAGGGAGGATTCCAGTGCCGAAGCCTCGGGCCTGGGCGTGCCCTGGGGCGGCAGAGGATGATTCCAGTGATTGTTAAGGAAGGTCTCCAACGGGTCCTCCTCCATCGGCGCGATGGCGGTGGCGCGGCCGAGCCATGCCTGCCAGGCAAACACTGCCAGGGCCACTGCCACCACCATGCCGATCAATGCTCGCTTCATCACGGGCCACGGTGGGCCGCCGCAACGGCAGCCCACCCGCTCGTCAACCACCGCACGGGTTGGCGGGCAGTGCGGCGCCACCGCCTCCCGCGCCGCTATCGGCTCCGCCGAGCTTGTACAGGCGATCCTCTCGAACGATGGCGTCGGCGCTGCGGGCGTAGGCATCGTTGATGTTGCGGGTTGCTACGTTCAGCGGGTTGACCGCCGGCTGGTAGTACGAGCGGTTATCGGTGCGCCAGGTCGAGTCCACGGGCAGGATGAAATTGCCGGTGGCGTCCTGGAGATGGGACAACGAGTTCCATTCCACCATCGCGCCGTCATAAAACCGCGTCGGCTTGCCCAGGATCACACCGCTGGCGATGCCGGTGATCATGGCGCGCATGGTGGTCTCGCAGTACGTGTAGATCGTATCGCCGGGTTGATACGCACGGGCCGCGCCCACCGGCTGATAGCTGGCGTCCATGAATCCGATGCCATTCGCATCCACATCGCCGTCGAGGTAGCCCTGCAAGACGCTCTTGGGGCGATAACTGAAGCCACTGGTTGCATCAAGCAGCCTCGTGAATTGCAGTTGAAGCGCACCCCACGGATGGCCTTGGCGCGAACCGGCGTTCTGGAACGAGACCATGTAGCTGTAGTTTGGATTGGCGGCAGGATCGCAGGTCGTGGTCGCGCACGCCTGAGTGCCCGACGTGATCGGATCAGTATCCTCACCGATTTCCAGCATCTCACCCGCGCTGTACTGGCCAAGGTTGCGCGCATCCCAGATGAACACGCCATCGCCCAATTCATTGGCATCGCTCGACGGCACCACTGCGAGCATGTCTTGCAATGTGGCTTGCAGCACGGTGTTATCCGTCGTCAGCGCTCTGACGCTGAACGTGCCGTTATTCGGCGGTGTGCTGGGTTTGTCGGTGAAATCAGCGGCATTCATATCCGGACCAGTCGTGAGCCAATTGTTGCCGCCGTTCAGGAGCGCAAGGTGGGCGGCGTCCACGCCCCAGTAACGCAAGGTGTACCAGCAGCGTCCCTGGGCCATTGCGTTGCCGGGAGATCCCCAGCCCTGCGCACACACGATCATGTCCTTGGTAGGATCGATGCTGTACTTCTTCAACAGAGCATCGACGCCGGGGCCATCCAACACCATGCTTTGGGTAGTGATGACGCCGTTGGAGCGCGTCTGAACCCACTCAGCGGATGGCGCGAGATAGGTCACAACATTGGTCCCGTTCGGTTTGACGTAGAGCGTCGGATTCGGATCGGGAGGGGGGTTTGCCGGACTTGAACCATCGGAAACCTGGAGAATCACCAGCTTCCCGGTAATCCCCGCAGGGCGCTCATTGATCCAGTCATCCTTCCAGCGCTTCAGCGTCGCCCCGGTGATAACCCCGTTGATGTTGTCGTTGTAATCGTCCGCCGAGGTCTGGGCGATGTCTGCCGCCGAGCTGATCCTGATACCAGCGGCCGGCGCGGTGTCGTCCTCGCTACCGCCGCAGGCGCTGAGCATTACCGCCAGGCACAGCACACCCACGTGGCCGGCCCGCCCCCTTAGTGAAATCCGCATTGCTTCCGTCATGTTTCCACTCCTGTACGTCTGGTTCGGACCACGAGGCGGTGCTTCGCCTCACATGCGATCAGTCATTCCGCCCAAGAACACGGGCACTGCACCACTTTCAAGAAGATCCAAAATACGCTCCGCATCAGAGGCCGCCGTGCGTTCGACCTGGCAACCTGCCGTGACAAGCGACTTGGAGAGTCGTGATAGGAAGCCGTCAGCAGAGGTATCGATAGTGCTGGAAATCAGGACAATGGTTTTTTTGGTCATATCAGGTACACCGCATCTGCCGTGGCGATTCGACTAGCCAGCGCGGACATCCCCGCCGCGGTATCGACCGTCAGGTGTTCCACGGGGACGTCGGCGAAGTCGAGTGCTTCGAGATGTTCTTCCGCCTCGGGTCCGAGTTGGCCGCATACGGCCACATTGACCGCATCGTCGAGCAGCGTCAGGCCCGCGGCCATGCGCAATGCCTCGGTGCGTTTCACCATGGCCACGACAAGAATCTGCTTTTGCACAAGACCTCCTCAAAACACCACGACGCGATCGGATAAGTGCGCCAGTTCCGCATCCTGATACTGGCCACCCACCACCACCTGATCGGCGACGTTTTGCGGCACCTCGACGCCGTAGCGTTCGATGCTCAACTCGCACACCGCCAACCAGGTCTTGGCCTCTGCGGCCAGCTTTTGAATGGCCGGTTCCTGCAGCGCATGCACCCCGCTGTCGGTCAGAAAGCAACGCAAGTTCCAGCCGCGCTTCGCTGCCGCCTCCATCGATCGGCAGGCATCGGCGATGTGCAACTGTTCGGTGATCACCACGCCAAGGTTCATGGCATCAGACCTTGCGGATGAGCCATGTGAACGATCCGCCGCTTTCCTTACGCTCGAACAGTTCGTTGCCGTCGGTATCGCACATGGCGATGATCGATTCGCCGGACGATGGGTTGTCGAAGAGCAGGGTCAACACGTCTCCCGAAGCCATCTTCTGCAAGGCCTTTTTTGTATACATTTGCGGATGCGGGCAGCTGTACCCCCTGACGTCCAGCGAGTAGGCGCCGTCACCTGTTTGCTCGAATTTCACTGCCATTTCCCGCTCCTTTTCAGAACCAGTCAGAGATCGAATTCGCCGCTGCGCGAGGCACGCCATTCAAGCCAGGTATTGAAAACCTTCACACCCAGCCAGCCGCCGCCGACCATGCCCGCCAGGAACACCCAACCGCTCAGGTCGCCGTTTGTGACGGTGGCGAAGAACGCGCCGATGTTGCAGCCCATGCCGATGCGGGCGCCGATACCCATCAAGGTGCCGCCTATCAAAGCGAACATCGCGGTTTCGAGGCTCGGCAGCTTCCATTTGAATTCACGACGCATGTGGGCCATCACTGCGGCACCCAGGATGATTCCGATGGACATGAAGCCAGGCGCGTTGAGCAGCGGATTGGGCAAGCCGTTGTCCAGGCCGAAAAAGATGTTGTCCATGTTGTTCACGCCCAGCTGGTTGAGGATCCAGCCGCCCCACTGGGCCTCTTGGGTGGTGATGTACCAGTAGCCCGGGTCGAACACCGTGCCCTGCAGTGAGAGACCGTTTTCGTAACCCATGGCGGACAGCAGTTCGCCGAAATTGAAAATCCCGTAGTGCTCGCGCAGTGCGCCGGTGATCCACATTTGCATGCCGGCGAAAATTCCCAGACCTGCACCCGCGAGCGCAGTGCTCTTCGAGGAAG
Source organism: Gammaproteobacteria bacterium (assembly GCA_023228645.1). GTDB lineage: Bacteria > Pseudomonadota > Gammaproteobacteria > Thiohalomonadales > Thiohalomonadaceae > JALOAT01. The sequence goes on along the minus strand of JALOAT010000035.1, from coordinate 30,236 downwards.
TGACCATGGCCCACATGCCATGCAGGTCACTGCGCAAGGTCGGCGTGGCGATGTGTTCGCGCCGCAGGTAGCTGCGACGGAAGTAACGGCGGTAAAGCAACACCAGCAGCACCAGTGAAGGCACGATGGCCGACAGCAGCGCATTGGCAAGGAAGGCGCCCGCGACCGTGCCGTCCATGCCCAGATCCGCAGCCACAGTGCTGCCCTTGAGGTCCCAGATGTAGCCGGCGGTGAACTGGTCGAACCAGCCCTGCGTAACCGACAGTTCGGCAGGCATATCTTTGGCAGCCGCCGATGCCGTCCAACCCGCGGGAACCAGTGCATCGAGCCAGCCGCCGGCTGCAACGATGATCGCCTGGGAGAAGGAGATGGCGAAGACGACGAGCATCGACCCCACGTTGCCCTCGCCGGCCTTGTACAGCGAGCCCGATGCGCAGCCGCCCGTGAATACCATGCCGAAACCAAAAATCAGGCCGCCGACGATCACGTGCCAGCCCAGCGGATGCGGCCCGAAGGTACTGAACCCCGTGGCCTGCACCGTGGCCGCGGTGAGCGAAAACAGGCAGACGGCGATGAGCATCCCGACCGCCATGCGCGGTACACCCACGGCAAACAGATCACGCACGGCGGAGGCCATGCAAAAGCGCCCGTATTGCAACAGCAGTCCGTAGATGATTCCGAACCACGCGTAGACAAGCAGGTAGACGAAGCGCGTGTCCACGCTGAGCGCGCCAACGGAGCCGAGCACCACCACGGCGATGATGACGCTTACCGCCTTGACGTTGCCCTGGGCGAGCCCGGCGAGCCCCATCGGTTTGGCTTGCAGTACGTGTTCTTTGCTCATATCGGTCCTTTGCTGGTTGTTCGTTTGCCGGCCGCGGGTTGGCGGGCGACCGGTCAGTCGGTCGCAAGTCCCTTTTGCAGATAGACGCGCCAGTGGTCCGCCTCCTTCACTGTGCCCAGATGCGTGCCGCACACCACGAACATCAGCGCGGGCAGCGTCTCGACCGTGGCAGGGTTGTCCGACAGCACCTCGATCACTTGGCCTTCCTGCAACTGGTCCAGCACTTTCATGGTGAGCAGCTGGGGACGCGGACAGGCGGCGCCCATGCAATCCAGCGTGCGTTCGACCGTGACCGTCGCACCAGCGAGGTCAACGAACCGTGGCCCGCTTGCGACGGGGGTTTGCGGCACGTTTGTCCAACGCCACCAAAGCAATCCCACGTTGCGCTCCCCGCTGTTCACTCTGCGCGAGACATAAAGCAGGGCGCGTGCCACATCGGGAGCGCCCGTGATTTCAATTGGTTAGGGAAAATGCCTAGGATCGGACGAATGCAGGATGCAATCGAATGAGGTTCTGGGGGGCTACCGATTGCATCTTGCAATCGAACGCCACAGCGACGATATGGCGCAGATGCGCCGATCAGCAGTGGAAAACCGGCTTGGATTCTTGGTTAGGCGCACTGGCGCACAGCGGGCTGGTACGTCAGCTCGGTCACGTCGCACGGACACAATGTGACGGCGATCACATTTCGCGCATCCCAATCGGTACTTAGCCTATGTCCGCCAACGTATCATTCAACACGCGCCGAGGCGCATGGACACCACGCCCCGACCTCGGAGCATTTAACAAAACTCAGGGAGAGAATCATGCGTTGTAAGCAAACCCTTTTAGTCGCGACCGGCCTAAGCACGATTGTTCTGCTCGGGGGCTGTGGTGGTGGGGGCGGCGGTGGCGAGGCCCCAAAGGACGAAATCACCCGTGCGGGCGAAGTTCGTGCCGTGGAGGTATTCACTGGAAGACTGGAGCCGGCAACCCTCACATCAACTGCGGATGCAAAAACGGCATTTAATCAAACATCCATCGTAGATGATGTCCCGATTCCGACGCTAAGCACCAGATCGGCCAGCCGTCCGCAAAATCTGCCGCAGAAACTTGCTGACTATGCACGAATGATGGACGGCCTTGTCAGGAAGAGTGCCAGCCGTTCGATGATCCGTGCGACAGAGTCGGGGACATTCCCTTGCGACTACGGAGGCGATTTCTCCGGTACGGTCACGTATGCCGCCGAAGGACGATTGTCGACGGGCGATTCCGCCGTAGTCACCTTCAACAATTGCGACGATGGTAATGCCGTTTTCAATGGCAAACTTTCGCTAAGGGTGCTCGGCGCTTCTGGAGACCCAAGCGACCCTTACGCAAGTTCGAGCCTGACATTGGCCCTCGGCGCCTTGAATTTTTCGGCGACACCGCTCTACTCCGGCCCTCGTATCGGAATAAACGGCGGCTTCACGATGGCGTCCGCCTATGATGCAGCGAGTGATAAGGAGACTGCCCGGATATACGGAGACACCCTGCTATTGGAATCCGGGAGTGACCAAGTTTTGCTGAGCCGTTTCGATCTCAGGGCCGAGTTTGACGGGGACAATTTCCTAGACTATGCGACCGAGGATTTTTCCATTTCCACAACGGACAGCAATGGAATGATTGTGTTCGACACTACGCGAACCTTCGTCACAACGTATGGATACCCGCTTGAAGGAGAAATGATCGTCTCCGGTGCGAACGGAACGATCAAAATAACTGCCAGTCAGGGCATGTATGTGGCTTACAGCGATCTCGATGGCGACGGTGTTTACGAAGATTCAGAACCAGTGAGCTGGTAAAACAGCTGCCCCGCGGCTTCAGAAGGGATGTCAAAGCGGCATCCCTTCTTTTTTTGACTCGAATTTGGCTCCTAAGGCGGCACGACGTGATCACTCGGGCTGTTCACCAGACTGCATCCAGCGATTGTCGGCCTTACTGAATCACAAAATCCGTGAAATACAGCCCTTCGACGGCCGGGAGCAGGCTGGTGCTCACGGTCACCTCGCTCACCACTGTCTGCACAGCAAGCAGGGCCTCCTGGCGCAGGGCTTCGCGGCCTTCGGGGCTGCGCAGGGTAGTGGCGTCCTGGTGGGCGAACAGCATGATGAGGCGGTCGCGCACGGCGGGCATGTGCAGTTCGATGGCCTCCTGCACCTTCGGGTCCTTGGCCATGAGCTGCATCTTCACCTGCATGAAGCGCATGCGGCGCCCCTCGGCGAGGTTCACCACGAGAGGCTCGAGGGCCACGTAACCCGGGTTGCTGCCATTGGAGGCGCTGGCGGCGTGGCCGCTGGCCGGTGCCAGGCCGGCGGCCAGCAACAGAGGAAGCAGGGTGATGAGGCGCATGGTGTCGATTCCGAGTCGTCGGGCGGACATGATGCCATAATGCCGCGCCTTGGGCCGTGCACGGTTCGGCACCCGGCCCGGGGATCCGGCAGCATTTCGGGAAATACCCGGTTCAGCGGCGGCGCTTGGCCCGCGGGTGGGCCTGGTCGTAGACCTTGGCCAGGTGCTGAAAGTCCAGATGCGTGTAGATCTGGGTAGTGGCGATGTCGGCGTGGCCGAGCAGTTCCTGCACAGCGCGCAGATCGCCGCTGGATTCCAGCAGGTGGGTGGCGAAGGAGTGGCGCAGCCGGTGGGGGTGCAGGTGGCTCGGCAGGTCACGCCGACGCGCCAGGGCGGCCAGACGCGTCTGCACCGCACGCGGGCCGATGCGCGCGCCGCGCGCACCCACGAACAGCGCATTCTCGTCGGGCCGGGCGAGCTGCGCGCGCACACCATGCCAGCGCGCCAGGGCCTCCAACGCCAGGCGCCCGACCGGCACCACGCGGGATTTGGCGCCCTTGCCCAGCACGCGCACGGTGCCGTCGTCCCCATCCACGTCGCCGAGGTCCAGCCCCACCAGTTCCGCAAGGCGCAGACCCGAGGAATACATCAGCTCGGCCATGGCCTGATCGCAGATCGCCTCGGGCGTTTCCGCCGTGCCGTTCAGCAGCGCGGCGGCCTCATCGACGCTCAAGGCATTGGGCAGCTTGCGCGGCGAGCGTGGCGCGGGGATGTCGTTGGCGGGGTTGTACTGAACCAGGCCCTCTCGCAACAGGAAATTGAAAAAGGTGCGCAGCGTGGACAAGCCGCGTTGCAGGCTGGCGCCGGACAGGCCGGTGCGGTGGCGCTTGGCCACGAAGGCGCGTACCACGGCGGAATCCACCCGGGTCAGCGTGACCTGCTGCTCCTCGCAGAAGGCGACGAACACGGCCAGGTCGCGGCGGTAGGCGGCGAGGGTGTGGGGTGACAGGCGCCGTTCCAGGCGCAGGTGGGTGAGAAAATGTTCGACGCGTTGCGTCGCGTCGCTCACGGCACCGCCCTGGCGCGCAGCAGGCGCGCGGTCACCGCGGCCAGGTGGCGCAGGAAAACCGTGCCCATTTCCGCGTGAAAACGCTTGGGGTCGGCGCTGCCGACGGCGAGCAGGCCCAGGCACGGGGCTTCGTCGCCGTCACACAGGGGCACGAAGGCGCCGGATGCAGTGGCCGGGGCGGTGTCACCGAACAGCACGCCCGCCTGATCGGCGCGCAGTTGTCCGCACACGGGCAGGCGGTTGTCGACGATGCTGCGCAGCCCGTCCAGTTCGGGATGATCGGCGGGCACGGCGCGCGGCAGGCCCGGCTGGAAGGTCCAGATCATCACCGCATCGGCCTGGAAATCACGGCGCATAGCGGCCTCAACCGCCTCCAGCACCGCCTCGGCGGAGGGTGCATCGATGAGTGCGAGCACCAGCGCCTGCATGCGCTCGAGCAGGTCTTCGTTGCTGCGCGCCACCTGGGCGAGGTGCTGGAGCTTGTGCTTGAGTTCGAGCTTCTGTTCCCGCAGCAGGCCCACCTGGCGCTCCAGCAGCGACACGGCCTGGCCGGTGCCCGGATGGGGCACGGTCAGGAAGGGCAGCAGGTGTTCGTGACGCACGAAGAAGTCCTGGTGGGCGGCCAGATAGGCCACCAGTTGCTGCTCCAAATCGTCGTTCCTGAGGGCGGGCGACACATCGCTCATAGGGTGATCTTTCCTTCGAAGACGGTGGTGGCAGGGCCGATCATCCACACGGGTTCATCAGCGCCGGCCCAGCGGATGGTGAGCGCTCCGCCCGGCAGCTCGACCTGGACCTGTTCGTCGAGCAACTCCCAACGCCGGCCGACCACGACCGCGGCACAGGCGCCAGTGCCACAGGCCAGGGTCTCGCCGGCGCCGCGCTCGTGGACACGCAGGCGAATGCGGGTGCGATCCATGACCTGCATGAAGCCCACATTCACGCGTTCGGGGAAACGCGGGTGGTTTTCCATGGCGGGACCGAGCTCGCCCACCGGCACGGCGGCGACGTCCTGCACTTGCAGGACCGCATGGGGATTGCCCATGGACACCACGCCGAGGGTGTAGGCCTGGCCGGCCTCTGCGCCCGGCAGCTCCAGGCCGTAGCGGTCCTCTTCCTGTTCCGCCCGGAAGGGGATCTGCGCCGGGGCAAAGCACGGCGCCCCCATGTTCACGCGGATCTGCCCGTCCGGCTCCACGTACAGGGTGATGACGCCCGAGGCGGTCTCCACCACGATGGTGTCCTTGTCGGTGAGCCCCTGCTCGCGCACGAACTGTGCAAAGCAGCGCGCGCCGTTGCCGCATTGGCCCACTTCGCTGCCGTCGGCGTTGAAGATGCGGTAACGGAAGTCCACATCGGGGCGGCCGGCAGGTTCCACCAGCAGTAGCTGGTCGCAGCCGATGCCGAAGCGGCGATGGGCCAGGAAGCGCACCTGGTCGGTGCTGAGGGAGACGTCCTGGCGCACGGCATCGATGACCACGAAGTCGTTGCCGAGGCCGTGCATCTTGGTGAAGGCGAGAGGCATGGCGGCAGGTTACTGGCTCGCCCCGGCAATGGAAAGGCCGTCGATGCCGCAGGCCACGCAGTCGCGGTAGATGCAGCGGTCCATGATCACGGTGATGCCGGCGGCGCGGGCGCGCTCGGCGGCGGCCTCGTTGATCACCCCGTCCTGCAGCCACAGGGCCGGGACCTTCAGGGCGATGCAGGCATCGACGATGGGCTCCACGTGCTCAGGGGCACGGAACACGTCGACCAGATCGATGGGGCCGGGGATGTCTGCGAGATTCGCATAGGCCGGCACGCCCAGCACGCTGGCGGTGGCCGGGCGCACCGGGATCATCTCGTAGCCGAAGCGCTGGAGCTCGGCGGCGACGAAATGGCTCGGGCGGCCGGCCTTGGGCGAGGCGCCCACCACGGCGATGCGCCGTACCCGGCGCAGCAGGTCGGCGATGGCCTCGGGGGAAGGATTTTCGAAGTTCATCGACGCAAACTCCTCAAGGGGCGGCCCGTGGCCGCCGTCCGGCTTGGGCAGCGGCGGGCACGGCCCGCCCTATGGGCCGGGTTCTCAGGGCAACAACTGCTCACCGGCGAACAGGTCGGCGATGCGCTCGCGCGCGCGCACCAGGTGCATGCGCGGGCCGTCCACCATCACCTCGGCGGCGCGCGGACGGGTGTTGTAGTTCGAGCTCATGGAGAAGCCGTAGGCGCCCGCCGAGCGCACTGCGAGCAGGTCGCCTTCTTCGAGCGCGAGGGTGCGCTCCTTGCCGATGAAGTCGCCGGTCTCGCAGATGGGGCCGACGATATCGTATTTGCGCGCCTCGCCGCGGCGCTCCACCACCGGCACGATGTTCATCCAGGCGCCGTACAGGGTCGGGCGCATGAGATCGTTCATGGCCGCGTCCACCACGGCGAAATCCTTGTGCCCGGTGTGCTTGAGGTATTCGACGCGGGTGAGCAGCACACCGGCATTGCCGACGATGGCGCGACCCGGCTCGATGATCACCTGGAGGTCGCGGCCGGCCAGGCGATCGAGCAGCGGCGCGGCGTAGTCGCCGGGCAGCGGCGGGGTCTCGTCGCGGTAGCAGATGCCGAGACCGCCGCCCAGGTCCAGGTGGCGCAAGGGGATGCCGCGCTCGCACAGGGTGTCGACCAGGCCCAGCACCCGCTCCAGGGCGTCCACGAAGGGCCCGACCTGGGTGATCTGTGAGCCGATGTGGCAGTCCACACCCAGGATCTCCAGGTTCGCCATCTCCGCCGCGCGGGCATACACCTCGGGGGCCCGGGCGATGTCGATGCCGAACTTGTTCTCCTTCAGGCCCGTGGAGATGTACGGGTGGGTCTTGGCATCCACGTCCGGGTTCACGCGCAGCGACACCGGCGCGCGCAGGCCCAGCTCACCGGCCACCCGGTCCAGGCGCTCCAGCTCCGGTTCGGACTCCACGTTGAAGCAGTGAATGCCCACGTCGAGCGCCCGGCGCATTTCATCGGCGCGCTTGCCCACGCCCGAAAACACCACCTTGGCCGGGTCGCCGCCGGCCGCCAGCACGCGTTCCAGCTCGCCCACGGAGACGATGTCGAAGCCGGCGCCGAGGCGCGCGAGCACGTTCAACACCGCCAGGTTGGAATTCGCCTTCACCGCATAGCAGACCAGGTGTTCCTGGCCGGCGAAGGCCGCGTCGAAGGCGCGGAAATGACGTTCGAGGGTGGCGCGGGAATAGACGTAGCAGGGCGTACCGAACTCCTCGGCGACCCGCGCCAAGTCCACGTCCTCGCCGTACAGGCGGCCGTCGCGATACTGAAAATGGTCCATGTCAGTGCTGTTCCTGAACGGTCTGCTTGGGGAGATAGAGATCGCCCTTGGCCCCGCAGCCGGCGAGCATGGCCAGGATGCCGAGCACGGCGATGACGGCCCACAGCAGGTACTGGGCACGGCAGTGACAGAACATGGAACAATCTCCGGAAAAGTGCCACCGATTATACCTGCGCGGTAGGGCGGGCGTCTTGCGGCGCGCATGTGCAGGATTGGTCGCGGAGGTCGCGGAGGCGCGGAGGGCGCGGAGGAAAAGGCATTTCAAAGGGTTTTCTCTGCGTCCTCCGCGCCTCCGCGACCTCCGCGTTTCGACGCAAGACTTTGCGCCGGTCTCGCCTTTGAGTTAGATCTCTCCTCTTCCACAAAGGTCCAGCCCATGATGAGTGAATCGGAATTCAACCAACGCGTCGACACCATGCTGCTGCACATCGAGGAGGCCATCGATGCGAGCGGTGCGGACATCGACTATGAGAATGCCGGCGGCATCCTCACCCTGCGCTTCGAAGACGGCTCGCAGATCGTGGTAAACCGCCAGACGCCGGTGCGGCAGATCTGGGTGGCCGCGCGCAGCGGCGGCTTTCACTTCGATCACGCCGCCGAGGCGGACCAGTGGCAGCGGGACAAGGACGGCCGCGAATTGCTGGCGGTGCTCACCGAACTGGCCAGCGCGCAGGCCGGCGAGCCGGTAGCGCTCGGCTGATCCCGATCAACACCCGGCGCAAAACCGGGCGCATATACTTCCGCCCACACAGAGGGGAGGACGGAATGTTCAAGGTAATTCTGCTTGCGGTCATGCTCGCCGGGGCGCTGCCTGCCGCCGTGGCCGCCGACGGTGCGCAGCTCTACGGCCAGCACTGCGCGGCCTGCCACGGCCTGCACGGCGAGGGCGGGGTCGGTGTGCCGCTCGCGCTGCCGGACTTTCTGTCCACGGCGGATGACGATTTCCTGCGCAAGACCCTGCGCAACGGCCGCCCCGGCCGCGTCATGCCCGCCTTCCGTTCCCTGGCCGACGCGGAGGTGGAAGCCATCGTCGGCCACCTGCGCAGCTTCGCCAAACCGGATGCACCGGCGGCGCGGGCGCCCTCATCGGCACGTGTGCATGGCGACGTGGAGAAGGGCCGCGCCCTGTTCGCGCAGCACTGCGCCGCCTGCCACGGCGCCAACGGCGAAGGCGGCCACGGCACGGGGGTGACCTTCTCCCGTCCGCGCGACCTGCCCATCATGCCCCCGGCCCTCAACAACGCCGGCTTCCTGGCCGCGGCCTCCGACGCGATGATCAAGGCCACGCTCATGCGGGGACGCGAGGGCACGCCCATGATCTCCTACCTGGATCAGGGCCTCTCCGAGCAGGACATCAACAACATCGTTGCCTTCGTGCGCAGCTTCGAGGCAAGTGCGCCCGCCCAGCCCCCGCCGCTCGACGAGCCCATGATCCTGGAGGCCGAATCGTCCTACTCGCTGGAGGAGACGGTGGAGAACATGAAGCGCGCGGCCATCGGCAAGAATTTCCGCCTCATCCGCGAGCAACGCCTGGAGCACGGCTTCTTCCCGGAAGGCGAAGAGAACGCCAAACAGGTCATCGTCTATTTCTGCAACTTCAATTTCATCAACCAGGCCCTCAGCCTCGACCCGCGCGTTGGCCTGTTTCTGCCGTGCCGCGTGACCGTGGTGGAGCAGGACGGGGTGGTGAAAGTGCTCAGCATCAATCCCAAGCACCTGTCGGCGCTTTACAACAACCGTGAACTCGACGCCGCCTGTGACGAGATGACCGAGTTGTACGAAGGCATTCTGGAGGAGGCCACGCTATGAGTTTGCGACATCTCGTCGCCACCGCCTTGCTGTGCCTCGCCTCCATCGCCGGCGCCGAGGAACTGTTCATGGCGCGCTCGGCACAATCATTCCCGGAGACCATGCTGGCGTTGCAGGAGGCCATCACCCGCCAGGGTTATGTGCTGTCGCGCGTGCAGCACGTGGACGTGGGGCTCACGGAGATGGGCTTCGCCACCGACAAATACCGCGTGGTGTTCTTCGGCAAGCCCGAGGAGATCCGCGCCCTGTCGGCGCGCTATCCGCAGCTCATCCCCTACCTGCCGTTGCAGGTGACCATCTTCGCGGAGGGCGAGGAGACCCTGGTGGTCGGCGCCGACCCGCTCATGCTGCAACGCCTCGTGCCCGATCCGGCCATGGCGCCGGTGTTCCGGCGCTGGCGCGACGATCTCGCGGTGGTCATGGAGAGCCTGCGCGCGCTGAGGTGAGCACGTCCAGCCGGGATGCTGCGGCGCGGTGACAACGGACCAAGGCATCGCCGGGAGGACTGGGCTCCTGCACAACACATCCAAGTGTGGGAGCGAGCTTCTGCTCGCGATTTTTCCGCCCGCGCTGTCGCGAGCAGAAGCTCGCTCCCACCGTGGCACAGAACATCCCCGCCAGACTTCACGCCTTAGCTCTTCAAAGACTGATTGAGCTTTTCCTCGATGCGGTGTTTGTAGTTGAGGAAGTGGATGGTCTGGATGCGACCGACGCCTTCTTCGCCGAGCACGGCGGGGGACATGGAGATGTCGGTTATGTAGATGGGATAGGCCTGGCGGCCGCGGCGCAGTTCCAGCATGTAGCGCGCCACTTCGTCCAGCACCCGGCCGCCGCTTTCCGGTGAGCAGAACTCGCGGCCGTTGCAGTAGAGCGAGAACGTGGTGCGGCCTTGGTCGTCCACGTCGACGATGACCTGCAGGCTGATGAACTGCTCGCCGGGGTTGCTGAAACGCGGTCGCCGGCTCACCACCCGCAGGCGCCCGCCTTCCTGTTTCACCTGGAAAAACTCCAGGCCCTCCGCGCCACGCACCGGCCGGCCGTCCTGCATCTGGAACTTCACGCGATTGAGCACTGCCTCGAAAAAATGGCTGTATTGGCTGAGCAGGGCATCGGCATCGTGGAACGGCGTGCGACGGTAGAACAGCGAACCGCGTTCATCGAGCACGTACACATCCACCTGCGCACCCAGCACGCGGTAGAACAGCTGCACGATGCCGGGCCGGTTGTAGCTGAACACCAGCGCCATGACCCGGTCCGCCTGCATGTGGCTATCGAATACCACCGGGCCGAAGTCCTTCTGCGGCGCGCCCAGGTAGCGCAGCAGCGCCGCCTGATTGTCGAGGACCTGATAGCTGGGCAGGTCGCCGTCGAAGCTGAGCACGAAGAAGCTGTGCTCCACCTGCAGCACGTAGCGCGTGGCGGAGGGATTGCGCCCGGAGTAGTAGCAGTCGATCACCTCGCGGAACAACGCATCCACACGCCGCGCGATGGCATTGCCCTTGGTCGGGCTGTAACTGGCGACGCTCGGCAGCACCGGCGTCCGGCCACTCGATAGCGGCACCCATTTCAGGTATTCGCACAGGCAGTCCAGCAGACCCCTCGCGCCGCTGAAGTGATAGGTGAGCACCTCCTGCCAGCTGGTCACCACCACCTGATCGACGGTGCGCACCAGGTTCTCGCCGAGGCCACCGTAGCTGAGCGCATCCGAGCGGCCGCTGGCGATGCGACCCTCGGCGTGTTCGACCCGCGCCAGCGGATCGAGGCCGGCATTGATGAACAGCGTGGTGCGCACCACCTGGGCCGGATCGGCAAAGTCGGCTACGCTTCCATGGTCGCTGGCGCGCTCGGGAAAGACCGCACTCATGCGGCCGAACATGGCCTTCAGTTCGCTGCTGACAAGCCGGCTCTGCCGGGTGAACACCACCACGTGCGTGGCCTTGCCTATGAGCCGGTTGAAATAGCACCATGCGACCATCTCGGTGACGAAACGGAAGCGTTTGACGGGGGTGTGCTCGGCGGTTTCCTCGGGCTTCACCATGCCGCGATACAACACCCAGCTGCTGGCGTTAAGATTTTCGTCGAGCGCCTCGTGCACCGTGAGTTGCTGCTCGGTCAGGTTGGCGACAAAACCTGGGCCAAGCAGGTCGACCTTGCCAGCCTTGCGTTCAAATGCTGAATAGAGCTTGCGGCCGAGGATATTGAGGTCGCGCTGGCTGATCAGCGCCGACCCGGCGAAGCGCCGCGCGAAATCGGACAGAAAACGGTAGCTCTCCGAAAGGGCCTCGAAAAGGATGCGCCGTTCCTCGGCGATCTTGTCCACCTTCCAGGTGTGCCGGCTGTCGAGCACGAACAGGTCGGCACGCGACCAGCCCCACTGGCGCGCACGCCAGCCGAGCAGATTACGACGCCAGCGTGCCACGGCCGGCTCGTCTTCCGAGAGGTTCTCGTCGAGTTTGAAGTAGAAACAGCGCCGTGCCAGGTTCAGGCGCTCGCTCTCGCCGCGCCTGTTCAGATAGTCCTCCACCTTGTCCAACATCATCAGGTAGGGATCGAGCTGGTCCGGGTCCATCTCGCCGCCATAGATCGCCTTCTTGAAGCGCGTGCTGAGCAGGTCAAGGCCGGGGTAGTCACGCGCGTAGCATTCGAGCAGCAGCAGTTTGAGGACGGACTTGTAAGGCGAATCGATGCCCTTGTAGAGCTGCCACACGGCGGCGCCCAGGAACTCCTCGGGCGGCACGTGGGCAAGGCCGCCGAAGTCGATCAGGTCGCGGGCGTGGAGATAGCGCTGGTGGCGAATCTCCTGCACGTAGTGGTCGTAGGCGGCCTCCTGGTCCGGCGGCACCAGCCACCAGAGGGGGTACATGCCGGCCACGCGCAGGCTGGTGCGGTAGAACTCATCGAGCAGCAGGCGCTGTTGCGCCGTGCCGCAACTCTCGGCCGAGAGCGCCTCGGTCTCGCCGTGTTTGAACTGGTCGGGCCGCACCAAAAAGATGTGCACCTCGAGATCGAGGGCCGCTGCCCAGGACTCCACCGCGTCGGCCTTGTCGCGCAGAGCGCCGAGCTGCGCGGGGGAAAGGTCCGGATCGTGGCATAGCCAGACGTCGAAGTCGCTGTCGCCGGTGTAGGCCACGCTGCCGGGGCTGCCCATCAGGTAAATGGCCTGAACGGCGATGCTGCGATGCGGGTGGCGGTGGACGTGGACGCGCCCGAGGCGTGTCACTGCCTCCATGGCCGCGGCGTCCGGGTGGTAACCGAACACGCCGGCAGGGCACTCGGCGCTGTAACCGGGCAGCAACGGGTGGTTGAAGTGGAAAAACAGCGGCAGCAGATCGAGGAAGTCGCGCTGCCGTGGGCGCAAGGCCTCCCGGGTGCGGGCGAGCCGCGCGTCGTTGAGGGCGATGAAACGCTTCAGAACGACCGCGAAGTCGTGTTCGTCGGCCAGTACGGTAATGGGAGGGTTCAACGTCATGAGGCCTGTTCGCCTCCGCCCCTGGGGGAGACTCGTTACACGGGACAATACTTGTAAACGGGCGCGTATCAGGGATTTACCGGATCACAGGATCCGATACGTACCCACACGCCGCCTTCGCAGCGCAACAGCTGATCGCCACTGCACACATAGGACTTCTCCACGAACTCGACGTCGTTGAAAAGGCACAGGGCCGTATCAGGGACTTCCTGGCCACGCACGTCGTAGTCATAGTCGGAGTCTTCCACCACGAGGGAGTTGCGCTTCTCGGGGTCCGGGGCACCGACCTGGACGGCATTCACGCGTTCACTCATATCGCTCCTCTCCCTGGCAGTGACGCCGTCCTGTCCGGCGGCGTCGAAAGTTTCTCACGCGACACAGTACACCAAATATCCGCCGCTGGCCGAGACGGTTCCACAAGAGAATGAACCCACCCAACCACACGGAGCCGGCGGAGGAGCGAATGGGGCAGCGAGCAGATAGACCGACGCCGTCCGCCGCACAGCCCCCCGGAACCCGCCGCGCGTAAAGCACTACACTACTATCGTTGTGAGCAGTCCTTCACGGATGAAGGCCACCCGGCAAGGGTGCAGGAGCACCGATGACACGGCCGCGAACCACTGCACGGGAGACCCTTGGCATCCTCTTTTTCGGCGAGGATTGGGGACGCCATAACAGTACCGGGCAATACCTCGCCCGTGAGCTCGCCCGTCGCCACCCCGTGCTCTGGGTGGACTCCCTCGGCCTGCGCACGCCGCGCCTCAATCTCACCGACCTGGCGCGCATCGCGGGCAAGCTGGCGCGCTTCTCGCGCCGCAACACCCGCCCCATGGCGGCCGGTAGCGCCCTCGATGTGGTCACCCCGCTCGCCATTCCCTTCTACCGCTCGCGGCTGGTGCGGCACGTCAATCGCCTGCTGCTCGCCCGGCAACTGGCCCAGGCGCGCCGCCGCGCGGGCTTGGTGCGCTGGGTGGTGATCACCGCCTGCCCGGCCACCGCGGACATCGTCGGCCGCCTCGGCGCCGAGGCGGTGGCCTATTACTGCGCCGACGAATACGCCGAACAACCCGGCCTCGATGCCGCCCTGGTGCGTCGACTGGAACACCAACTGCTGGAGCACGTGGACGTGGTGGTCGCCAGTGCGCTGCGCCTGGCGGAGCGCAAGGCGCAGCTGCACGGCAACGTGTGCTATCTGCCGCACGGGGTGCATTACGGCCATTTCCGGCGCGCCGTGGACGGGGCGCTGCCCTGCCCCGACGACCTCGCGACGGTACCGCGCCCGCGCCTCGGCTACGTAGGCCTGCTGGGCGAGCACGTGGACTTCGCGGCCCTGACCCGCCTCGCCCGCGAACTCCCGGAGGCCCAGCTCGTGCTCATCGGGCCGGTCGAGGACGCCTGCGCTTCGCGGCTGCCGCAGGGTGCCAACGTGCATTACCTGGGACCGCGTCCCCACGAGTCCCTGCCCGCCTACCTGGCGCACTTTGACGTCTGCCTGCTGCCCTGGCTGAACAACGCGCGCAACCGCAACGCCAATCCCACCAAGCTGCGGGAGTACCTGGCGGCGGGCTGCCCGGTGGTCACCACGCCCGTAGAAGAGGCCGCCCCCCTCGCCCACCTGATCCGCACCGCGGCGGACGCCGCGGCCTTCGTGGCCGAAACGCGTGCGGCCCTGGCCGAGGGCGACCCGGCCCGCCGCCGCGCCCGCTCGGATGCCATGGGCGATGCCGACTGGTCGCAACGGGCGGCGGAACTGTGGGGTTTCATCGAGGCCGCGCGCCGTCGGCGTGTCGCGGCGCCCCGCACCGCCACCGCCGTGCTGCGGCAGGGAGGCTGATATGCCGGCCCAACCGTCAGGCAGGCAACGGCCTGACCAGATGCAGGCGGAGACCTGGACCGGACAGGTCCGGCACGGCCGCCCCGCCCTCGGGCTGCGCGCCCGCCTCGGGCCGCGTGACCTGTTGCATCCCACCGCCTACGGCACCGTACTGCTCATCCTGGTGGCCATCGGGCGCCTGCCCGAGCTGGTGCCCCCTCTCGCCGCCTTGCAACCGGGCAACCTGGCGGTGGTGCTGGCGGTGATCGGCCTGGCCTTCGGCCGGCGTCTGCCGGTGGCGGTGTTTGCCGCCCCCATGGGCAAGCTGATGCTCGTCTTTACCGCCCTGGCGGCCCTGAGCGTGGGCTTCTCGGTATGGGGCAGCCACAGCCTGCAGGCGTTGCTGAGCGGGTTCGCCGCGGGCGTGTTGCTGTTCTACCTGGCGGCCAAGACGGCAGCCTCCCCGGCCACCTATCGGGCCTACGTGGCGGCACTGCTGGTCGCCGCCAGCGTGCTGGCGATCAGCGCGGTCATCCTCGGCGCCGAGCGGCGCGCGGAGGTGACCAGCATGTACGACCCCAACGACCTGGCCCTGGTGCTGGTCGCGTGCCTGCCCTTCGCCGCGGTGCGGGTATTCGCCACCCAGGGCAAGCGGCGCTGGGCGTTCCTCGCACTCACCGCGGTGTTCGCCGTCGGCGTACTGGCCACCGGCTCGCGGGGCGGCTTCCTCGGCCTGATGGCCGTGACCGGTTTCCTGCTGTTCAAGGAGATGCCCGTGCGCGGCCGCTTCGGCTTCGCCGCGAAAATCGCCGTGTTGTTGCTGGTGGGCAGCGTGGCGCTCGCCCTCACCCACGACACCGTCTGGCAGCGCATCGCCTCCCTGGCCAACCTGGAACAGGACTACAACATCTCCTCGGACCGCGGCCGCCTCGCCATCTGGGGCCGCGCCCTGCACACCATTTCCGAACGTCCCTGGGGCGTGGGCCTGATGGCCTTCGCGGCGGCGGAGGGCGTGGGCGGCGGCAATTACCAAGAGGCCCACAACGCCCTCATCCAGGTGGCGGCGGAACTGGGCCTGCTCGGCCTGCTGGTCTACGTGGGCTTCTACCTCAATGCGTTCCGTTCGCTGGCGCGCCGCTACGAGACACCCCCGGGCAGCGCCGGCCCGCCCGATCTGCTAAGCCACGAGTTGATGACACAGGCGGTGGCGCTGCGCGCGGCGCTGGTCGGGTTCTTCGTCACCAGCTTCTTTTTGTCCAAGGCCTATTCGCCCCTGTTCTTCCTGCTCCTGGGGCTGACCCTGGCGACCACGCTGCGGCTGCAGGTCGCCGCCGGCGTGGTGGCACCACGCACGCGACGAAGGAAGTGAGTCATGGCCGCTTCGCAGCCCGTTACGCCCGCGCGGCGTGTGCTGATGCTTTGCTATTACTACCCGCCCATCAATACCTCGGGCACGGCGCGGGCGGTGCGCTTCGCTACCCATCTGCGAGAGGCGGGCTGGCAGCCCACGGTGCTCACGGTCGAGCACCCGAAGGACACCTGGAGCATCATCGACATGCACAGCCCGGTGCCTGAGGGTGTTCCCGTGGTACGGGCCCGCGAGCTGGACCTGAATCGCCCCGTGGACCTGCTGGACGCGACCATCAACCGGCTCACCCGCCGCCGCGGCGTACTGGCGCGCGAGTCCCTGTGCATCCCCGACCCGCAGATCGGCTGGACCGCCTGGGCGCGCGGTATCGCCCTGGCCCGTTCGCACGACTGCCTCTACGCCAGTTGCTCGCCGTTCAGCAGCGCAGTGACCGCCGCCTGGCTCAAGCAGCTCACCGGCACGCCGTTGGTGCTGGACTTCCGCGACGCCTGGACGCTCAACCCCTACAACCGCCCCAACCGCTGGCACCGCGCAGCCATCGGGCGGCTGGAGCGCTGGGTCATCGGCGCCTGCGATCGCCTGATCCTCAACACCGAAGGTGCACTGCGCCGCTACCAGGCGGCCTACCCACAGCACGCCGCCAAGATGACCTGGATACCCAACGGGTTCGAGCGGCCCAATCCGGCGCCGCCAACGCCGCCCACGGGACCCTTCGTAGTCATGCATACCGGCGCCCTGTACGGCAATCGCAGCCCGGAACTGCTGCTCCAGATGCTCGAACGCATGCCTGAGTGCGAACCGGAGTTCGTGCAGGTGGGCCAGTGCCCCAAGTCACTCACCCAATACCGCGGTCCGGTGCGCGTGCGCACCCCCGGCTCCCTGCCGCGCGCCGAGGCCCTTGAACGCCTGAGAGGTGCCTCGCTGCTCTATCTCAAGCAAGGCTGGACCACCCGCCCCGAAGACAACATCGCCATCGCCGCCAAAACCTTCGACTACCTGGCCACCGGCCTGCCCGTGCTGGCCGAGTGCCCGCCCGGCGATAACGCGGACCTGGTGCGCCGCTATGCCTCGCGCGCCTACCTGGTGACGGAGGATTCCCCGGCGGCCATGGAGGCGGCGCTGCGCGAGGCCTATGCGCGGCGTGGCGAGGCGCCGGTCATCAAGGAGGCGTTCCTGCGCGAATTCAGCCCCCAGGCCCTCACCGCGCGGCTGGCCGCGGTACTCGCCGAGGCCTTGGCCGAGCCGGGGCTGCGGAGGACCGCATGCTGAACGAATGGCTGCTGTGGCTGAGTCTCGGGGCGGTGTTCTACACCTACGCGGGCTACCCGCTGCTGCTCGCCCTGGCGGCACCGCGTGCGCGCGAGCCTTCCAGTGCACCGCAGCATCGCCCCCAAGTAACGGTGATCGTCGCCGCCTACAACGAGGAGCGCTTCATCGGCGACAAGATCACGACCACGCTCGCCGGCGACTACCCGGCCGAGCGCCTCCAGCTGATCGTCGTCTCCGACGGCTCGGACGACCGCACCGAGGCCATCGTCGCGGGCTTCCGCGACCCGCGCGTGCAACTCCTGCGCAGCGGCCGGCGCGGCGGCAAGGCGGCGGCGCTCAACCTGGCGCGGCCCCACGCCCGCGGCGAGGTACTGGTCTATTCGGACGCCAACGTGATGTTCCGGCCCGATGCCCTGGCGCGGCTGGTGGAGCACTTCGCCGATCCGCGCTGCGGCCTGGTGAGCGGGCGCGTGGAACTGCAGTCCATGGACGACGAGGAACCCCTCGGCGAGGGCGCCTACATGCGCTACGAGCGCTTCGTGTGCGCGAAGGAAAGCGCGCTGCACTCCATGGTGGGTACCGACGGCGGCATGTTCGCGGTACGCGCCGAACTGGTGGGGCAGGTGCCGGAGCACCTGATCCTCGACGATTTCTATATCGCCATGGGCGTGGCGGCGCACGGTTACCGGCTGCGCTATGAGCCGCGCGCCCAGGCAGTGGAAAAAGTGCCGGCGCGCGTAAGCCAGGAATTTCGCCGCAAGGTGCGCATCGCTGCGGGCGGCTTTCAGGTGCTCGGGCACATGGCGCTGTTGCGCCGCCCCTGGCGTGCGCCGTTGTTCGTGGCCATGTTCGTGTCCCACAAACTGCTGCGCTGGCTGAGCGGTTTCGTGCTGCTCACTGCCCTCGCCGCGAATGTGGCCCTGGCGGACCGCAGCGGCTACGCGCTGCTGCTTGCACTACAGGCGGGCGGCTATGGGGCGGCGCTCGGCGCACAACTGGCCCGGCCGCTGCGCCGCCATCCGCTGTTCTACCCGTTCTATTACTTCGCCGCTATCAACCTGGCCTGCGTGGTGGGTTTCTTCCGCTTCTTGCGCCAGCGCCAGCCGGCGGCGTGGCAGCGGGTGGATCGCTGATGGTCGCCCGTGCGCAGGTGCTCGCCATCATCGCCTCGCCCATCCTGGGCGGCCCCGGCAAGGGCCTGTTGCAGTTCGCCCGTCACGCCAGCGCGGATACGCGCGTGCTGCTCGGCAATTTCTCCTGTCGCGGCCAGGTGAGCGAGCTGTGCCACCGCGCCCGTGAACAGGGCGTGGCCATCGAATTGCTGCACCAGCGCGGGCCGTTCGACCCGCAGCCCCTGGCGCAGGCGCTGCAACTGGTGCGCGAACGCGGCATCAACCTCGTGCAGAGCCACGGCTACAAGAGCCATCTGGTGGCGCGTTATGTGGCGGCACGCGCCGGACTGCCCTGGCTCGCCTTCGCCCACGGCTGGACCGACGAGAGCCGCCGCGCGCGTCTCTACAACCGGCTGGAGAAATGGCTGCTGCGCCAGGCGCCCGTGGCGGTCGCGGTGTCGCGGCCCTTGCACGACACCCTGGCGCAGCTGCGCGGGCGCAAGCCCACCGAGCTGGTGCTCAACGCAGTGGATCCGCAGGAACTCCGCCGCGCGCACGGCGGCGCGGCACTGCGTGCCCGGCTGCAGGTCCGTAGCGGGCAGATCGTCATCGGCGTGTTCGGCCGCCTCAGCCGCGAGAAGGGGCACACCCATCTGCTCGCGGCGCTCGCCGGACTGGGCGCCGACGCGGCGCGCTTCCGTCTGGTGGTGGTCGGCCAGGGACCGGAACGGGCGGCGTTGCAGGCGCGTGCGGAACAGCTCGGCGTCGCGTCGCAGGTCAGCTTCGAGGGGTATCGCGACAACATGGGCGATTACTTCGAGGCCGTGGATCTGCTGGCGCTGCCCTCGTTGTCGGAAGGCACGCCCAACGTGGTGCTGGAGGCGCTGGCACTCGGCCGCCCCGTGCTGGCGACGCGCACCGGCGGGGTGGGCGATCTGGTGCAGCCCGGAGTGAACGGCTGGCTGGTGGACCCGGGGGACAGTGCGGCGTTGGCCGCCGTATTGCGCCACCTCCTCCAGACGCCCGGCGAGCTCGCCGCCCTCGGCGCACGCGCACCCGGATCCCTGGCGCGGTGTTTCATGGCGGATGCGCGCGCCGCGCGCATCGAGGCCCTGTATGACCGGTTGTTGCGCGGACCGGTGCAGGGACGGAGGCACCGCGCCGACGGAGGGATGGCCTGATGCGTCTGATGGAAGTGGTGTGCACGTTCACCATGGGCGGCTCGGAACGGCTCGCGGTGCTGCTCGCCGATCGCCTGCGCGAACAAGGCATGCACACCAGCGTATGCACCACGAGCGGGGGCGCCGGTCCCATCTGCGATGTGATGGATGAGCGCGGTATCCCCTGGTTCGCGCCGGTCGAACGCGCCGGAAATCCGCTGAGCCGGCGCCTGCAACTGGCACACCTGTTCCGCCGCGAACGCATCGATGTGCTGCACCTGCATCACGTCTCCAATCTCGCCCTGTGCTACTGGCCGGCGCGCCTCGCCGGCGTGCGGCGCATCGTGATGACCGAACACACCGATTACGAATTGCGCCACACGCCGCGGGTGTGGCGCCGTGCCGCACGTTTCGCTCCCAAGGCGGAGGCGATCACGGTGATTCACGGTGGCCTGGAGCAGTTGCTCCGGGAGGTGGGGCTGCCGGCCGATCGCCTGCACCGCATCGATAACGGCGTCGACACCCGCACCTTCCGGCCGCGCCGCCAGGCGCGCAAACCGCGTCCGCTGGTGGTCGGCTGGGTGGGCCGCCTGCATGCGGACAAAGACGTGGATACCTGGCTGCGGGCCGCCGCCTACGTTGCCAGGCACAGCCCGCGGCCGGTGCGCTTCAGCGTGGTCGGCGACGGGGAGGAAAGCACACGCGCCCAGGCGCTGGCGCGCGAGCTGGACATCGCCGACCGCGTGGACTTCCACGGCGCGCAGAAGGACGTCGCGGTGTTCTTGCGCGCCATGGACGTGCTCGCACTGTCCTCACGCACCGAAGGCGTGCCCCTGGTGCTGCTTGAGGCCATGGCCTCGGGGGTGCCGTGCGTGGCCACGGCGGTGGGCGGCATCCCTGAAATCATCCAGCCGGCGTGGGGTCGGCTGGTGCCGCCGGGGGAACCGCAAGCCATCGCCGACGCGGTGCTCGCGCTGCTGTCGTCCGATGCTGAACGGCTCGCCATGGGCAAGACGGCGCGCCAGGTGGCGATGGAACGCTTCAGCATGGAAGCCATGCTGGCGCGGTACGCGCAGGTGCTGGCGCCGACCATGCCGGCGGCCTGACGCCTGCACAGGTTTGCCTGCCAGGGAGGGTACGGCTATGAGAAGGATGATCAAGCGCGCGGCGGAAGCCGTCGCGTGGGTGCTCATGTCGCCTTTTGCGTATGCGGTGAAATGGTCGGCCCCGGTCGATGCGAGGCAGCGGCTCTTCCAGTTCGGCAGTCACTTGGTCAGCCTGTTGCCCGGGCTGCCGGGCGTGCTGCTGCGGCGCGCCTACTACCGCACGGTGCTGAACCTCGGCTGGCGCGACTTCACAATCGAGTTCGGCACCATCTTCGCTTCGCGCGGTACCGAACTGGGCGACAACTGCTACATCGGACCGTTTTGCAACATCGGCCTGGTGCGCATCGGACGGGACGTGCTGATTGGCAGCGGGGTGCACCTGATCAGCGGCGCCCACGTACACCACATCGAGCGGCTCGATCGGCCCATCAAGAGCCAGGGCGGCACGCTCACCAAGATCAGCATCGGCAACGACGTGTGGATCGGCAACGGCGCCCTGGTCATGAACGACGTGGGCAGCAGCGTCGTGGTCGGCGCCGGTGCGGTGGTCACGCGCCCGTGCGGCGCCTTCGGGGTGTATGCGGGCAATCCCTCCCGCAAACTGCGCGATCGCCGCGGTGCGCTGGTAAAGCATCACGGGGGGAAAAGGTCACGCCCCTCGGACACGCCGGCCGCGCCGCCGGCTGCCTACACTGAACTCCAGCAATCGCGTGGACAGGCCCGGGCATAGGCCCGGGAAACGCCCATCCAGCCAAGGAGGCTCATGGATGAAAGTTCTTGTGACGGGTGCAGCAGGCTTCATCGGTGCAGCGCTGTCGCTGCGTCTCTTGGAACGCGGCGACACAGTCATCGGCCTCGACAACTTCAATGATTACTACGACGTGAACCTGAAAAAGGTGCGCTTCGAACGCCTCTGCCGCCATGAGCAGTTCATCCCGGCAGTGCTCGACCTGGCCGATCGCGAGGCCATGGCCCAGCTGTTCGCGCAGCAGCGGCCTGCGCGCGTGGTGAACCTGGCGGCGCAGGCCGGCGTGCGTTATTCGATTTCCAATCCCCATGCCTACGTGGACAGCAACGTGGTGGGGTTTCTCAACGTGCTGGAGGGCTGCCGCCACAACGGCGTCGAACACCTGGTCTACGCCTCCAGCAGTTCGGTGTACGGCGGTAACACGCGCCTGCCGTTCTCAGTGCGTGACAATGTGGATCACCCGCTCAGCCTGTACGCCGCCACCAAGAAGGCCAACGAGCTGATGGCGCACACCTACAGCAACCTGTACGACCTCGCCACCACCGGCCTGCGCTTTTTCACCGTGTACGGGCCATGGGGCCGGCCCGACATGGCGCTGTTCCTGTTCACGAAAAAGATCCTCGCAGGCGAACCCATCGACGTGTTCAATCACGGCCACCACCGGCGCGATTTCACCTACATCGACGACATCGTCGAGGGCGTGGTGCGCGTGCTCGATCGCATCCCCGAGGCGGACCCGGCCTGGTCGGGGGACCAGCCCGAGCCCGCGTCGAGCCGTGTGCGCTACCGCCTCTACAACATTGGCAACCAGCATCCGGTGGATCTGCTGCATTACATCGAAGTGCTGGAGAGCAGGCTCGGCCGGAAGGCCGAGATGCGCCTGCTGCCGCTACAGCCGGGCGACGTCCCGGACACCGCGGCCGACACGGCCGAGCTGTTCCGCGACGTGGGCTACTGCCCGGGCACCAGCGTCGAGGAGGGCGTCAGCCGGTTCGTGGACTGGTACCAGGACTACTACGGCCAACAAGCGCAGGCCGCCGGCGTCGGCTGAATTGCTTGCCTCTCCCGCGGGCACGCCCCGCGGGCGCGCCGTTCAAAAGCCATAGGCGGTGTACAGGAACGAGGCATCGGCGAACTCCCAGTGCACGCCGCGGCGTTTTACGTCCCAGCGATCGATGGCGCCGGCATTGATGCCGCCGTAGGCCGACACACAGCCCGCGTAGCCCGCCTGCTTCACCCATTCGAGCCGTTCGGGCGTGATGTGCTGGCGCCCGCCGTAGGGGTACGAAAAGATGATCTCTTCAAGACCCAGCTCACGCACAAGGGTCGCGCGGGACGCCTCCAGCTCGGCGCGCACGCGCGCCTCCGGCTCGGCCGCGCAGTCGATGTGATTCACGGTGTGCGAGCCGATGGTGAAGCCTGCCGCGTGCATTTCGCGCAGCTGATCCCAGGTCATCAAGGGGATGAAGGCATTGCCGCGACGGATGTCGTGGGGGAACTGACGGGTGCTGTCGATGAAGCCGGTAGCGACGAAAAAGGCGGCCGGGATACGGTGCCGCGTCAGAATCGGCACCGCGTGGACATAGTTGTCCAGGTAGCCGTCGTCGAAGGTCACGCAGGCGAGCGGCCGGTCGCTCATCGGCACGCGACCGAGGCGCAGCAGCTGCGGCAGGGACAGTACGCGGAAGTGGCGGCGCAGCAGTGCCATCTGGCGATCGAACTGCTCGATACCGGTGCTCAGGTTGTCGCGCGCCGCGTCAGTGACACGGTGATACAGCAGCACCGTCACCTTCGGCAACGCGACGTGGCGCCGCGCCACCAGCGCGGCGGTGAACACCCCGTGGCGGATCCATTGCTTGACCAGGGTCTTGGGCAACGAAGCGCGCACCGGCAACCGCGCGGCCAGGCGGCGCTCCAGTGACGCCACCTGTGCCAGGGTCGGACGTCGGAAGGTGTGGCCTCGGGCGGGCTGCGGCCGTCGCGGCATCCGACCGGCGGCGACGTCGAGCACCACATCGCGCACCAGGCTGATGCCGAGCTCGTCGAGCCGCAGCAGCAAGCCCTTCACGGTGGCGTACTGGTCCACCTCCAGCGTGCTTTCAGCCGCAATCGGGCCGGCGTCGAGCGCCTCCTCCATCCAGTGCACTGTGCAACCGACCGTTGCCTCCCCATTCCAGAGTTCCCAGAAGACCGGGGGCATGCCGCGGTAGTCCGGCAGCTTGCCCTTGTGCAGGTTGAGGGTGCCAAGCCGTGGTATGTCGAACAACGTCCTGCGCAGGATGGGCGCCCCCAGCGAAAGACCGAGGTCGGGCGCGAAGCGGCGTACCTCTTTGAGCACGTCAGCGCCATGCAGGTCCGCCATCTCGCGGATCACCACGCGCGGCGAGGCCTGCAGCGCCTGTAAGGTGAATTCGCCCCCCGGGGCACTCTCCCCGTCCGGCGTGCATGGCGATTGCCAGCGGCTGCGCAGCCTGGCGCAGACGTGCGGCACGTGGCGCCAGCCGTGGCGACGCAGCAGCTTCCAATGCCGACGCAGTCTTTGTCCCGGCGTGCGGCGCGGCGTATGCACGAGGATGAGCCAACGCTGGTCCGGAAGCGCCTGTTCGATCGCTACGATGTTCTTGCAGACCGGATAGGACAAGTCTCCGGCAAACACCACGATGCGAGCGAGCTGTTTCATGGGGTGTCCTCGCGTGACCGCAAACCGGCGCGTGTTTTTTCACCCTCTCCCTGTCCCTCTCCCGGAGGGAGAGGGAACGTTAGAATCAGCTACTGCGCGTTACCGATACTGCTCATTTCTTGTCCCCTCTCCCTCTCCCTGTCCCTCTCCCGGGGGGAGAGGGGATTTCAACGCATGGCGGAAATGCTCGACGGATCCTGCCCTTCCGCGACCATGAGGCGGCTGCACCGAACGTCTGCGAGAATGCCACGGGTTTACGCAGCATGTGCCTCGTCCATTCCTTGGCGATCTTGGCGTCTTTGCGAGCATCCATCTGCTTCTTTTCAACGCTTCACAGGCGTGGACGGCTTCTGCCAGCGTGCGTCGCCCTCGCGCCGCCACTGCAGGTAGTCGAAACTCCATCGGTAGTTTTGGTTGAAGATCTTCGCGCTGCACTTCAGGCAGGCGGTGCGCACCCCGCCGGCAAAGATGGCGTCGGCGCGTTCGCGGTGGCGCAGATCGCCGGAATGCCGGTAAAGCCACGCGTAGACCGGCGCAATGAGCAGGTTGAGATCAGGCGCCGCCCGCCGCCGGCCGACGCCTTCCATGTCGCGATCCACATACACGAAGGCGTCCCCAGTCCAGGTGTTGTCCCAGAACCAGTCCGCGGTGGCCGCCAGCGCGGCGGGTACCCGCGCGTCCGGCTGACCAGCCGCTGCGGTGCTCTCGTAGTAGGCGATGAGCGCCTCGCCGGTCAGGCCGAACATGAACGGCTGACGGTAATGCCAGCGCGGATCCGGGTTCTCGAACGCGCCGGTGCGCCAGATATCGAGGTGCGTGAGTGCGGTGTCCACCAGCGCCGCGAGCCGAGCGCGCTGTGCCGGTGCCCCGCTGCGCATCGCGAGCAGTTGTGCATGAATGGCGTAGGCGATTTCGCGGCTGTAGCGGGCGTGCCGCCACTTCTGCGCGTGGTTGCCCGCCTCGATGTTGGAGAAGGGCGGCTCATCGCGCAGCCTGCTCACCGACTCCCGCGACGCCGGGTCGCGCGTACGCTGCCAGTCTTCGAACAGGCCGTGCGGAAAGCGCTGCCAGCCGGCGGTGCGATAACCGTTCGGCACACAATAGCCGTCCTCGTAAAGCGCCTCCGCCGCCTGGGCGTAGCTGTACCAGGGCTCCGTATCGCCGGTGTAATCCGCAATCTGAAAGTGGATGCGCTGAGCGTCGTAATAGGTCGCCTTGAAGCGTGCATGCTCGCTGTTGCGTGGATCGCGCAGGTAGTCGCCCCAATGCCGGCCCCAACGCACCATGTTGTGCTCCCACTCGGCCAGATACGGCACCTCGCCAGACTGCGCCGCAGGCGCGGCGGCGCAGCCGTGCAAGGGCAGCCACGCCAGCAGCAGGAGCGTCGCGCCGTACCT
The DNA here is from genome assembly GCA_023228645.1 of Gammaproteobacteria bacterium. Classification (GTDB taxonomy): domain Bacteria; phylum Pseudomonadota; class Gammaproteobacteria; order Thiohalomonadales; family Thiohalomonadaceae; genus JALOAT01. The sequence continues at coordinate 4,771 of JALOAT010000035.1, read as the reverse complement.
CACGGGGTCACGCAGCCAGCACATGGCGCTGGAACGCATCGAACAGCAGGATGGACCAGAGCATGTGGCCGTTGTCACGCACCCCCGCGTGATGCTCGGTCACCATGCGACGAACGAAGTCCGCGTTGAGTAGCCGCTGCTCGAACAACGGCGACTCCTTCACCAGGCGCTCTGCGTGCTGCCTGAGGGGCCCGCGGAACCAGCGCGCGACGGGCACGTCAAAGCCCTGCTTCTTGCGATACAGCACCTCACGCGGCAAGCGCGTCTCCAGGCATTTCTTGAACAGGTATTTGCCCTCACCACCACGCAGTTTCAGCCCGGGCGGCAATTGCGAAATCCATTCCACCAGTTCGTGATCCAGTAACGGCACGCGCACCTCCAGTGAGTTGGCCATGCTGGCGCGATCGACCTTGGTAAGGATGTCGCCCGGCAGGTAGATCTTCATGTCCAGATACTGGCTCAGCGACAGCGCATCCCGCGCCGGCGCGCGCTGCGCGAAGTCGCGGAAGATCTGCGCGGCGTCGAAGCCGTCCAGCGCGCGCAGGAACTGCGGGTGGTAGACGCGCTGACGCCAGGCGTGCGGCGTGAGTTGGGCACCGTAGGCAATTGCATCCACGTCATCCAGTCCAAGAGTCTCGAAGGTGGCCTTGGCACGCAGGAATTTCGGCGCCCAGTCCGCCTTCGGGTAGATCCGTCCAAGCGTGCCGAACAACGGCCGCCGCACGGCATCGGGCAAGAGGGCGCGCACCCGCGCCTTCATGGCCTGCGCCGCGTAGCGCCGATAGCCGGCGAGGTTCTCGTCGCCGCCGTCCCCCGACAGGGCGACAGTGACGTGGCGGCGCGTCAGTTCGCACAAGCGGTAGGTGGCCAGCGAGGAATTGTCGGCATAGGGTTCGTCATAGATGGCGGCGAGCCGGTCGACCAGGGCGATATCGTCGTGGTCGACCTGCTCCACCGCGTGATGCGTACCGAAGTGCTCGGCGACCATGCGCGCATAGGGCGATTCATCGTACGCGGGTTCTGCGAAGGCGATGGAGCAGGTATGCACCGGCGCGTTGGAGAGCTCCGCCATGCCGGCGACCACGGCGCTCGAGTCGACGCCTCCCGACAGAAACGCACCGAGCGGCACGTCGGACACCAAATGACTGGCGACCGCTTCCCTGGTGCGGCGATACAGCTCCTCACGGGCCTCTGCCTCGTCGATGCGCAGCAGCGGACCAAACGGCACGTCCCAGTACTCACGCAATTGCGGTTCATGCCTGTCACGCCGGACAAGCAACGTATGCGCAGCCGGCAGTTTGGCCACACTGGCGAGGATGGCGTGCGGGTCGGGGATATAGCCGTAGGCAAAATAGAACTCGACGGCTCGCGGATCGAGTTCGCGCGCCAGCTGTGGGTGGCAGAGCAATGCCTTCAGCTCGGAGGCGAAGGCCAGGGATCCGTCGGCGAGCCAGGCATAATGCAGGGGTTTGATGCCCAGGCGATCGCGGGCGAGGAACAGTGTCTCGCGGTTACGGTCCCACAGCGCGAAGGCGAACATGCCGCGAAAGCGCTCCACACAGCGCTCGCCCCAACTCTCCCAGGCGTGCACGATCACCTCGGTGTCGCTGTGGGTGGCAAAACGATGGCCTTCTTCTTCCAACTCCCGGCGCAGGCTGGCGAAGTTGTAAATCTCGCCATTGAACACGACCACCACACTGCGGTCTTCGTTGTAGAGGGGCTGCTTGCCGGCGGCAAGGTCGATGATCGCCAGGCGGCGATGCCCGAGCCCGATCCCCGGCTCGACGTGCAGGCCGGTCCCGTCCGGACCGCGATGGGCCTGCACGTCGTTCATGCGCTGCAATAGCGCACGATCGATCCGCTTCCGCTCCCTGGAATAGATCCCGACAATGCCGCACATGGTTTCCCGTCCCGCATCCGTCGAGGGGTGTCGAACGAGGCAAGGATAGTCCAGAGAGACTTGCCTCTGCCGAATCCGGCACCGCGTGCCTCTCGCGAAAATGATCATTTCGCGGTCAAGGTTTTATTTCCTTCCATGAGGATTCGTGCACCGTGCAGCATCGCCGCGCCGGTGGTTATCCCCTGGTTGTGAAGGACGTCACCAGCGTTCCGTGCCCGGATATCAGACCTGCCGAGCGCGCGTCCTTAAGGTAGCCCCGCCGCATCGATTTCAACGTACAGCGGGGTAACAGCATGAGTCTTCTCGGCACAACGGCGCGCCCGTGGGGCGCGTCACTTCTCAAGTCCGTCGTGATCGTGTTCGCGATCACGCTTGCGGCCGGTTGCGGGGGTGGTGGCGGCTCTTCCGACGGCCCGGTGACACCGTCGGATCCCATCGACAAGCCCGTGCAACCGGACCCGGGCACCGGTGACAAACCTGGCGTACCCGACGACGATCCGGCGACGCCGGGCGACGACGACACAGGCAATGACGATCCCAAACCCGGTGACGATCCCGGGACGGTCACGCCGCTCGGTGTAAGCAGCGTGGCACCGGCGACCGATGCCAGTGCAGTCATGGTTGACACAGTCGTCCGCTTCACGGCCGACGTAGCCATCGATCCGGCCAGCGTGTCCACCGAGAGTTTCCGGGTGCTCGATGAAAGTGGTCGGCCCATTGCCGGAACGGTCAGTGTGGAAGGCAAGGTGGCGAGCTTCACGCCCGCACAATCCCTTGCCAGCATGAGCATCTATACCGCGTTGATCACCACGGCGGTACGAGGCATCGACGGTGAAGCGCTCGCAGAGAATTTCACCTGGTCATTCGAGACTGCGCCCACCGCCCTCGAAAAGGCGGCGCTGCCCGACGAGTTGGCCGAGTGGGAAGCCAACATGATCACCTACGGCAAGAAGTGGGGCAATTTCATCGGCGACAGTAGCAACAAGACCTCACAGCGGCGCGATGCGATCTATTACGACGCGCAATGGATATTCCAACAGATCGCCGAGTACACCGGGCAATCAGAGCCGTGGCTCACCTACGCACGCCGAGCCGAACAGGTGTATCGCGATGGCTATCTCGCACCGAACGACTTCAAGGTGCCGGGGTACTGGCGGTTCCCCCACGGACTGCTCGGTGACTACAAGGCCAAGGGTGACACCACGCTGGCGCAGATCCGCAAGATCCGCGACAACCCGGCCTTCAGCAACCCGGACACCAGCTCCTATTCGTGGAAGTGGTATCACGCCATGTATGCGCGCGAGGTGGCCTATGGCCTGATGGCGCACGTCACCGCGGAAAAGGCGGGTGAGCCGCGCCGGGAAACCCGTGTGCAGATGTTCACGGGCATGATGGACAACCACCTGAAACAGTGGCGCAGTGGCAAGTACGGCGACGTGAGCTTCAGCGGCAGCAACGACTACTTGCAACCGTTCATGTTCGCATTGGTATCCCAGTCGCTCATCGAGTTCTACGAATGGGAGAAGCAGAACGGCCGCAACCCTGACGCGTACTTTGCCGATATCCCGGGCAAGCTGGCCTCGTTCGCGCGCTGGATGTTCAACGAAGCGAAGGTACGTACCGGCACGGCCGCGGGCAAGCGCCTGTGGATCGCCGACATCGGCGGTCGCAGCGGCTCCTGGAACTCCAACGGCGGCACGGGATACGGCGCGTTCCTCTACAACGACATCAACAACCCGAACCTGACGCCCGACCTCAACCTGCTCATTGCGCCGGTCTACGCCTGGACCTACATGATGACCGGTGACGCGCAGCTGCGCAGCGCGGCGGACGACATCTTCGCCTCGGGCGCGGCCCTCGCGGCGGTGGACTGGGGCGGCAAGATCTTCAACCAGAACTATCGCTGGAGCATGCAGTATGTGAAGTGGCGTGTGGAAGGCGACCAGCGCTGGGCGAAGTAACGAAGCACGGCTGTCGGCCCCGCATGCGCAAGCATGCGGGGCCTTTTTTGTGTGGGGAGATGTACCGCGTGAGTGGCACACTGGGATTTTTTGCCGCGCAAACGCCGCGCACGTCGCATGCTGGGTGCGAACCACTCGACAGAACACCGCATCGCAAGGATTCTGCACATCATTCCGTGAACCGCTGACGTCCGCGCTGCGGCCCCGACGCCTAGATTGCCCCGTCTCATACAGAAACCAAAACGGGGTTTAATCGCATATGTCGAACGCTTCGAACAGACCGTACCGGGGCCGTCTCGCGGCGGTCCTGATGGTATTTGCCGTTGCACTGGCCGGGTGCGGCGGCGGAGGAGGAGGCGGGGGTGGCAGTGATGCCGCGAGTGCTTCGACGGGCAGCGACAGTTTCGCACCCGATCTCGGTACGTATGAGCCGGGCCTTGATATCCCTGCCCCCAGCGCCATCGAGAAAGCCGCCTTGCCTGTGGAGCTCGGCGAGTGGGAAGACAACATGATCACCTACGGCAAGAAATGGGGTGAATTCATCGGCGACAGCAGCAACAAGACCTCTCAGCGTCGCGACGCCGTCTACTACGACGCGCAGTGGGTGTTCCAGCAGATCGCCGAATACACCGGCCAGTCAGAGCCCTGGCTTACTTATGCGCGGCGCGCCGAACAGGTCTACCGCGACGGCTACCTCGCGCCGAACAATTTCAAGGTACCGGGCTACTGGCGCTTTCCGCACGGCCTGCTCGGCGATTATCTTGCCAAGGGCGACACCACCATCGAGCAGATCCGCAAGGTGCGCGACAATCCGGCCTTCAGCGATCCCGACACCAGCTCGTTTTCCTGGAAGTGGCACCACGCCATGTACGCACGTGAAGTGGCCTATGGCCTCATGGCGCAGGTGACG
>JALOAT010000091.1 GCA_023228645.1 Gammaproteobacteria bacterium | reverse complement strand
GGCTTTGCCCAGCCCATCGCCATCGCGCTCAGTCACCACGCGCGCGAGGAGGCCAAGTTCCTGGAGTGCATCAAGGTCTGTATCCTCGCCACGCTGAACGGCTACACGCCGCAGATCGCCGTGGAGTTCGGCCGCAAGGTGTTGTATTCCACCGAGCGCCCCGGTTTCATCGAGTTGGAACAGCACGTCAAGCAGAAGCGCGCCTGACGCCTTTATGGCCATCGACGACAAGAAACAGCCAATCATCATCCGCAAGAAGCGCGGTGGACGCAACGCGCACGGTGGCGCGTGGAAGGTGGCCTACGCGGATTTCATGACGGCGATGATGGCGTTTTTCCTGCTCATGTGGCTGCTTGGCTCCACCACGCAGGCGCAGCGCGAGGGCATTGCCGAGTGGTTCCAGAACCCCTCGGCCCCGCAGGGCGCCGGCGGCGCCAGCACCAGCATGATCCAGTTCGGCGGCGCCCTGGAGTTGCCGCGCGGCGAAGGCGATCCGTTCAAGAACGCCAAGGTGGAGACCGCCGAGGACGCCCAGGCGGACAAGGCGCGCCTCGACGAACTGCTCGGCCGGCTCATGGAACAGATCGAGAGCACCCCGTCGCTTAAGGATTTCAAGGACCAGTTGCTGCTCGACATCACCAGCGAGGGCCTGCGCATCCAGATCGTCGACAAGGAGAACCGCCCCATGTTCGACCTGGGCGGCACGCGCCTGAAGTGGTATACGCGGGTGATCCTCCATGAGCTGGCCAAGACCATCAACGAAGTGCCCAACTTCGTCAGCATCGCCGGGCACACGGACGCCATGCCCTACAGCGCCGAAACCATCGACTACAGCAACTGGGAACTGTCGGCGGACCGCTCCAATGCCGCACGACGCGAGCTGATCGTGGGCGGCATGGACAAGCGCAAGTTCGGCCGCGTGGTGGGCCTGGCCGACTCGGTGCTGTTCGACAAGGAAAACCCCTTCAACCCGGTGAACCGCCGCATCAGCATCGTGGTGCTCAACAAGGCCACCCAGCGCGCCATCGGCCTCACTGATGCCCCTGCACCTGCCCCCGAGGCCGCTCCCGCCGCCCTGCCGCCGCCGCTGCCCAATATCGAAGATGTGCTCAAAGAGGTACGGCGCTAGGGTTTTCCTGGCGCGGGTCGGATTCGACGCGGAGGACGCGGAGGCGCGGAGGCCGCGGAGAAAACCCTTCTGATCTCTGCTCCCGCTCGCCTGCCGTTCCGCCTTTGGCGCTTTTCGTGGCGCCGCGTGGCCTGGGTTATGCGCCTAACTTCCTGAACCTCTTTAATTCTCCGCGTCCTCCGCGTCCTCCGCGCCCTCCGCGTTTCGCCCCCTGCAATCCTGACGCTCCCCGTCGTTGCCCGCTTGAATTGCCAAATGCGAATCATTATCATTGTCGTCGTCGAAACCTTGGAGAGCCGACCAGAATGCAGACACCGGTAAAGGCGCTCTTGCCTGAGCGCGTTTCCAGCGATCAGTTACTGGGCAATCGGGGCCAACTCACCATCGTGCATCGCGGCGAGACCTATTCGCTGCGCGTCACCCGTAACGGCAAATTGATCCTGACCAAGTAACCATGCCAGTCACCCGTGCCCGTTCCATCCCGTTGCTCGCCGCCGGCGCTGCCCTGACGCTGCACGGCGGGCTGATGGCCGCCTGGCTGGTCCAGCCGGAGCAGCAACTGCCCACGGTCGCCATGGAGATGATCAGCATCGCCCTGGTGGAGCAGAAGGCGGCCGCGGCCCCGCCGCCCAAGCCAGTGGAGAGAAAGCCCAAGCCCGTGATGGAGCCGCTGCCGGTGATGGAAACCCCACAGCCGCTCGCCCAACCCCAGGAGTCCCTGCCCGAGCCAACGCCGGAAATGCCCCAGCCCCAGGAGCAGGCAGATGCGGAGACGGAAACGGCCGATGCGCAGACCCAGGAGGCCACCCCGGCCGTCACCCAGCCGGTGTTCGATGCCGCCTATCTGCGCAACACGCCGCCGGCGTACCCCCGCCTGGCGCGCAAGCTGAGGCAACAGGGCATGGTGGAACTGCGGGTGCGGGTGTCGGCGGAAGGCGCTGCGGCGGAGTTGAGCGTGGCCCGTTCGAGTGGGGTGGACCTGCTGGACCAGGCGGCCCTGAAGGCCGTGCGCCACTGGCGGTTTGCGCCGGCCTTGCGCGGCGGCACCCCTGTGGAGGCGTGGGTCCTGGTTCCTGTTGAATTCCGATTGGAGGGTTAGATGTCCCTGACGTATGTGTTCCAGCAGGACGATCTCGTCCTGATCGGTGTGTTTCTCGCCCTGGTGGGCATGTCCGTGCTCACCTGGTATTTCGTGTTCCTGAAGGCCTTGCGTCTCGTGCAGGTCCGGCGTGCCAATGCCCGTTTCGCCGCGGGGTTTTGGGATGCGCAGGACCTGCCGGCGGCGAAGCAACTCGCGGCGACCTCGCCTGCGCCGCTGGCGCGCCTCGCCCGTGCGGTGTTCGAGGGGCTTCACCACTTCCAGAGCAGCCAGCACACCCGTCTCGGCGACAGCTGCACCACTGACGAATTCCTGGTGCGCACCCTGCGCAATGCGTTGAACCGGGAAGGGGCGCGCCTGCAGGCCGGCCAGGCGGTGCTCGCCTCCATCGGCAGCACCGCGCCGTTCGTGGGTCTGTTCGGGACCGTTTGGGGCATCTATCACGCGCTCCTGACCATCTCGACGGAGGGCGCGGCCTCCATGGACAAGGTGGCGGGCCCCCTCGGCGAGGCCCTGGTGGCCACCGCGGCAGGGCTTGCCGTGGCCATCCCGGCGGTGCTGGCGTTCAATGCCTTCAGCCGGCGCAATCGGGTGCTGCTCGAGGAACTGGACGCCTTTGCCCATGACATCCACGCCTTTCTCACCACCGGCGTCAGCCTGCGCAGGGGCGCCGCGGCATGAGCATCGGGCACTTCGACAAGCACGCGGACGAGCCGGTGGCCGAGATCAACATGATCCCGCTGGTGGACGTGATGCTGGTGCTGCTGGTGATCTTCATCATCACCGCGCCGGTGTTGACCCACGCCGTGAAGATCGACCTGCCCAAGGCCAGCAGCCGCCCCAATACCGTCGACCCGGAGACCGTCACCGTAACCATCGATCGTGACGGGCGCCTGTACTGGAATGACGAACCTGCGCAGGATGCGGTCCTGAAAACCCGCTTCGGCGCCCTTCCCGGCGATACCGTGGTCCAGGTGCGCGCCGACGCCGCTACTCCCTACGAGGTCATCGCCCGCGTGCTGTCGACTGCGACCCACGCAGGCGTGAGCCGACTGGGCCTCGTCACCGATCCCGGATCATGAACACCGCCTTCACCTGATCGATTTTCAGCCAGCCAACAGTACTCCTGTGAGCCAGCCATCCAATGCAAGACCAACAGGAGTACATGCATGGCTTACCCGTCCGTCCATTTTCCGCGCCGGTTGCTCGTCACCGCGGTCGCGACAATCCTCTCGCCTTTGGCACATGCCGCCGAACCAGGGCCTTCCGATGCAACGCGCCTGAGCACCCAGGTGGTCACGGCCTCCGGCTTCGAGCAGGACGTCGCAGAGGCCCCGGCAAGCATTTCCGTCATTACCCGCGAAGAACTGCAGCAGAAAGGTGTCAGCAGCATCGCCGAGGCCCTGGATGAAATCGAGGGCGTCGATGTGGAGGCGAGCGTGGGAAAGACCGGCGGCATGAACATCAGCATTCGCGGCATGCCGAGCGACTACACGCTGATCCTCATCGACGGCCGCCGCCAGAATCCCGCCGGTCAGGTCACACCGAATGGCTTTGGCGAGACCCAGACCAGTTTCTTCCCGCCCGTGGCCGCCATCGAGCGCATCGAGGTGGTGCGCGGCCCCATGTCCACGCTTTACGGCTCGGACGCCATGGGCGGTGTGGTGAACATCATCACCCGCAAGGTGAGCAAGCAGTGGAACAGTGCCGTCACTCTTGAGGGCACGGTCCACGAGGATTCCGATTTCGGCGACAGCCGCGCCGCCAGCCTCTATACCTCGGGCCCGCTGGTGCAGGACCGCCTGGGCCTGCAATTGCGCGGACGCGTCTTCGAGCGTGATGCATCCAGGCTCAAGTACCTCGACGTAAACGGCGACCCGGTGGAGGTCGATCAGCGCGGTCCCAGCCCGGTGAAGGGAGACATCTACTCCCTGGGCGGCCGGCTGACCTATACCCCGAGCGATAAACACGATCTCTGGCTGGACGTGGAAGCAGGCCGCCAGACCTACGACAACCGCGAAGGCCAACTGGGAACCCTGGGCGCCGGCGGCTACGCCGAGGAGTTGCGCTTCAATCGTGACCAGGTGGTCGTGGGCCACACCAGCCGTCTCGCCGTCGGTATGCTGGAAACCAGTTTGATGAGCAATACCACGGAGACCCTGGGGCGCCTCATCCCGCCCGGTACCCCGAACAAGGTGGCCGAAAGCGATCGCACCCTCGAGACCGAAAACCTCGTGCTGGACACCAAGCTGGTCATGCCCGTGGGCGACAGCCACGTCGCCACAGTGGGCGGGCAGTGGTGGGATGCCGAAATGACCGACGGCGTGGCGCCCGCCAAGTTCACGCAGACCACCTGGGCCTTGTTCGGCGAAGATGAGTGGATGCTGCGCGACGACCTGGCCCTGACCCTCGGCGCACGCTACGACAAGCACGACGCCTTCGGCGGCAACGTCAGCCCGCGCGCCTACCTGGTGTGGAACGCCTCGGACAACTGGGTGTTGAAAGGCGGTGTGAGCCGCGGCTACAAGGCGCCGCGCCTGGACCAGTTGGCCGACGGGATCGTCGGCTTCGGTGGTCAGGGCAAAGTGCCCCTGTTCGGCAATCCCGATCTGGAACCGGAGAAATCCACCTCCACGGAGATCGGCGCCATCTTTGACAACCAACGCGGTTTCATGGCGGGCGTGACGGCCTTCTACAACGAGTTTTCCGACAAGATCGCCAGCGGGCCCGACCTGCTCAACTGCACCTATGCGGCCGATCCGAACCGACCGGGTTGCGTGAACTGGGGCGACTGGCCGCTCGCCGATACCTTCTCTCAAAGCCTCAACATCGACGAGGCGGTGACCTACGGCGCCGAGTTCGTCACCCGCATAGCGCTCTCCGAACGCTGGTGGCTGACGGGCAGCTACACATTCACGGAAAGCGAGCAGAAGAGCGGCGAGAACGAAGGCGAGCCCCTGACCGACACGCCGAAGCACATGCTCAACGCCAAGCTGCGCTGGCAGGCGACGGAACGCCTGGGCGCCTGGCTCAGTGCCGAGTACTTCAGCGAGCGCTATCGCGCGCGCGAACGTGTGCGCGGCGCGCCCAGCTATGACGACCTGGGGGATTACAAGGCCTACAGCCTGTTCCATCTGGGCGCCAACTATCGCGCTTCGGACAACGTGAGCTTCGCCGCCACCGTGCAGAACCTGCTGGACAAGGACTTCGTCGATTACCGTGCTTACACCGTGGGCAGCGACATCGAGTACGGCAACGTGTACGCCAACAACGAACCGGGTCGCCGGCTCTGGCTCTCCACCACCGTGGAGTTCTGAGCCGCCACCTTCACGGAGAGAACCATGTTGCGCAACTTCTGGTTTCAACTGCACTGGCTGCTCGGCATTACGGCCGGCACCCTGCTGTCGGTGGTCGGCGTCACCGGTGGCCTGTTGTCCTTTGAGCACGAGCTGCTTCATCTCATCAATGCCGATGTAATGAACGTGGTGCCGCGGGATACTCCGCGCCTCACGCCCGATGAACTTGTCGCGCGCGTGAAGACGGTGTCGGATCGTCCCGTTCTGTCCATATCCCTGGCCGGCGAGCCGGATCACGCCGCCACGGTGATCTTCGCCGCAGACAATCCCGCTGCGCGTGGCGGCGAGCTGGTGTTCTTCGACCCCTACACCGGCGAGGTACTGGGCAAGCCGCGTGGCAAGGGCTTTTTCTCCGCGGTGATGGGCCTGCATCGCTGGCTGTTGGCAGGCGAGGCAGGCAAGCAATTGGTGGGTGCCTCCACGGTGGCGCTGCTGGTGCTCAGTGCGAGCGGGCTCTACCTGCGCTGGCCGCGACGGTTCACCGACCTGCGCCGCTGGCTCACCTTCCACTGGTCGCTCACCGGTCGCGCATTTCTCTGGAACCTCCATTCGGTGATCGGGACCTGGATGCTGCCGCTGTACATCCTGGCCTCCATCACCGGCCTGTACTGGTCCTACGACTGGTATCGCACCGGCATGTTCAATCTGGCCGGCGTCGAGCGTCCCGCCAGGCTCGGCCCGCCTGGGCGCGAGCCCGTCACCGCGCCGTTGCCCGAGGTTGCACTGGATACGGCCTGGCAGGCCTTCAACGGCGCCGTGCCCGCCTACAGCACGGTGCGCATGCAATTGCCGCGACGCCCCGGCGAGCCGTTGAGTCTCAGCTACATGGACCCCGATGCGCCCCACGAGCGCGCCTTCAACCAGATGCGCATCGAACCGACCGGCGGTGCCGTCCTTGAACACCGCCGCTATGCCGACAAGTCTCTCAACGAGAAGCTCATGGGCAGTATGTTGCCCCTGCACTCCGGCAGCTTTTTCGGCACGCCGGTGCTGATTGCCATGATGCTCGCCAGCCTGGCCATGCCCTTGTTCACCATTACGGGCTGGATGCTTTACCTGGATCGGCGCAAGCGACAAACCAGGAACGCAAAGTGCCAGCAGGCGTCCGCAAACAGTGCCGTGTGAAGAGTACAGGTGTGACCGGTTTGCGATCAGCGATGTGTCGGCTCGCTTACCCCCAGTCCGGGCGGTGACGTTCCTCGATGTCGAGTGCGATGTGCTGATAGCTCGCGAGGCGTTCTGCGCTTGCCTTTCCGTCGGCCACCGCCGCGCGCAGCGCACAGCCGGGCTCGGCTTCGTGGCGGCAGTCGCGGAAGCGACACTGGCCCAACAAAGGCCGGAATTCGGGAAAACCGCGTGCCAGCTGTTCACGTGTCATGGCCCACAAGCGGAAAGCGCGTACGCCCGGTGAGTCGATGAGAGCGCCACCGCAATCGAGCTGGTACAGGCGTGCCGCCGACGTGGTATGCCGACCGTGGGCAGCTTCGGTGAGTTCGCCCACGCGCACGCTGGCGGTCGGCAGCAGCGCATTGACCAGGGACGACTTGCCCACGCCCGACTGGCCCACGAACACGCTGGTCTTGCCGCGCAACTCCGCCGCCAGCGCGTCCAGACCGTGGCGCTCGATGGTGCTCGCGCGCAGCAGGTGATAGCCCAGGGCCGTGTAGGGCTCGAAATCCGCATCAAGCCGCGCGCGCGAGTCCGCATCCAGCAGGTCGATTTTGTTGAGCACGATGACCGGGTGGATGCCGAGGGCCTCGGCGGCGATCAGATAGCTGTCGATGAGTTCGGTGTCGTAGCGGGGCAGGGGCGCGGCCACCACCAGGATCTGGTCCACGTTGGCGGCGAGCGGCTTGGCCTCGCCGCTGGCGTCGGGCCGCGCCAGCAGGCTGCGCCGCGGGCGCAGCGCCGTGACCACGCTGAGGCCCTCACGCCCGGCCTGCCACACCACCTCGTCGCCCACCACAGGCAGGCCCAGGTTCTGGCGACAGGCGCAGCGGTGTACCGCGCCGGTTTCGTCCTCGATTTCGAGCAGGGCCCCGTAGTTGGCCATCACCCGGCCGAAACGCTCGGGGCCATCGGCCGGATCCGTGTCCGTTACGGCCGCGGTCTTGCGCTCGGCGCGGCGCAGGCGCTCTTCCTGGATCTTGTTCACGCGCCACGCCTGGCGGCGCGTGAGGCGGCGTTTGTTCATGCAGCGCGGCTCAGGGAAAATCGGCCGCGATTATAACGCCGGCTCA
>JALOAT010000034.1 GCA_023228645.1 Gammaproteobacteria bacterium | reverse complement strand
CGCGGCCGGTTTTCGCCAGGTTGTTCCAGAACAGGCGCGCGATGGCGCGCGTGGGTTGGCCTTTCGGTGCAAGGCCAAGCCGATGCGCGTAGTTGGCAAGCCCGTGCATGATGTGGGTGATAGGCAGTTTGCGCGGACAGCGCACGATGCAGTTGTAGCAGGAGGTGCACATCCACATGGAGTCGGACTTCAGCACATCCTCGCGCTTGCCGGCGCGGATCATCATGAAGATCTTCTGGGGCGAGTGCTCCCAGTGCGGGCCGAGCGGGCAGGAGCCCGCGCACACGCCGCACTGCATGCACATCTTGACCCATTGGCCTTCCTCGACGCGGTCTTCCACTTCCCGAAGGAAGTTGTTCTTGTAGCGCGCCACGGCCAGACTGTTTGCTTCACTCATCGGGACGATTCTCCTCGATCGAAACCTGGGGCGCGGGGGGGCGACCCCGCGCCGTGACAAGCGGAAGCCGGGCTCCCGCGTTCGCCATGCTTAGAAGCCCTTCATCGGCGACGGGCCGAGGGCGTTGAGCTGTTCCACGTACTCATCGATGAGCGTTGCCACCCGGGCGTTGTCGGTGATGGCGACCTCGAGACTGGTCACGCGCTCGGTCTCCAAACCCATCTGTTTCATGGTGTCGTCGATCTTGCTCATGCGGTAATACGCCATCTCGGAGCCCTTCACGAAGTGACACTGGTAGTCGTCACCCTTCTTGCAGCCCATCATCATGATGCCGTCATAGCCGGAGTTGAGGGCGTCGGTGATCCAGATGGTGTTCACCGAACCCAGGCAACGCACGGGGATGGCACGTACAAATGCTGAATAGACGTGGCGCTGCAAACCCGCCATATCGAGGGCGGGATAGGCGTCGTTCTCGCAGGCCAGGATCAGGATGCGCGGCTTTTCCTCGAATTCATCGGGGATGTTCACCGCCTTGATCTGGCTGCCTACCGTGTCCACTGAGTAGTTCTCGAAGGAGATCACGCGCACCGGGCAGGCGCCCATGCAGGTGCCGCAGCGGCGGCAGCGCGACTCGTTGAACACCGGGAAGCGCTTCTCGTCTTCGTCGATGGCGCCGAACGGGCATTCCACCGTGCAGCGCTTGCACTGGGTGCAGCCTTCCAGGCGTGCGCTGGGGAAGGACAGGTCCCAGGCGCGCGGATGGGCGGCACGGCCCCGCGCAGCGTTTTCCGTAGCCTGGATGGCCTTCATGGCGGCGCCGGCGGCGTCTTCCATGGCCTGGTGCATGTCCATGGGACGGCGCACGGGGCCGGCGGTGTAGATGCCGGTACGGCGGGTCTCATAGGGGAAGCAGATGAAGTGCGAATCGTTGAAGCCGTGCTTGAACTGCGGGACGTCGGGGCCCTGGCGGTAGTCCAGCTTGAGCACCGATACGGTGCGCAGTTCGTCACGCTTGGCCTTGGCTTCCTCGTCGCCGCCCTCGGCTTTGGTGTTCACCTCGGTCCATTCGTCCAGGTTCACACCCGCATTGGGCACCTGGCCGGTGGCGAGCACCACCAGGTCCGCGACCGCCTGGGTGTCCTCGTCGAGGATCAGGTCCTTGAAATCCACCGTGCAGCTGTCGCCGCCGCTGACCTTGGCAGCTTTGCCCTTGGTGAAGATCACGCCCTTCTGCTGCGCACTGCGGTAGAAGTCCTCGCCCATCCCCGGCACGCGCAGGTCCTGGTACATGACCACCGTGTCCACATCGGGATTGGCGTCCTTGAAGTACATGGCCTGCTTGATGCTGGTGGCGCAGCAGTGGCCCGAGCAGTAGGGCAGGTGCTGGCCACTTTCGTCACGCTGGCCGGCGCACTGCACGAACACCACCGATTTCACTTCCTTGCCGTCGGCGCGCTTGATGGCGCCGCCGTTGGCCGCCTGGGCGAGGGCCTCAAGGCCGGCCTGGTCCACCACGTTGGCCTGGCCGCCGCCCAGCTCGGGTAGCTTGTTGATGTCGTAGGGGGTGAAGCCGGTGGCCTGCACGATGGCGCCCACGGCCTCTTCGATGACCGAACCGCTCTCCTGGGCCACCTTGACGTTGAAGCGGCCCGGCGCACCGGCGGTCTCCGCCAGTGTGGCGTTCAGGTGCACGGTGATCTTCGGGTGAGCGGAAACCTTCGCCGCCATGTCTTCCACACCGGTGGGTTGCGGATCGGCATAGGGCGAGGCGAACGGCACGCGCTTGTGCAGGTTGGCTGCGAAGCCGCCCAGCTGGCCGGTTTTTTCCACCAGCACCACAGGGTAGCCTGCATCCGCCGCCGACAGCGCCGCGGTCATGCCAGAGATGCCGCCGCCCACCACCAGCACGCGCTTGTTCTCGGCACGGGCGGGATTGCCGGCGGGCAGCTTCATTTTCTTGACCTCGGCGCAGCCCATGCGCACGTAGTCCTCGGCCATCTCCTGGCGCACTTCGTCGTGGTCGCTGCCTTCGGCCACCACCCACAGCACGCCCTCGCGCAGGTTGGCGCGGGACACGGCGGCATCGGGGAAGCTGAAGGCCTCGGCCTTGGCGCGTCGCGAACAGCCGGCGATGCACAGATGGGTGACGCCATCGTTGGCGATGTCGTCACGGATCATCTGCACGCCTTCCTCGTTGCACAGGAAGGGATGGCTCTTGACCACGGCCATCTTGCCTTCCTTTTGCGCGATCTTTTCCAGTGCCGGCACGTCCAGCACGTCGCCGATGCCGCAGCCGGAACAGATGTACGCTGCGAATTTGTTCTCCGACATGATTACGCCACCTCTTTCGAAGACTTTTCCGCCGCAGCGGTCTTGTGGATCACCTGGATGGCCTTGAGGCTCGCGGCCGTGGCGCTCTGCGCCGCCCGGTTCACGTCCAGCGGGCTCGCGGCGCTGCCGGCGCCGAACATGCCGCCATCCTTGGAGCCTTCGATGAAGCTGGAGGAGTCGAGGATGATGTCATCGGGCAGTGCGACGCCCTTGACCTCCGGCTCCATGCCCACGGCCAGCACCACCAAATCGTGCTCGGTGGCGTAACGGTGGTAGCCCTCGGTGTCCACGCCGTGCAGCACGGGGTTGCCGTTCTGCTCGTTCAGCGCGATGCGGGCCACCTTGGACTTCACGAAGCGCACGGTCTTGTCCGCCTGGACCATCTTGTAGAAGTCCTCGAAGCGGTCGATGGCGCGGATGTCGATGTAATACACCGTGGAACTGGCGTCGTCGCCGAAGGCCTCGTGCACGTACTGGGTCTGCTTGAGCGAGGCCATGCAGCAGATGCGCGAGCAGTGGCGCAGGTGGTTCTCGTCACGCGAGCCGGCGCACTGGATGAAGGCGACATTCTTCGCCTCCTTGCCGTCGGACGGACGCAGGATCTTGCCGCCGGTGGGGCCGTGCGGGTCGGCCAGGCGCTCGAATTCCACGCTGGTGATGACGTTGTCGAAACGGTCATAGCCGTAGGGCTGGATCTTGGCCGCATCGTAGGGACGCCAACCGGTGGCCCACACCACGCTTCCCACCTTGAGCTGCACCTCGCGCGGCTGCATGTCCAGATCGACCGCGCCGACCTTGCACGCCGCCTTGGCCTTCTCGCCTTCCGGGGTGCCGACGATGGACGGATCGATGACGTAACGCTGGGGATAGGCCATGGTGTGCGGCAGGTAGGCGGCCTTGATCGTGTCCATCCCGTAGTTGAACGGGTTGGGGATCTCTGCCGTGACGGCCTTGCCGCAGTCGCCGCAGCCTGTGCAGTTCTCGTTCACGTAGCGCGGGGCGATGCGCAGGCTGACTGCGTAGTCGCCCCGTGTGCCGCTGACGGCGGTGACCTCGGCCATGGTCATCACCCGCACGTTCGGATTGCCCTTGATGCGCCGCAGGTTGATCTCCAACCCGCAGGTCGGATGGCACATCTTGGGGAAATAGCGGTACAGCTGGGCGGTACGCCCGCCGAGCGCGGGGTTTTTCTCAACCAGAATGACCTGTTTGCCGCACTCGGCGGCCTCAAGAGCCGCCGTCATCCCGGCTATGCCGCCGCCGACGACCAGAATGGTCTGGCTGGTTGCGATTGGAGCAGTCATCGAACCTCCGCAGGAATTGGTGTTCGCCACTAAAGACAACCCAGATTCTATGGCGACCATGACGGCAGGGGGCGATCCCCCGCGCCAAAATGTTTCTATTAATGGATAGAAGCAGTGAATGTAGATAACGTCTAATACAAGTCGCAGGAGTGAAATGCCAAAGCGCCCCCCCCGTTAACAGCGGCCTGAGGCCGCGCTTGCGATAGAAATTCGGCGCATGCCACCGAACGCTTGCCTCGTCCCGCGCGCACCACCAATGACGGCTGCGGATTATCGCCGATACGGGGCAGTTTTTTGATTACAGCCGTCACACAGCAAAGAAAACCAGGGCCGCGCGCCCGGGTCGCCGCCGTGCGTTTTTTCCGGCTCAGCGCGTCAGGTGGGCGTCGGCCGCACCTCGAAAGTCATGGTCTCCAGATCGCCGAAGATCCAGGTGGCGGCCGGCGCGCCGAGCCCCGCCACGGTGCCGGGATTCACCAGCCAGGTCTTGCCGTCTTTTACATGGGGCTGTTGCCGTACTTCCGGCTCATGGCTGTGACCACAGCACACCAGATCGTAGTCGCCGGTGCAGGCCATGGCATGACCGTAGTAGGGATAGTGGGTGACGAAGATCCGGCGGCCGCCCAGCTCGATGTCGGCGTCATGGCCGTGATAGATGAAAAGTCCGTTGGAATTGCAGGCGATGCGGGCAATGGCGACCGGGTCGCCCAGGTTGTTGCCGTGTACCGCATGGATGGGAAGCCCCAGTCTGAGGGAGGCCTTGAGGGTGTTGCCGCCGATGAGGTCGCCGCAATGGATGACCATCGAAGCGCCTTCATCGGCGGCGGCCTGGATGGCGCTGGCCAGCATGGGGCCGCGGTCGTGGCTGTCGGAAACGATGCAGATCTTCATACGATGAGCGGCCCGTGGTAGTCCTCGTCGAAATCAAGGGCGGTCATGCCCGAACGGATGCCCTTCATCTGCCGCTCATGGTCTGACTGGACCTGCAACAGCGTGACCACGCAGTCGCCGATGTTGTCGAACTCCTCCTTGCCGGTCCCGAACTGCTGGGCCTCGGAATAGAAGAACTGTGCACGGAAGCGCGAGTCACCGGTCTTGAAGATGACAAAATGCGCGTTGCGCTCCTCCCAGTAAATGGCCGGGCAAACACTGAGCTCGTCACTGTCGGGTTGCAGCGCGAGTTCCGCGTCGGCCTCTTCCAGAGGCACGCCGCGGCCGTAGCGTTCCCGCAAGGTCTGGGCGACCAGTTGCCGTTCCGTGGACGAAAAATCAGCGATCGTCTTCATGTGAATAGTCCCGTTTATGACCCAACAAAATTTTCTTGGTGTTTAAACCAGGTCCAGCCTTGTAAGAATATCCTTATTCACTAAACCTCGATATTCCGAGGTTCCAATCCTCCAACCAAGACGACTCACCATGCAATCGACTCCTGTCCAGGAGGTCAAAAAGACCACCTGCTATATGTGTGCGTGCCGTTGCGGCATTCGCGTCCATTTGCGCGATGGCGAAGTGCGTTACATCGACGGCAATCCCGATCACCCCCTGAACAAGGGCGTGATCTGCGCCAAGGGCTCCTCCGGCATCATGAAGCAGTACTCGCCGGCACGGCTCACCAAACCGCTGCGCCGCAAGCCCGGCACCGAGCGCGGCGCCGCGGAGTTCGAAGCGATTTCCTGGGAAGAGGCATTCTCCACCCTGACGGAGCGCCTCGCAAACTTGCGTGCCACCGATCCGAAGAAGTTCGCCCTGTTCACCGGCCGCGACCAGATGCAGGCCCTCACCGGCCTGTTCGCGCGCCAGTTCGGCACGCCCAACTACGCGGCCCACGGCGGCTTCTGCTCCGTGAACATGGCTGCGGGCATGATCTACACCATCGGCGGCTCGTTCTGGGAATTCGGCGGCCCCGATCTGGAACGCTCCAAGCTGTTCGTGATGATCGGCACTGCCGAGGACCATCACTCCAACCCGCTCAAGGTCGCGCTATCGCAGTTCAAGCGCGACGGCGGGCGCTTCATCTCCGTCAATCCGGTGCGTACCGGCTACTCGGCCATCGCCGACGAGTGGGTGCCCATCCGTCCCGGTACCGATGGCGCCTTCCTGCTGGCGGTGATCCACGAGATCCTCGCCAAGGGCCTGTACGACCGTGATTTCCTGGTGCGTTACACCAACGCCGGCCAACTGGTGAACATGAACGACGCCAGCGACGAGTTAGGCATGTTCGTGCGCACCGAGGTACCTCCCCAGGAAGCCTGCTACGACCCACAGAACACCCTGTGGTGGGACCGCAACACCAACAAGCCCGTGGTCACCCACACGGAGGGCGCGGACCCGTTCCTGCTGGGCGAGTTCAAGCTGCATGACGGCACGGTGGTCAAGCCCGCCTTTCAGCTGCTGCAGGACCGCGTCAAGGATTACACGCCGGAATGGGCGGAGCAGATCACCGGCATTCCCGCGGCAACCATCCGCCGCCTGGCCCACGAGATGGGCATCACCGCACGTGACCACCGCATCGAGCTGCCCATCGCCTGGACCGACAGCTGGGGCGTGGAGCACGAAACCATCACCGGCAACCCGGTGTCCTTCCACGCCATGCGCGGCCTGGCGGCGCACTCCAACGGCTTTCAGAGCATCCGCGCCCTGGCCATCCTGATGTCCATCCTGGGCACCATCGACCGCCCGGGCGGGTTCCGTCACAAGGTGCCGTTCCCGCGCCCCATCCCGCCCTGCGCGCGCCCGCCCAAGGGCCCCGAGGCGGTACAGCCCAACACCCCTCTGGCGGGCATGCCGCTGGGCTGGCCGGCCGATCCAGACGACCTGTTCGTCGACGAGCAGGGCGAGCCGGTGCGTATCGACAAGGGCTTCTCCTGGGAGTATCCGCTGTCGGTGCACGGCCTGATGCACAACGTGATCACCAACGCCTGGCGCGGCGACCCGTACAAGATCGACACCTTGCTCATTTTCATGGCGAACATGGCGTGGAACTCCACCATGAACACCTCGGAAGTGCGCAAGATGCTCAACGACAAGGACGAGGACGGCGAATACAAGATCCCGTTCATCGTGGTGAGCGATGCCTTCCAGTCAGAGATGACGGCGTTCGCCGACCTCATCCTGCCGGATACCACGTACCTGGAGCGCCACGACGTCATGTCCATCCTCGACCGTCCGATCTCCGAGTTCGACGGCCCGGTGGACTCCGTGCGCATCCCGGTGGTGCCGCCCACCGGTGACTGCAAGCCATTCCAGGAGGTCATCGTCGAGCTGGGCTCGCGCCTCAAGCTGCCGGCGTTCACCACGCCGAGCGGCGAGCGCAAGTTCCGCGACTACCCGGACTTCATCGTCAACTACGAGACCGAGCCGGGTTCGGGCATCGGCTTCCTCGCCGGCTGGCGCGGCAAGGGCGGCGAGAAGAGCATGGTGGGGGAACCCAACCCCAAGCAGTGGGAGATGTACGCGAAGAACGACTGCGTATTCCACTACGAGCTGCCCAAGAGCTACCAGTACATGCGCAACTGGAATCAGGGCTACCTCGAATGGTCACAGCGCAATCGCATCACGCGCTACGCCGAGCCGATCCTGATCCACATCTATTCCGAAGTGCTGCAGAAGTTCCGCGCTGCTGCGCAGGGCCGCGGTATCAGCCGCAAGCCGCCTGCGCATCTGGCCAAGCGCGTCGAGACCTATTTCGATCCGCTGCCGTTCTTCTACGACCCGCTGGAGTGCCAGGTGTCGGACAAGCACAAGTATCCGCTGGCGGCGATCACCCAGCGCCCCATGGCCATGTATCACTCCTGGGATTCGCAGAACGCCTGGTTGCGCCAGATCCACGCGCACAACCTGCTGTACGTGAACACCAAGACCGCGCTGGCCGCCGGTATCCAGGACGAAGACTGGATCTGGGTGGAGAGCCAGTGGGGCAAGGTGCGCTGCATGGCCAAGCATTCCGAGGCCGTGGAGCCCGGCACGGTGTGGACCTGGAACGCCATCGGCAAGGCCGCCGGCGCCTGGAACCTGACGCCGGACGCCAACGAGTCGCAGAAGGGCTTTTTGCTCAACCACCTCATTTCCGAGGAACTGCCGGCCAGCGGCGGGTCGCACGTCTCTAACTCCGACCCGATCACCGGCCAGGCGGCGTGGTATGACGTGCGGGTGCGCATCTACAAGGCGGAAGACGGTGAGGAATTCACGTCGCCCCAGTTCGCGCCCATGAAGCCCTATCCGGGCCAGCCCGAACGCAACAAGGTCTGGAACTACTTCGCCGGCAAGGTGAAGAAGAAGGCCTGAGAAAGGTAGCCGTGGAGATCGCCGGGACGATTCATTCCCGCGGCAGGAGCGGCTTGAGGCCGCTCCTGCAGGCATCCGGTGGCTCTGCGGCAACAAAAAAGGTTTCGACAAAATGACCCAGCTAGCCCTAGTTATCGACCTGAACGTGTGCGTTGGCTGTCACGCCTGCGTGACCAACTGCAAGGAGTGGAACACCTCCGGCAGTGCCGGCCCGATGGTGGACCAGAACCCCTACGGCAAGGACCCGACCGGCACGTTCTTCAACCGCGTGCAGACCTTCGAAGTGGGCGAATTCCCGCTCACCGAGACCTTGCACTTCCCCAAGTCCTGCCTGCACTGCGAAGAGCCGCCCTGCGTGCCGGTGTGCCCGACGGGTGCGTCGTACAAGCGCAAGGAAGACGGCATCGTGCTGGTGGACTACGACAAGTGCATCGGCTGCAAGTATTGCTCGTGGGCCTGCCCTTACGGCGCACGCGAAATCGACGAGCAGCAAAAGATTATGAAGAAGTGCACCTTGTGCGTGGACCGCATCTACGACACGTCCATGACCGAAGAGGAACGTCGCCCCGCCTGCGTGCGCGCCTGCCCGGCCGGCGCGCGCCTGTTCGGTGACATCCACGATCCGGAATCGGAAGTGTCGGTCGCCATCCGCGAGCACGGCGGTTACCAGTTGATGCCGGAATGGGGCACCAACCCGGCCAACCACTACCTGCCGCGGCACAAGACCAAGATGCACATCCGCGAGGATGAGATCGAACGCGCGGCCAATCCGCTCAAGATCGACAGCAAGCTGCCCAAGCCGAGCGGCGACGAGCCTTCGCTCGACGACGTGTCCAGCTTCTAAAGGTAGGGAAAAACACAATGCATCCAGCATTCTCTGTCATTTTTCTAACCACCCTCATCGGCATCGGTCAGGGTCTGTTCCTGGCCATGTTCACGGTCGAATCGCACGTGGCTTTCGCGATGCTGCCCAAGCAGCCGCACGCGTTCTATGCCTACGGCAGCCTGCTGGCACTGGTGTTTCTCGGCGCCGGCCTGATCGCGTCGTTCTGGCATTTGGGCCGGCCGGAACGCGCCTGGCGTGCCGCGACGCGCTGGCGCACCTCGTGGCTGTCCCGTGAAGTCATCGTGCTGCCGGCCTTCATGGGGGTGACCTTCGTCTACGGCGTCGCACACATGTTCAGCTTCAGCCCGGTGGTGGGTGCGCTGCCCGGCGGTGCGCCGGTCACTCTTACCAACCTGGTCGGCGCCATCGGCACCATTCTCGCCTTTGCCCTGTTCGTGAGCACCGGGATGATCTATGCCTGTGTGCGCTTCCTGCGCGAGTGGAGTTCGCCACTGACGGTGATCAACTACACCTTACTGGGCTGGGCCTCCGGCTTCACGGTTGCCACCCTGTACGCCGGCTACGCGGCGCCGCATCTGGTGCCTTTCATGGCCGGCTGGGCATTGATCCTCACCGTGCTCGGTTTCATCAGCCGCGTGGCATCGCTCATCCGCAACGCGCGCCTGAAGCCGAAGTCCACATTGCAAAGTGCGCTCGGCGTCAAGCACCCGAGGATCGTGCAGAAGACCCAGGGCGCCATGGGGGGCTCATTCAATACCCGCGAGTTTTTCCACGGCGCCAAGCCGGCACTGCTGCGCTCGGTGAAATGGTTCTTTCTCGTCGCCGCGTTCGTGGTACCCATCGTGCTGCTCAGCGCCGGTATTTCGGGCCGCACCACCACCATCCTGCTCGCCGCCGCGCTGATCCAGTACATAGGCCTGCTCGCGGAACGCTGGTTCTTCTTCGCCCAGGCGAATCACCCGCAGAACCTCTATTACCAGTCTGTGGCCTGAGCCCGCGCACACGCCTGGAAGCAAAAAAAAAAGCCCCGCACTGCGGGGCTTTTTGTTGGGCGCGCCGGCGCCGGAGTTCACATTCGATGAAACAAAGCCATCGACTTCTTTACAGACATCGCGGCGCGATGTGCTTGGACCTTTCTCCCGCGCGTCCGGTCAAACATCCTCGGTGCCCGTGGATTCGCAAAACGGCTGCGCAGTCGTGGCATGGAGCGAATGCACGGGCCGTTCTGTGAGCCAATCGGCGGTGACTTGGGAGTGCGCTCCCTAAAGTCACTCACCGATTGCAACAAAGCCATCGAGCGAGCACCACATGAAGAATCAGTTCGTAGCGATTTTACTAGCTTCCGCGTGTATGGGAGGTGCCGCGGTTGCTGGTGCGGCCGAGTTCAATGCGACCGTGCCCATGAAAGCGAAGGGGGCAGCAACGTATTACGTGCCCGGGCATATCGACGGGCTTGGGCCGGTTGAGTTCATGGTGGACACCGGGTCCGGTTACATGACCATCAACGAAGAGGCCTTGCGCGAACTCAAGCGCAGCAACAACGCCAAGTACGTGCGTGATCTGCGTGGGGTGCTCGCCAACGGCAGCGAGCTGATCGTACCCGTCTACAGGCTTACGTCGGTGAACATCGGCGGCAGCTGTCGCATCGACGACGTGGAGGCGGCAGTGTTCCCCGGCAAGACGCGGTTCATCCTCGGGCTCTCCGCGTTGCAGCGCACCTCGCCGTTCATCTTTTCCATGAAACCGGCCTCGCTGGTGCTCAGTCATTGCTCCACTGAACCGGCCGATCGCGTGGCCATCACCGTGCCCGCCGCGGCGACCACGGCGGTCGAGTAGAAAAATGCCTGCCCGCGACGAGCGGGCAGGCATTTTTACGCGGCATCACATCCCGGAACCGCCGCCACCCATGCCGCCGCCGGTGCTACCGCCGTCCATACCACCACCGGTGCTCCCGCCATCCATGCCGCCGCCCATCCCGGGCTGGTCCATGGTACCGCCGGAGGGCGGCGGGGCGGTGGGCTGGGTTCCCATCTGCGACTCGAAGGCGCTGAACTCCGACTGATCCAGGCTGCCGTCCTGGTTCGTATCGTAGGAAGTGAACTGGTCAGAGAGGTCGCTCAGCGAGCTGGCTTCGTCCTGGCTGACCATGCCATCGGCGTTGGCATCCAGGTCATTGAAGGAGATGCCGCCTCCGCCCTGCTGCTGACTCATGCCACCGGCCGGCGGCGACTGCATCTCGAAGGCGCTGAATTCGGTCTGGTCGATATTGCCATCCTGGTTTTTGTCGACGGAGGTGAACTGATCGGACAGCGTCGGCTGCGCGCTGGCCTCGTCCTGGCTGATCATCCCGTCAGCGTTGGTGTCGATGTCGTTGAACGACATGCCCGAAGCCGTCCCACCGCCCGCGCTGCCGCCACCGGCACTGCCACCGCCCGCGCTGCTGCCGCCCATCTGGCTCTCGAAGGCGCTGAATTCGGACTGATCGATGCTGCCGTCTTGATTGGTATCGGCGCTGCTCCAGTTCTGGCTCAGCACGGTCGATTGCGACGCCTCGTCCTGGCTCACCATGCCGTCGGCGTTGGCATCCAGTTCCGAGAAGCTCTTGTCGAGACCACTGCTCTGTTGCTGCATGGTGCCTGCACCGGCACCCGCACCGGACGCCAGTGAATCCTCGAGCGCGCTGAATTCGGACTGATCGATGCTGCCGTCCTGATTGGCGTCGGCTCTGCTCCAGTTCTCATTCAGCACGGGGGACTGGTAGGCCTCGTCCTGGCTCACCACGCCATCGGCGTTGGCATCGAGTTCCGAGAAACTCATGTCCATGGAACCGCCGCTCATGGAACCGGCCTGGCCTTGGGCGAAGGCACTACCCGCGGCCAAGGCCATGGAGGCCGAGAGTACTGCGATCGCGATAGGCGTCTTCTTCATGGAACCCTCCTTGCGTGTGTGAAACTGGATGCGGGTACTCCCGCAACCACATTCCGGCCCCCCAACGTTTAGCGCGTTTCGGCGGAGCGATGACGCGCAAACTCATGAAATCCACCCATGAGTGGATTGGCAATTTCTCAACAAAAAACACGGAGGGGAAGTGAAGGCCCGGCCGGTGTGACGCAGGAAAGAAAACGCCGCCGGCCCGCAGGCGCGACGGCGTTCAGCTTTGTGGGTGTGACGCAAGTATTCTAGACCACGTAGAGCGATTTTGCCTCTTTCGCTGCCTTGGCTTCCTCCGGGGCGTAGGCGGCCCCCGACCAGAGCATCTCGTAGGCAATCTCCTCGTTGCCGTTCTCGCACAGGGCCAGCGCGTCCCGGAACAGCGGCTGGAAGGTCTCGGAACGGTGCGAGGCCTCATGCTCCGGGAAGGAGCGCCAGAAGGTGACGATGAGCGCCTCGCGATTCTTGAGTGGGCTGGTCACCGCCCGGCCGATGGTCGAGCCCTCGTTGGAGATCATGCCGCTGTTGAGCGCCACGAACCCGCCCACGAAGCCGGTTTCCGAGTGATAGGTCTTCACGTTTTCGCATAACAGCGCGACCCGCTCCTGCAAGTCATCGAGGCTGTAACCGTCCTTCAGGATCACCCGGTTGACGGTGACCACGCCGTCGTGGGGGAAGTTGTTGATGAGATTTCCGGCCATGGTGTGAACCTCCGCTTTTGATGGCTTCCCGTGTATCTCCCGGGCGCGTATTAGCGTCTGGTTATTAGCTAATGTAATAGCCAGATAAAAACAGTCAACTATTCACTTCGGGAGGGTTGAAGCGGAAGGGAGGGCGGCGCCGGCATCGGAATGACGGATGTGCACGTCGCCCCGGCGGAGGCCGGGGTCCATAAAGGGAGTCGAAAGGCCGTGCTGCCACGGCCTTCTCACCGCCCCGCTCCCTGACAGCCTCAGGGAGGCGACGTCGAATCAGCAGTGATGTGCCCGGTGCGGAGCGGCGAATTACCGCGCCTTCCGTCCCGCCTCGAAGGCGCGCTCGTTCATCGCCACCAGCTGCGGCTTGCGCGCGCGGAAGCGATCGACGATGCAGCGCTTGAGGGTGTCGGCCGGAAACGGCAGATGATCGGCGATGGCGCCCAGCATCACCGTGTTCACCAGGCGCAGGTCGCCCAGTTCCCTGGCGATGGCGCCGGCGTCGAAGCCGTGCACGTTCACGCCCGCGGCGCGCATCTCGGCCACCGGGTCCTCTGAATAGTCAAACAGGCCCAGCGACACCACCGGCGGGGCAAGCCGCAGCGTGTTTACCATGGCGATGCCGCCTGGTTTCAGATAATTACTCCAGCGCATGCCTTCGGCCGCTTCGAAAGCCACCAAAACATTCGCCTCGCCGGGGACGATCTCTGGTGACAACACGCGCTCCCCGAAGCGCACGTGCGATGACACTACGCCGCCGCGCTGGGACATGCCGGCCACCTCGGTCTTCTTCACGTCGAGGCCGAGGCCGATGGCCGCTTCGGCCAGGATCTCGGCGGCGGTTATGCCCTGACCGCCGATGCCCACCACCAGGATGTTGGTCACGTCGCTCATGCCGGCACCTCCGCACGGGGCTGCCACGGCACGATGGCCTCGGGGCCGCAGGTGCGCAGGTGCGCAGGCACAGGTTGCAGCCGGTGACGGCGGGTAAGGTCGCGAGCGGAAGCTCGCTCCCACAAGCAGGAGAGTCACTGCCCGAGATCACCAGTACCAGACCACATGCAAGCCGCGGCCGCCCTTTTTCACGTGGTCTTCTCCGCGGCCTCCGTGGTTACGGCTTTTCTCTTCGACAACCTACCGCGTCAGCCGCCGGTAAATGTCGGCAACCTTGTAGGGCAGGCGGGCGACGTCGTCGATGACGATGTAGCGGGCGGCGCCGTAGAGGTGGGGCAGGTATTCGCGGGCCTCGCGGTCGAGGGTGATGCAGAAGGGGCGGATGCCGCAGCGCAAGGCCTCCAGCAGGGCGCGGCGGGTATCGTCGATGCCGTACTGGCTGCGGTACTCGTCGCCGAAGTCGTCGGGACGGCCGTCGGAGAAGGTGACCAGCAGCCTGTGGCGTTCGGGCCGCTCGGCGAGCAGGCGGGTGAGGTGGCGGATGGCGACACCCATGCGCGTGTAGTCCTTGGCCTCGATGCCGGCGATGCGGGCACGCACGGTGTCGTCATAGCGGTCTGCGAAGGCCTTGATGCGGTAGATGTCGCAGCGGGTGCGGGTCCAGCCAGAGAAGCCGTAGATGGCGTAGGCGTCGCCCAGGGTTTCCAGGGCTTCACACAGCATCACCAGGGCCTCGCGCTCGGCGTCGTTGACCCAGCCCTTGGTGGAGCCACTCATGTCCACCATGAACATGGCCGCCAGCGATCGCTGGTTGCGCACGCGCCGGCAGAACAGCCGCGGCGAGGGCTCGGCGCCGCTGCGACGATCACACTTGGCATCCACCAGGGCGTCGAGATCGATCTCCTCACCATCGGGCTGGCGCGCCAGCAGTCTGTCCTCCCCGCGCATGGCCTCAAAGCGGCGGCGGATCTGCTGAATCAACGGGGCGTAGCGTGCGCGCACCTGCGCCACGTAATCGCCGTCACCCGGCTTCACATCCTGGGGGTAGACGTGACACCAGCCACGGCGATAGGACTGGCGGTGGAAATCCCATTCGTCGTAACGCCATTCCCCGTCACTGTCATTCACCAGTTCCGGGGCGCCGGTGTGGTCCGTGGGCTGCCACCCACCGGGGCCTGCGGGCGAGAGCGCCTCGCGGGGAATCTCACCCAGATCCTGCACCAGGGACTGCGCCGCGGCCTGCGCCTCGGGCGGCAGGGCGAGCACTTCGCCGTCGATGCGAATGGCCATCTCCCAGTGCCCGGGATCGGGCTCGGCGGAAATCTCCGGCCGGCCCTTGCGCCCTGCGGCCGCTTGCCCTTGCAGTGCCCCAAGGGCGTTTCGCAGCACCTGGGTCTCGCGCTCGATGCGCTCGGCCCGGACACGCCGGGCGGCGGCAGGATCGAGGCTACAGGCGTGGGGAAACACCGGCGGTGCAGCCCCGTCCGCCATGAGCGGGGGCAGGCACGCCAGGCTGTCGATCACACTGGCCGCCTTGTCACGCAGGCGCGGCAGCATCGGCGACAGCACCTCCGGCCAAGGGGCGTGTTGAGCCCCCAGTTCTGCGCCGAGCCCGGGCAACTCCGCACTAATGCGAGCTTCCAGGCGCACGGCCTCCAGCAGCGCCAGCCAGGCGAGCGCACGGGAGCGGTCCGGCCAGCACGAAACAGCCGCTTCGATGTCCGCGTTGAAAGTGCCAAAGCGCGTCTGCGCCCACAGCATGGCGGCCATGGCTTTATAGAGTGTGCGGTTACCCTCTGCGTCGGCGCATAGCGTGAGCAGTTCCGGGAGAAAGATGGTTTCGGTGTCGGTCCATGCCGCCACGCCGCTGCGTATGGCCAGGGGCCGCCCGGAAAGCCCGTGCACGAAGCGCGTGAGGCGCACTTCCACATCCGCCAGCCTCGCCACCGGGGTGCCGTTGTGCGACGCGCAGAATGCCTCCAGATCACGCAGCAGCGCCATGGCCGGGCGCAGGCCCTCGCGGTCGTAGGTATCGAGACCGGCGAGCACCCAGGCCTCGAAACCGGCGTGGTCCAGCAGCGCGAACGCCCTGGGAGCGAGGGAGACGACCTGATAACCGATTTCGTCGTAGGTCTGTGCGGCCACCCCTGCCCAGTGCAACACCCGCTCCTGCTGCGCCCGCGGCAGCGACTCCAACCCCGCCGCCAACCGCGCCACAGAACGATACGACGACGACGCCGACAACAACTCGTCCAGCGCCGCCTCCAGTTCAATTGCCGTCAGTGGTCTGTCCATTTTGGAGAAAAAAGCATTAACCACGGGGGACACGGGGAATCAATATCTTGGTTCTCCAAGGCTTCTCGGTGGTTGCTGCGACTTCGGCGAATTGCTGGCCCATCCGGCTCACTGCGCAGTCCTCGCTGGAGGTCCCCCTTCTTCACCCCCGTGTTCCCCGTGTCCCCCGTGGTTTTGCTTTTCTCTTCATCGCTTTTCTTCAAAACACAGCCCGGACCAGGTCGTCCAGGGTGCCGGTCATGTCGGGTTCGTCGGTGAGGGCGCGGGCGATGGCGGCGGTGCAGGCGGTGGCCGGGGCGGTGCCGGCGGCGATGAGGTGGGCGGCGTGGACCAGCAGGCGCGTGCTCGCGCCTTCGTCCAGGCCGACCCCCTTGAGGTTACGGGTGAGTTCGCCCAGCTTCACCAGCTTGCGTGCCGTGTCGAGGTCGACGCCGGCCTCGGCGGCGACGATCTCCGCCTCCACCTCCGGCTGTGGGTAATCGAATTCCAGGGCCACGAAGCGCTGGCGTGTGCTGGGTTTGATTTCCTTGAGCACGCTCTGGTAACCGGGGTTATAGGAGATCACCAGCATGAACTCGTCGGGCGCGGGCACCAGCTCGCCGCGCTTGTCCACCGCGAGCAGGCGGCGTGCGTCGGCCAGTGGGTGGATCACCACGGTGGTGTCCTTGCGCGCCTCGACAATCTCGTCGAGATAACAGATGGCGCCTATACGCACCGCCGCAGTGAGCGGGCCGTCCATCCACACGGTCTGGTCGTTGACGATGAGGTAACGGCCCACCAGATCGGCGGTGGTGAGATCGTCATGACAGGCCACGGTGGCGAGCGGTCGCCCGAGCCGCCAGGCCATGTACTCCACGAAACGCGTCTTGCCGCAGCCCGTAGGACCTTTCAAGAGTACCGGCAGGCGCCGCCGATACGCCGCCTCGAACAGGGCGATCTCGTCTCCCACCGGCCGGTAATAAGGTTCCCGGCCGACGGCCTCCAGCTGCGGGCTGAGCATTTCCGTGCTGTCCATGACTTAAAGCTAATCCATGGGGAAAAGAAATTAACCACGGGGAACACGGGGGCAAACCATAAAATGAAGCATATCGCCTCTGAACGCTCCATCGCAGGCTTAGCCCGCTCCTGCGGATTCCTCAGGAACACGAATCCGAATTCCCCGTGTCCCCCGTGTCCCCCGTGGTTAAGGCTTTTTTCCCATCAGTCCCGGCTGCAAGAACCGCCCTCGCACTCGTCGGTGGCTTCGTACATGCCGTCTTCCATGCGCGCAAGCCGTTCGGCGGCTTCCCGCTCGATCTCGGCCTGGCGTTCGCGCCATTTGGCGAGGCGGGCCTGGGCCTCTTCCTCGTTGAGGCCGATGCTCTGCTCGCCGAACAGCACCTGCTTGAGGAAGCGGAATGCGAACAACATGAGTTCCACGTCGTCGTTGAGGATCATGGCCTTCTCCTCATCGGACAACGTGAAGAGCTTGCCGAAGCCTTCGCTCGATACGAAGGCGCGGAAGGTGTCGATGTCGTAACAGGCCATGAAGAAGAGCTGGCGGCTCTTGAGTGACGGTTTGCCGATACTCGGACCAGAGGACTTCTTTTTCAGGATGAGCTGACGCCAGCCGCGCGCCAGTTCGTCATATTCGACGACGCCCTGTTCCTGGCGGTAGTCGTCGATGGTCACAGTACGCGCGACCTCGTGGCCCTTGCAGTGCGGCTCCTTCACCAGAGCGAAGGAATTGCGATCCACGTACTCGTCCTGCTTGCGCATGGACAGCAGCGCCACAGGGTAGTAGCGGCACGCCGTGGGGCGATCTTCGTACACGCTGCAGCCTTCCGGCCGCATGAACTGGCAGGCGGTGCCGTTCTCCACCGGGCGGAACTTCACGCCGGCGATACCGTCCTGCTCGAACTCGTAAGGGACGGTGTATTCCTTGAGGAATTCCGCCGCGCTGATGCCCAGGCGCTTTTTCAGGCGCAGCACGTCATAGGGCGTCAGCGAGATGTCGATGTTGGAACAGCAGGCGTTCCAGCAGCCGATGCCCTTGTGACAGGAGAACTGGATGGTATGCGAGCCCTCCACCATCTGCGGTACGACGGGGCTGCCGGGAATGGTGATCTCGGGGTTGGACATGAACGGAACCTTCGTTGAGAACGGCAGGGTTAATGATTGCACTTGCGACGGATTGCTACCACTGCCTACGGTGCGAAACGCGGAAAAACATGGGTCGGATTGTATTACGCGCAACGCGCACGGGGGCATGTCAGGCCTCAGGCCCGTGCATTGGGTCACACGCAGACGC
Organism: Gammaproteobacteria bacterium; assembly: GCA_023228645.1. Lineage (GTDB taxonomy): Bacteria > Pseudomonadota > Gammaproteobacteria > Thiohalomonadales > Thiohalomonadaceae > JALOAT01. Next base: position 25,807 of record JALOAT010000034.1, on the reverse strand, counting down.
TGCGCGCCACACTGACCTGCGAAGTGCATAGCCCTGTGGCCCGGATGAAGCGGAGCGGAATGCGGGAAACACACGGCCCAAGACCCGGATTCTGCTTGGCTTCGTCCAGACTACAAAAAAAGCCGGGACCTTGCGGTCCCGGCTTCCTCTACTCACCGACTGCGCGATTAATGCGAAGCGGCTTTGAACAGCTTGGACTTGTCGACCAGATCCACGTGCTTGCGCTTGAAGCAGGTCCACTTCTTGGTCTGCTTGTCGTAGACCGAGTTGACGAAGCACTTCCAGTTTTCTTCATCCACGAAGTTCTTGTCCATGCGGTAGTAGAAGCCGGGGTAACGGCTCTCCTCACGGAACTGGATGTGCTTCATGTGAGCTTCCGCGGTCAGGATGCGGTGGTAGTTCTCCCACGCGCGGAGCAGCTCGTGAAGGTCCTTGGCGCGCATCTTCTCCGCGTCTTCCTTCAGCATTTCGAGCTTCTCTTCCGCAACCTTCAGCATGTGCTCGTTGGTCTTGTAGTAGGTCGCGACGCCGGCCACGTACTCGTCCATGATCTTCTGCAGGCGGAACTGCAGCATCTTGGGCGTGATGTAGTTCGGGTTGACGTCGATGGCGGTGGTGTAGTCCTTGTGCTCAAGGAAGTTGCGCACCGGCTTGTAGATCTCTTCGGCCAGCTGATTCACGTCGGCGTCGAGTTCCGGATTGAAGCTCTGGTTGTCGATCACGTACTGCAGCATGGCCTTGGCGGCGATGCGGCCTTCCGCGTGCGAACCGGAGGAGAACTTGTGGCCGGAGGCGCCCACGCCGTCACCGGCGGTGAACAGACCCTTCACGGTGGTCATGGAGCGGTAGCCCCAGTTCCAGCCCTTGGGCAGGTGCGCGGGCACGTCGGAGTATTCCTCGTCGGTGGGCGCGCCCAGGTCGGTGGGACCCGACACCCAGATGCCGCAGCAGCCGGAGTGCGAACCCAGCAGGTACGGTTCGGTGGGCATGAGCTCGGAGTTCTTCTTCTCGGGCTCGACGTTCTCACCGACCCAGATACCGCACTGGCCCACGCACATGTCGAGGAAGTCTTCCCAGGCCTCGGCTTCGAGGTGCTTCACTTCCTTCGGCGTCAGGGTCTCGCGCAGCTTGGCGAGGGCGGTGACGGTGTCCATGTAGATGGGACCGCGGCCTTCCTGCATTTCCTTCAGCATGAGGTGGTTACGCAGGCAGGACGCGGGCACGGCGGCCTGGCCGTACGGCGGGTAGTCGTCCAGCAGTTCCTTGTTCTTGACCATGTAGACTTCGCCGAGGGCGTTCGTCGCCTGGGATTTGAACAGCAGGAACCAGGCGCCCACCGGGCCGTAACCGTCCTTGAAGCGGGCGGGCACGAAGCGGTTTTCCATCATGGTCAGCTCGGCGCCGGCCTCGGCGGCCATGGCGTAGGTGGAACCGGCGTTCCACACCGGATACCAGGCGCGGCCCGTACCTTCACCCACGGAGCGCGGACGGAAGATGTTCACGCAGCCGCCGGCGGCCAGCAGGATGGCCTTGGCTTTGTAAACGTAGATCTTGTTCTCGCGAACGGAGAAGCCGACCGCACCGGCGATGCGGGACGGGTCGTTCTTGTCGTTCACCAGCTTTACGATGAACACGCGCTCCTGGATGCGATCCAGGCCCAGGGCCTTCTTGGCGGCCTCGGCGACGATCCACTTGTAGGATTCGCCGTTGATCATGATCTGCCACTTGCCGGAACGCACGGGCTTGCCGCCGTCCTTCAGGGCAGGCAGGCCTTCGCGGATGGACTCGGCGCCGTCATGGCGCACGCCGTCGGCGTCGGTCTTCCAGATGGGCAGACCCCACTCCTCGAACAGGTGCACGGAGTCGTCCACGTGACGGCCCAGGTCGTAGGACAGGTCGTCGCGGGTGATGCCCATCAGGTCGTTGGAGACCATGCGGGCGTAGTCGGCGGGATCCTGCTCGGTGCCGATGTAGGTGTTGATGGCGGACAGGCCCTGGGCCACGGCGCCGGAGCGGTCCATGGCGGCCTTGTCGACCAGCTTGATCTTCACGTCCTTGCCGGTCTCGGCCTTGACGGCTTCGACCCAGCGCATCATTTCGTAGGCGGCGCCGCAGCAGGCCATACCACCGCCGATCAGCAGAACGTCCAATTCTTCCTGGACTACCTCAGGGGCTTCAAACGTACCAGCCATGATCTTGGTTCCTCGATTCGTTGATTACTTGCGGATCAGTTCAGAGGCATCGCCAGCGCGGTAGCCCTTCATCACGCCACCGTCTTCCGTGCCCGTGAAGAAACCCGGCTTGGCAATGTCGGCCAGCTTGGCCGCGGGCTTGTTGCCGTACGGATCGATGGAGCCTTCCGGCGTGGTGCGGATGGGGAACTTGAAGCGCTTCATGGTGCCGTTGCGGAACTTGATGGTCCACATGATGGAGTCGGAACCACGCAGCGGCTGTACCTGGCCGCCCAGGGGAACGATGTCGGCGTAGTGGCGCGCTTCGATGGCGCCCTGCGGGCAGATCTTCACGCAGGAGTAGCACTCCCAGCACTGCTCGGGCTCCTGGTTGAACGCCTTCATCGCGTGGCCGGTCTCGGAGCCGTCCTTGTCGAGCTTCATCAGGTCGTGCGGGCAAATGTACATGCAGGCGGTCTTGTCCTGCCCCTTGCAACCATCGCACTTCTCGGTACGAACATAAGTTGGCATTTCTTTCTCACTCCTTCGTTGAAGTAGTCACAAACACACACGTCCCCGTCCCGCACGGAAGACGGTGAAAACCCTCATTTGGCCGAATGGCCGGTCAGCTTGACCTCCACCTTCTCGGTCAGCCCTCCGTAGTATTCGCGCAGGATGACCAGCACCTCGGGGCGGGAGAATTCGGCCGGCACTTCGGCGTCCTCCGAAAGCATCTTGCGCAGCTTGGTGCCCGACAGCAGCAGGCGGTCGCCCTCGCCATGCGGACAGGTGCGTGCGGAGGCCATACCGCCGCACTTGTAGCACCAGAAGGTCCAGTCGATTTTCAGCGGCTGGGTCTCCAGAGATCCCTTCGGGATTTCGTCGAAGATGTGGTGCGCGTCGAACGGGCCGTAGTAGCTGCCGACGCCGGCATGGTCACGGCCGACGATGAGGTGCGAGCAGCCGTAGTTCTGGCGGAACAGCGCGTGCAGCAGCGCCTCGCGCGGACCGGCGTAGCGCATGTCCAGCGGATAACCCGCCTGCACGATGGTGTTGTTGACGAAATAGTTCTCGACCAGGGTGCCGATGGCGCGGGCACGCACGTCGGCCGGGATGTCGCCGGGCTTGAGGTTGCCGAGCAGGGAGTGAATCAGCACACCGTCGCAGGTCTCGATGGCGACCTTGGCGAGATATTCGTGGGAGCGGTGCATGGGGTTGCGGGTCTGGAACGCCGCCACCTTGCTCCAGCCCATGGAGTCGAACAGCTCACGAGTCTGCTTCGGGGTGAGGAACAGATCACCGTACTTGCTGGGGAATTCGCCCTGGGACAGCACCTTGACGGGACCCGCCAGGTTCACGTCGCCCTGCTCCATCACCATTTTGACACCCGGGTGCTCCAGGTCGGTGGTCTTGAACACCGTGGCGCATTCGTGGGCCTTGTCGATGATGTACTTCTCGGTGACCTGCATGGTGGCGAGGATCTCGCCGTTGTCCGCATCCACCAGGGCGATGTCGGCGCCGGTCTTGAGCCCGTCCGCCGTGGCCTTGTCGGTGGAGAGGGTGATGGGGATGGGCCAGAACAGGCCGCTGGCCGTCTTCATGCCGTCGCATACGCCCTGCCAGTCGGCATGGCTCATGAAGCCGTCGAGCGGTGTGAAACCGCCGATGCCCAGCATGATGATGTCGCCCTTCTCGCGCGAGCTGACCCGTACCTGGGGCAGGGACCGAGCGCGCGCCTGCTCAGCCTTCAGCGCCTCGCCTTCAAGCAACAGGGGCTTCAGACTGCCGCCACCGTGCGGATTGACCAATGCCATACGCGTTCCTCTCCGTCAAAATCGGGCGACGTTGTGTCGTAGCGTCTACCGGTAGTTATGCCGCTGGGGGTGAAGGCTAGCACCTGTTTTGAAAACACGGGAACGCACATTTCTTTATGGGCAGATAAGCAACGCCGATTTAAGTATTTGCTAATTGATTTTTGTCAGTTTCTGGCGTTTATCACACCACCTGAACGTTTCCGTCGAGACTGCCCGGCCGCACGCTAACAGAAGGCAAACACTGAAATTTCCTGTATCTGCGACATTAAGCATTTTGCGTACACAGGAAACCGTGCGCTTGGGCACAGTTGCAGCGCACTAGACTTGGTCTACGCTTAAATGCCCTCTAATAAACTAAAATTCCGTGCGTTCTCCGTCATCACCGGCGGGCCACTGCGCCGTGGCCAGCCCAGTACCCAGATCAGCCTCGATGAGGCGGCGCCTGACTTCGAGCAGGCGCTCGATGAGGGCGGGCTCGCGTTTGGCGTAGGCGTCGGCGTCCGGCACCCGGTTGACCACCACGCCAAGCAATTCAGTGATGGCGTTGCCGATGGAGTTCTGGCTGATGGTGACGATGAGTTTGCCTGCGTCGTTGCGGTAGATGAGCTGTTTGAAGGCCGGCTGCCAGCGAATCGCGTTCGCGTACTTGGCATCATGGACACAGCGGTCGCGCACCTTCTTTGCGGTGGCGAGAAAGTCGTCGTTGCACAGCAGCACCCGCTCGACCTGTGCGGGGAAATGCACGTCGTCCAGACGGTCGGCATTGCGCGTCGAGACCTGGGAAAAGAATGTGCGGTAGAAATCCAGGAAGCCCTTGAGCACCTGGTCGTATTCCTCCCAGAACGCCGCCTTGCTGAGCGCGGCGGCGCCACCGCGCACTTCCCAGCTCGGCAGCCCCTGTGGATAGCCCGTGAGCCGCAGGCGTGCGTCGGCATCGCTCGCCGGCGTCAGCATTTCCAGCTGCAACGCGGTATCGAAGAATTCGCGGTAGACCTTGCGCATGTAGGCCTGAAACAGGCTGTGTTGACCGCCGTCAGTGAGGTTCGGGTTGGCCGGATCCGCCGGTTTGGCGCGGCGCAGTTCGTCCATGGGAAACACGATGAAATGGTTGTGCAGCATGCGGATGCTCGGCACCCCCGGCGAGGTAAGCGGCCAAGTGGCGTCGAGGCTCGCCTCGCCAGCCAGCACCAGGGCCTCGTCCGGGTCCGGGTACTGCTCGAGCATGTAGTCGAGGATCACGTGGTTCATCCTGTTCCACACCCGACGCGTGGCCTCGGGCACCTGGGTGCGCCGCACCGGGCGGCCGAGAGGATTCAGGATGGTGTTCGAGGTGTTGTAGATGATGGAGGTATCGAACTCGTTGCTGTGGCCCAGGGCCTTGCGGTACAGCAGCAGGTTCTCGGGATTCAGCAGCAACCCATTGTTGTGGATGAGGTCGTTGAGGTTTTCGGTGCTGTTGAAAAACTCGTTGGGCTTCATGCCCTCGGGCACATCGAGGGGGATGGGACGGAAGGGTGTGACGATTTCACGGGGTGCAGACTGCATGACATGCCTCCTTTGCTGAACCCCCATCATGACAACCCCTCGGGCTTTGCAGACCTCAAACGTTTTAATAACCACATAAAGCCATTACCAGTGGCGCAGGTGCCTCATCGCACCTAGCATCCATTAGTGAAGCGCTGACCGCATCACAAAGCTTCACTATAAGTACAGGTTGCGGCGAACAAATAAACCAAGCGCGGTTTCCGGACAGGTAAAAACCGGAAAACTCGTGCGTCTTTTTTTAAATAATCATGGAGAAAACCACATGCGCCTCATACTTCTCGGCGGCCCGGGGGCCGGCAAGGGCACGCAAGCCAATTACATCAAGGAGCGCTACGGCATCCCGCAAATATCCACGGGCGACATGCTGCGCGCTGCCGTCAAGGCCGGCACGCCCCTCGGCATGGAAGCGAAGAAGATCATGGATGCGGGCGGACTGGTATCCGACGACATCATCATCAATCTGGTGAAGGAGCGTATCCGCGAGCCTGATTGTGCCAAGGGCTTCCTGTTCGATGGCTTTCCCCGCACCATTCCCCAGGCCGAAGCCATGCGCGAAGCGGGGGTCGCCATCGATTACGTGGTGGAAATCGACGTTCCCGACGCAGAGATCATCCAGCGCATGAGCGGGCGGCGTGTGCACGTGGCCTCGGGCCGCACCTACCACGTGGTGTTCAATCCGCCCCGCCAGGAAGGCAAGGATGATGTCACCGACGAGCCCCTCATCCAGCGCGATGATGACCGGGAGGAGACGGTGAAGAAGCGCCTCGAGGTCTACCACGCGCAAACCGAACCGCTGGTGGATTACTACGCCAGTTGGGCGGCCATGGGCGATGGTCGCGCGCCGAAATATGTCAAGATTGCCGGCACAGGCAAGGTCGAGGCGATCCGCAACGCCATTTTCGACGCCCTGGGCTGAAGCGGTCGGCGGCGCCGGCCTAGGAGAATGTCCGGCAAAGAAGGGCGAAGCTGTCGCCGCCGCAACCACTGTGGCTAACTGGATCTTTTCGAACGACTTCGAGTGGATGGGAGCATAGTAATGGCCAACAAGAAGAATGCGTTTTACGCGCAATCCGGTGGTGTCACCGCCGTCATCAACGCCTCCGCCTGCGGCGTGATCGAAACCGCGCGCAAGCACGGCGATCAGATCGGCAAGGTTTACGCCGGTCGCAACGGCATCATCGGCGCACTGACCGAAGACCTCATCGACACCAGCCTGGAGTCCAGCGAAGATATCGCTGCGCTGCGCCATACGCCGTCTGGCGGCTTCGGGTCCTGCCGCTACAAGCTCAAGAGCCTGGAGAAGAACCGCCGCGAATACGAGCGTCTCATCGAGGTGTTCAAGGCGCACAACATCGGTTACTTCTTCTACAACGGCGGCGGCGACTCGGCAGACACCTGCTACAAGGTGTCGCAGCTGTCCGAGGCCATGGGCTTCCCCATCCAGGCCATCCACGTGCCCAAGACCGTGGACAACGACCTGCCCATCACGGACAACTGCCCGGGCTTCGGCTCCGTGGCCAAGTACATCGCCGTGTCCACGCTGGAAGCCTCCTTCGACGTACGCTCCATGGCCAAGACCTCCACCAAGGTATTCGTGCTGGAAGTCATGGGCCGCCACGCGGGCTGGATCGCCGCCGCGGGCGGACTGGCGGAGCAGCGCGGCATCCCGGTGGTGATCCTGTTCCCGGAGATCGAATTCGATCAGGCCAAGTTCCTGGCGAAAGTGAAAGACAACGTGCAGAAGCACGGTTTCTGCACGGTGGTGGTCTCCGAGGGCTGCCACTGGCCCGACGGCCGCTTCCTCGCCGAGCAGGGCACCCGCGACGCCTTCGGCCACGCCCAATTGGGCGGTGCCGCGCCGGTGGTGGCGAACATGGTGAAGGAGGCCTTCGGCTACAAGTTCCACTGGGCGGTGGCCGACTACCTGCAACGCGCGGCGCGCCACCTGGCCTCGCGTTCGGATGTGGAGCAGGCCTATGCCATGGGCAAGGCGGCGGTGGAATTCGCCCTGGCCGGCGACAACGCGGTGATGCCGGCGGTGGTGCGCAAATCCTCCTCGCCCTACGTATGGGAAGTGGGCAAGGCGGATCTTGCCAACGTGGCCAACGTGGAGAAGTTCATGCCCCGCGACTTCATCACCGAGGACGGCTTCGGCATCACCGGGAAGTGCCGCGAATACCTGGTGCCGCTCATTGAGGGTGAGGACTACCCACCCTACGAAGGCGGCCTGCCCCGCTACGTGACCCTCAAGAACGTCGCGATTGAGAAGAAGCTGCCGGCCTTCGAGATCTAGACGTAACGCGGAGGACGCGGAGGCGCGGAGAACGTGGAGGGATGACTCTCTCGTTCTCGCGCTTTCTGCGGCCGCGCCCCCACTGTCCTACATCCGCCCAGCAATATCCGCACGACCACCGGTGGAAAGCGCTCCATTTTTTCGCTGGCTGGCACGCTTGCCATCCTCCGCGATCTCCGCGCCTCCGCGCCCTCCGCGTCAAAACATGCCGGTCGCCGGCGCGGCTCCCCCATTCGGGCTGTGACTTGGCCGGTGGTTGGGCACTATACTCAAACGACCTACGGAAGCCTGTTCCCATGTCGCAGCTCACCGATCCCTTTGGCCGACGCATCGAATACGTGCGCATCTCCGTGACGGATCGCTGCGATCTGCGTTGCTTCTATTGCATGCCCAAGGGCTTCCACGATTTCGAGGAGCCGGAGAACTGGCTGAGCTTCGACGAGATCACCCGGGTGATCGGGGCCTTCGCCGAACTGGGCGTGCGCCGGGCGCGCATCACCGGCGGCGAGCCGCTGGTGCGCCATGACCTCCCGCAACTCGCCGCGCAGTTGGCCGCCCTGCCGGGCATCGAAGACCTGTCCCTCTCCACCAATGCCGTGCAACTGGAACGCCATGCGGCCGAGCTGCACCGCGCCGGCGTCACGCGCCTCAACGTCAGCCTCGATACCCTGGATGGGGAGCGCTTTCACACCATTACGGGCGGCGGGCGACTCGACAAGGTACTTGCCGGCCTGATGGCCGCGAAACAGGCCGGCTTTGCCCCGGTGAAGATCAACATGGTCGTCATGAAGGGCGTCAACGACGACGAAGTGGAGGCGATGGTCGATTTCTGCATCGAGCACGACTTCACCCTGCGTTTCATCGAAACCATGCCCATGGGCGACACCGGGCGCGACGCCGCAAACCGCTATGTGGATTTGCGCGAGGTGCGCGAACGTCTGGAACGCCGCTATACGCTCCTGCCGGGCGTCATGCCAGGCGGCGGACCCGCCAACTACATGCGCGTGGCCGGCACCGAGTTGCGCATCGGCTTCATTACGCCCATCTCCCAGCACTTCTGCGAGACCTGCAACCGGGTGCGGCTGTCCGTGGACGGTACGCTGTACATGTGCCTCGGCCAGGAGCACGCGTTCGAACTGCGCCCGCTGTTGCGCGCCGGTGCCGATGCCGAAGCCCTGAAGGCGGCCATTCTCGAGGCCATCGCCCTCAAACCCGCTCGCCACGAGTTCACCGAGAAGCCTTCGCAAGTCATGCGTTTCATGTCGAAGACCGGCGGCTGAACCCCGGCAATGGAAGCCGTTTCGTCGAGATGGCGGCAACCATGGACTTCAACGAAAAACTGATCGCGGCACTGGAAGCCGACATCGCAGCCAACCGGCTGATCCTGCCCACCTTGCCCGAGATCGCCCTGGCGGTGCGCCGCACCGCGGAGCGCCCCGACGTCTCGTTCTCGGAGATCGCCGCGGTGATCGCCCGCGACCCCGGGCTGTCCGCACGCTTGCTCAAGGTGGCCAACAGCGCCGTGATGCGCGGCAACCGGCCCATTGAGGACATTCGCGGCGCGGTGCAACGGCTGGGTCTGCGCCTGGTGCGCAGCCTGGTGAACAGCCTGGCCATCATCCAGAGCTTCTCCTTCGGCGGCGAACCGATGCGTCGGCGCCTCAAGGCCATTTCCGATCACAGCATCGACGTGGCCGCGCTCAGCCATGCCATCGCCGCCGAGTCCACGCGCCTCAGCCCCGATCAGGCGCTGCTGGCCGGTCTCGTGCACGACATTGGCAAGCTTCCCCTGCTACGCCGGGCAGAGGGCCTTGGCCCCGGCAAACCGCTCAATCGCGAGCTTTGCGTGCGCACGCATCCGTGGTTGGGCGCGAAGGTACTGGAGGCCTGGAAGTTCTCGCCGGAGCTGGTGGCCGTGGCCGCCGAGCACGAAGACCTCATGCGCTACTCGGCGAGCGTGGATTACGTGGACGTGGTCATCGCCGCCAATCTGCTCGCCTATCGCGGTTCGGAATGCGATCCGTATGCCGCAATCGCCTTGCAGGACGTACCCGCCATCCGGAAGCTCGGGCTGACCGACGGACTCACCGCCGCGCACCGTCAGCGCTATGCGGCGGCCCTGGCGATGCTCGAGGTCGATGGGCCGGAGCGGGATTGAGGCCTTGTGTGAGGCCAGCCCCTGACAAACCTGCTGCTGCGTCACCTCTCGAAGCAGGATTTCAGTGCTGGAGCAGGCGCTCGATGTTGAGCGCCGGCGCGGCGAGGCGGGGTGGACGGCCGTGCATGTGGGGCATGACCCCGAGCAGCGGCGCGGGGAGCCGCAGCATCAGGTCCTGAACGTTCTCCGCCACGGAGGCCATGTGCGGATCGACGAGATTGACCACCCAGCCGGCGAATCCCAGTCCGCTGCGCTCGATACTCTCGGCCGTAAGCAGGGCGTGGTTGAGGCAACCCAGGCGCAGACCCACCACCAGAATCACCGGCAGACCCAGAGCGGCGGCGAGTGCCGCCACATCGGCGCGCTCCGAAAGCGGCACACGCCAGCCGCCCACGCCTTCCACCACCACACAGTCGGCGCGCGTGCCAAGGGCGTCGACCCCGTCGGCAATCACAGCAACGTCCACGCTGACCCCGGCCTGATGCGCAGCGATGTGCGGCGCGATGGGCGGTTCGAAGGCGTAGGGGTTGACCTCCGCATAGCCGAGCGGCGATGACCCCGCCTCCTGCAACATCAGGGCGTCGTCATTGCGCAGCCCGGCGGCCGTCGCGCGACACCCCGAGGCGACCGGTTTCATGCCGAGTACCGACAGCCCGCGCGCCCGCAGGGCATGCATGAGCGCGACGCTCACGAAGGTCTTGCCGATCCCCGTATCGGTGCCGGTCACGAACCAACCGTTCATGGTTTCCCCCGCCGCAGGCCGGATTTCACGTCGAGCAACGGAATGCGCACTTCGCCCGAGGCGGCCCGCGTGGGTTCGGCAACCGTGGGCGCCCAGGCGTGTCCGTAGATCACCTCGTAGGTGGCGGGCAGGCGGTCGTCACGGCGAAAGCCTTCGTAGGCGTCGCGCATGGCCGCGAAGCGACGCCGCCCCGTCAGACCACGGGCACGCCCCGCATTCATGTTGTGCGCGCCGATGGCCTTCAGGTCGCGCAGCAGGCCCTCCACGCGCGGATAGGTGACCGCGATCTCCTCCCGCTCCATCACCGGATCGGCAAGGCGCGCCTGCACCAGGGCATCGCCCACGTCGTGCATGTCGATGAAGGCATTCACGTGTACTGCACCGTCCGCGGCCGCCCAGCTCGCACGCAGCTCCTTGAGCGTATCGGGACCGAAGGTGGTGAACATGAGCAGCCCGCCCGGCGCGAGCACACGGCGGAATTCGGCAAACACCACGTCGAGCGGGTTGCACCATTGCAGCGCAAGGTTGGAGACGATCAGGTCCACGCTCCCCGCGGCGAGCGGCAGGCGTTCCACATCGGCGCAGACGAAACCGTGGTGCCGAAGACGCCGGGCAATGAACCCGAAGCGCGCACGTGCGCGGCACACCATGCCATGGGCGAGGTCGAGGGCGATGATTTGCGCCTTCGGGTAACGCCGCGCGATGGCCGTGCTCACATAACCCGTCCCGGACCCTGCGTCCAGGATACGGCGCGGTGCGAGCCGCACCAGTTCGAGGCGTTCGAGCAGCCGATCGGCGACCTCGCGTTGCAGCACCGCAGCCTCGTCGTAGGCCGCCGCCGCTTGGTCGAAGGAATGCCGCACCGCACGATGGGAGACCTGGTAGTCGTCAGTCATTCAGAAAGGCCGCGAGCGCCTGCTCGAACTGGTCTGGATGGGAAAGAAACGGCGCATGGCCCGCACCGTCGATGAGTGAGAGCCTGGCCAGTGGCAGCCGACGTGCGGTCTCGGCAGCGGCGGCGGGCGGCACCAGGGCGTCGCGCCCGCCGTGGATCAGCAGCGCCGGCACCTGCACGCGGGCGAGCACGTCACGCAGATCGCCGTCGCGCAGCACGTCGAGGCCGCCGTGCAGGGCCGGGACCGCCGGCTCGCCGCGGGCGAACACAGTCTCGCGCAGGGCGCGCAATTCGTCACGCGCCCGCTCGGAGCCGCGTGCCTGGAGGGCGAGAAAGCGCGACACGGTAGCGCGCCAGTCCGCCGCCAGATCGGCGGCGAAACCGGCGAGCACGCCACCCGCCATGGCGTGTGGCCAGTCCGGCGCCTGCACGAAGCGCGGCGTGGCGCCGACCAGCACCAGCTTGCTCATGGGCGCGCCGATGTCTGCGGCGGCCAGCGCCACCAGGCCGCCCAGCGACCAGCCCACCCAGGCGGCACCGGAGGGTACGCAGGTGGCGACCGCCTGCGCCAGCGCCGCGGCGGTGTACGCCACGTCGAGCGGCGCGCTCGCACCGAAGCCCGGCAGGTCCACACGCAGCACCGTATGGGTGTGCGCCAGCGCCTTGGCCGTGCGCGCCCACACGCCGCCGTGCAGACCCCAACCGTGGATCAGCACCACGGGCGGGCCGCTGCCTTCGATGTCGATGTGAATGCTCACTCAGAGTTCCCGGACGCCACAGATTCAATCAAGCGCAGTGACACGCCATTCAACCACAGCCAGCGCAATCGCGAGCGGAAGCTCGCTCCCCAGAGAGGCAATAGGCGAGCGAGCTTCCGCTCGCGATTTGCCCTTAGGAAACGGGTAGTTCGTTCAGCACGTCCAGCAGGCAGTCGACCTGCGCCTCGCTGTGTGTCGCGGACAGGGTCACGCGTAGGCGCGCGGTGCCCTCGGGCACGGTGGGCGGGCGGATGGCGGAGACCAGGATGCCGCGCGCCTCAAGGGCCGCGCTCATGGCCAGTGCATGCTGCGGATCGCCGATGAGAATGGGTTGGATGGGTGTGGACGAGTCCATCAGGGGCAGGCCCAACTGGGCCGCCCCCGCGCGGAAGCGCGCGATGAGCGTCTGCAGCTTTTCGCGCCGCCAGCCCTCCTGCTGCACCAGCCGCAGGCTGACGCGCGTGGCCTCAGCCACGGCCGGCGGCATGGCCGTGGTGAAGATGTAGCTGCGTGCCTGCTGGATCAGTGTTTCGATCACATCCTCCTCGCCGGCCACGAAGGCGCCGAAGGTGCCGAAACCTTTGCCCAGGGTGCCCACCAGCATGGGCACGTGCTGTGCCCCGAGCCCGTGCACCTCCAGGCTGCCTCGGCCGGCGGCGCCGATGACGCCGAGGCCGTGGGCGTCATCCACCATGAGCGCCGCACCCTGCGCGCGGCAGGTCTCGGCCAGCACAGCGAGCGGCGCGATGTCGCCGTCCATGGAAAACACCCCGTCGGTGACCACCAGTTTGCGTCGCCCCTTGCTCGCTGCCAGGTCCTGCGCCAACGCGGCCACGTCGCCGTGGGCAAACCGGGTGAAGCGCGCACGGGAGAGCAGGCCGGCGTCAAGCAGCGAGGCGTGGTTGAGACGGTCCTCGAACACCGCGTCGCCCGCCCCGAGCAGCCCGGCCACGGCACCGAGATTGGCCATGTAACCGGTGGAGAACAACAGTGTGCGCGGGTAGCCGGTGAAGGCCGCCAGTTCCTCTTCGAGGGCGTGGTGGGGGCGCATGTGACCGGCCACCAGGTGGGCCGCGCCGCTGCCTACGCCATAATCGGCTGCGGCGCGCTGGAAGGCGGCGATCACCGCCGGATGTCCGGCCAGGCCCAGGTAGTCGTTGGAGCAGAACGTCAGCAGCGCGCGGTCGTCCACGGACAGTACCGGGCCTTGCGGACCGTCCACGGTGCGGCGGCGGCGGTAGAGGCCCGCCGCCTCGCGGCGGGCCAGTTCGTCACGCAGGTCCCACATCAGACGGCGAGGGCGTGCAGGTCCAGGCGCTGGAACAGGTCGCGGTCGCGGTCGGTGGTGGCATTGTCGGTGGTGAGCAGCCTGTCGCCGTAGAACAGCGAGTTGGCGCCGGCGAAGAAGCACAGCGCCTGGGCCTCGTCGCTCATGGCTTCGCGCCCCGCGGACAGGCGCACGTGGCTGGCCGGCATCATGATGCGCGCGGCGGCCACGGTGCGGATGAATTCCAGGTCGTCGAGATCCGGCAGGTCGGCCATGGGCGTGCCCGGCACCTTCACCAACTTGTTGAGCGGTACGCTCTGGGGATGACTCGGCAGGTTGGCCAGTTCCACCAGCATGGCGGCGCGGTCACGGCGCGTCTCGCCGAGACCCAGGATACCGCCGGCGCAGACGCTGAGGCCGGCCTTGCGCGCATGGGCCAGGGTGTCCAGGCGATCGTCGTAGCTGCGCGTGGTGACCACCTGGGGGTAATACTCCCGCGAGGTGTCCAGGTTGTGGTTGTAGTAGTCGAGCCCGGCCTCCTTGAGGCGCAGGGCCTGCTCCCCGGTGAGCATGCCCAGGGTCACGCAGGACTCCATGCCCAGGGCCTTCACGCCCTGGATCATGGCGATGACCTTGTCCAGGTCCTTGTCATTGGGCTTGCGCCAGGCCGCACCCATGCAGAAGCGGCCGATGCCGGCCTCCTTGGCCTTGCGCGCATCGGCCAGCACGGCGTCCACGTCGAGCAGCTGTTCCCGCTCCAGTTCGGTGTCATGGTGGGCGCTCTGGGAGCAATAACCGCAGTTCTCCGCGCAGCCACCGGTCTTGATATTCAGCAGGGTGCTGACTTGGATGGTGTGCGGATCGAAGTGCCCGCGGTGTACGGCCTGGGCCTCGAACAGCAGGTCCATGAAGGGGCGGGCGATGAGACGTTCCACTTCGTCCACGGACCAGTCGTGGCGGAGTTCAGGTTTGCTGTTGCGTGCGTGGGACATGGCTTTTCGTGAGCAATGAGGGGCTTTAGACTGGCGCGAGTATTCCCACGCCACGGATGGCTGTCAAATGTTTGCACAACCCACGGTTTACAAGCGCGCATCTTTTGAACAATCGCTTGCCGCCTGCGTGCTCTGCGGCGCACCCGGAACAGCACTATGTCCGGGCTGTTATGGCGATTTGCCGCGGCTCGGCACCGCCTGCAAATGCTGCGGCGAGCCCTTGCCGGTGGCCGGCGTATGCGGTCACTGTCTGCGCACGCCGCCGCCCTTCGATGGCACACGCGCCCTGTTCCGCTATGCGTCGCCGGTGAGCGAACTGGTGCTGCGCCTCAAGTTTCAGGGCGCGCTGCACCTGGCCAACCTGCTCGGGGGACTGCTTGCGGGGCACCTCGCGACCGTCGAGCCCCGGCCGGACCTCATCATCCCGGTGCCGCTGCACCCCGCGCGCCTCGCCGCCCGCGGTTACAACCAGGCGCTGGAGTTGGGGCGGCCTCTGGCCCACGCCTTCGGCGTGCCCCTCGGGCCCACCTTGTGCGCGCGGGTTCGCGACACCGCGGCCCAATCCAACCTCGACCCGGACCGGCGTCGGCGCAACGTGCGCGGGGCCTTCGCCGTAAACGGCCCGGTGCCGGCCCGCGTGGCCATCCTCGACGACGTGATCACCACCGGCGCCACCTTGGCCGAACTGGCCCGCGTCCTGCGCCGCGCCGGCGCCCACCACGTGGAGGCCTGGGCCCTGGCGCGTACGGTGCGGTGAGGGGGGGATCAACGCGGAGGGCGCGGAGGTCGCGGAGAAGGAAAAGAACCGGGGGTTGTTCTGATTGATTGACGTGTTCCAGTGAATCGCTTCCCTCCGCGCCTCCGCGATCTTTGCGTTCAGCCCCGCTCAGTACGCCTAACGCAGGGCTTCGGCGCGCTCGCGGGCGTAGGCGGCGAGCTTGGGTTCCAGGCCGGCACCCAGGGCACGGGTGTAGGCCTTGGCGGCCTCCGTCGCGTCGGGCAGGCGCTCCAGGGCGATGGCGAGGCCGAGCCACCATGCCCCCCCCGAGGGATCGAGGGCGAGGGCCTGGCGGTAACGGGCGGCGCTCTTCGCCATGTCGCCGAGGCGTTGGTGGAGGGCCGCGGCGGTGGCCAGGTATTCGGCATCGGGCCGCGCCTCCGCGAGGCCGTGCTCAAGGATGTCGACCGCCCCCTGCAGTTCACCCTGTTGCAACCGGACACGGGACAGGAACAGGTGAAAAGAGGCCTGCTCAGGGTGCAGGCGGACGGCCTCTTCCAACAGCGTGCGCGCCTCCACCCAGCGCCCGGCGGACAGCCACAGGCCCGCGAGGGCCTCACGGGCTTCACGATAGGCCGGTTCGTGGTGAAGCGCCTCCGCGAACAGAAGTTCGGCCTGCTCCCTGCGACCGGCGCGCAGGGCCGCGTAACCGCGCTGATAGGTCTCTGCAGCACGCTGGCGCGGGGTCAAGGCACGGGGCGTTTTTTGCAGGCTACGGGAGGGCGCGGCCTCCGCCGTTACGCGCGCATCCCGATCCGGCGTCGCCACGGCGGGCGCGGGTGCGCGCCTTGCCGGTACCGCCGCCGGAGTGACGGGCTGCTTCGCCGCCGCCACGCTCGCAACCGCCGGGACGGGCGGAGTGACGGGCTGTGCCGCTGGGGTAGGCGCGGGCGGCACATCGGCCGGCGCCGTGACAGGGGCGGGAGCGGTAACGGGCGACGCCGGTTCGGCAACCGGGAGCGCAGGCGTCGCGACGGGGGCCGGGCTGGCGGGCAGCGCCGCCGTCACCTGCGGAGCCGGCGCACGCTCCCACAGCCACAGGCCCGCAGCCGCCGCCAAGCCCCCGACCAGCACGGCTGAGACCAGCATGGGCCAGCGCCTGCGGCCGTGCATGCCGTGACCGGCCAGGCCGTGGAGCGCACGGGCCCCGGCGGGGCGCGCGTCGGCACGACGCGTCTCCAAATCGCGCAGCATCTGGTTGATGAGGCTCATTCCAACACTCCGGTAAACAGCCCGCGCCAGTAGCCGAGCGCGAGGACCAGCAGGGCGCCCGTTACCAGCCCGGTGGCCACCCAGGGCAGGTGCGTGGGCGGTTGCACGTCCTCGGTGTCGGCCGCCGCAAGGCGCACGTGGGCGGCCTCGATGGTGTGACCGCCACGGCCATAGCAGGCCATGAGCGACTTGTGCGCGAGGATGTTCACCAGGCGCGGGATGCCGCGGCTCGCCCGATGCAGGCGGCGCAGTGCGCCCCGGGTGAAGCGCACCCTACCCTGCGAGCCGGCGACCAGCAGGCGATGAGCCACATAAGCAGCCATACCTTCCAGGTCGATGGGTTCGAGGCGGTAGGAGAAGGTGATGCGCTGGCGCAGCTGGCGCGCCGCCGGCCGCGCCAGTTTCGCATCCAATTCCGGCTGGCCGAACAGCACCACGTGCAACAGCTTGCGCTTCTCGGTTTCGAGATTGGTGAGCAGGCGCAGGATCTCGAGGGTCTCGGCGGGCATGGCTTGGGCCTCGTCGATGCACAGCACCACGCGCCGCCCCTCGGCGGCCAGGCCGACCAGGCGCACGTTCAGTTCCTTGACGATGCGGTGCTGGCCCGCATTGCGCGGCAGCTCCAGCCCCAACTCCTCGGCCACCGCCAGATTAAGCGCGCTGGGGGTGAGAAACGGGTTCGGGATGTAGGCGGTGTAAAACTCCTCGTCCAACAGCGCGAGCAGCTTGCGGCACAACAGCGTCTTGCCGGTGCCTACCTCGCCGGTCACCTTGATGAAACCCTCGCCGCTGCGCAGCGCCACCAGCAAGGTATTGAGCGCCTCGCGATAGTGCCCGTACTCGAAGAAATAGGCGGTATCGGGCGTGAGCGAAAACGGCGGCTCTCGTAACCCGAAGTGCTCAAGGTACATGGCTTGGACCAACGGACCAACACAGAGGCGCAGAGATACAGAGAACACAGAGGAATTCGGGCCCGATGCATCTCCGCGTCCTCTGTGTCTCTGTGTTGAATCTCTTCATGCTACTGCGCCATGGAGCGGATGGTGGGCGAGGACAGTTGGATCTGGTCGGACCACACGCGGCCGGAGTCGACCACGGTGGGCTTGAGCAGGATCACCAGCTCGCTCTTGCGCTTACTGAAACTCTTGTGCTTGAACAAGTAACCGAGCACGGGCAGCTTGCTGAGGAACGGCACGCCGGTCTCCTCTTCCACCTGGCGGGTCTGCATGAGACCGCCCAGCACCACGATCTGACCGTTGCGCGCGCGGATCACCGTATCGGATTCGCGGATGGTGCTGGCGGCGAGCGGCAGGGTGAAGTTGCCGCCGGCGGCGTTGATGTTCTTCACCTGCTCGGTCACTTCGCTCACCGACGGGTGCACGTGCAGGATGATGTCGCCGTCGCGGCCGATCTGCGGCAGCACGTCCAGCGCCACACCGGAGAAGAACGGCGTGAGCTCCACGTTCACCTGCTGGGTGGTGGCGGCGCCGGTGGTGGTGGTGCTGTCCACGTTGGTGACGAAGAACTCGTCGGAGCCGACCTTGATCACGGCCTTTTGGTTGTTCACCGTGGACACGCGCGGACTCGATAGCACCTGCACCTCGCCCTGGTTCTGCAGCAGGTCGATGAAGGCGGTGAAGTCCTGGGCGAACAGGCCCACGGTGAAACTGCGGCTGATATTGCTGGTCAGGGAATCGGTAAAGGTGAGCCCACCCGCGTTGCTCTGCGACGTGGCCGCGCTGGCCGAGCCGGTTACGTCGGTGCCAAAGCCGAACACCCCACTCTCACCCGCGTTGTTGCGCAGCGCCGCCCAGTTGATACCGGACTGATAACCATCCGCCAGCTCCACCTCCAGGATACGCGCCTCCAGGATCACCTGGCGCTGCACGGTGGCCTGGGTGGCCTCCAGGTAGTCCGCCACGGCGCGCAGCTCGCGCGGCATGGCACGCACCACCACCACGCCCGACTGCGCGTTTACCGTGACCGAGCGGCCCTCGCCGCCCACCAACTGGTTCAGCGAACCGGCCAGGGTGGCCCAAAACTGCGCGTCCGAATCGGTGTTGATGCGCGAGTAGCTGTTGGCGCTGGCCGTGGTGCGCTCGATGGCCTGCCCGCCGGAATCGCCCATGGTGGTGGCACCGGCCTGACTGACTTCGCCGGGCGCCGCGCTCATCTGCGACTGGCCGCTGCGTTTCATGTCGATGTAGTCCACATGAAAGATGCGCGTCATCAGGCGCTCGGGCAGCACCGTAAAGCGCCCCGCGGCGCGCTCGTACTCGAAGCCATGGGTCTGGCGCACGATCTCCATCACTTCCGGCACGGTCACGTTCTTGAGATCGAGGGAGATGCTTCCGCTCACCTCGGGCGGCACCACCACGTTCCAGGCGGTACCATCCACCAGACCGAGGAAGAAATCGCGCGCCGGGACACCGCGCACGCGCACGTCGAAGCGCGGTTCCGCATCGGCGTCTTCCGCGCCGGGCAACTGGATGTTGATGGGCGGCAGCAGCGCCTCGCTCACCTCGGGGGGCACGGCACCTGGTTCGGCCGTACTCTTGCCATCGGCAAGCGCCGCGCGCAGCTCCTCGGCGGGCGTCGGTCCGCGGCTCGCACAGGACGTCAACAGCAAAACCGCCGCAAGCGCAGCAAAAAGGGATGAGGCTCTGGCGTTCATTCTTGTTCCTGCTTTTCCGTTGCCGACTGCTTGACGCGCGTGGGCAGCAGCCGCACCACCACTTCACTGCCGCCCCGGCGCAGACGCACCAGTGCGGGCTCGATGGCATCCACCCGTGCACCAGCGATGACATCGCCGACCCGTACCGTCTTTCCGTTGATGACCGCGCGGCGCTCGTCGCGCGCGATGAAGGTGGAACTGAGCTTGAAGCTCGCTACGCTACGCGCCGACGTGACGGCCCGCGCCGCCTGGGGCGGGCGCATGGGGTCCTCGATCGCGAAGGCGAGGAAGGGCGCCAAGAGGAGGATCAGGAAAGCAATCCTAGACACCGATCCAGGCCTCCGTGAGTCCGAGCGTATGCACGCGGATGGTCACGCGCGCCCGCGGGTAGTCGAGCATTTCGAGGCCGGCCTCGTCCCAGTACAGGGCGCGCCCCAGCTGTTCGAGGGCACGCAGGTAGTCGACCGTGCCCTGGAACGAGCCTTCCAACACCAACTGCATGCCATGGCGGTACACCCCGGCGCCGGTGCTCGCGTCGGCCGCAAGCAAGGGTTCCGCAGGCAGGCTTTCGACACTGACAAGACGCAGCCGGGTTTGGTGCGTCAACACATCCTCGAGTACCTGCGCCATCTCCTGCGGGGTGACCAGGCCGCGCACCGCACCGCCCAGGCGCTCGTCGCTGGCGCGGATGGCGGCCTCCAGTTCGGCCAAGCGGCGGCGGTTGGCGGCATCGGGATCAGCGACGCGCTGTTCGAGCAGTGCCTGCATCTGGCCGTCGATGTCCTGCACGTTCTTCTGGATGTTCTCGATGCCCGCCATCAGGCGCGTCTGGCGTACCTCCAGCGGGTCCATGAGCAGTGTCTGCCAGCCGAACACGAGGGCCGCGAGCACAGACAGAAACACCAGCGCACGCTCGCGCAGCGATAACGCGTCGATGCGGGCAGCAAGAGCAGTCGCACGCCGCTTCATGGCGCCTCCCCTTTCTCGGGCAGCGAACTCTGCACCGTGAAATCGACACGGGAGGACTTCTCGGCGCGGGTGATGGTCAGGTGACGGAACTGTGCACCGCTGAAAGCGGGCTCGCCGGCGAGGCGTTGCAGAAACTGGGGCACGGCCTCCGGCTGCAGCGCCCGGCCCACGAGCCGCAGGTCATTGCCGGCGCCGGCGATGCCGATGTGCGTCAGCCACAAAGGCGCCGGCCGTTGACGGGCGAGACCTTCCAGGTGCGCCGAAAAGCCTTTGGTATTGCCTTCGGCACCACTACCGAGCTGGGTCAGGATGCGCGTGCGTGCATCCAGTTCCTGTGCCAGCTGCTGGACGCGCGCCTCGAGGGCAGCGTCGCGGCCGCGCTCCGGATGCAGTTGTCGCAAGGAATCGATGCGCGCCAGCGCCTCGCTGCGGCGTTGTTCGGCCTGGGCGTGCTGTACCTCGAGGGCACGCACCTGCCAGGCACCAAAGGCGTAGAACAGGACCAGCCCCGCCAGCACGCCCGCGCCGCCCTGGACCATTGCCCTGGCGGAAAAGACCTTCTCCTGCTTGCGGAAGATCGGCTGGTAGAGGTTGATCTGCTGGGCGCTCACAGGGCCTTCTCCTCACGTCTGAGCGCAGCACCAATGGCCATGAAACAACGCGCCTGCAGCGCGTCCGGCAGCGCGACCGTGGTTTCGAACAGCGCGTTCATGTCGAGCATGCGTACGGCAATACCGAGGCTGGCGCCGAACCGGCTCAATAGTCCGGGCAGCGGTTCCTCGGTAGGCGCGATCACCAGCGTACCGATAGGCGGCAACGAGAAATGACTCTCGTAATAGTCCAGCGAGCGCTGCACCTCGAGCACTATGGCATCGACCAGCCGTTCCAGCTGCGCAGGGTCGCGCAACTGCGACACGCCGGTATCCATGCTGCGCGACAGGTACAGCGCTCCCTGTCGTGTGAGCGTCAACAGGCCGCCGTGGCGACCGAGTCGCAGGACCGCAACACCGCTCTGATCTTCCGGAAGTTGCGCGGCCACATTGCGCTGGCACAGCTCCGGGATGTCGATGACCTGCAGGCCGACGCCGGCCCCCTCCAGCAGGCCGATGTGCTGTTGCACGGTGGCGATGCGTGCGGCGACCACGTACATGAGTTTGGGACGCCCGCGTTCCTGCTGGCCCGGGATATCGAACACGTCGACGATGACATCGTCGATATGGAAATCGATGAGTTCACGGATGCGCCAGCGCACCGCGGCCTTGAGTTCGGAAGGGTCGACCTGGGGCGCCTCCACCAGGAGCAGGGAGAAGTCCTTGTCGTCGACCACGCTCACACAGTGCGCGGCGTCGAGGTGTTGCTCGCGAACGAGTTCGGCGAGGATGCCCGGCTGCGCCGGGGCGGCGCACTCACGGAATTCGCAACTGGCGAGCACGGGCGCGCGTCCGGGCAATTGCTCGATACGCGCAATGCCTATCCCGCCAGGCGACGCGGCGAGCCCCGTGACGCCACTCACGTGGTTGCGCTTGCGGAGGAAGGCGAGCAGCGGATTTTTTCTGTGAGCGGCCAAGTTCTAATGCGCCAAGAGTCGAAAAAGGACCGAGTGACTCACCTAACTCTTTGTCGTGTCGACAGTCCGTTACCGACTCGCCAGGGAGCACGAGACGCATTCTAACGGGTTCAAACTGTGAATTGCATCACAGTTTTGCCTATGGAGGTACCGCGCAGGCGCAGAGGTAGTGGGCCGCGAGGCCCGCGAAGGTGGCGCCGCCCCACCACAGTTGCAGGGTGTAGGCACCGCCCGTATCGCCGAGGGCCAGTCGCACCACCGACGCGGCCGTCAGCAGGCCGGCGGTGATCAGCCCGATGCGGTGGAACACCCCCAGCCCGACCTGGTGTCCGAGCAGGTACAGGGCCAGCAACGCCGAGCTCAGCAAGACCGCCACAACCAGGGGAAGCGCGGGTCCGAACACGGCGACCAGGCTTGCCCCCTCTCGCTCGGGCAGGCGCGTCACCAGCGCCGCCAGCACCCACAAAAACGTCGCAAGCCCAAGGAGGCCGGCGGCCTTGCCCGGTCCGGCGTGCTGGGCGCTCCAGGCGGACGCCACCACCAGTGCCACCGCCGTGGCCAGGACGGGCTGGGCCAGGTAACTGTGCCGGCGCAATGCAAACCAGGCGATCGCCAGGCCAAGGCTGAGCACCAGGATGAGCACCGGCCAGCCGAGGGGAACGGCAAAGCACAGCCCTGCGACGAACAGCATCATGCCCAGACGGCGCCGTTCGATGGGTATCCCTTCGGGGGACGCCGCGCCCGGCACGTACCACATCCAGGCCGCCGCCCGCACCAGTGCGTAGGCGAGCAGCAGGGCGATGAGGGCGCTCACATCGGGCGCACCGCGCGTGGCCAACCAGGTGGCGGACAGGGCGGGGAACAGCAACAACCAGACGTCGGCACTGCGATCGAGCGCCAGGATCCCCGCCAGGGCCCGCAGGCGCTCTAGGTGCACGGATACGGACCGGACGGCGGCTGGCCTCACAGCGTCCTCGTAAAGGCAGGAAGGAAATACTCGCTCACCATGAGCCGGCGACCGCTCACCTGGAACACCGAGCGACGTGCCCAGACCGGCTCGCCCACGGCGGTCACGGTGGCCAGGGCCACCTGGAAGGGTCCGCGGGCAATCAGCGGGTGGGCGAACAGGAAGCCACCGAGTGACCGCTCACCCAAACGCTGCAAGCGGCGGTAGCGGCCGCGCGCGGTGGCGTCCGGGATGAGGGTGCGCGCATACACCCAGCGTTCCGTACCGCAACACAAATAAACCTCGCGCAACAGGGCGAAGGCGCCCGGACGCAAGCCCAGCGCGAAGGCCTCGCCTGGCGTCGGCCGGATGCGCGCCTGCTTGATCAACTCGACGCGAAAGGCCGGCCCGCAGCGGTCCACCAGTCGCTGGGTGAGCGACGAACCGTCCTGCAACCAGGGCAGCAGCGCCGCCGGCGGGGACACCGAAGCGGGCTGGCGCACAGTGCGCCAGACGGGTTCGCGGAGGTGGGGACGGCGGTTCATGGCTGGCGCGGATTATATACGCCGCCGGGGGCTCCGGATTCGGGGAACGCCAGCAAGAAAAGGCAAAAAGCTTAACCACGGGGGGCACGGGGAACACGGGGGAGAAGATTTCCGGCGGTTGTGGGAGCAAGCTTCCACTCGCGATACTCGGCCTGAGAGACCCAAGCCTGTCGCGATCAGAAGCTCACTCCCACATGAGTCCAGAACATTTTCCCTTCTTCCCCGTGCCCCCCGTGGTTTGGCTGTTTTCAATCAGACGTGGGCGTAGCGCTGGTCGTCGCCGACCCAGCGCGCCACCAGGGGCGGGACGTGTGACGGGTAGTCGCGCAGCAGTTGGGCGGCGACCTCGGCGACGCGGGGCAGCAGGTCTTCGTCGCGCTCCAGGTCGGCGATGCGCAGCTGTTGCAGGCCGGTCTGACGCGTGCCGAGCAGTTCGCCGGGGCCGCGGATCTCCAGGTCCTTGCGGGCGATGACGAAGCCGTCGTTGGTCTCGCGCATCACCGCCAGGCGCTCGCGCGCGGTCTCCGACAACGGCCCGTGGTACATGAGCACGCAGGCCGACTTGGCCGCGCCGCGGCCCACCCGCCCGCGCAACTGGTGCAGCTGGGCCAGGCCCAGGCGCTCGGCATTTTCGATGACCATGAGACTGGCGTTAGGCACGTCCACGCCCACCTCGATGACCGTGGTGGCCACCAGCAGGTCCAGTTCGCCCGCCTTGAAGGCGCTCATCACCGCCTCTTTCTCGTCAGGTTTAAGGCGGCCGTGCACCAGGCCGACCCGCAGGGTGGGCAGGGCCTCGCGCAACAGCACCGCGGTGTCCTCCGCGGCCTGGGCCTGTAACACGTCCGACTCCTCGATGAGGGTGCACACCCAATAGGCCTGCCGCCCTTCCGCGCAGGCGGAATACACGCGCTGCACCACCGCCTCGCGGCGGTTGTCGGGCACCACCACGGTTTCAACGGGGGTGCGGCCCGGGGGCAGTTCGTCGATCACCGACAGGTCCAGATCCGCATAGGCGGTCTGGGCCAGGGTGCGCGGGATGGGGGTGGCGGTCATGATGAGCTGGTGGGCATGGCGGCCCGCCTTGGCGCCCTTCTCCTTCAGCGCCAGGCGCTGGTGCACGCCGAAGCGGTGCTGCTCGTCCACCACGACGAGGCCGAGGCCGGCGAACTCCACGTCTTCCTGGAACAGGGCGTGGGTACCCACGGCCACCAGCGCCGCGCCGGTGGCCACCGCCTCGACGGCCGCGCGCCGCGCCTTGCCCTTCTGCCGGCCGGACAGCCACACCACATTCACACCCAGCGGCGCCAGCCAGCGGGCGAAGTTGCGGTAGTGCTGTTCCGCGAGGATCTCAGTGGGCGCCATCACCGCGGCCTGGTAGCCGGACTCCACGGCCATGAGCACGGCCAGCGCCGCGACCACGGTCTTGCCCGAACCCACGTCGCCCTGCACCAGGCGCTGCATGGGGGCTGCACCGCGCAGATCGGCGGCGATCTCCTTCGTCACGCGCCGCTGCGCGCCGGTAAGCTCGAAAGGCAGCGCGTCGAGAAACGCCTTGGTGAGTTTCCCCGTGGGCTTGAGCGGATAGGCGGCCTCGCGGCGGGTGAGCTCACGCAACCGGCGCAGGCTCAGGTGATGGGCCAGCAGCTCCTCGAAGGCGAGTCGACGCTGGGCGGGATGACGGCCTTCCGACAGCGCGGAAAGGGCGACGTCCGGCGGCGGCCGGTGCAACAGCTGCAAGGCATGGTCGAGGGCGGGAAAGGCCAGTTCCTCGCGCAACGCGGCGGGCAGCCACTCCGGCAGCGCATGAGTGTCGAGCCGAGCCAACGCGGCATCAATGGCGCGACGCAGCGACGGCTGCTGCAGGCCCTCAGTGGCCGGATAGATAGGCGTGAAGTGTTCCTCCACGGGCGCATCCTCGCCCACGCGCCGGTATTCCGGATGCACCATCTCCAGGGTGGTCGCCCCTGTGCGCACCTCGCCGAAACAGCGCAGCCGCGTGCCGCGCGCGAGCGCCGCCTGCTGCGCCGCGGTGAAATGGAAAAAGCGCAGCGTGAGGCTGCCGGTGCCGTCGGCGATGCGCGTGAGCAACATGCGCCGCCGCCCGAACTTGATCTCCGTGTGGAGCACCTCCCCCTCCACCACCGCCTGGTCGCCCGGCCGCAGCGCCCCCATGGGCACCACCCGCGTGCGGTCCTGGTAGCGCATGGGCAGGTGAAACAGCAGGTCCTGCACCGTGCGCAGACCGAGGCGCGCAAACCGCTCGGCCTGACTCGGGCCGATGCCTTTGATGGCGGTGATGGGCAGGGTGTCGAGGGAGGTCATGGCCTGCGGGTGAAGAAAGAAGCTTTAAACACGGGGGACACGGGGAACACGGGGAAGAAGATCTCAGGCGTGTGCGGGAGCGAGCTTCTGCTTGCGCTGCTCGGCCCGACGGGCGTGAGCTTGTCGCGAGCAGACGCTCGCTCCCACATGAACGCA
>JALOAT010000033.1 GCA_023228645.1 Gammaproteobacteria bacterium | reverse complement strand
CTGGCATTGGCAAGCCCGCTGTTGGCCCGCCCTGCGCGGCCGGGCGGATTTTCCCACCGACCTGGCGTTCATCGAATTCGCCGGCGCGCTTGCGGGTCTCCCCGGCTACCTCCACCAACGCCTGCGTTTCGGGCGGATGTGGAGCCCAACCCGTGGGCGAATGCCTTTCCCAAGCGCCGGCGGTTACCGAAACCGCGTTCGCCGACGGTGTCGGCTCCTACAACGGGCTCGAGAACCGCTACCGGCGAATACCCGCCGCGCTCCACGGCCCAACGGTTGCATACCCTGGCCATTTCCCCGATCATTGGCCGTTCTTTTCCCAGCCTCGCGAGAGCGCGCCCCGATGGCCCTGGACATCCACTCCGACCGCATCCTCATTCTCGATTTCGGCTCCCAGTACACCCAACTCATCGCCCGCCGCGTGCGCGAGCTCGGCGTCTACTGCGAGCTGTATCCCCACGACATGGAGGAGGACGCGCTCCGCGCCTTCTCGCCCAAGGGCATCATCCTCTCGGGCGGCCCCGAAACCGTCACCCTGGCCGACACCCCGCGCGCGCCCAAGGCCGTGTTCGAGTTGGGCGTGCCGGTGCTCGGCATCTGCTACGGCATGCAGACCATGGCCCTGCAACTGGGCGGCGTCGTGGAGGCGGCCTCCCATCACGAATACGGCTATGCCCAGGTGCGCGCCCGCGGCCATACCCGGCTGCTCAAGGACATCGAAGACCACACCAGCCCGGAAGGCTACGGCCTGCTGGACGTGTGGATGAGCCACGGCGATCAGGTCACCGCGCTGCCGCCCGGCTTCAAGCTCATGGCCAGCACCGATTCCTGCGCCAACGCGGGCATGGCCGACGAGGAACGCAACTACTACGGCGTGCAGTTCCACCCGGAAGTGACTCACACCCGTCAGGGTGCGCGCATCCTCGGCCGCTTCGTGCACGAAATCTGCGGCTGCGCCGAGAGCTGGACGCCCGCCAACATCATCGACGACGCCGTGGCGCACATTCGCGCCCAGGTGGGTTCGGATGAAGTCCTGCTCGGCCTCTCGGGCGGCGTGGATTCCTCTGTGGTGGCGGCGCTGCTGCACAAGGCCATCGGCGACCAGCTCACCTGCGTGTTCGTGGACCATGGCCTGCTGCGCTACCAGGAAGGTGACCAGGTGATGCGCACCTTCGCCAACCACATGGGCGTGCGCGTGATCCGCGTCGACGCCGAGCAGCGCTTCCTCAAGGAACTGGCCGGCGTCAGCGACCCGGAGCAGAAACGCAAGATCATCGGCCGCGTGTTCGTGGAGGTGTTCGAGGAGGAAGCGGGCAAACTGAAGAACGCGACGTCCAGGGATGGACAAGTGCCCCGGGAGCCAGGGATGGCGAGAGGGGCCCGCTGGCTGGCCCAGGGCACCATCTACCCCGACGTCATCGAATCGGCCGGCGCCAAGAGCGGCAAGGCCCACCTGATCAAGTCGCACCACAACGTGGGCGGTCTGCCCGAGCACATGAACCTGGAACTGCTCGAACCCCTGCGCGAGCTGTTTAAGGACGAGGTGCGCAAGATCGGCGTGGAACTGGGCCTGCCCTACGAGATGGTCTATCGCCACCCCTTCCCCGGCCCCGGTCTCGGCGTGCGCATCCTCGGCGAAGTGAAGAAGGAATACGCAGACATCCTGCGCCTGGCCGACCACATCTTCATCGAGGAACTGCGCGCGGCCGACCTGTACGACAAGACCTCCCAGGCCTTCACCGTATTCCTGCCCGTGAAGTCCGTGGGCGTCACCGGCGACGGCCGCCGCTACGAATACGTGGTGGCGCTGCGTGCGGTGGAAACCATCGACTTCATGACCGCCCGCTGGGCGCACCTGCCCTACGACTTCCTCGACCGCGTGTCCCGCCGCATCATCAACGAGGTCAAGGGCATCTCCCGCGTGGTCTACGACATCTCCAGCAAACCGCCCGCCACCATCGAGTGGGAGTAAGACGGAAGAGAAAAGCTTAACCACGGGGGACACGGGGAACACGGGGAGGGAAGGATTCTGGGCTTAGGTCACGTTGCGAAGCTACGTGACATGTTTGCCTCCCGCGCCCATCAAGTAGGCGCTACGCGCCAACGTGACCTACATGTACTTCTTAACCCCGTGTCCGCCGTGTTCCCCGTGGTTAATGCTTCTTTTCTTGATGTCCCTCAGCGTTCAGATGCTGACTTCTTTTCGCCATGTTGACTGACGACGACTACATGCGCCGCGCGCTGGAGTTGGCGGCGTGCGCCGAGGCGGAAGGCGAGGTGCCGGTGGGGGCCTTGCTGGTGAGTGCCGAAGGCGAGGTGATCGGCAAAGGTTGGAACCGGCCCATCGGCGCCCACGACCCCACCGCCCACGCCGAGATCCAGGCGTTGCGTGCGGCCACGGCGCGTATCGGTAATTACCGCCTGCCTGCCGGCACTACACTCTACGTAACCCTTGAGCCTTGCCCGATGTGCGCAGGGGCCTTGGTGCACGCCCGCGTAGCGCGTGTGGTGTACGGAGCGACAGACCCGCGTGCAGGAGCGGCGGGCACCGTGTTCAACATCCTGCAACACGAGGCGCTCAACCATCGCGCCCAGTTACAGGGTGGTGTGCTCGGGGAGGAATGTGCGGCGCAATTGCGAGCATTCTTCCGCGCGCGCCGCTGAGGGAGGAGGAGCCATGGCGCGGGTTTGGATGTTGCTGCTGGTGCTAATCGGGCCGCTGACGGGATGCGATGCCTCCCCGCCCACACCTCAGACCGACACTCATTCCACAGACCGCAGCGCGGATGGAGCGTAGCGGGATCCGGCTGCTCTTCTGTTACGTAGGATGGGTGTTGCGCAGGACGGGCTATCGCGGTTGTTTCTCCCGGATTTCGCTGCGCTCCATCCGGGCTACAGGAATCGCGCTATAGCGGCCAGGCCAAGGCCACGGACGAACGCCAGCTCGCATCCGCATCGTTCGACGCCGTGCGGATCTGCCCCGTGGTCCAGGCCAGCACTTCGTAATAGCTGCGGATGTTTTCCACGTATTTCACGGGCTCGTGCCCACGTGCATAGCCGTAGCGGGTCTTCTTGTACCAGGCCTGTTTGCTCAGCAGCGGCAGACTGTTTTTCACGTCCATCCAGCGGTCCGGGTTGCCGCCGCGCATTTCGGTGAGGATGCGCGCGTCTTCCAGATGGCCATAGCCGACGTTATACGCCGCCACGGCAAACCACAGCCGGTCGGGATAGGGGATGCGCTCCGGCACACGATCGATGAGGCCGCGCAGGTAGCGGCCGGCGCCCTCGATGCTCTGTACCGGATCGGTACGTTCGGCGATGCCAAGGTCCCGGGCGGTCACACGGGTGAGCTGCATCAGGCCGCGCACGCCGGTGGGCGACACCGCATGGGGATTCCAGTGAGATTCCTGATAGCCCATGGCCGCCAGTAACCGCCAGTCGAGGGCATTGGATGCGGCGACTTTCTGGAACAGCGGCAGATACGCGGGCAGGCGCTGCTGGACGTGAGCCTGAAAGAGGCGCGCGCCGACGAAGTCGAATTCCTCCAGATGGCCGTAGTGACGTTCCAGCAATTGGTCGAGGGTGCCGTCGGCGCGGATTTCCTCGAAATAGGCGACGGCGGCTTGGTACAGCGAATCGTCGTGATCACGCCGGAATGCCCAGGCCAGGGATTTCGGCTCGGCCAACTCGAAGGCGACCTTCAATTCGGGGTAGAAGCGGCGCGTCAGCACCACTTCATTGGAATCTGCGATGGTGTAGTCGAGGACCTTCTCCCAGACGAGGGTGAGCAGCTCCTCACTGTCGACGTTCCCGTTCTCGGCCCAGGAGAGTTCCGGGTGCTGTGCCTGGAGCAGGCGCAGGCGATCCACGTGGCTGCTGTCGCTGACCACTTCCAGTCGCCCGGTGAGCTCGGAGGCGTTTTTGGGGCGGGGCGCGCCGGCACGGTATACCACCTGTTGGGTGACCGTCTGGTAGGGCGGGGTGAAACGCAGGTTGGCCTGGCGGGCATCGGTGATGCTGAGCCCAGCGGCCGCCAAATCGGCTTTGCCGCGCTGCAGGCCGTGCAAGACGCCGGTGGCGTTGGTCGCCGTCACCACGGACAGGCGTACGCCCAGGGCATCGGCGAAGCCGCGGGCGAGCTCATATTCCATGCCGCGAGGGCCTTCCGGGCCTTCGTAATAGGTGGTGGCTGCATTGCGGGTGATGATTCGCAGCTCCCCCCGCTCAAGCACCCGCTCCAATTGGGTGCCGGCCTGGTTGCAGGCCGATAGCAGCGGCAGCAGCATCAGTCCCAGCGCGAGCCGAAATCGGTTTCGCATAGGCTTGGTACGGGTGCTCTGTCGTCAGAAGTGTGATTGTAGCATCAAAACTCGTTGAAACTCGACCCATGCACTTGTCGGTGGGATAGCAGGCCTGTATCCTAAGCGGCTGCCTCACGGAGGGGTACCGAAGCGGTCATAACGGGCTCGACTCGAAATCGAGTTGGGGCTTCACCGCCCCACAAGGGTTCGAATCCCTTCCCCTCCGCCACACAAGCACTTAAGGCCACTCTCGGGTGGCCTTGTCTTTTCTTCGCGAAGAAATTTTCTTCCCGTTCCTTGCAGAACCGCCGGCGCGGTCTTCACTAAGGCTCGTGTCAGCTGTCTGACACACGACGTCTTGGGACCCGGAGATGGATCTTCCGGTCATCAACTACGCAAGGGACCTGTGCGTGAACAACATCGTTTGGCATCAACCGACCGTGACCCGCCTGCGACGCGAAGAGATGAACAGGCATCGCAGTGCGTTACTGTGGTTTACCGGCCTTTCCGGCGCCGGGAAGTCCACGCTGGCCCATGCCCTCGAAGAGCGCCTTTACGAAATGGGCTGCCGTACCTTCGTGCTCGATGGCGACAACGTGCGCCACGGGTTGTGTGCCGATCTCGGGTTTTCCGCCGAGGACCGGGTCGAGAACATCCGCCGCGTGGGGGAGGCCGCCAGGCTGTTCGTGGAGGCGGGCGTGCTGACACTGACGGCCTTCATCTCTCCTTTCCGTGCCGATCGCGCTCGCGTGCGCACCCTGATGCCGGACGATTTCATAGAGATTTACTGTCGGGCCTCCCTCGAAGTCTGCGAGGCGCGGGACACCAAAGGTTTTTACAAACGTGCGCGTGCGGGTGAAATCCAGAACTTCACTGGCATTTCATCACCCTATGAAGACCCCGAAGATCCCGAGCTGGTGATCGACACCGGCAACCGGCCACTGCACGAATGCGTGGAGGTGGTGGTCGGCCTGCTGGTGGCGCGTGGGATCGTTGCGAGCGGAACCCGGGCGGCGCCGATGGGTGACGAAGCCAGGAACCGCGCCTCTTTGTAGAGCCCTCACCGACCCTGTGGGCGCACTCCCGTCCCGAGGGTGGGGGTGCGGCCTCAGCCTTGCCATCGGTGTACAAGCCTTCTTTTCGCTCAGGCGTTACAATCGCTTCCCCCGCAACCGTGGCGCTTCCCGAGCAATCCCGTGCCTCTCATTACCCTGCAAAGCGTCTCCCTCGCCTATGGCCACGTGCCGCTGCTCGATCACGTCGACCTGGCCGTGGAGCCGGGCGAGCGGGTGTGTCTCGTCGGCCGTAACGGCGCGGGCAAGACCACGCTGCTGCGGGTGGTGGCCGGGGAGGCGGTGCCGGACGAGGGCGAGCTGCGCATGGACGGCCGGGTGGGTTATCTGGCCCAGGACATCCCGCTGGATGAGAGCCGCACGGCCTTCGAAGTGGTGGCGGACGGGCTGGGGGATCTGGGTAGTCTGATCGCCGAATATCATGCTGCGGCCCACGCCCTGGAGTCCGCCCCGGACGACCAGGGCCTGGCCCGTCTGGGGCGGCTGCAGCAAGCCTTGGAGGCGCGTGACGGTTGGCGCCTGGAGCAGCGCGTGGAGGCGCTGCTGACACGCTTTGGTCTGCCCGCCGACCAGCCGCTTTCCGAGCTCTCGGGCGGTACGCGGCGCCGGGTGCTGCTGGCCCGTGCCCTGGTGAACGAGCCGGACGTGTTGTTGCTGGACGAGCCCACCAACCACCTGGACGTGGAGTCCATCACCTGGCTGGAAGACACCCTGCTGGAGTGGCGCGGCGCGCTGTTGTTCATCACCCATGACCGCGCCTTTCTGGAGCGCCTGGCCACGCGCATCGTGGAACTGGACCGTGGCCAGCTCACCTCCTGGCCCGGCGATTACCGGAATTACCTGCAAAAACGCGAAGAGCGCCTGGCGGTGGAAGAGCAGCATAACGCGCTGTTCGACAAGCGCCTGGCCCAGGAAGAGGCGTGGATCCGCCAGGGCATCAAGGCCCGCCGCACCCGTAACGAAGGCCGCGTACGCGCGCTCATGCAGTTGCGCCGCGAGCGGGCGGAACGGCGGGAACAACAGGGCAAGGTGCGCATCGAAGTGGAACATGCGGGGCAATCCGGCAAGCGCGTGGTGGAAACCGAACACGCCCGCGTCGCGCGCGGCGGCCGCACGCTCATCCGCGACCTGTCGGTGAACATCCAGCGCGGCGATCGCATCGGCATCATCGGCCCCAACGGCGTGGGCAAGACCACGCTCTTGAAGCTCCTGCTGGGCGAACTGCCGCCGGACAGCGGTACCGTGCGTCACGGCACCAAACTGGCCGTGGCCTATTTCGATCAGCAGCGCGAGCAGCTCGACCTGGAAAAATCGGTCATCGACAACCTGAACCTCGGTAAGGACACCATCAGCGTGAATGGCCGCGACCGCCACGTGATGAGCTACTTGCAGGACTTCCTGTTTTCGCCCGAACGCGTGCGTTCGCCGGTGAAATCACTGTCCGGCGGCGAGCGCAATCGTCTGCTGCTGGCACGGTTGTTTGCGCGCCCGGCCAACGTGCTGGTGCTCGACGAGCCCACCAACGACCTGGACGTGGAGACCCTCGAACTCCTGGAGGACCTGCTTGCCGACTACGAAGGCACCGTACTGCTGGTCAGCCACGATCGCGCCTTCCTGGACAACGTGGTCACCAGTACCCTGGCCTTTGAAGGGGATGGCGAGGTGCGCGAGTATGTCGGTGGTTACAGCGACTGGCTGCGCCAG
Source organism: Gammaproteobacteria bacterium (assembly GCA_023228645.1). Lineage (GTDB taxonomy): Bacteria > Pseudomonadota > Gammaproteobacteria > Thiohalomonadales > Thiohalomonadaceae > JALOAT01. Next base: position 37,285 of record JALOAT010000033.1, on the reverse strand, counting down.
CGCCCGGCGAAGGCCGCGTCTGCGCCCAAGCACGCTGAGCCCAAGCCGCAGCCTGCACCGGATGCCGCGCCTGTCGCGGAGCATAAAGCCAAATCGCGCAAGCTCAGTTACAAGGATCAGCGCGAGCTGGAACAACTGCCTGCACGCATCGAGGCGTTGGAAGCCGACCAGGCCGAACTGCACGCGCGGCTGTCCGATCCCGCCCTGTACCAGCAGGAAGGCGGTATTGCCAAGGCGAGTGCACGGCTCGAGGAGGTCGAGGCCGAATTGGCGGAGGCCTACGCCCGCTGGGAGGTGCTGGAAGCGCTTTTATCCTGACGTAGCCCGGGTGGAGCAAAGCGGAACCGGGGAGTTCGGGTTCACGCGGTGAGGTGAGCACCTACGGGGCTGCTCGCGACGGAGTATCACGTAGGTCACGTTGGCGCGAAGCGGCTACGTGACGGCCCTGGGAAGAACTGCTGAACCCGCTCCCACAAAATTGCTGGAAGTTCGCCGTTGCGAGAAGCTTGAAACGCCCTTAAGGCACCACACGAACAACGACATGTCCCAATTCGAACTCTTCGCCACCACACCCAAAGGCATGGAGCCGCTCCTCGCCGACGAACTGCGCACCCTCGGCGGCCGCAAGGTTGCCCAGGCCCGCGGCGGTGTGCGCTTCACTGGTCGACTGGAAGAGGCCTATCGCGCCTGTCTGTGGTCGCGCATCGCCGGCCGCATCCTCATGCCCGTGGCGCGGTTTCCCGCGCCGGACGAGAACGCGCTCTACACGGGCGTCAACGCCTTTCCCTGGGAGGAGCACCTGGACCCGCAGGGCACCCTGGCGGTGGATTTCACTTCCACGCGTTCGGCCATCACCCACACCCACTACGGTGCCCTGAAGGTGAAGGATGCCGTGGTGGATCGCTTCCGCGCCCGCGTGGGCGTACGTCCCTCCGTGGACACGCGCCGACCGCACCTGCGCATCAACGTGCACGTGGCCAACGACGAGGCGGTGGTGAGCATCGATCTCTCCGGCGACAGCCTGCATCGGCGCGGTTATCGCGAAGAAGGCGTGGCCGCGCCCTTGAAGGAAAACCTCGCGGCCGCCATTCTGCTGCGCGCGGACTGGCCGGCACTGGCGCATCTCGGCGCGCCGCTGCTCGACCCGCTGTGCGGCTCCGGCACGCTGCCCATCGAGGCCGCGCTCATGGCAGGCGATGTGGCGCCCGGATTGACGCGCACGTACTTCGGTTTTCATCACTGGCGCGGCCATGAGGCGAAGCTCTGGCAAGACCTGGTCGACGAGGCCATCGAACGCCGCGAACGCGGCCTGCAAGACGCACCGGTCATCGTCGGTTATGACGTAAATCCCCAGGCGGTGAAGGCCGCCATCGGCAACGTCAATCGCGCCGATCTGCGCGGCATCGTGCATATTGAACGCAAGGCGCTCAGCGAGGCGCGCCCGGTCGGTCGCAGTGCCGGGCTGGTGGTGGCCAATCCACCCTACGGCGAGCGCATCGGCGCCGACGGCGGGGTGATGGAACTCTACCGCGAATTGGGTGATGTGCTGCGCGAGCACTTTCAAGGTTGGCATGCCGCGGTGTTCACCGGCGCCCCCGAATTGGCGCGTCACATCGGCTTGCGCTCACGCACCACCTATACATTCTTCAACGGACCGATCGAGTGCAAGCTGTTCAACTACGACATCACCCCCGAACACGCGGTGGAGCGGCTGACCGTGCGCGTGCCGCCGGCCGAGCGCGCGCGCGATCTGCGTCCGGCCGAGGAACTGGGCGATGGGGCGCGCGGCTTCGAAAACCGCCTGCGCAAGAACCTCAAGCATCTGGGCCGCTGGGCGCGCCGCGAGGGCGTCGATGCCTGGCGTGTCTACGATGCGGACCTTCCGGATTACGCCTTCGCTGTGGACATCTACCAGAGCGATCGGCTGTATGTGCACGTCCAGGAATACGAGGCGCCGCCGAACGTGGATGCAGAAAAGGTGGACCAGCGTGCCCGCGAGGCCCTGACGGTGATCCCGCAGGTCCTGGAGATCCCGCCCGCGCAGATGGTGTTCAAGATCCGGCGGCGCCAGAAAGGCGCGGCCCAATATGAAAAACTCGGCACCGACAGCGGGTTCCATGAGGTGCGCGAGGGCCGTGCGCGCTTCCTGGTGAATCTCGGCGACTATCTGGATACCGGACTGTTCCTGGACCACCGCATCACCCGACAGATGGTCGGCGATAGGGCGGCGGACAAACGGTTTCTGAATCTCTTCGCCTACACTTGCACCGCCACCGTGCACGCCGCGCTCGGTGGCGCGCGAAGCACCACCTCGGTGGACATGTCCAACACCTATCTGGAATGGGGCGAGCGCAACCTCCACCTCAACGGCCTGGGCGGGTCGCAACATCGCTTCGTTCAAGCAGACTGCCTGGCATGGCTGGAGGAGGCCGCGCCCCGGGAGCGTGGCGCCTACGACCTGGCGTTCCTGGACCCGCCGACCTTCTCCAATTCCAAGCGCATGCGCGGCACCTTCGACGTGCAGCGCGATCACGTGGAAGTGATCAGGCAGGTGATGGAACTGCTCGCGCCCGGCGGCGTGCTCGTATTCTCCACCAATTTCCGCAAGTTCCGCCTTGACGAGGACGTGCTTGCGGACTTTGCTGTGCAGGATCTAAATCGCACTACGCTGCCGCCCGATTTCGAACGCAACCCGCGCATTCATTACTGCTGGCAAATCCAGCGTCGGTGAGCGGCCAATGGGTTGTGAGTCCATTGGTGGAAGCGATCTTCCGTTCGCGACGACTGCGGACGGAACAGCCGCTGCCACCGGAAATACAGCCGTGGAGTGACCATGTCCGACAACGCGCACGACCTCATTGCCCGACTCGAGGAACTGGAAACCCGCTTCGCGTTCCAGGAACACACCATGCAGCAACTGTCGCAGGCCTATGCGGACCAGCAACGTCGCATCGACGTGCTCGAAAAGATGATGCAGGAGCTGCGGGACCAGTTGGAAATCGTGCTCCCAAGCCTGGTGGCCACGGAAGCCGAGGAAACGCCGCCGCCGCATTACTGAGCCCCCATAAGCCACGCGCCAGCGTGCACCGGCTGGCATAAGGGCGATCCTTTTCCTAAGTTTCTGGCGAATACGTAACTTCGTGCATCACGAAGGAACCTCGTGCCTGCCGAGAAACTGGTGCCGTTTTCCGTAAAGGACTGCGCCCTCCTGACCATCGCGACCGGGCGCCGGGCGTACACGCTCGGCGAGTTGCGTGCCGGTATCGCCGGCGCGGAGCGCGACAGCATCTATTTCCATTTTTGGGGTGGCCTGTTGCAGCCCCGCTTCGAAGAGCGGGAGTTCAACAACGACTTCGCCGCCTGGATGCGCCACGGCCTGCACGATTCCCGGCTGGCGGAAAAGCTGGCCGTGATCGACCCCCGTGAATACACCAGCCTCGACCTGCTTCGCTCCGACGTGGTCGAACTCATCGACGAGCGGCTCGACGAGGCGGAATACCTCCATTTCAGTCGCGCGGTGCAGCCCTTCGAATTCATGCGTGCGCAGATCGTCGTGTTCGGTACCGACAAGTGCGTGGCTTGCCCGGAGGAACTGGCTGTGCTCATCCCGCAGCTCCCGGCCAGCAGCATTTTTTATCATTTCATCGATGCGCGCAGGCGCGTGCCCGAAGCGGGTGACGACTTCAGCGCCTGGCTGGTGAATTTCGGAGCGCGCGGCGATCGTATTCGGGCCCGGCTCGCTCAAATCGATCCCTACTTCATCCCGTTGAGCGTGCTGCGTCAGCAGCTTGCCGGCGCCTTCGCCGACGAACTGGAGAATGGTCATGTTGCTGGATGACTATGCCCAGGTTGCGGGCGAGGACGCGATCGAACACCTGCGCCAATTGGCGCGGCCTCTTGTCGGTAAACGGTTCGTGCACGTGAATTCCACCCGCATCGGCGGCGGCGTGGCCGAGATCCTTCGGAAGCTCATCCCGCTGGCGCGCGAGCTGGGCATCGACGCGCAGTGGGAGGTGATCACGGGCGACGCCGAATTCTACGAATGCACCAAGGCCATGCACAACGCCTTGCAGGGCACCCCGCTACGTATTGCAGACCGGCTGTTGCGGGTCTATGAGGAGACCAACCGCACCAATGCTGAGCAGCTGCGCGACGTGCTGGCGCCGGCGGACATGGTGTTCATCCATGATCCTCAACCGGCGCCATTGGCGGAGTACATCGGCAAGCGCTCCGGTCACTGGGTGTGGCGCTGTCACATCGACGCCAGCCATCCGCACCGGCCGGTGTGGAAATACCTGCGCCGTTACGTGGCCGCTCATGACGCGAGCGTGTTCTCACTGGCCAGCTTCGCGCAGGCCTTGCCGCACCCCGAATACATCATCCCGCCCAGCATCGACCCGCTCAGTGACAAGAACATCGCGCTGTCGGAGAGCAGCATACGCGAAACGGCCAAACGGTTTGGTATCGATCCAGCGCGACCGGTGGTGGCGCAGGTCTCGCGTTTCGACCGCTTCAAGGACCCCGTCGGCGTGATTGCGGCTTATCGTCTGGCAAAGGACTATGTGCCGCATCTGCAGCTGGTGCTCGCAGGCGGCAGCGCCACCGATGACCCGGAAGGTGAGGTGGTATTGGCGGAGACGCGTGCCGCCGCGGGGGACGACGCGGACATCCACGTCCTGGCGCTCGCGCCGGATGCCCACCGCACCATCAACGCCCTGCAACGTCTTGCGGACGTGGTCATCCAGAAATCGACCCGCGAAGGCTTCGGCCTGACCGTCACCGAGGCCATGTGGAAAGGCAAACCCGTCATCGGTGGCGATGTGGGCGGCATCCGCTTGCAGGTGATCGATCATCACACGGGCTTCCGGGTGAGTTCGCCGGAGGGCACCTCGCTGCGCCTTCGTTATCTGTTGCACCAGCCTCGCAAGATTCAGACTATGGGTTGGAAGGCGCGGGAATTCGTGCGGGAAAACTTTCTGGTGACGCGCCAGCTGCGCGAATACCTCACCCTGTGCGTGGGCATGCTCCACGGCGCTGCCGAGCGCATTGAACTAGGCTGATGACGTTTTCGGCAAGCAACCTGCAGAGGCCCCATGGATCGACCGGCCTGGGCCGTATGGCCAGGGAACCCCTATCCGCTCGGCGCCAGCTGGGACGGGGAGGGCGTCAATTTCGCGCTGTTTTCCGAACAGGCGGAGAAGGTGGAGTTGTGCCTGTTCGAACGGCGCACCCAGCGCGAGTTCACGCGTATTGAAATGCGCTGGCAGACCGACCAGGTGTTCCACTGCTACCTGCCCGAAGCGCGGCCCGGACTACTGTACGGTTATCGTGTCTACGGTCCCTACGAGCCGCTGCGCGGCATGCGCTTCAATCCCCACAAGCTGTTGCTCGATCCCTACGCCAAGTCGCTGGCCGGTGAGGTGCGCTGGAGCGACGCCCTGTTCGGCTATCGCGTGGGCAACGGCAAGGAGGACCTGGTCATTGACGGGCGCGACAGCGCCGACGGTATGCCCAAGTGCCAGGTCATCGATACCGCGTTCACTTGGGGCGACGACCGGCCGCTGCGCACACCCTGGCATCACACCGTTATTTACGAACTGCACGTGAAGGGCTTCACCGCACGGCATCCCGAGGTGCTGGGCTCCATGAGGGGCACTTATGCCGGGCTCGCCTCTGCGCCGGTCATCGAGTACCTGAAGCGCCTGGGCATTACCGCCGTGGAGCTGATGCCCGTGCAATCCTTCATTGATGATCGCCACTTGGTGGAGAAGGGGCTGCGCAACTATTGGGGTTACAACTCCATCGGCTTCTTCGCACCGGACATGCGTTACTCGGCCACCGGGCAGATTGCCGAATTCAAGACCATGGTGAAGACCTTTCACTCGGCCGGCATCGAGGTCATTCTCGACGTGGTCTACAACCACACGGCGGAGGGCAATCACCTGGGGCCCAGCCTGTCCTTCCGCGGCATCGACAACACGGCCTATTACCGCGTAGTCCACGACCAGCCGCGTTATTACATGGACTACACGGGCTGCGGCAACACCTTGAACATGCGCCATCCGCGCGTGCTGCAGCTGATCATGGATTCACTGCGCTACTGGGTGCTTGAGATGCACGTGGACGGCTTCCGTTTCGACCTCGCCGCCGCGCTGGCGCGCGAACTGCACGAGGTCAACCGCCTGGGCGCCTTCTTCGACATCATCCACCAGGACCCCGTGCTCTCGCAGGTCAAGCTCATCGCCGAACCCTGGGACCTGGGCGAGGGTGGCTACCAGGTGGGCAACTTTCCGGTGGGCTGGGCGGAATGGAACGGCAAGTACCGCGACGCGGTGCGTTCGTACTGGAAGGGCGAGGGCGGCATGATCGGTGAACTGGCCTACCGGCTCACGGGCTCCTCGGATCTTTATGAGCGCAGTGGGCGACGCCCGCACGCCAGCATCAATTTCGTCACGGCGCACGACGGGTTCACCCTCAACGACCTGGTGAGCTACAACGACAAGCACAACGAAGCCAACCTGGAGGACAACCGCGACGGCGAAAGCCACAACCGCAGCTGGAACTGCGGCGTGGAAGGTCCCACCATCAACCGCCACGTGAATGCACTGCGTGCGCGCCAGCGCCGCAATTTCCTCGCCACCCTGCTGCTTTCCCAAGGCATCCCAATGCTGTTGGCCGGCGACGAGATCGGCCGCACTCAGGGCGGCAACAACAATGCCTACTGCCAGGACAACGAGATCAGCTGGGTCAACTGGAACGTCACCACCGAAGACCGCGAACTGCTGCAATTCGTGCGCTATCTGATGCACATCCGCAAGCAGCATCCAGCTCTCAGGCGTCGTCACTTTTACCAGGGAAGGCCCATCAAGGGCAGCAACGTGAAAGACATCACCTGGCTGCGCCCTGGCGGCCAGGAAATGACCGACGAGGAATGGAGCCAGTCCTTTGCCCGCTGCCTGGGCATGTTCCTGGCTGGTGATGGCTTCGAGGAATACGACGAGCGCGGTCGGCGCGTGGAGGACATCGATCTTCTACTGCTCATCAACGCGCATTGGGAGACCATTCCGTTCAAGCTGCCGGTGGGCGCCACGCGGGTGCGCTGGCGCGCGGCGGTGGACACGGCATTCAACCTCGGGCAGCGCGATGACGAGCGTTATTTCTACTCCGCCGAACCGTACCCCTTGCAGGGTCGTTCGCTGGCGCTGTTGATGCACGCGCGGCGCGGTCCGGGCGCCAAGGCCTTCGAGCATGATACGGCGTGGCCATGACATGCCGTTCGGTGCCGCGCCGCTCGGCGACGGCCGCTGGCGATTTCGCCTGTGGGCGCCCGGCGCGGCGCATGTCGAGTTACTGTTGGACGGGCAGGCCGGCATTGCCATGACCGAGGAGGACGGCGGCTGGTTCGCAGCGGCACAGCCGGCCTGTGCCGGCATGCGCTACGCCTACCGCATCGACGGCGACAAGGTGGTGCCGGACCCGGCCTCGCGCATGCAGGCCGACGATGTCCACGGGCCCAGTGTACTGGTGGACCCGCGCGCCTTCGCCTGGGACGACACGCAGTGGCGCGGGCGTCCCTGGGAGGAAGCGGTCTTCTACGAATTGCACGTGGGCGCCTTCAGTGAAGAGGGCAGCTTCGCCGCAGTGGAGGCGCGCCTCGATGCCCTGGCGGCGCTCGGTGTCACCGCTATCGAGCTCATGCCGGTGGCGGATTTTCCCGGCGCACACAACTGGGGTTATGACGGCGTGTTGCCGTTCGCGCCGCACCGGCGCTATGGCCAGCCGGACGACCTCAAGCGCCTGATCATCGCCGCGCATCGGCGCGGGCTGATGGTGTTCATGGACGTGGTTCACAACCACTTCGGGCCCGAGGGCAATTATCTGCACGTATTCGCGTCGCCGTTCTTCACCGAGCGGCACCGCACGCCGTGGGGCGCTGCCATCAATTTCGACGGACAGACCAGCCGCACCGTGCGCGACTTCTTCATCCACAACGCACTCTATTGGATCGAGGAGTACCACGTGGATGGGCTTCGCCTCGACGCTGTGCACGCGATCATCGATACGTCGCGCCCCGATTTCGTCGAGGAGTTGGGGTGTCGCGTCGCCGAGCGTTGCGCGGGCCGCCAGGTGCATCTGGTGCTCGAGAACGACAACAATGCGGCGCACTACCTGAACGGCGCTGCACGGCACTACCGCGCGCAGTGGAACGATGATTTTCATCATGCCATGCACGTGCTGCTGACGGGCGAGGAGGAAGGCTACTATGCGGATTTCGCCGTAGCGCCGGTGTCCCTGCTTGCCCGGGTTCTGGCGGAAGGCTTTGCCTTCCAGGGCGAGCGTTCGGCCTATCGCGCCGCCCGCCGCGGTGAGCCCAGCGCGCATCTGCCCGTGACGGCGTTCGTGGACTTTCTGCAAAACCATGACCAGATCGGCAACCGCGCCTTTGGCGAACGCCTGAGCGCGCTCGCGCCGGCGCCCGCCCTGCGTGCCGCGACGACGTTGCTGCTGCTCGTCCCGCACGTGCCGCTGCTGTTCATGGGGCAGGAATGGGGCAGCCGGCGAATGTTTCCGTTTTTCTGCGACTTCGGCGCAGACCTCGCGCCCAAGGTGCGCGAGGGGCGGCGTGCGGAATTCGCCCGCTTCGCGGCCTTCAGCGACCCGGCGGTGCGCGAGCAAATCCCCGACCCGGGAGCCGAAAGCACCTTCCTGCAGGCCAAGCTTGATTGGGGGGAGCGCGACACCGCGGTCGGCCAGGGTTGGCTGGAACTGCATCGCACCTTGCTCAAACTGCGCCGCCATCTGGTCCCGTTGCTCGCCGGCGTGAGCGGGCGCGAGGCGCGCAGCGCCGTGTTCAGTGAATGCGGCCTCGCGGCACGTTGGGTGCTCGCCGACGGCACGGTCCTCTTGCTCGCGGCGAACCTGGGCGCCGAGCCCGTCGCCGACGTGACGCTGCCCGCGTTCGCTCCGTTCTACGCCACGCCCGACCCGTTCGCCGAAAACGAAATCCTCATGCCCTGGTCGGTGGTGTTCTATCTGTGCAGGCCCGCACAGGCCGACATCCTGGTCAACGGCCGTTCCGCGTTCGAATGAAAGGACGCCCATGGCCTACGGACGGATCCCCCTCGCCACCTACCGCCTTCAGTTCAATCGCCAATTCACCTTCGACGATGCGGCGGCGCTGATCCCTTATCTGCGCGAACTGGGCGTGAGCCACTGTTACGCCTCGCCCTACCTGCGTGCGCGCAGCGGCAGCCCGCATGGGTATGACATCGTCGACCACAGTTCGCTGAACCCCGAGATCGGTTCGGAACGCAGCTTCCATCGCTATTTGGATGCCCTGGCGAAACACAACATGGGGCAGATCCTCGACCTGGTGCCCAACCACATGGGCGTCGGCGGCGACGACAATGCCTGGTGGCTCGACGTGCTGGAAAACGGCCCGGCTTCCGCCTATGCGACGTACTTCGATATCGACTGGTTTCCCATCAAGGAGGAGCTGCGCGGCAAGGTGCTGGTGCCGGTGCTCGGCGGTCACTACGGTAACGTGCTCGAAAACGGCGAGCTGCGCCTGACCTTCGATGCGCGCCGCGGCGAGTTCAGCGTGTGGTATTACAATCACCGCTTTCCCCTTGAGCCGCGCACCTACCCGCGGGTGATGGAATACCGTATCGAGCAGCTGAGTTCCCGCCTCGGCGCGGAGCACCCGCGGCTTGCGCAGTTCCTCACGCTCACCACGGCCTTCGGGCACCTGCCGTCGCGCTGGGAGACCGTCGCCACGAAGCTGGACGAACGCCGGCGCGACAAGGAAGTGCACAAGCAGCAGCTCGTGGACCTCTGCGCAAAATCACCGGAAATCGGCGCCTTTCTCGATGAGAACGTCCAGCTGATCAACGGCGACCCCGGCGAGCCCGCGTCGTTCGATCTGCTGCACGACATCCTTGAGGAGCAGGTGTATCGCCTGGCGTACTGGCAAGTCGCCTCCGACGAGATCAACTACCGGCGTTTTTTCGACATCAACGATCTGGCCGGTCTGCGCATGGAAATCCCGGACGTGTTCAACGTCACCCACCGCTTCGTGCTTCAGTTGGTCGCCGACGGCAGGCTGGATGGGCTGCGTATCGATCACCCGGATGGCCTGTACGACCCGCCCGACTACTACGCGCGGCTGCAGACCGAGGTGCAGGCGGCGCTGCCTGCGTACGCCGGCCCGGTGGGACCAGCGGCGGTGCCCGAGTTCTACTTCGTGGCGGAGAAGATCCTGGCCAGCTACGAGCGCCTGGTGGACGGCTGGCCCGTGCACGGCACGACCGGTTATGACTTCATGAATCTGGTCAATGGTCTGTTCGTGCATGCGGACGCGGCGGAGGAACTGGAACGCACCTACGCACGCTTCCTCGGGCATCACCCGGATTTCGACGAGGTGCTGTACCAGAGCAAGCGCCTGGTCATCGACGTGCAGCTCTCCTCGGAGCTTACCGTGCTGTCGAACATGCTCGACGACATTGCCCAGCGCAACCGCTATACCCGCGACTTCACCTTGAACGGCTGCCGCAATGCGCTCACCGTGCTGGTGGCCTGCTTCCCCGTGTACCGCACCTACATCGCCGAGAACCGCGTGAGTGACGACGATCGACGCTACGTGGACTGGGCCGTGGCCCAGGCCAAGAAGCGCAGCCCGGCGGCCGACGTGAGCATCTTCGATTTCATCTGCGACCTGCTGGTGGTGGAAACGCGCTCGGACGACCCGATGCGGCGCGCCCATGCGGCGCGCTTTGCCATGAAGCTGCAACAGTACACCGCACCGGTGATGGCCAAGGCCATGGAGGACACCAGTTTCTACCTCTACCACCGGCTGGTGTCACTCAATGAAGTGGGTGGCGATCCGCGCCGCTTCGGTACTTCGGTAACGGGCTTTCACCACGCCAATTTGGAGCGGGCACGCAACTGGTCGCACTCGATGCTCGCAACCTCCACCCACGACAGCAAGCGCGGTGAGGACGTGCGGGCGCGCATTGACGTGATCTCCGAACTGGCCGACGAGTGGCGCGCGCACGTGACGCGCTGGGCGCGCCTTGCGCGCACGCGCAAACTCATCGTGGACGGGGCGCCGGCGCCCAGCCGCAATGACGAATACCTGTTCTACCAGACGCTGCTGGGGGCCTGGCCGCTGGAGCCGGTGGACGAGCGCGGTTTCGACGAATTCCGCGAACGCATCAAGCGCTACATGTTGAAGGCCGTGAAGGAAGCGAAGGCGCAAACCTCATGGATCAATCCCAATGCGGCCTATGAGGAAGCGGTGTGCCACTTCGTGACGGTCATGCTGAACAACACGGGCCAGAATCCGTTTCTCGCCGACTTCCTGCCGTTTCAGCAGCGCATCGCCCGTTTCGGCCTGTGGAACTCGCTGGCCCAGACCCTGCTCAAGTTCACCGCCCCGGGCGTGCCCGACATCTACCAGGGCAACGAAATTTGGGACTTCAGCCTGGTGGACCCGGACAACCGGCGGCCGGTGGACTATCGGCGCCGGCGCGACCTGCTGCGCCGCGTGGTACACGGTGCCAAGCGATTGTCGGGTGTCGAACTTGCCGGCGAGTTGATGGAAAACCTGAACGACGGCCGCGCCAAGCTCTACGTCACCTGGCGGGCGCTCGCGCTGCGGCGCAGCCTGCCTGATGTGTTCCTGCGCGGCGATTACCAGCCGCTTGCCGCGGACGGTCCACAGGCGGCCCATGTGGTCGCGTTCGCGCGACGCCATGAGCAGGACGTGATCGCCGTGCTGGTGCCGCGCTGCATGGCCATGCTCACGGGCGACGATCGGCCACCGGTCGGCGCGGCGGTGTGGACGGAGACGTACGTGGAGGCACCGGATCACCTCGAAAGCTTTCATAACGTGCTCACCGGCGAAGAACTGGTCTGCGAGGAGATAGCAGGGCAGCGCTGCTTGCCCGTGGCGCAGGCACTGGGACATTTCCCGCTCGCGCTGTTGCAGGGCAGGCACCGGTAACCCGGATGGCGCGAAGCGGAATCCGGGAAATTCCGCCACGTCCGAGAATAACGGGAGATGCGGTTTGGGGGATCGCCAAGCTGGCGACGGCGGCTTAGGGGCTCCAATCCGTCGACGCTGTTGCGCGGTGTGGGGCGTTCGGTTATCGCCGGATTCGGCTTCGTTTCATCCGGCTACGGACAAAAAAAACCGGCCACCTCGCGGCGGCCGGTTCTTGCGTGCGAACGTACAGCCTTACAGCTTCTCGCCGTGCTTGGCCAGGTAGTCGGCCACGCCTTCGGGAGAGGCCTGCATGCCGGTCTCGCCCTTCTTCCAGCCGGCCGGGCACACTTCGCCATGCTCTTCGGTGAACTGCAGGGCGTCGATCATGCGCAGCATTTCATCGACGTTGCGGCCCAAAGGCAGGTCGTTCACTACCTGGTGACGCACCATGCCGCTGCGGTCGACCAGGAAGGAACCGCGGAAGGCCACGTCACCGGCCGGGGTCTCCACGTCGTAGGCCTTGGCGATGGCGTGGGTCAGGTCAGCCACCAGGGTGTAGCGCACGGGACCGATACCGCCCTTGTCGACGGGCGTGTTGCGCCAGGCGTTATGGGTATAGTGGGAGTCCACGGACACGCCGATCACTTCCACGCCGCGCTTCTTGAATTCCTCGATGCGGTGATCGAAGGCGAGGAGTTCGGACGGGCACACGAAGGTGAAGTCGAGCGGGTAGAAGAAGACGACCGCGTACTTGGCCTTGGTTTCGGCCGAAAAGTGGTATTCGTTGACGATGGTGCCGTTGGCGAGCACCGCTGGAGCGGTGAAGTCGGGGGCCTTGCGGCCGACAAGAACTGCCATGGTTGCCTCCTGTTCGGTATTTAGAGGTAGTCTAAAAACCGTGGCATCGTAGTAGGAAAACTGCGGCCGGTCAATGGAGGTCCTTCGACTGTCCCGGGGCACAGGGGCGCCGCCGGTTTGGACCGCCTTGTGGCGCTGGCAGGGCCGCGGTACCAAACAGTTCAGCCGTTCTTGAACCACGTCAACTGCGGTATCGCCGACAAACTTACGAACACCTCTTGTCGCGCACACGGCACGCGGCTGTGCGATGGCCTCCCGAGCGCCGCTCGATGCAGATGGCGTCTGCCAATGCGATCGCCACGGCCCGACGATTTTTTAGGAAAAAGTCGTAAGAGGGCGCACTGGGCTGCGCATCAGGAATGTCGTATTGCACGCGTTTTCGCGCAGCTTCGCGGGAAACGGCGTCATCCACGCGGCTTCGCGATGAGACATCTCGAAATGGAAACCCGCACGTCGTGATTCGGCGCTGACATTCCCTTGCAGGCCGGTGGTAAAATCCAGGTGTTTTCCCGCGCCGCCATCGGGGTGGCGCGTCTAACCGGAGCATAAACAAGCATGAAGAAGACGTCTTTTGCGCTCGCCGGCCTGGTCGCCCTTGGTGCAGCCTTCTCTGCCTCGGCCGATCAGTTCGAGGACGCCATTCAGTACCGTAAGGCCGCCTTCACCCTGATCAAGGCCAACTTCGGCCCCATGGGTGCCATGGCGGAAGGCAAGATGCCCTTCGACAAGGCCGCGTTCGCGGCCCGCGCGGCGAACCTGGAGGCCCTTGCCAAGATGCCCTGGGAACACTTCATCGAGGGTTCCGATATGGGCGACACCAAGTCCAAGCCCGAGGTGTGGAGCAAGGCCAAGGACTACAAGGCCGAGGTGGACAAGTTCGAAGCCGCGGCCGCCAAGCTCGCCACGGTGGCCAAGGGCGGTGACGAAAAGGCCATGAAGGCACAGTTCGGCGCGACCGCCAAGACCTGCAAGTCTTGCCACAGCGATTTCAAGAACAAGTAAGTCGTACGACCGGAAAAAGGCCGCGTGCGAGCGCGGCCTTTTTTTAAGCCCAAGCTGTGCCCGCATCCGCAGCGGGACGCTAGCCTCTACCATCCGGCTGCACGAGGAGAACGACAATGGTCACTGCGATTGTGTTGATGAACGTGGAGCGCCAGAAGGTCAATGACGTGGCGCAGGCGCTCGCTGGCCTGCCGGGCATCAGTGAAGTGTATTCCGTGGGCGGGCGTTACGATCTGGTGGCAATCATCCGCGTGCCGAGCAACGAAGCCATGGCGGATATGGTCACCCATGAGCTGGTCAAGGTCGACGGCATCGTAAACACAGAGACCCTGCTCGCCTTCAAGGCCCATTCGCGCCACGATCTCGAACGCATGTTCTCCATTGGCAGCTGAACGACCGGCGATGATGTCCGGGCTCGCCGCGCTCCGTCCCGCTTGGCTGGAGCGCAGCGTACTGGTTCAGCGCATCTCGAAGGCTTCGCGGTGAAGGCGTACCTTGCGCTCATGGTGACGGAATCCCTGTTGTAACGACGCCGCCAGTCCGCGCGGACCACAGAACCAGACTTCGATGCGCCCATTGCCGGCATCACCCAGATCTTTCGCCGTCAGCCGTTCTCCCTGCGCCGCACCGTGTATATGCAGAGTCACTTGCGGTAGCTCGGCGCACAAACTCTCCAGTCGCGAAATGAACGGGTCATTCGCCCGGTCGCGGGTGCAGTAGTGCAGATCCGCGGCCACGGCTTCCGTCGGGTTGTTGCGCATGGCCTCGAGCCAAGCCAGGAAGGGCGTTAGACCGATGCCCCCTGCAACCCATACCTGTCGCGCGTGCCGGTTGTGCCGCGCTGCAATGAACCGCCCGTAGGGACCCTCGATGCGCACCCCCTGGCCCGGCGTGAGCCGCTGTGCCAGGCCGTGGGTGTAGTCACCCAGCGCCTTGATGATGAACGTGACCGTGTGATCGCCCCGGTCTGCGCTGGCGATGGTGAACGGATGTGCACCCTCGCCATCGTGAAACCTGACGAAGGCGAACTGGCCGGCCCGATGGCCACGCCACGCCGCGTCCAGTGAACAGGTCACCTCGGTGACGTCGGGCGCCGGGCTCGACACCGAAACAATGCGTCCGGTCACCTGGCGCCCGCGTCCGATGCGGCCTGACAGCGAAAGTGCGCCCGCGATCATGCCGCCCGAAATGAGCAATGCCATCAGTGCGCCAATGGCCTGCCCCCAGTAGTCCGGCGGTGCAAGCACCACCGCGTGGAAGGCCAACATGGCATACAACACGGGCATGACGCGGTGCAGCCAGCCCCATGCGCGATACGGAAAACGCTTCCAGAGGGTCAGCGCCAGCATGCCAAGCAGCAGATAAATGCCCCACTCGCCCAGCGCCTCGCCACTGTCGCGCAGGGCCTCGGTGAAGCCCTCGAAATCGTGTTTGCCGCGCTCGGCGCGGCCGGCCAAGGCCTTCAACACGTCATCGGACATCTCGATGAGCCAGTGCAACCCCGCCATCACCACAGCGAGGATGCCGCTCCACTTGTGCAGCTGATAGACACGGTCCATGCCCCCGAGCGGGCGCTCCAGCCAAATCGGCCGCAGGGCGAGCATCATGGCCAGGGACATGAGCGCGATGGACCACAGCCCGGTGAGGAACAGGCCCTCCTGGTAGATGCGCCAGGGCAGGGTGGCGGACGACGTGTGCGCGGGCGAGAGCAGATCGATGCCCCACAGCAGGGTGACCAGGGCGAGGAATGCGGCGAGGATGATTTTCATGGGTGATCCCGAGGCGGCAGCGGTGGGTACCGTGTGCCGCAATCATGCGGGGATTACATGAATTCAGGCTTAAGAAGGAAATGCACGTGACCGCGGCAGGTATTCCGCAGAACCCGCGATGAGCCGGCGTGACATCTCGCGTTGTCGTGCTCGGCCGCGCGTCACGTAGGCGCCGGTGCGCCAACGTGACCTATGTCGGTGGCTCGTGCCTCGCGGTCTGCGTAGGTCACGTTGCGAAGCTACGTGACATCTTTGCTGGTGCTGTCACGTAGGCGCTGGCGCGCCAACGTGACCTACGTCGGTGGTTCGTGCCTCGCGGTCTGCGTAGGTTACGTTGCGAAGCTACGTGACATCTTTGCTAGCGGTGGAATTCACCTGCGCGCTCGGGCTGGTAAATCACCTCGACGATGCGCACCTTCATCATGCCGCCTCCCGGGCGCGGCCATTCGATATGGTCGCCGGTGGCGAGGCCGAGCAGGGCGCTGCCTACCGGGGCGAGGATGGAGATGCGCCCGGCGTTGCCGTCGATGTCCTTGGGGTAGACCAAGGTGAGGGTGAACTCCTCACCCGTGGAGTCGATGGCGAAGCGTACCGTGGAATTCATGGTGACCACGTTCGGCGGCATCGTCGACGGTTCGACGATGTCGGCGCGCTCCAGCTCCAACTCCAGGGCATCCCGGCCCGGGAAGCCTTCGGCCGGCAAGGCTTCGAGCAAGGCCTCCAGGCGGTCGTAGTCCAATGACGACAGGATGAGCTTGGGCTTTTCGTTCACGCGTTATTCTCCATTTCCAACTTTCATTATCGCCTTGTTTTGGCCCACGACGCGACTCGCCCGCCGGGGCGTCGGGGACTTGGGGAGGATAGGCCCGCCCGGACGGGCGGGCACACAATCGACTTACGCAACCAGCAGGTAGACCGCGCCCGCGCAGAGCGCGAGCAGGATGGCCGCCAGCGCCGGGTTGCCGCCGACGGCATTCTCGACCTGCTCGCCGGCGGGGGTGTCCTTGCTGCCTGTGAACATGGCAATCACCAGGTTCTCACCACGGAACAGCTTATGGAACAAAATGGCCGCCACGTGCAAGCCCACCATCACCAGCAGGGCATGGAACACGTCCTCGTGCAGGGCCGTGAGCCAGTTGCTGGTGTCCTTGGAAACCAGTTCGGCCAGCGGGCCTTCGAACAGGATATCGTCATTGGCGAACAGGCCGATAGCCGCCTGCCCTGAAACGACAATCAGCAGCGCAACCACCATCCAGCCGCCGAGCGGATTATGGCCGACATAATACCCATCGCGCCCGCGCACGAGGTCGGCGGTATAGCGCAGCACGTTCAGCGGGTTCCTCACGAAGTCGGCGAAGCGCGCCCGGGTGTTGCCGAAAAATCCCCACAGGGTCCGGAACAGCACCAGCGCCAGAACGGCGTAGCCCGCCAGGGCATGGAGCCCGATGCCGTCGTCCATCACCTCGGCGGTGACGAACAGTGTGACCATCAGGCCGACCAGGGACCAGTGAAACAGCCGCACGGGCACGTCCCAGACGCGCACGCGGCGGACGGGGGTTGATGTGGCGGCAATCTCGGGCATGATGCTCTCCTTCGACTTACGGTAACTGCGGACTTTACCAGACCTGACGGCCAATGACGGAGATGCCGGTCGGACGGTGCCCAAGGGCCGCCTGGGGGCAGAGACTCAAACAACAGGTGAACCTCGCTTTTCAGAGGCCCGCCCTCAGGGCGAATGCCCCTTTCAAGCACGGCACCTCGCATAAGCCGAATCCGCCGAGAGAGCTCGGCTCCTACCGAATGCGGCAAACGCGTATCATAAGCGCGGTTTTTTTACAGGATCCCGTCATGGCCATCGGCACCCCGCTTTCCCCTTCCGCCACCCGTGTAATGCTGCTCGGCGCCGGTGAGCTTGGCAAGGAGGTCGTCATCGCCCTGCAGCGCCTCGGCATCGAGGTGATCGCCGTGGACCGCTATGCCAACGCGCCCGGCCAGCAGGTGGCCCATCGTGCACACGTCATCAACATGGCGGACCCCGAGGCCCTGCGCGCCCTGGTGGAACAGGAACGCCCGCAGATCATCGTGCCCGAGATCGAGGCCATCGCCACCGAGGAACTGGAGCGCATTGAGGCCGACGGCCTGGCCGAGGTGATCCCCACGGCCCGCGCCGCGCGCCTGACCATGAACCGCGAGGGCATCCGCCGGCTGGCCGCCGAGGACCTGGAACTGCGCACCTCGCGCTACGCCTTCGCCAACACCTTGAACGAGATGAAGCAGGCCATCGATGGCGGGATCGGTTATCCCTGCCTGGTGAAGCCGGTGATGTCCTCCTCGGGCAAGGGCCAGTCCATGGTGCACGGCCCCGAGGACGTGGAAAAGGCCTGGGACTACGCCAAGGCCGGCGGCCGCGTGGACCAGGGCCGGGTCATCGTGGAGAGCTTCATCGATTTCGACTACGAGATCACCCTGCTCACGGTGCGCGCGCTCAACGAACAGGGCGAAGTGGAGACCCACTTCTGCGACCCCATCGGCCACGTGCAGGTGAAGGGCGACTATGTGGAAAGCTGGCAGCCCCAGCCCATGCGCCCGGCGGCCCTGGCTGCGGCCCAGGACATCGCGCGCAAGATCACCGGCGCTCTGGGCGGACGCGGCATCTTCGGCGTGGAGCTGTTCGTGAAGGGCGACGAGGTGTGGTTCTCGGAAGTGAGCCCGCGCCCCCACGACACCGGCATGGTGACCATGGCGAGCCAGTACCAGAGCGAATTCGAACTGCACGCCCGCGCCATCCTGGGCCTGCCCGTGAACGCCAAGCTGCGCTCCCCGGGCGCCAGCGCGGTGATCTACGGCGGTATGAACGAAAAGGGCGTGGCCTTCGAGGGCGTCGCCGACGCCCTGCGCGTGCCCGACACCGACCTGCGCCTGTTCGGCAAGCCCGAGGCCTTCGAATGCCGCCGCATGGGCGTCGCCCTGGCCTGGGGCGAGGGCATCAACGACTCCCGCAACCGCGCCAAGCTCGCCGCTTCCAAGGTGCGGGTGGTGAAGAAAACTGACTAACACAGAGGCGCGGAGACGCAGAGAACGCAGAGGATCCCGATGTAGGCGGTGAGCGGAAACACCGTCTCCCCTCGCTTTTCCTCTGTATCTCTGTGTCTCTGCGTTGGGCTTTTTCTTCCGATGCTGAGTTATAGACACGGTTATCACGCCGGCAACGTGGGCGATGTGCTGAAGCACGCGGTCGTCGCGTTGCTCATCGAGGCACTCAAGAAAAAGCCGGCGCCGTTTGCCTACCTGGAAACCCACGCCGGCGCCGGGCGCTACGACCTTGCGGCGGCGCAGGCCGAGAAGACCGGGGAATACCGGGAGGGCATCGGCCTGGTGTGGGGAAGGGGAGACGCGCCCGAGGCGCTTGCGCCCTATCTGTCCGCCGTGGCCGCACTCAATTCGCCGGGTGAAACACTGCGTTATTACCCGGGCTCGCCGCGCGTCGCGCGCCATCTGCTGCGCGCGCAGGACCGCATGGTGCTCATGGAACTGCACGGCAGCGAGTATCCGGTGCTGAAGCAGGCGTTCGCCGGCGACAAGCAGGTGGCCGTGCATCACCGGGACGGCTACGAGGGACTGAAGGCGCTGTTGCCGCCTGCGGAGAAGCGTGGACTGGTCGTCATCGATCCCTCCTACGAGGTGAAGACCGAGTACGCCCAGGTGGTCGACACGGTGCAGTCCGCCCACAGGCGCTTCGCCAGCGGCATCATCGCCGTGTGGTATCCGGTGCTCGCGCGCGAGCTCACCGACGGCTTCAAGGAAAGCTTCCGCGCCAGCGGTCTGCGCAAGATCCTCGACGTGGAACTGACCACCCGGCCCGAGGAGTCGGTGGGGATGCGCGGCTCCGGCATGCTGGTGCTCAACCCGCCCTGGCGGTTCGATTCGGCCATGGAGGCGCTGGTGCCGTGGCTTCGGGCGGTGCTTGATCCGGGGCAGGCGGGGAGTGGGGGTGTGGAGTGGTTGGTTCCGGAATAGGCCGGGGGCTTCCGTCCCACTACGCCGGGTTCCTTTTCTGTGCAGTCTCGTAGCCCGGGTGAAGCGAAGCGGAACCCGGGGATAGCAGAGTCTCGTTTGATACCGCGGTATTCGAAGGAAGCGCTACGCGCGAAGATTATTTAGACGGGGGATTCCGTCCCCCTGCGCCGGGTTCCTTTTCTTTGAGCGGCCAAAGAAAAGGAACCAAAAGAAAGGCCGCCCCGATGGCTCGCCGCCCTTCGGGCGGTTCCCTGCGCTACTCGCCCAAGGCGGGGTCTGCATACGGGGCCTCCTGCCCCGAATGCAGACGACGCGCCATCCCTGGCGCGTCCCCTTCGGGCTGTTTCCGCCTTGGGCTCCGTTGCTCGGCGAGCCATAGGGGACTCGAAGAACGCTCGCTTCGCTCACTCAAGAGGCGCTTCGCGCCAGAAGACTTGACGTTTCGCCGAGGAAATTTCGAGCATCACGATATCGGACGGATTCTTGAAACCCCGTATGCCGCGCCGAGCACCGCAGTCCGAATCGGATGAGGCCCGCAGGGGGCGCGCCAGGGATGGCGCGCCGTCCACGCCGGGGCAGGATGCCCCGTCGTGGACCCCCGATTCGGACTGCGGAGCGCAGGGCACCGCCGAAGGCGGCGCGGCATCCGGGCGGCCTTTCTTTGGGGTACTTTTCTTTGGCCGCGCAAAGAAAAGTACCTCGTCGTAGGGGGGCGAAAACCCCCGTCTAAACAATTTTTGGGCGTTAGCCCCACATTAAACAACCCAGGCCAAACACAAGCCAAATCCCGGGTTTCGCTTCGCTCCACCCGGGCTACTAAGATGTCACGTAGCTTCGCAACGTGACCTACTACGCTCCCGAAAGCGGGAGCCGCACGTCTCACCACCCGCTTGTCTTCGCGCACTGAAAAAGCACTTTTCAAAGCGCAAAAAGAATAGCAATCGGTCCTAGTGAAAATCTCGGGGAAAGTGTCGACTATTCCCGGTAGACGGCATGTGCCGGACGTATATTGAAGCTGCCCCACGCCGCAGCCCGAGTGTGTCTGAAATGGCTCGCCGCTTCGCTCGAGATCCGCAGGTCGACCGTTCGCTCAGACATTCGGTCAGCGGCGGCGTCGCCATGTCGGTGCAGACAGGCAGCGGCGAGAGTTACTTCAACGCCTTTGCGGTTCACCTGAAAGCCACCAACGGGCAGATTGCGTTGCTCGCCTCGCTGCCGCCGCTGGTGGGGTCTGTCGCACAACTCCTGTCCGCCTGGCTCGGACGACGCCTCGGCAGCCGGCGCACGTTGATCCTGCTGGGTGTGCGCCTTCAGGCTGCCATGTGGCTGCCCATCATCCTGTTGCCGCCGCTGCTTCCGGAACACGCCATGACGCTGTTCCTCATCTGCGCGGTCTTCTATTACGCCGCCGGCAACCTCATCGCCCCGCAGTGGAGCAGCCTGATGGGCGATCTGGTGTCG
This sequence comes from Gammaproteobacteria bacterium, assembly GCA_023228645.1. Taxonomy (GTDB): domain Bacteria; phylum Pseudomonadota; class Gammaproteobacteria; order Thiohalomonadales; family Thiohalomonadaceae; genus JALOAT01. Next base: position 16,192 of record JALOAT010000033.1, on the reverse strand, counting down.
CCGCGCAAGCGTGGGCGTTATTTCGCATTTCGGAACCGGCTGGCGACCTTCACCTCGCTCCTGTCGCTGGTGTGTGCCGGATTGGTGCTGCACCTGTTCGATGGCGCCGGACTCGCCTACGTCGGCTTCGCCGTGATTTTCCTGCTGGCCACCTCGGGCCGGATGGTGTCGGCGTGGCACTTGGCGCAGATGCACGACCCGCCGGGCAAGGTGGCGGTGCTGGAAACCCGCCCGCAAGCGGACCTTTGGCAGCGGGTGCGGCATTCCGCATTTGCGCGCTTTACGGTGTTCTATGCGGCCATGCACGGCGCGGTGGCAGTGGCGAGCCCGTTCTTCACCGTGTACATGCTGCGCGATCTGCATTACAGCTACCTGCAGTTGATGGTCGGCCTGGCCGCCTCGCTGCTCGCGCAGGTGTTGATGCTCAACACCTGGGGCTGCTTGTGCGACCGTTACGGTCATCGCACGGTGCTCGCCATCACCGGCCTGCTTACGCCGCTGCTGCCGGCGTTGTGGATGCTTTCCACTGATTATTTCTATCTGCTCGCGGTGCAGGCCTATGGCGGCGCGGTCTGGTCGGGCTTCGTGCTGAGTGCCGGCAATCACGTTTACGACCTCGTGCCGCCGCACAAGCGGGTCACTTACCTAGCCTATCACGCGGTATTGTCCAACACGGCGACCTTCGTCGGCGCATTGCTTGGCGGCTGGATCGCGCTCACGCTGCCGGCTGTGTTCGTCATCGGTGGGTTGAGGTTCGATCTGCCGAGCACCTTGCCGTGGGTGTTCTTCTTCTCCTTCGTGCTGCGCCTGGCCGTGGCGCTTGCGCTGTTTCCGCATGTACAGGGCGTGGTCGCCGCGGTCAAGCAGCGCCGGCGTCCTTGTTTCGCAGTACGTTTTCAGCGATTCAATGCCCTGACCCGTGTACTTGAAACAGGAATGCGCCAGTTGCGCGGCTTTGCGCGCGCCAACATGGTGCTGCTGAGATAGCACTCCTTGCACGAGCCGTTCCGCATTCCGGCCCATGGAATCCTCGACTTCGCCCACGACGTGACCTTCTGCGCATCGGTGCTACTCGCAAATGCGTAGGGTTGGGGCCTCCGCATGTCCGCAGGCATGCCGCAAACAATGCACCCACGGCCCATGGCAAGGCGTTACTCCAGCAATCCGCAACACGACCGCTCCCTGAAGCATTCGCTGCGCGACGGCGTCGCCTTTTCGGTGATGACGGGCGGGGGCGAGAGCTATTTTTCGGCGTTCGCCCTGCATTTCAAGGCGACGGTCGCCGAAGTGGGCGTGCTCTCGTCGCTGCCGCCGCTCATCGGCTCGTTTTTCCAGTTGCTGTCCGTGACCATCGGCCGCCAACTCGGCAACCGTCGCCATGTCATCATGCTGGGTGCGGGCGTGCAGGTGTTTTCCTGGTTGCCGCTCACGCTGCTGCCGATCCTGTATCCGGACCGGGCGCTGCTCATCATCCTGCTCAGCCTGATCCTGTTCTATGCCGCGGGCAATCTGGTCACACCGCAATGGACCAGCCTGATGGGCGACCTGGTCCCGGAGCGCAGCCGCGGGCGCTATTTCTCGCACCGCTCGCGCCTGGCGAGCATCACCGGCCTGGTGGCCTTGATCGGCGGCGGCTTCATCCTGCAATCCTTCACCGATTCACTGTACGCCATCGCCGGATTCGTGAGCCTCTTTGCGGTGGCCGCGGTGGCGCGGCTGGTGTCGGCCTATCACATGGCCTGCATGGTGGACCCGCCGCTGCCGCGGCGCGAAAAACCAGCGCGCGACTGGCTGCGCGCCTGGTGGGGCACACCCGCACTGCGCTACACGGGTTTTTACGCGCTCATGCAGTTCTCGGTGGCCATCTCCGGGCCGTTTTTCACCGTGTACATGCTGCGCGACCTGGATTTCACCTACGTGCAGTTCATGGCCAATACCGCCGCTTCGGTGCTGGCGCAGTTCCTCACCCTGCGCATGTGGGGGCGCATCGGTGATGCCTTCGGTCACCGTCTGGTGCTGGCGTGCAGCGGGTTCCTGATCCCGGCGATCCCGGCGCTGTGGCTGTTCAGCGGCGACTTCTGGTATCTGCTCGCGGTGCAGGTGGTGAGCGGGGTGTTCTGGGGCGGCTTCACCCTGAGCGCCACCAACATCCTCTACGACCTGGTGCCCTCCGCCGAGCGCGTGCCCTACCTGGCCTCGCATAACGTGAGCGTGGGCATCGGCACCTTCGCGGGCGCACTGCTGGGCGGTGGGTTGTCCACACGCCTGCCCGACGCGATTACCGTCGGCGGCCACGTGCTCGAACCCACCAGCGCGCTGGTCTGGCTGTTCCTCATCTCCGCCGCCGCGCGCCTCGCCGTGGCAATTGGTTTCCTCTCCCGCATCCCCGAGACCCGCGCCGTGCGCCCCCTCACCTGGCGCGGCCTCGCCTTCCGCATCACCGGCCTGCGCCGCTGCCTGCGCCCCCGTGGGGGCGGCGGTGAAATTGCCAGAGTAAGCGCAGGAGAGGGCGCAAAACGCGGAGGCGCGGAGGACGCGGAGAGTTGTGGGACATAAGCGCGACAAAGCAATTATCCGGCGGATTTACCACCAGCCGACAGCACGGCGCCTTTCCGAAGCGCGATTAGCGCGCCGGGACAAAGGTCTTTCCTCTGCGTCCTCCGCGCCTCCGCGTCCTCCGCGTTGAACCCTCTCGTTATCTCGCCGGGCACACGCGGTTGCGGCCGCCCTGTTTGGCGTCGTAAAGGGCCTGGTCGGCGGCGCCGATGAGGCGTTCGGGCGTTTCGCCGCGGCGCGGTATGACGCTGGCGGCGCCGATGCTCACGGTGACGAAGTCGGAAACCGGCGAGGCTTCGTGGCGGATGCGCAGGCCCATCACGGCACCGCGCATGCGTTCGGCGATGTTCAGGGCGCCGGCCAGCGGCGTCTCGGGCAGGATGACGGCGAATTCCTCGCCGCCATAACGGGCGGTCACATCGATGGAGCGGCTCAGCTGAGCATCGATGGTATGGGCGATGCGGCGCAGGCATTCGTCGCCGGCCTGGTGGCCGTATACGTCGTTGAAGGCCTTGAAGTGATCCACATCGGCGATGAGCAACGATAGCGGGCGCCCGTCGCGTTCCGCACGCCGCCATTCCAGTTCCAGGTATTCGTCGAAGTGGCGCCGGTTGGCGATGCCGGTCAGGCCGTCGCGGCGCGACAGGCGCTGCAGTTCGCGATTGGACTCGGCCAGGCGGCGGTTGATGTCCTCCACCTCCGCCCGTGAGCGCTCCACCGCCGCGAGCGCCTCGGCCACGTGCCGCTCGGCCTCCTTGCGCTGGGAGATGTCGCGGGCGGCCACCAGGATGCGGTACTGCCCGCCATGGTTGATGCCGCTGAAGGAGGCCTCGGCCGGATAGCGGGTGCCGTCCTTGCGGACCAGCTCGCCCTCGGCCATGACGACCGCCCCTTTCCGCAGCTGCGCGATCAACTTCTCGAAGCGCTGTTCCTCATCCGCCCCGGCCAGCGTTGACCAGTGCACGAACAGGGCGGGGTGCTGGCCGATCAGTTCCTCGCGCGCGTAGCCGAGGTTCACGCAGCCTACGCGGTTCACGTCGAGGATATTGCCTGCGGCGTCACTCAGGAACATGGCCTCGCTGGCGTATTCGAACAGGGCCTTGAACTGCTCGGTGGCGCGCAGGGCCTGCTCGACAGCCACACGTTCGCGCAGGTCCTGGAAGGCCACCACGGAACCCTCGGCCTTGCCGTCGCGCAGAATGGGGGTGGACACCACGGACACCGGCAGCGTGCGGCCGTCCTTGCGCCGGAACTCGGTACGCTCGGGGGCGAAGCGCAGGCCTTTGGCCACGGCGCGGGCACGCTCCAGGGCGTGGCGGTGGGTACCGATGCCGTTGCCGTTGCGGATCACCAGGCGCCGACTCGACATGCCGATGAGTTCGTCCCGGCGCCAGCCGAGCAGCTGTTCCGCCGCGGGGTTGGCAAAGGTGATGCGGTCGCGCTGATCCTGTACGTAGAGACCTTCGCCCATGGTGGCGGTGATTTCGCGCAGGCGCTGGCGTTCGGCATCAAGTTCCTGGGTGTAGCGGCGCGCCAGGTTCATGGCCCGCTTGCGCGTGGTGGCGAGCGACAGGGTGATGGCGAACAACAGGGTGCTGATGATGGTGCCTGAACCCAGGATCAGTCCTTCGGCGCTGCGGTCGATGCCTTCCTCGAACCTGGGCAGGGAGCTGACCCGCAGGGTCCAGCCGTGGCGGGCCAGGGGCACGTCGACCATGCGCGTAAACAGCGGCGCGTGCCCTGCCGCGTCCGGATGGCTGTCGTAGAGGCGCCGCCCCGTTTCGTCGCCGTCGAACACCTGCACGCGCAGGCTCGGGAATTCGCGCTGGAGCACGTCACTCATGAAGTGGGCGATGTCGAGCGGAGCGAGCACGAAGCCGAGGAGGCGCTCTTTCCGTTGCTCCACGGAGTATGCCTCGCCGCGGTACACGGGGGCATAGAGGGCTACGGTGACACGCCGGCGTTGCGGCATGGCGACCTGTGCGCTCAGGGTCACCTCGCCGCTCTCGCGGGCTTGCAACAAGGTCGTGCGGCGCACCGGATCGGACAGCAGGTCGAACCCAGGCGGCGGGCTGCCTTCGTGTTGCGGTTCCACGTAGAACACCGGGGCATAGAACGGGCGCTCGCCGGGCGGATCGAGCCGGAAATCCCCCACGAAGTCCCGCGCCACGTCGCGCATGAAGGCCTCGTAATTGTCGTGCGGTACCCAGGGCGCGAAGGCCACCGACAGCACGCCGCCGAAGTAGTCCTCCAGCCGCTGGCTGCGCACGTAGTCGTGCCACGCCCGGTGCTCGACCCGATCCGAGGCACGGAACAGTCCCTGCGCGCCCCGCACCACCTGCTCGAAGGACTGCATGCGAAAGCGCAGGCATTGGCCGATCTCCTCCGCGCTGCCGGTGAAACGGTCGAGGGCGCGTGCGGTGATCTGGTCGCGCGCCTGGTTCCAGGCCAGCAACGTGGCGAATCCGGACAACACGGCGATTAGGAAGGCGAGCAGCCAACCGCGTTCGGTGTGGGTGTTGAGGGCGGGCTCCTGCCGGGCTGCCGCGTCGCCTCCACGGGAGGACTGGAGCACAAGATCCCTCTAGATGCAGGGCCGGTCATCCACGACCGGCGGCGAGTGGAAACCCGGGCGGGCGCCCGCAGTTTTGTTGAGAGAATAGACGAAATGCCTGCCGGGTCAGGCGTCCAGGTCGGGTATCAGCTCGCTTTCCAGGCGTGTGATGGCGTCCTTGAGCAGCAGTTTGCGTTTCTTCAGCCGGCGTACCTGAAGCTGGTCGGCGCAGGGGTCGTTGTTGAGCGCGGCGATGGCACGGTCCAGATCGCAGTGCTCCGTGCGAAGCTCGGCCAAGCGCTGGGCGATTTTTTCGGGCGAGTCGAACATACGGCGGACCACTGGCTGGGAGTCCAGACAATAACGCCGACGCCCATCCAGTTCCAGTGATGAATCACCGCTTTTTGCCAACCGTGTTCACGGCGCCGCCGATAATCAGGCGGCACCCGGCTGCAGGGCTGGTACGTGACGGTGCAGGAACCAGCGGTCCAGGACCAGGCGGCGCGTGAGCGTGGCATTGCCGAGTACCTGCCGGCCGAGCGCGGCGCGCCAGCGTTCCGGTAGCGGCAGCTCCAGACGGCGCCCGCCGCCGAGCCGCGCCCGCAGGCGCTCGTCATAGCTGCGCAGCCGTACGGCCCGGTAGTCGCCGTCCGCTTCGAGGAGGGTCTGCGCGGCGAGCAACGCCGATTCAACGGCCGGACGGATGCCTTCCCCGGACTGCGGATAGGCCAGCCCTGCCGCGTCGCCGATGAGCAGGGCGCGATCGGCATAGCGCGGGCGCGGGCTTGGGCGCCGGTGCAGCAGGTAGGCATGCCCGTGGAAACGTGACGGGATGTCGTCGGGCAGGCGCCCTTCGGCCTTGAGCCAGGTCACGAACGCCGACAGCTCGCGGCCGAGCTGGCCACCCGCCTCGCGGCCGAGGCCGACGTTCAGCCAGCCGTCCTTCTGGAAGCACCAGCCGTAGCCCTTCAGATCGCGGGTGAAGTACAGCTCGGGGGTTTCGCCCGCCACGGCGCAACGCGCCTGTTGCTCGGCGGTGAGCGCGAACTCCACTTCCTGGGCCGTTACCGGTTGCTCGTTGCGGCCGAGGTCCGCGCCGAGGTGACGTGCGATGGGGCAGTAATGCCCGCCTGCGCCAATGAGCAGGGGGGTGTGGATGTCACCGTTGATGCGCCAGCCCTTGCGCACACGTTCGAGACTTTGCAGGCCTTCGCCGAGGGCTAGGCGTGCGCCACTGCGTCGCAGCAGGAAATCATCGAATTCGCAGCGGCGCAGGCCGTAACTGACCACGCCGTCATAACGGTGTACGAAGGCCGGCCCATCCACGAGCCCGGTGCGGAAGCCGCGGATGGGTTGCAGCACGTGCTCCGCGCCATAGACGGCCGGATCGATCTCCAGTGTCTCGAGCACCTCCGGCGTGACCCAGCCGGCGCACACCTTGTCGCGCGGAAACGGCTTGCGATCGAGGACCAGCACGTCCAGGCCGGCGTCCACCAGTGCGCGCGCGCAGGTGGCCCCGGCCGGGCCACCGCCGATGATCACCGCGTCGACGATGCGCATCATGCGCGCGCCCCATACAGGTGGGCGCGCGTCCAGGGCGGCTGATACCCGCGCGGCCGACTGAACACCACCTGGAACAACTGCAGCTCGCCTTCCGCGAAACTGGCGTGGGAGGAGGCCAGGTAGAGGCGCCAGGCGCGCACGAAGTTCTCATCGAACATGGCCCGCACCTGGTCCACGTGCTCGTCGAAGCGCGCCAGCCATTGCAGGCAGGTCTGGGCGTAGTGGGCGCGCAGGTTTTCCACGTCGAGTACCGTGAACCGCGGTTCGAAGATGGTCTGCATTTCGCCCAGGGTCGGCGGATAGGCGCCCGGGAAGATGTGCCGGGCAATCCAGCCGCCGAGCGGTTCGCCGCGATGTTGGCCGATGGTGTGGATCAGGCCGCGGCCGTGGGGACGCAGGCAGTTGTCGATGACCCGTCCGAGCGCGGGCAGGTTTTCCATGCCCACGTGCTCCAGCATGCCCACGGACACGAAGGCATCGAACTGACCGCGGATGTTGCGGTAGTCGTCCTCGATGTATTCGATGCGGTCGTCCAGGCCTTCGCGGCGCGCGCGCTCGCGGCAGTAGGCGATCTGCTCGCGGGAGATGTTGTAGGCCTTCACCTTGACGCCGTAGTGGCGTGCCATGTGCCGTGCCAGTCCGCCCCAGCCGCAGCCCGCTTCCACCACGGTTTCGTTGGCCTGCAGGTTGAGCTTGCGGCACACCAGATCGAATTTGGCGAACTGTGCGCTTTCCAGGCTGGCGCCCGGTTCCGGGTAGTAAGCGCAGGTGTAGGCCATCTCCTTGTCCAGCCACAGCGCGTAGAAGCTGTTGCCGATGTCGTAATGGTGATGGATGTTCTCGCGCGACCCGCTCAGGTCGTTGATGCTCCGGTGCAGCAGCCGCGCCAGTGGGAAGCGGCTGTCCAGCGCTGCCGGGCGGGCGCGCAGAATGGCGCGCATGAAGACGGCGAGATCACCCTCCACCTCGATGCCGCCACTGCTGTACTCCTCACCGAAACAAAGGGATGGATTGAGCATGAGCCGCCACAGCGCGGTGCGATCGGCGATGCTGGCCTCGACCCGTGGCGGTCTTCCGCTGTGCAGCTCGCTGCCGTCCCACAGACGCACGCTCAGGTCCGGTTTACCAATGAGGTTCAGAAAACGGCCGAGCGCCGTCCGCTCCAGCCCGCTGGCAGGGATGCGCGCCGGGCGCCGCATCGCGGCCACCTCGCCCGGAACCAGGTTTTCCGTGGGAACAGAGTCTCGTTGGTCGTGCATAGTGCAAATTCCGTGCATGGTCATGCCCGGCACTCCCGGGCCGCCCGAAAAAGGCTAGGCGATGCCCGCCACTGCTGCCACTTACCAGGGCAGAACCTCGCCGCTGAAACGAAAGAACCGTCCCGATTCCTTCAGTGTGAGCCGGTCGATGAGCCCGTGCATGGCACGTACGCTTGTTTCCGGCGTTAGGCTGCTCTCGGGCCCGCCCATGCGTGTGGCCACCGCGCCCGGGTGGAGCAGGCAGAGGGTGATGCCGCGCGGACGCAGTTCCTCCGCGAGGCCGCGCGCCAGGGCGTTCAGGGCCGCCTTGCTGCTGCGGTAGTAGTAGTCGCCGGGCCAGCCGATGTCGGCGATGCTGCCCATGTGGCTGGTGGTGAACACCACCTGGCGCCGCTCACTGCGCGCCACGTTGTCGACCAGCGCCTCGGTGATGCGGGCCGCGCCCAGGGTGTTCACGGCGAAGGTGTGCAGCCAGTCGTCGAAGCGCAGGCGCCCGAGCGCCACCTCGCCCTTCTCCAGGTAAGTGCCGGCGTTGTTGATGAGCAGGTCGAGCGGTGTGTCGCCGAGGGCGCGGCGCACGGCATAGGCGTCGTCCGTGGACGTGACGTCCAGCCGCATGACGGTGACATCCCCGTGGCCGCGGGACAATTCGTGCAGGGCATCGGCCTCCGCCGGATGGCGGCAGGTGGCATAGACGCGCCAGCCTTCCGCCGCCAGCTCGCGGACCCACGCGAGGCCGAGACCGCGGTTGCCTCCGGTGATGAGTGCGCTTGGCATGCTGGAAGTGTAGGAAGCCCGTCGCTGCGGTGATGATTGCGCGGTTCGTTTACCTCCCTCTCCCTGAGGGCTGTCACTTAGTCACATTTCGCCGTTGTAGCCAGCCCTTTTTACCCCCTCTCCCTCCGGGAGAAGGACAGGAAGAGGGGATCCAAAACACCGATGAAATCCCACCATGCATCGGACCGTGCATACGCCTACGGCGGGCTTAAACTCGTGGCATGGGCGAGGTACGCATCGGCACCTCCGGTTACCAGTACGACCACTGGCGCGGCATCCTCTATCCGGAGTGCTTAGCGAAACGGCACTGGTTCGAGGCCTATACGCAGCGCTTCGATACGGTCGAGATCAACAACACCTTCTATCGCCTGCCCGACGCCCGCGTCTTCGAGCGCTGGCGCGAGGCGGCGCCGCCGGGCTTTTTGTATGCACTCAAGTTCAGCCGCTACGGCTCCCATCGCCGGCGTCTTCTCGACCCGCAGAACTCGGTGACCCACTTCATCGACGTGGCCAGCCGGCTCGAACCCGTGCTCGGGCCCATCCTGGTGCAACTGCCGCCGCGCTGGGATGTGAACGTGGAACGCCTCGACACCTTCCTGGCCTTCGCCCCGCGTCGCTATCGCTGGGCCGTGGAGGTGCGCGACCCGCGCTGGCTGACCCATGCGGTGTTCGCGACGCTCGCCCGGCACGGTGCTGCGCTGTGCATCCATGATCACATCAAAGATCACCCGCGCGAAATCACCAGCAACTGGGTCTACCTGCGCTACCACGGCGCGGCCACCGCGACCGGTTCCTACAGCCGCACCCGACTCGCCCGCGAGGCGGATTTCATCCGTGACTGCCTGGGGCGTGGCCGTGATGTGTATGCCTACTTCAATAACGATCAGCAAGGCCACGCAGTGCGCAACGCCCTGCAACTCAAAAAATTGATGAGTTCCTGACCCGAAGCGGCGTCTATGGTTCCTGGAGGACCCTGGCGAGGACTGTCCACGATGGAGCGCGTTCCGGTGACGTCACCCGAGGGCGGTTTCCGCATCATCGCGAAAACCGCACGCTCCGAGGCGGCGACCATGATCCTGCACCCGGGCGAGACCACCGGCGGCCCCGACAATCGCCACGCCGGCGACCAGTGGTTGTACGTGGTGGCGGGCCGCGGCGAGGCGGTGGTGGAGGGGCGCGAGGTTTCGCTCGGTGAAGGCGATCTGCTTATGATCGAAGCCGGCGAACGTCACGAGGTGCGCTGCCTCGGCGACGCGCCCCTGGAGACGCTCAACATCTACGCCCCCCCGACCTATTGACTGAGGCGAGCCGTGGATCGCATCGAGATCGAACGCCCGGCCTGGCGGCCCTTCCTGGATGAGTTCAGCCGGCGTCATCACGGCTGGCGGGTGACCTTGGGGGTGATCGACACCGAGGTGTTGCGCCGCACCATGGAGGCAGAGGCCCACCTCGTCACCGCGGACGCGTTGTTCGAAGGTATGGAGCTGGAAGTGGATGCCGAGGGCGAACAGCTCGCCATCGTGCTCGGGCTCGAACATGCCTTATCCCGACACGCCCTGCGCGCACCGCGCCGCCTGTTCGTGGAGACCGAGGCGAGCGGGGCGGAAGAGGGGTTGCGCGTCGATGCCATGAACGGCTCGACGCTGCTCATGCGGTTTCGCGTCACGGCGCCGCCCGAAGCGCTGAACGGTTTGGCCGACACGGAACACTGATGAGTGACGTCATCGTCGATGCGGCCGGCACGCACCTGGACGGTTTTCTGGATGTGCCGGCGCATGCGCGCGGCCTGGTGGTGTTCGCGCACGGCAGCGGCAGCACGCGTTTTAGCAATCGCGATCGCTATGTGGCCGACGAGCTGAACCTGAACGGCTATGCGACCCTGCTGTTCGATCTGCTCACGGTGGAGGAATACCGCGAAGACACCGAGACCGGCCTCATCCGCCACAACGTGGGCCTGCTCGCCGATCGCCTCACGGGCGCCGTCGACTGGGCAGGCACGCAGACCTCGCTCAAGTCATTACCCGTCGGCCTGTTCGGCAGCGACACGGGCGCCGCCGCAGCGCTGGCGACCGCCGCCGAGCGTGCCGCCAACGTGCAGGCCATCGTGTCCCAGGGCGGCCGGCCCGATCTCGCCGGCAATGCACTGCCCTGGGTGAAGGCGCCCACGCTGCTCATCGTCGGCGGTCACGACGTGCGCGGCCTCGAAGTCAACCGCCACGCCGCCACCTTCCTGCGCGGCGAAAACCGCATCGCCCTGGTGCCGGGCGCCGGACACACCTTCGACGAACCCGGCGCGTTGCAGAGCGTCGCCGAGCTGGCCCGCGATTGGTATCACGACTGGCTGCGCGCGCGCTGAGTCGACCACCGGCGCATGCTCACGCCGGGGTGCGCCCTTCACCGGCCTCTTCGTGGGTCACACCGTCACGGATGTGATAAATGCGTTGGAAGGTGGGGATGATTTTCTCGTCGTGGGTGACGACGATGACCGCCGTTTCGAACTTGCGCGCCATGTCGTTAAGAATTCGGATCACCGCCATGGCGCGCTGTGAATCCAGCGGCGCCGTGGGCTCGTCGGCGAGGATCACCGGCGGGCGGTTGACCAGTCCGCGCGCGATGGCCACGCGTTGCTGTTCGCCGCCGGAGAGCTGCGAGGGCATGGCGCGGGCGCGGTGTTGCACGTCCAGGGCGCCGAGCAGTTCCAGCGCGCGGCGGCGCGCCTCGCCATCGGGTACACCGGCGAGCATGGGCAGCAGCGCGACGTTGTCGGTGACGTCGAGGAACGGGATCAGATACGGCGCCTGGAACACGAAGCCGATGCGGTCGCGCCGCAGGGCGCGCAAATCACGGACCTTCCAGCGGTCGTCATAAATCACCTCATCACCGAGGGTCATGCGCCCGGCGGTGGGTTCGATGACCGCGCCGAGGCACTTCAGCAGTGTGCTCTTGCCGGACCCGGAAGGCCCGACCAGCCCGACCACTTCACCAGGCGCCACCACCATGTCGACGCCGCGCAAGGCGTCGACGGCGGTATCGCCTGCGCCGTAACGTTTGCGCAGCCCTTCGATGCGAATGCCTTTACCCACTCATCCTCCAATGGCCTCGGCCGGGTCTACGCGCAGGGCGATGCGAATGGCGATGAGGCTCGCCAGCACGCAGATCACCAGGACGGCGAAAAATCCCGTCAGCGAATCGAACGGCATCAACAGCACGTATTTCGGAAACATCGGCGCCGCGAAGGTGGCGGTAATCTTGCCGACCACGAAGCCGATCACCCCGAGGGCGATGGCCTGCTGCAAGATCAATGCGGCGATGGTGCGATTGCGGGTGCCGATCAGTTTCAGCACGGCAATCTCGCGGATCTTGTCCATGGTCAGCGTGTAGATGATGAACGCCACCACGGCGGCGCTCACCAGGGCCAGGATCGCCAGGAACATGCCGATCTGCCGGGCCGAGGTGGCGATGAGCTTGCCCACCAGGATCTGTTCCATCTGCGCGCGGTCGTACACCTGCAAGCGCTTCCAGCGCCGGATGGGTTCGGCCACGTCCTGCGGCAGGTGCCCGTCCTGCACCTGGACCAGGATGGCATTGACGAAGTTGTTGGCGGTTTGGGTGGCGACCACGGCATCGAGGAGGCCCGGTACCGGCTGGGCGAAGGTGGGATTCTGCGCCGTGCGGCGGCGCTGCATGAGGATGGCGTCGTTGTCCTTGAGGAACTGCGCCTCCTGTGCGCCCTTCAACGGAATGAACACCATGGGATCGCCGCTGGACGAGACCATGCGGCGGGTCAGCCCCACCACGGTGTAGTGCTGGCGGCGGATCTGAATGCGGTCGCCGAGGGCGAATCCCGTGGCGAGGTCGGCGACGGCCTCGTAATGCCCGCGCGTGATCTGTCGCCCGGCCACCAGATAAGGCGGCCAGCCGGGACTGCCGGGGCCGCCCGCGACGATGCCGGTGACCATTGCCCGCACGTCCCTGTCGCCCTTGCGCACCGGCATGGTCAGGTAGGTGACGTTGGCGGCGCGCGCGACCCCCGGCAGCACGGCGATGCCGCGCCACAGATCGTCATAGACGCTGGACGATTCCGCGTAGGGACCGAGCGTGTCCTTTTGCACCACCCACAGGTCGGCGCCGCTGTTGTCGAGCAGCACCTTGGCGTCTTCGACCATGCCGCGGTAGACGCCCGCCATCACCAGGGTGACGCCGATCAACAGGCCGAGTCCGACGCCGGTAAAGATGAACTTGCCCCAGGAATGCAGGATGTCCCGACCGGCGAGGCTGATCATGGCGAGGCCTTCGTGAGGCGTTCGACCACGTGGATGCGGCTCTTGGTGCTGAGCGCCTGCCCGCTGTGCACCACCACCCGATCGCCGGCCTTCACGCCGCGGCGGACCTGCACGCGGCCGTCGAGATCACTGGCGCCCAAGGCCACCGGCGTGAACGCCAGTTCGCCATCCCTGATCAGCCACACGCCCAGGCGGCCGTCGATGCGCTTGATGGCGGCATTGGGGATCACCGGCGCCGCGGGCAAGGCCGGCAGCGCCACCGTGACCTCCGCCAACTCGCCGAGCGGCGGCAGGTTCTGCGGCAGCTCCGCGAACACCACCTTCGCCAGGGTCTCTTCGGTGACCGCATCGGCGCGCGGCTCCACACGCAGCACCCGTCCGGCGAGGTGTTCGTTTGAGCGGGAGCGCAACACGATGTGCGCATTCAAATCCGCTTGCAGGCCGTTGGCGCTGATCTGGTCGAAGCGCGTGTCGATCCAATAGCGCGTCGGGTCGATGACCTCCACCACGGGCTGCCCGGCCACCACCGTGGTGCCCGGGTCCGCCGCGCGCGCGATCACCAGCCCGTCCACCGGCGCCGTCAGGCGCAGGTTGGCCCGCTGCGCGCGCAGGGCCTGGCGGTCCGATTGCAACCGGGCGATCTCCTCGCGCGCGCCCGCCAGCGCGGCCTCGGCGATTTGCCGTTCCTGTAACTTGGCGGCAAACATCTCCTCGCTCACCAAGCCCTCTGCACGCAGTCCCTCATAGCGTCGCGCCTGTGCTTGCGCAAAGGTATTGCGTGCTTCGGCCTCGCGCAGCACCGCCTGCGCGCGCTTCAATCCTGCCTCCGCGGCACGGATGCGATCATCGAGGTCGACCGGGTCCATTTCACCGAGCACCTGGCCGGCCGCCACCCGATCGCCCACCTGCACATCCAGCCGCATCACACGCCCGGCGTAGGTGGGGCCGATCTTGTAGGTATACCGCGCCTCCACGGTGCCGGTGCCGAACAGGGCCGGTGTGATGGCCTCTTCCTGCACCGTGATGGCCGTGACCGCCACCGGTGCGAGGGGGCCGGATCGCACGGCCACATAGACGAAAAGTGCGAGTAGCGGCAGGACGACGGCGAGCAGCGCCAGGGTGCGCCGTTGCAGTGGCAAGTGCGTCATTTGCAGGCTCCTATGCCGCGGCGATAGACGGCGAAGACGCCGGGCGCCTGGCGGCGAATGCGTGTGACGTCACCGGCGAGCAGCGACTGCATCACCAGGCCCTGGACGGTTCCGATGAAGAGCACGACGGCATCGTCGATGTTGAGATCGGCCGCCAGCTCACCGTTTTCCTTGCCGCGCTTCATCAAGGCCCTGAGCAGCTTGCCGTAACGCTCGATCAGGGTCGTGGCCATGCGTTTGGCGGGTGTATTCTCCGCACGCTGCAATTCGCCGAACATCACCCGTGGAACCCCCGGGTGTTCGGTGATGAACCCGATGTGCGCCATGAACATGGTTTCGAGGGCGGTGCGCACGTCGGGCGCGCCCGCCGCCGCCTTCTCGACCCGCGCCAGCAACCGCGCCGCCACCCAGTCCATCACTGCCTGCAACACCGCGTCCTTGTTGGGGAAATGACGAAACAACGCGCCCTGAGTGAGGCCCATGCGCTTGGCGATGGCCGCAGTGGTGATCTCGCTGGGGTTTTGTTCCGCAGCCAGATCAATGACCGCCGCGACCGTCTCCTCACGACGCGCCTCGGCCGGCAGATGCTTGGGATGACGGGACATCGGTATCTCACGAAAGAAAGTAATCGATTACTAGCTTACGCCCGACGCCGGAGCTGTCAAGCGGGGATGCATCGCCTCGGCTCAAGGGTTTCTGTCCTTACCGAGTGGTAAGGGAGACGAGCGCATGGATGCGCGAAGTACGACCCCATGGATGGGGGAGGTAGACCGCGCCGGGAGCAGGCGGTCGAGAGCGACGCAGGGAGCGGTTGCCGAGGGTTGGGGAGAGGGGATCAATTCAGCCCGTAGGTCACGTTGCGAAGCTACGTGACATCTTCACCGCGGAATGTCAGGTAGTGCTGCGCGCAACCTGACCTACAACGGAAGGCGTGGCGCACGTGGGCAACACATCGGGGGTATCCATCAAGACAACGGCTCAGCGCATTGCCCGCACCGCGGGACGATTCTCCGGATCAACGCACTCGACCACCCGCTTGTCACCGTTCACGGTACGGGTGATGAAGGGATAGACGTCGGTGTAGCCGAGGATGTCCGTCACCAGCAGCACCAGAAACACAAAAATAGCGGCGCCCAGCACATCCCCACCGGCGGGCAGTTCGTCGAGGCGTGCGGCCAGTTCGTCGGTCTCCTCGGGCGTGAGCGCCGCGACGCGCGCCTCCAGATCGGCCGGGTCGACGCCGAGCGCTGTCAGCCGGGCGCGCAGATCGTCGCGGGCCAGCAGCGTACGCAGTTCGTCACGCTTGTCAGCGGCAAACAGCGCCTCTGTGGTAACAATCCCCGCCGCCGCCCGCGGTAAATGAAGGGCGCCCACGCCCACGCACAGCGTGAGCAGGGCGCAGAGCATCCGTGCCACCATGAAGAGACATCCCTCGCACGGTCATCCGTGACGGACAAAGCATAGAACATGCTCCCGAGCGTGGCCGCCGCCCATGCCCCGGACCACCAATCCCAGGAACACCATCCCGTAGGAGCGGCCTAGGGCCGCGATTCCGCCCCCGCACCGACCCAACTGCACCCCCGAGCCTGCTGAGACGCCGTGTGTCCACCCCACATCTCGCCTAGCTCGGCTTTCACAGGCGACGACCTGTACCGATGCCCCTGGTGGGGCACCGGCTCAAAATTGCCTTCATCCAGAACCACGATGACCGAGTCGAACGCTAAGACTTCAGAACAAGCAACTGGGCGTATCCGCCCTGTAAAGCGTGTTAGATGGCGATTTGCCGTTCATCTATGTTGAATGGTCAAATTGCCGTATATTTCCGGCATGGCCGGATGCGGCCAACACCGCGCCACTCAAGGAAAAATCGGCAATGGAGTGGTGCAGATGACGTTGATATTGGTAGATCGGACGTTCAATTAATAGTTATACGTAAGAAGACCATGGGCAGCCTTCGGCAAGCAGCAAGATGGATCGTGCTAGTTGGCGGGGTGCTGCTTGGGCTGCTGTATTTGAACGGTGCCGCTGGAAACTGGTGGATCTCGTGGGGAC